>MPND01000029.1 GCA_002238855.1 SAR202 cluster bacterium bin90
CACGGACACTTCGGACGCAGGCGCAAGCTAGTCGTTGATGACCACGACGACGACACCAACGACTACGACACCCTGCACACCGACCTCGCCAAGCGAATGCGAGAGGACAACGAACACGGCACCGACGCCATCCGCTACCTCTTGGATGTCATGAGCGACACCAGCCTCGACCCCGAAGAAGGCTACACCTGGCACCACAAGATGTCAGCAGCCCACGAGCTAATCCGTCGCGGCTGGGACACCAACTACGACAAAATCACCCCCGAAATGCTGCAAGCCTACTGGCAAGACCAGCAGTCCACCCGCCTCAGCATCGGCCAGAAAAAGCAACTAGCCGGCCTCCCCACATTCCTCGACGAATACGACCACTACGACAACGAGGACTACCAAGCCATAGCCCAAGAACTTCGCCACCAGGAAGACCGCGAAGCCATCGCCACAAAGTCCCTTCCCCCTCGACGGGGGAAGGCTAGGATGGGGGTGAACATTCCCAATTCAGGCGCATCGAAGAATCTCACGGAGCGCGAGAGTGGCGAGCAAAATCCCCTCTCCCCGCAATTCACCCGTCATTCCTGCGAAAGCAGGAATCCAGCGGGGCAGGGTCAGGGCGCTGGCTACAATGGCAACGAACCATCCTACTCACCAATGTCAGCCCCCATCAACGATGAAACCACCTTCATCGACGACCTAGACTGCTACTACGAACCCCTAACCCCCGAAGAACAGGCAATCTTCAACTACAACTCGCTCATAGAATCCGGCGAATTCGAAGAAGGCGAAATCACATTCGTGCCGCCGTCAGAGGCAGCCCACCACGACTACGCCATCGCCCTCAAGCAAATACGGGAAGCCGCCGCATCCGAATGCATCCCCCTACTCCCCAACCCCCTCGCCGGCACCCTACGCCGTCCGGCAATCCGCAGCCCTTAACCAATTCGTCATTCCTGCGGAAGCAGGAATCCATAGGGGCAGGGCGGCGGGGCAACAAACATTCCTTCATCCTCGACGAAGAAGGCTAGAGCCTAACATGAGCTCGCCGAATAACGCGCCTGAAAAACTAAATCACCCCACCATCACGTAGCCGCGCCACATCCCCATCATCCAGCCCAAGCAGCGAACCCAGAACCTCGCCCGAGTGCTCACCCAGCAACGGCGGCGGCTCTATCCCCACATCGTTCGACGCAATCTTGATCGGATTGCCCAGTGCGATATACCGCCCACGCTCCGCATCCTCCATCTCCACCACCATCTCCCGCGCCCGAAGATGCTCATCATCAAGAACCTCAGCCGTGTCCTGCACCATACCGCAAGCTACCCCAAGCGGCACAAGCGCATCCATCGCCTCCCGCTTCGTCACCGTCCGAGTCCACCCCGAGATGATCGCCTCCACCTCCGCCGCATTCTCGCACCGCGCCTCATGCGTCGCAAACCGCTCATCCCCGATAAGCTCCGCGCGCCCCGCCACCGCCAGTATCGTATCCCACGAGTCCCCGCTCAGCACCAGCCCGATGTAGTCATCCGGCCCCCCCGGACTGCACGGGAATATCATCGAGGGCGCTCCCCAGATCCGGTTGCCCTGCCGCACCAGCGGCTTACCGTCCGCCAGCGTATCCAGCATCCGAATACGCATCAGGTTCACCACCGCATCCTGCATCGCCACTTCCACCCGCTGGCTCTCCCCCGTATTGTCCCGCTGCCGCAGCGCAGCCAGCATCCCGATCGCGCAGTGCAGCCCCGTCCCCGAGTCACCCACCCCCGGCGCCACGAATATCGGCTCGCCCCCAGCTTCACCGTTCGCACTCATCGCCCCGCCCATCGCCTGCGCTATATGCTCGAAGCTCTTGATATCCGCATTCGGCCCATAAGTCCCGAACCCCTTGATAGTCGCATACACTATGCGCGGGTTCGCCCCCCGCAGCACATCGTACCCCAGCCCGAACTTATCCATCCGCCCCGGCCCGTAGTTCTCCACTACCACATCCGACATTCCAACCAGCCTCAGGAAGATGTCGCACCCCTCCCCCGACTTCAGGTTCAGCGTCACGCTCCGCTTGTTGGAGTTGAACACCAGGTAGTAGAAGCTGTCCAGTCCCGGCTCCGTCGCTCGCTCATGCCGCGTGCGGTCCCCAACACCCGGCTCCTCCACCTTGATCACATCCGCCCCAAGCCACGCCAGCAGCTGCGTACATGACGGTCCCGCCTGCACCTGCGTCAGGTCGAGTATCCGTATCCCTTCCAGCGGTCCACTCATAGCCCGCCCCCGACCTTCACTGCCTCATCACGGTAAACATCGCCGTCCGCCGTTCGTTCCACGAACACCACGCCACCGCGCCCGACATACCGCTCACAGAACCCCTCGAACTCCCGCAACCTTTCCGGCTGAAACTCCGTCGGGCGCTCATCATCGTCCAGCCACGGGTTCGGGAAGTAGAACCGCAGCAGCGTCACCTCCTCCGCCCCCGACAGCCGCAGGTAGTACAGCTTCGGCATCATAGACTCATGCCCGTGATTGGAGTTCTCCACGAACTGCGCCCCCTGCACCCTGTCAAGATCAAGATGCACATGCCACTCCCCAGCCTCGATTGTCGCCCATCTCCCATCGAACTCCGTCGCGACTTCCGGTGGCGCATGCATCTCGCTCACCGCGCCACCCGAATCTATCACCAGCAACATCCCCTCGCATCCCAGCAGTTCCTCAATCAAGCCCTTGATCAAATCTCTATCCATAGCACCCACCTGCATTTCCCAATCATTTCCGAGCGATTTCCCTGACTATCCTCTGGTCAACGGCAAACCCAAATGACCAACCCCTTAACCTCTTCGGCACCAGTAGAGTATCATTGACGCCAGCGTCCGCAAAGTGCTAGATTCAGAACGTTTGACCGATACCCCGATAACCCTACTCACTAGCAAGGATTTACATGCAGCAGCGACTAGCAAACCGCACACCCTTCTACTATGGCTGGGTTGTTCTTGTTGCCGCCGGAAGCGCCATGTTCGTGCGCAATGCTGCCGCAAGCCTCACGATCGCCGTCTTCGTCTATCCGCTGTCCGAAGAGCTGGGCTGGAGTCGCACCCTGATATCCGGCGCAGCGGCAGCGGGCGGTCTAGCGGCAACTTTCATGTCTCCATTGGTAGGCAGGCTCATTGACCGTTACGGCGCGCGTACCGTGCTCACCGTAAGCATACTCTTGCTATGCGCTTCTACGATGCTACTCAGATGGTCCGACATTGCCCTTGTAACGCCCAGCGTAGCCATTTCATGGTGGGTCATCGACCTTAAAGTGCCTAGTCTGATCATCCCCTTGGTATTCTACATCGGATACGCCACGGGCCGGGTCATATTCTCCAGCCCCGTGCAGATTGGGGCAGCCGTTGTCGTCTCACGCTGGTTCATTCGTCTCCGGGGCAGGACCAACGGCATCCTGAACATGTCCCACTCAGTCGGCATGGTACTGTTTCCTCTTATCGCTTCAATCATCATCGTCCAGAGCGGTTGGAGAGATGCCTGGTTCGTTCTCAGCGTGCTCGTATTTGTCGCCGCGCTGCTGCCCGTCGCCATTCTGATTTCCGAGCGTCCTGAAGACCTTGGCTTGCGTCCCGACGGCGATCTCGAGGATGATTCGGCAGGAGACGAGGACAGCGTTGCACAGTCTGATGTTGCCGAAGAACCTGAGTGGACCGCTGAAGAAGCAAAGCGCACTGCGACACTCTGGCTGATCGCCCTGGCAACAGGATTACTATTTCTCATGCAAGCGGGCACCAACACCCACAGCGCCGCATTCTTCCAGGATCAGGGCTTGGGCGCGGTCATCGCCGGGTTCGGCATCAGCTTCAACGCAATCTTTCTTGGAGTGGGCAGCGTAGTATGGGGTGTTGTCGTCGAAAAGGTGCCTGTGCGCTTCGTCATGGCGGCGGTCGCGCTTGTCATGGCCGCGGCCTCATTCCTATTCACCACCACAAACACCGCGGTAGAGGCGCTGGCATACTCCGCCATATTCGGCTTCGGACTAGGGGGCATGCTGACCGTCCCGCCCGTAGCCTACGCGGACTACTACGGCAGACGATCCCTCGGAACCATTCGAGGGATAACAGAGCCTTTCACTACCTTCGGGCAGGCCGTCGGCGTCATGATCCCCGGCATCGTCTTCGACTACATCAGCTCCGAAAGCTACATGCCCTTCTTCTATGCCGCCGGCTCCGTAGGCATCCTCACCGCCATCATCTCCCTGTTCGCAACCCAACCTCACCACTCACCCACAGGTGGGGCCTCAGCAGAAACACCTTCAGCAAAGCAGAGTTAGGATGGCTAACGGGCACACCGCCTTGCGTCGTAAATTGACGCTCTTTCAGACCCTTTGATACACTCCCTGCGAGTTGAGTACCAAAGGCAAGAGAACACAGGACTACGCCGTCGTCATCCTAGCCGCGGGCATGGGCACGCGCATGAAGTCGAGCACGCCCAAGGCGTTGCATCGCATCTGCGGCTGCGAGATGCTCTTGCTCGTAGTGGACGCCGTCAGAGGCGCGGGCATCGACAACATCACCGTCGTCGTCCCCCAGGACAGCAGCCCCTTCAAGGCAGTCCTCGGCGAGTCAGTCCAATACGCCACCCAGTCTGAACCTTTTGGCACAGGACATGCACTACTCCAAGCCCGTACTTCCCTGGAAGAAGGCGCAAACAACATCCTGGTACTCTACGGCGACGTCCCCCTAATCCGATCATCCACGCTCTCCAACCTGATGCAGCGCCATGCGGCCGCCGAAGCAGTCGCCACGCTCATCACATCGTGCAGCCCCGATCCAACGGGGATGGGACGCATTCTGCGCGACGAATCCGGCAGCATCACCGCAATCGTCGAAGAGCAGAACGCCGACAGTGGCACGCTCGCCATCCGCGAAGTCAACAGCGGCTTCTACTGCTTCCGCGCTCCCTGGCTCTGGCAGAACCTCCAGCGGCTCTCAGCCGCCCCCAATGGCGAACTCCTGCTTACCGACCTGGTAGAGGCCGCCGTTATGCAGGACTTGCCCATTGAGTCCATCACCGCCGAAGACTCTCACGAGACGATGGGTGTCAACAACCGCCTGCAGCTCTCTGAGGCGGAAGCCATACTACGCCAACGCATCCGCGTACATTGGATGCTCGACGGCGTATCAATCCCAGACCCATCCAGCGTTTACATAGATAAGGCCGTCACTCTGGGAAACGACACAACCGTTTTTCCCAACACACACATCGCGGGGCAGACGGCAATTGGCAGGAGTTGCAACATCGGACCCAATTCAATCGTTGACGATGCTGCGATCGGAGACGGCTGCACTATTGTCTCGTCCGTGGTGCGAGATTCCACATTGGAATCAGAAGTCGATGTGGGCCCATTCAGCCACATTCGCGGCGGCGCGTATATCGAGAGCGGCGTACACATCGGCACATCCGCAGAGATCAAAAACAGCCGCCTCGGACGCGGTACCAAGATGGGGCACTTCAGCTACATGGGAGACGCAACACTAGGTGAGAATGTGAATGTCGGAGCGGGCGCGATAACCTGCAACTTCGACGGCAGCGAGAAGCACGAGACTGTCATTGGACGAGACGCCTTCATAGGTAGCGACACGATGCTGGTTGCGCCAGTAAACATCGGGGACGGGGCATCCACCGGCGCAGGCGCAGTTGTGACTCAAGATGTACCGCCCGACACGCTTGTCATGGGCGTGCCGGCACGTCAAAGACAAGAATCCGCAGATTCGGATTTACAAGAGCATACACACCAATGAACTAACCTGAGACTTATTCGGACACTTACCGAGAAGCATTGAGATTGACTTCGTAAACAAAAGAACCCTCTGCCATTTCACTGGCAGAGGGTTCTCTATTATTCAGTCTCAGTGTCGTTTCCGACGACTGTAATTACTTCTCTTCAACTACCGACAGTGGGGAAGTTACAGATGCCTGCATCCCGCCTACCGGCTGTCCCATAGCTTCAATGGTGTACACATCCGGATCCAGTGTAATAGCAGCCTCTAGTGAGAGTGCGCCGAATCCATTGGCTGAACCACCTACGAGCACCCTGTCATCACCACCCGAGGCGCCGCTAGCAACTACGGTAACGAATTCACCGGGCATAAAGCCTGCCACCATAATCGTAACACTGCCGCCGGTTTCTACAACGTTGCTGCTCATAGCAATGCTAGGCGCACTTGCGATACCACCCGAGCCAACGACTCTGAGAGGTACGCTCGCCCTGCTGCCGTCAGCTCCGCTTGCGAATACGGAAAGGCTGTTAGTACCACCATTGGAAGCTTCTAGCACACGGGCTCCAGTGTTGCCCCTGAATGCTGCGCCGACAGAGTCAACCGTGAAGGTGAAGTTACCACCAGAGTTGGCCTGGGTCTGCGCTCGTGTGCCGCCGCCAATGAATGGCTGCAGGTTCTGGTCAACTACCAGAAGCAGAGCAACTGGCTCGTTGGGACGGAACCCTGAGCCGTCAATCGTCAATGAACCATCTATGGATATAAGGTCGGAATCAACCGCAACCGCCGCCTGAGGCGATACGCCGTCCGAGCCGGCAGGACCTGGAGGTCCTGGAGGACCAGCGGGACCTGGAGGACCGGGGTTACCGGGATTGCCAGGATTACCGGGGAAACCAGGCTCGCCTGGGAGACCTGGGACGCCCTGCAGGCCAGGCAGACCCGGGGCACCCGAAATGCCAGCGAGACCAGGAGCACCCGCAGGACCCTGTGGGCCCGCGCATGCTAGGAGAAGAACCACGGAGATTGAAAGCAGCAGAGTAAGTATCTTACCCTGCGAAGGGAAACGGTACGTCATTTGACCCCCTCTTATTGTAAATATCCAATGCTTGATTTCTGTTGAATTGTATCAGATTTCTTGCCGATTGTGTTAGGCATCACAAGGTTGATCCGTGATGACCACGCAGCGATGCAATAATAGTCCCGCTGCGTAAGCATTGTCAATACCTTGTCAATCATTTCTCAATCAGCGGCTTGCAGTCGACTCAGCAAGCCATACCTATAACAATGAAGCTAATGCTATCCATACTTACATAAAAGTTCAAGCATTTTCTTGAACGGATATTTGGCGATTATTCAGTGTTTCACTGCTGTCGCGGGCATTTTCTTTCTTGTTATAGGGGGCACCAACTGCTATATTTGGGGCATGCCCCCGTAGCTCAGCGGATAGAGCACTGGCCTCCGGAGCCAGGTGCGTGGGTTCGAGTCCCACCGGGGGTACCATCGCTGCAAGAAAGGGCATTCAGTTTTGCGCCTTTCATCCTTCATTCGTTGTATTCCGTTGTATTCCATTGATGAGGCGAGTCCAGCAGCCTGTCAAATCCGCACTCTACGCATAGCGCCTGATACTCCTCCCGTCTCGCTCCTGCCCATTTCAAGGCCTCTAGACCTTCCATTATCGGCACATCAATCCGGAGAGTTGCGAGTTCCTTGTATAGCAAGGCGGCACCTCTATTTTCTGACAGACTCTTAGCCAGCGAATTCGCCCCTCGCACTTTAACTCCCCAGAGATCGGGGTCGTCAGGTATGTTCTCAACGTGTCCAAACTTCTGAAGCACCTGCGATGAGGACTTTTCGCCCCACCTAGGCACGCCGGGAATACCGTCTGCGGAGTCCCCTACCAGCGCGAGGAAGTCCGGGATGGATTCGGGAGGAACACCGAATTTTTCGAATACACCCTGCTCATCCAGCACCGTGTTACGGCGCCTGTCCAAGCCTACGACTTCGCTTCCGCAGACGACCTGCGCCAAGTCCTTGTCGGGTGAACACATGACAACCTGCTCGACTGACGAATCGGCCATCCACCTGCGAGCCGCAGTTGCAATGGCATCATCCGCCTCAAACTCCACCATCGGCCATACGACAATTCCAAGCGCTGAAACTGCCCGCTCCGCCAGTTCGAACTGCTCTTTCAAGTCTTCAGGCGTGTCTTCACCGGTCTTATACCCATCGAATAGATCATTCCTGAACGATGTGATCTCGCTATCGAACGCGCAGGCGATGTGCGTCACATCATCCTCACGCATTAATGCCAGCAGTGTCTGTATCAAGCCTCGCACAGCTCCGGTCGGCTGCCCTCCGGGCCCAACCGACTTAGGCAAAGCAAAGTATGCCCTGAACAGTTCGTATGTGCCGTCGATCAAGTGTATTTTCATATGCTACTTGCCGACCCCCTTATTGTATCGTACTGACCAAAGTCTTCCAGATTTCGCCGAGGTCAAACGAGGCTAATATGCTCGATATGAGATCGCAAATTTCTGGACGCTGATTTAGTGTCATGGTAGATTATTGTAGTCGTCATGCAGGTGATTTCAGCAAAAATCCACCAGAACTTCCAAACCCTATTGTACTCATACGCGCCGCGATTTCGCACGGCAAATGTGTCTATCAGACTTGTCAATTTGCTTAGATGAGATGAACTGAAGATACTCATGACAACAGCCGTAGTCATATTCGGTATCTCCTATTTCCTGATCGCCACGGGTCGTATCCCTCATGTTCTGATTGCCGTGCTGGGCGCTATATCTATGGTGTTCCTCGGCGTAATGACGGAACACGAAGCGCTTTCGCACGTAAACCTGGAAGTCGTGCTGCTATTGGCAGGGATGATGTCTCTGGCGAACGTCTTTGCACGGACGGGAGCTTTCGAATGGGCAGCGATTAAGGCGGCGCAGGTCGTTAGGGGCGACGGCTTCCTCACCCTCTGCCTTCTGTGCGTAATCACCGCCGTGGCGTCCGCATTTCTCGACAACGTCACGGTGGTCGTACTTGCGGTTCCTATCACCCTTTCCATCTGCCGGATGCTGGATGTACAGCCGATTCCCTTCCTGCTGGCGCAGGTCTTCGCATCGAATATAGGCGGCGTGTCAACGATCGTAGCAGACCCGCCCAACATCATAATCGCCGCCGAGGCGGACATCGGGTTTCTGGACTTCATGCTCAACGCCGGACCGGTAGGCATCGCCGGCATGTTGGTCCTGATCGGCATGCTCTACCTGTGGTTTCGCAAAAGCACTGTAACGACGGAGGAAAGCCGTGCGACTGTCATGCAGCGAAACGCAGCAGCCGCTATCACAGATTTTGTTCTCCTGAAAAAGTGCATTGTAGTATTCACCTTCACAGTGGTGGGCTTTCTGGTACACGACCTGTTGCACGTGGGCCCGGCATTCGTAGCCGTCGCATCTGCCACCGTCCTCATCCTTATTAGCCGGATTGACCCGCACGAGGTGCTCGAACAGGTGGAATGGACGACGCTGGCGTTTTTCGTGGGCCTGTTCATACTTGTAGGAGGGTTGGAAGAGACTGGCGTTACGGTGATAGTTCGGGAGTGGCTTGTGGATGTGTCGGGTGGCAGCGATAGAAATCTGGCATTCCTGCTTATATGGTTCGGCGGAGTCACATCGGCAATCGTGGACAACGTGCCATTCACCGCGACAATGGTTGAGGTAGTACGCGGGGTGTCAAATGACGACCTGGGCATATCTCCGCTGTGGTGGGCGCTCGCCCTCGGAGCCGATCTCGGCGGCAACGCCACTATCGTCGGCGCGTCCGCCAATGTCATCGTCGTCAACCTTGCGCGCGCCAGGGGTCACTCAATCAGTTTCTTGCACTTTTTCAGATACGGCGCAGTGATCAGCGCACTCACCCTACTGCTATCCACGGCGTACCTATGGCTACGATATTTCTAGTGCTAGCACCACAAGGCTAGCGCCACAGGGCAAATCGCATAAGGCTACATAGTCTTGTGGCCGTTGGGGGCGTATGCGGCAAGGTCGCGATTGCCGGGCAGGTACTCGGCGCGTCCCTTCGGCCTGTGCATCACACCGTTCTCAACCAGTATTTCGCCCCTCTGCATTGTCATAATGGGTTGTCCGATAACGTCCTTGCCCTCGAACATCGTGAAGTCTGCGAGGCAATGCTGCGCCTCTGCCGAGAGGGTATGCTCGACTGCCGGGTCGAACAGAACAATGTCCGCGTCTGTGCCCGGATCCAGCGAGCCTTTCTTCGGATACAGGCCGAAAATCTTGGCAGGATTTTCGCACAACACCTGCACCAGCCGAGGCAAGGTAATGCGTCCCATGTTGACGCCCTCGTGGTAGGCGACGCAGAGCATTTGCTCTGCCCAATTGCCTCCGAAAGTTGCGTCGAATATAGAGGCTTCCGCATCAGGGTCGGTCTCAGCGTCATACGAGGCCTTCTGAGACTTCTTGTGCCCGCAGAAGTCGCTCGCTATCGTATCAATTAGGTGAGACGACAACCCGCGCCACATCGCTTCGTTGTCCTCGCGCTCGCGCAGGGGTGGGCCTATCTTGGCGAGTGCGCCGAAGTCGAGCATCTTCTGATTGGTCAGGTCGAGATATTGCGGGCAAGTCTCCGCGTATAGCTGAACATCGCCGCCCCGGAAGCGTTCCAGCACACCGATCATCTCCCTCGCCGACAGGTGGACGATATAAAGCGGGCAGCCGGTAACCTCAGCGTAGGTCGCCGCACGGTTCGCAGCCTCGATCTCAAGGATACGCGGCTGAGAGGGAGCATAGTGCTCTCTGCCGGTGTTCCCCTCCTCTGTCGCCTTGTCCACGAGGTAGTCGATGCAGTACCCGTTCTCCGCATGCACCATGGCGATTCCACCGTCCGCTGCTGCAAGCTCCATCGCCTTCAGCATTCGGTCGTCCGGCATCATCATGCCCCGGCGCGGGTACGTCATGTACATCTTGAAGGATATGACGCCCATGTCCATCATTTCGGGAACCTGGTCCTCAACATCGTCGTCGCCCAGCAAGATGGCGTGGATGGCGTAGTCGAGATACGAGGTTTCCGCAGCCTCGTCCATGAACTCCCGAATGATGTCCGACACAGTGCCCTCAACGCCCTCACGGCGCCTGTTGGCAATGAACGGCACGACAGTGGTGATGCCGCCGAAAGCCGCGCTCATAGAGAAGGTCTCGATGCGGTCGGCATATACGGGGTGGTTGTGTGCGTCAACAATACCGGGCATGACATAAAGACCGGCGGCGTCTATCACCCGCGCCGCGTCCTCAAGTCTGTACTGGTCAGAATCGGCGCAAATCTTGCCGTCCTTCACCACGATGTCCTCGCGGGTCACACCCGTCCCGCGAACTACAAGCCCGCCGTGGATGTTGTAGTCTGCGCTTCGATTGGTCATCTGGCCCTCCTGACTTGCTGCACTCGATTGGTTATTTGACTGTCCACAGACGGCCTTATCGCGCTGTCAGTCGTTCCTCTCTTCCGGCAGCCTCATCAACGGCTAGCGCTTCCTCTGCGCGCTCGTTCTCACCTATCTTCGACCGGATAGCCTGTTGCGCGCGGTTCCAGTACTCACGGTTATCGGTTACGAATCTGTGAGATTCGAAGTAGTCGTCAAGAAGCCCGTTAACCTGCGGCACGACATAGCGAGCCACCATGTCCCAACTTCGGCGGGTATTTTCCCGGTTCGCCCAATCATGCACGAACCCGATGACGCAGCCAAATCCGCCGGTTAGCTCCACCATATCGCGGATTCTTGCTACGAGGTCATCGGGCGTTCCTATAACAGCCGTGCTCAATTCCGAGAACGCAACTCCGTCAACCGCCTCGTCAGGCGTCTTGTATATGGTCCCCACTCCGCCGGCGAGTGTGCCTATGGAATATTCGTTGTTGTGTCTCATTAAGCCATGCTTCGCCTGTTCCCGTGCTTCCTTGCGCGTTTCCGCGATGTGCCAGTTCAGCACAATGCGCCAGTCTTTGCGGTCAACGGTGTTGCCGTGCTTTGCGGCGGACTCCTCTGCAAAGCTCCATTGCAGCGGCAGCGCCCTTATACCATCCTGAGTCAGCGAACCGATGGAGAGCACTCCTGCACGGTGCTTGCCTGCAAGTGTCATGCCCGATGGACTGACGATTGATGCGACCGCAAACTCCATGTCCTCTTGCAGCGGCTTCAATTGCAGTTTTGCATCGTTCAGCTTGAACCACTCTGATTCGTAGCTGAAGCGCTCGTTCTCGGTGAATAGTCGGCGAATGATTCCCATCGCCTCGTCCTGTCTGTCTCGCAAGACCATAGGGTCGATGCCGAGCGTGTGGGCATCGGAGGGCAATGCACCGGGTCCCGAGCCGAATATCACGCGTCCGCGCGACTGGTGGTCCAACTGCACCATTCGCTGCGCTACCATGAACGGGTGGTGATAGGGCAGCGACACGACACCCGTCCCAAGCTTTATGCGCTGAGTACGCTCTGCGGCAGCAGCCAGAAACAGTTCCGGAGACGCAATTATCTCCCAGCCGGTTGAGTGGTGCTCTCCGCACCAGAACTCTTCGTATCCCAGGTGGTCGAGAAGCTGCACCAACTCCAGGTTACTCTGAAATTGCAAGGTGGGATTCTCGCCGATCGGATGGTGTGGCGCCAGAAACGCGCCAAATCGCATCTTAGTCAATTCTGTCCTCCATTTTCTCGTGTCTTCACCATTGTCCTATGGGTGTTTGTGTAAGAATCCTGTCAATAACTTACCCGTATATCCACCCGCACATCATACACCAAACCGCCATATTCAATGCGTAGTTGGCCTCCCTTTGCTGCATCCCCAATGAATGGAGCGCAACATCGGTGGCAACTTGACAAGATAGGCGTATAAACGGACAATCAGGGCGAATCGGCGGCAGCCGTGAAATACTCAGTTTGCCAACAAATCACAGGAGATATGAATGACTACCGCTACGAGTACATGGACGGAAGAAATAGTCGAGGTTGCGGGCAGCCGCCTTCAGATTGTGCAGGGCGGAAGCGGGGATCCTTTGCTTGTTCTACACGATGAAATGGGGCACCACGGCGCCTTACGCTGGCACGAAGCCATGGCAGAGAGCAACACACTCCACATCCCCTCTCATCCCGGATTCGGCGAATCGCCGAGGATGGAATGGGTAATGAACATGCGCGACCTCGCAGGCTGGTACCTGCGCGCACTGGACGAGATGGGATTGCAGGGAGTGAATGTCATAGGCTTCTCGCTCGGTGGTTGGCTCGCCGCGGAGATGGCGACGATGTGCCCGCAGCAGTTCAACAAGATGGTCCTGGTCGGCGCAGCAGGCATCAAGCCAAGCGTTGGCGAGATATTCGACATCTTCCTCGTAACCGCCGAGGAGTACCTTGACGGCGTCTGCCACGACAATGCCTCCGTACCAGAGTTCTCCACAGTTCGCCCGTCCGAACCGTCACCGGAGCAGATGGAGGCATGGCTTGTCGCACGCGAAGAGGCATGCCGCCTCAGTTGGAAGCCGTATATGCACTACCCAGGGCTTCCCCATCTAATGGGTCGCGCAAAGGACCTCCCCACGCTTCTTGTATGGGGCGCCCAAGACACAATGGTACCCATCAGCGCCGGCGAGATTTACAACCAGTCCATCCCAGGCTCGCGGCTAGAGATCATTGACAACTGCGGCCACCGCCCAGAAATAGAGAAGACTGACGAGTTCCTTGCACTCGTGCAGGACTTTTTCGCAGACTAGCGACTAGTTCGGCATTAAAGCCATCCGGACACCGCCCTCATCCGAATACCGAGAGCACCATAGAGACGTGACAGGAACACCGTAAGGAGAGCGCCCATGTTCATTGCACACTTTACAGAGCGACCATACCAAGATCCGGCATCAGGCTATTTCGGCGCAACAGGGAAGTCCATAAAGGACCTGACCCTGAGCAACGAAATCTACGACCCTGAGCTCGGGGCGAACCTGTACAACCGCTACCTCGACGAGAGGCTTTATGCGGAGGAAATGGGCTTCGACGGTCTGATGCTCAATGAGCACCACAGCACTCCTTTCTGCATGGGCGGCGCAATGAACATCGAGGCGGCGATCCTAGCCCGCATGACCAAGCGCGCGAAGATTGTTCTGCTCGGCAACATCATCCCCATCTGGGACGACCCACTTTGGCTGGTCGAGCAGCTCGCAATCATCGACATGATTTCGCGCGGCAGGCTCGTCTCCGGGTGGGTGCGCGGCACCGGGCGCGAGAGTGTTTCGCACAACGCGCCGCCGCCGTACAACTGGGAGCGATTCCAGGAGGCGCACGACTTCATCGTCAAGGCGTGGACGACGCCCGGGCCCTTCCGCTGGGAGGGTAAGCACTACCATTACCGCTATGTGAATCCGTGGGCGCGTCCATACCAGAAGCCTCATCCTCCAATCTGGCTGCCCGGCGTCGTGAGCCGCGACTCCCTCCAATGGGCTGCGCGCAACCGCATCCCGTACATCATGCTGGCGACAGAGATGGAGCCTACCAGGCAGGCGTTCCAGCTCTACCACGAGACTGCGGAAGAAGAAGGCTACGAGTCCGGCTCGCAGAACATCGGCTACCTCTGGAAGGTGCATGTGGACGAGACCGAAGAACTCGCCGAGGAGACCGCGCGCAAGTATGTGCAGGGTCCTAGCAACCCGTTCCTCGCGGGCAACGAGGGTACCGCCAACCCCGCGCTCCTGGGACTGCCCGGTCTGACTTCTCGCCGTCGCGTCCTTCCGACCCGTGACTTCGCTACCGCCAACCGCGGCGGCAATGTCCTCGCCCGTCCGTTCGAGGAGCAGCAGGCGAACTACACCATCGTAACCGGCACGCCGGACAGCGTGCTGCCGAAGATTCGCCACGTTCTGGAAACGCTTCGCCCCGGCAGCGTAATATTCTGGGACGGCGACGGCGCGATGACCCATGAAGACCAGATGCGCTCCCTGCGGCTGATGGGCGAGTATGTCATACCCGCCGTCCGCGAGATGGGCAAGGAACTTGAGCTGCACAGCCCATTCGAAGTTGATCCGGCAACGGGCAAGGCCGTGGAGCAGGAGCCGGCACAGGCAGTCGCCGACTAACAAAATACCGACGAGAGATAGAAAGGGACGCGCCTGCAATTGAGCGGCGCGTCCCTTCTCTTGTCTTTTGAATACCCTAAAAGCTAAAGCCTTGGGTGCTTCGCAGCCTTGTACAAGCCCAGTACGAACATCGGCACATTTGCGCTGATGACAGCGCCCATTACCGTGACACTCGTCTCCGGTATGCCCGGCCTCCAAATGGGGTGAATTGCACCGACGTCAATTCCTCGCTGCAGCCCGACCCATGATCCCACCATCGAGCACACCAAGACTACCGCGAAAAATATGGCATGAGAGCTTATATTGTGGTCCCTGTCAAACCAAGTCAGATAGCTACCGACCGCCGCGCCGATGCCGGTGGACACGACAAGTACCGCAACTACCCCTGTGCCATAGCCCCAAATTGAGACGTACATCGCAAGAGTCATTACGTACAGGCCAAACCCCAGAACGGCCGCGACAAATAAGCCAAGCACTCCTCTTGAGAGTACCAGGCCCAATTTGAGCAGTGGCTGCCAGCCCCATAACTCGGCGATTGCCTTCAATTGACCGCCCTCCGGTAACCGTTCCTGTCCGTTCCTATGAGCGTAACAGACATTGATAGGCGACGCCACCGATAAACTCAGCCGGTGTACGGCTGTCCAAATCGCTCGACGTGCGCCACCTGCTCCAGACTCTTGCGATTCCGTCGCCCAACTCTGCCCATATTGGCGTGCAATCGATAGCCGAACGGCAGGACGGTCAACAGGACAAGATGTTCAGGGATGCCCAGCAAGTCCTTGATAGTCTGGTTCTGCGCGGCTTCCCTTATGCCCACAAAGCAGGTTCCCATGCCCTCTTCCCAAGCCACAAGCTCCATTTGCTGCAACGCGCGCCCTGCATCCAGTTGCGCCCTGGGAGTGTCGTCCGTGGCGATTGCGATTGCCAGCGGCGCGCCTCCGATGAACGGGCCCTGCGTGGCAAGCTCGCCCAGTCGCCTTATTGTCTCATTGTCCCGGACGACAATAAAGTGCCAGGGCTGCAGGTTCTGCGAACTCGGGGATAACCTGCCCGCCTCCAAAAGCTTGTGAACAACTTCGTCCGGCACAGGATCGGGCTTGTACTCCCGTATCGTCAGGCGCGTGAGTACTGCATCATTAACATCCATTTTATCCCACTCCCATCCTGTCTATCTGTGAATCGATGCCGGGCTCACACCGGATACCGCCATACCTCTCCTCGCGGGGCCTCGTCAGATAGCTTGAAGTGAGGCACCGAAAATCCCTCTTCCGTATCCAGGAACACAACCTCGACCCGCTTGCCGATACCAACATTCTCAGGGTCATCCGGCTCCATGTTGTCGTTCAGCAGGTTTCCGGTAATGCGAAGCCCGTTCTCCGGGTTCGGCTCGCCGCTCTGCTCGTCCAGCTCCACCAGCACCACCGTGTACGGCACCCAGTCACGGAACGCGGGCATGATCGCGTGCGTAATGACCTGGTAGCTGTAAATTGTGCCCTTGCCGCTCACTTCCTGCCACTCCCAATCGAGCGACGCGCACCACGGGCAAGCCGCTCCCGGCTCTCCGCGAAGCAGGCCGCAGCCTTCCGCCGAGCACTTCTTCACGACAAGCCTGTGCTCCATCGCCGCATCGAAATAGCCCTTGTACTCGCTATCGAGCTCTGAAATGTTCAGCGCCAGACCGCGATACTCATAAATCGGCATTCTCTTTTCCTCCGCACAATCAAAGAATTAAAGTAGCCTCACCATCCACACATACACCGCAGACACCGGCAACTACTTGTGCATTATCAGCGCGCTGCCAACGCCTGGCATCGCCCAGCCCATGTTCATGCTGATGTTCACATCCGGCACCTGCCTGCAGCCACCCTCCGAGTAGTCGTAGGTATGCTCGCCATCGGCCCAGTTCGGGCAGTAGTCGTCAACCGTGCCGCGAATCTGTCGCGTGTTCTCGATGACCATGTTCATGCCGTGCGTGTACCCTTCGCACAGGTGCCCGCCGCTCGTATTATTGGGACGCCTGCCGCCGAGGTCGGTGATTCCGCTCTTCACATAGTCCTTGCCCTCGCCCTTCTTGCAGAACCCATAATCCTCGAATTGCAGGAGTGTGGTGTAAGTGAAGGCATCGTAACAGCCGGTTACATCAATATCGTCGTGCGTAACGCCCGCAAGCTCGAAAAGGCGCGGGCCCACATAGTAACCTGCAACGCGCGAAATTGGCGCGTACTGGTAGTGGAAGTCGCCGCCCGGCTTAACGCCCCTGCCCTGCACAGCCATGATGTAAGACGGCGGATGCCTCAAGTCCTTCGCTCTCTCAGCCGATGTAACGATGATGCAGGTCGCGTTGTCGGTCTCAAGGCAGCAGTCCAGAAGGTGCGCGCACGGCTTTACGATCCAGCGCGAGTTCACCACATCGTCCACCGTCACTCGCTGCTTCATCAGCGCCTTTGGGTTATTGCTCGCGTGGTTGCTGTGCGTGACCTTAATCTGCGCCAGATCCTCGCCCGTAACGCCGTACTCCATCATGTGCCGCGTGAATGTGAACGCGAAGCTCTGTACCGCGCTTGCCACACCGTATGTTCGCCTCAGCAAGTCCGAGCCGCCAATCGGCGCAGCCGCCCTCGCTCCGGTACCGCCGATCCGCACCTGCGAATAGCCGTTCATTGCGCGGAATATTGCCACGGTATCGCACATCCCAGCTTCGATCGCCCCGATTGCCAGCCCGATGAGCGCCTCAGTGCTCGAACCGCCACCTGAGCAGTCCATGTAGAAGTTCAGTCTCATCCCGAGGTCGTACATCATCGTCGTCGATGGCGTCGAATCTCCGCCGTGGTAGCTCAGCATCCCGTCAACATCCTGCGGCGTCAACCCTGCGTCATAGATGGCGTTGCGTATCGCCTCTACGCCGAGCGCCCGCGTGCTTCGCCCGGAAGCCCTGCTGTACTCGGTCTCCCCTACGCCCACGATTGCGTACTTGTCCTTAAGTTTTCCTTCCATCTGATACCCTCCTGTCGGCATTCTCATGCAGCGCCGTTAGTATCGCTTTTCGCGCGCTCAATCGCAAGTGCAGCGCCGCTCGATTTGAATCCGCCGTCGCTGTAAGCCTACTTTTCCGCCAAGCACCCCGAACTTCCTGACAGATTCTCTTCGCATATCATCTCAACAGACTGCACGAAATCTGACGAAACCTGCCCGCAGTGAGACTGCGCTAGAACAGATTGATTACACTAAATGAGATAATAACTCTGCTTTATATTAAAGTACTTTAGCATTTTTCAGGAAACCTTTAGTTAATGCTTGACGAAAACATATAAGTATGTGATAATGCGGCTCGGCAACCTTTGGGACGATCAAGTATTCCCCATAAAGCAGATTCGGCAGGGCTGATTCGGGGAGGTTTGGGTGCTGATGCGGAACTTGGTCTTCCCAAAGCGCCACCGCGCACAATCAGTATTTGGTGACTATCGATACGCGCAGATAATTAAGAATGATAGATTCGCACGCACACGGCGGACCTGTCGGCGATCTGGAACGCAGGCAGGGCCATGACCACGACCACACGCAGAGTCTCCGTAAAACTGGCCGGCGCAGCCTTGTAGCCGTCCTGGTGATGCTGTGTGTTCACATGACCATAGAGATTGTCGGTGGTTACGTCTCCGGCAGCCTCGGACTGCTGGCACACGCCGCCCACATGATGACTGACGCGGTCGCCGTTGGCCTCGCATTGTTCGCCATGTGGATAGCTGAACGCCCGGCAACTATTACACGCACATTCGGCTTCTACCGCGCCGAGGTGCTGGTCGTATTATTCAACGCTCTCGCCCTCTGGGTGCTGGCAAGTTGGATATTGTTTGAGGCCTACCAGCGATTCAACGCTCATGCCGCCGGTCACGGGCACGAGGTTGAAGGCGGGCTGATGCTCCTAGTCGGCAGCGTGGGTCTTGTCATCAACTCCGTCTCGGCATGGCTGCTTTATCGCTCGTCACGGCACAGCATCAATGTTGAAGGCGCCTTCTGGCACATTATGGCAGACCTCTTTGGTTCCATTGCCGTCGTCATATCCGGCGCGATCGCCCTATTTTACGACTGGGATATCGTGGACCCCATCCTTAGTGTTTTCATCGCGACGCTCATCCTGATAACCTCCGTCCGGCTTGCCGTAAAGGTATTCAACGTTATTCTGCAGAACGTACCTCGTGGACTGGACATGTACCGCCTCTGCAGTGCGCTGGAGGAAGTCGAAGGCGTAACGCTCGTACATGATGTCCACGCCTGGACTCTCACGCCGGGGTACGAGTACTTCACCGCCCATGTGATGATCGAGCCCGGCTATCAGGGGGACACGCACCTACTCCTGCGTCGCCTCAAGAGCATCGCGCATCAGGACTACGGCATCAGCCACATCACCATTCAGCTGGAACAAAACGCGTCCGACTGCACCGAAGACCACCACGTCGATCACCTC
This sequence comes from SAR202 cluster bacterium bin90, assembly GCA_002238855.1. GTDB lineage: Bacteria > Chloroflexota > Dehalococcoidia > Lucifugimonadales > JADFKI01 > Bin90. The sequence goes on from MPND01000029.1 coordinate 19,340, forward strand.
GAAGCCACGGAGTTCGCCAAGGCCTAGCCCTCACAGACGAACCTCCGAAGCCCCACCGGCAGCAGAGCCCAACACCGCAATCTCAGGCGCGAGCGTGCTAACCAGCCAAGCCACTCGCGCCTTCTGCTAAACTGATTGCACGGCCTCATTCTGCGACAGTGCCTTAGCAGAATGCCTTATAATACAGTAAGCTCCGTCGAATCAGCGAAGGTGAGAGAATACAGACTGTAGCGCTAATCGTCGCAGGCTCAATCTTCGACGCAACCGGCATCTCATTTGCGAAAATATAATCCGAGAGATATGTCAATGACAGTAAAGGGACATCCACAATACCCAACGATACAGAGACCATTCGCCGCAACCATCGAGAAATACAGCAGTGAATACGCTTCAGGCAAGGTGAAAGGGTCAAACTTCCCCTACCACGAGATTCAATGCCTGCCAGGATATTCTGAACGAGATAGGCCGGGACTTGCCGCCAGCGACCTAACCAAGCAACTTGCTAAACACTTCGTGGAATACGCGGAGAGTGAGGGCTGTCCGCTAATATATCAGCCACGCGACATCTCGCATTACATCTGGCTGCAAGCCAGTCGGGGTATGGTGAGGTGGGATGAAGTCCTCAACATAGTACGCGCGAACAGGAAAAGAGACGGTCACCAGCAAATCGCTCATTACTTCGGATACTGCGAAGTAATCGGGCCAAAGGGAAGTGCTAAGTACAAGAGGCTCATCAAGCTAATCCGGTATATCACGCAGGAAGGCGAATGCGCCGGATGCCGAACTGAGTTCAAATTTACCAACCTGACACTGGACAGAGTCAAACCGGCTGCGTCGGATGGAGAATACAAGCTATCCAACGTGCAACTGATGTGCAAACACTGCAATAACGAAAAAGGGGCTCGTTACGATAGATAGACGACGCATGCAAATGCTCGCGCTCTGTCAAATCAGTGAGTGGATTACTCGCCTGCCTGACCAATATATATCCGTATCCTTGCATGCCTACTTTACTTTTGATTAGCAATAATCGGGGCGCCACCTTCAAAGCAAGCCAAAGTTGACATAGGGACGGTACGGGAAGTGATCACTACTGCCCAATCCCCCAACATCGTGCGCCAGCACATCCCCGACGAGAGCACTGACATCACACGCTCGGCTAACCTGTTGTCGGGAGCTACGCATTGTTCCAAGGTTGCGAGCTAGCTTCCACCCACATACCCATCCACCGCCCCCACAAAAGCCTCCCTCTCCTCCTCCCCAATCCACGCGCTCCGAAACGCGTTACGCGCCAGTTCCGCGACCTGCTCACGCGTCAGTCCCACCGCTTGCTGCGTGTTCTGAAGCACCTCGTTCATGTAGTAGCTCCGCATGTACGCAGGGTCGTCCGTGTTCACCGTAACATTCAGCCCAAGTTCCAAAGCCCGCTTTAGTTCCGCAGCCCGTCTAGGAGCGGGATTGCTCGGGTTCGAGGTGGTGCAGAATGTCAGGCAGACCTGCCGGCACCTCATATCTTCGATAAGATCGTCGTCGTCGAGCACATGGTAGCCGTGATCTATCCTATCCACGCCGATCACATCCAAGCACTGCCGGATGTGCTGCACCGAGTTCTCCTGCAGATGGTCGCAGTGCATCGTCAGCCTGTAACCCTCAGCACGCGACCTATCGAACACTTCCCTGAACTTCACCGGAGGGTTGCCTTTCTCATCCGAATCCAGCCCCACGCCAACAATCCAGTCCTTATGAGGGAGGGACTGCTCCAGCGTCTCCAGCGCCGATTCCGCGCTCATATCACGCAGAATGCCAAGTATAAGCTGCGACCGAACCTCCAACTCAGCCCACGCCGCTTCCTGCGCCCGCCGTATCCCCTTGATGACCGTATCGAATGCAATCCCCCTGCTCGTGTGCGCCTGCGGGTCGAAGTGCATTTCCGTATAGACCACATTCTGCCCATGCATCCGCTGCAAGTAGGCGTATGTTAGATCGTAGAAGTCGCGCTCTGTCTGTAAGACATCCATACCAGAAAAATACAGGGCAAGGAATGACGCCAGGTCCTGATACTCGTAGGATGCGGCAAGTTCCCCCGCCGTGGCGTAAGGCAACTCAATGCCGTTGCGCTCGGCCAGCCTCAGCCGCATCTCAGGTTCCAGAGTGCCTTCAACATGCACATGTAGCTCAGCCTTAGGCATCCCCCGTACGAAGGCCTCCATGTCGGGTGTAGTCATACCCCTCACTCCTATTGCGCCGTCAGTCCGCCGTCCATCACCAACGGCGTCCCCGTAACAAATGACGCCTCATCGGACGCAAGGAAGAGCGCACCGTATGCGATTTCGCGCGGGTCCGCCACCCGCTTCATGAAGTTCGAACTTCCGGCCTCTGCCAGAAACTCTTCGCGGTCCGCGCCCACGAACTGCCTGTGCCGCTCCGTCGCAGGTGTCAGCACCGAGCCGGGGCAAACGCAGTTCACGCGAATGTTGTACGGCGCGAGATCCATCGCAAGGCAGCGGGTAAGCTGCATCACGGCTCCCTTCGACGCGTTGTACGGGATGAAGCCCGGCTGTGCTATGAAGCCGCTCACGGAAGCAAGGTTCACGATTGCGCCCCCTCCAGCATCCTTCATGTGCGGCAGCACATGCTTCACGCAGTATGCCTGCCCGATGACATTCACGCCGAACACCCGCGCCCAATCAGCATCAGTGATGTCCTCGATCTCGCCGAACACGAACGCGGCGGCATCGTTCACCAGGATGTTGACCCCTCCGTATGCGTCAACGGCAGCCTGCACCATCGCCTCTACATCCGCCTCATTGGACACATCCGTCGCCACGAACTGCGCCTCACCGCCGCCAGCCCTGACATTCGCCAGCGTCTGCTTGCCGCCCTCCACATCAATATCCGCGATGGTCAGCCGCGCTCCCTCCTCAGCAAAAACTTCGCATATCGCGCGCCCAATCCCGGACGCTCCTCCCGTGATTATGACATTCTTACCTTCTAGTCGCATGGAACACTCCAACTCTCAGTTACTATCCCTTAGTTTCCTTCAAGACCCAGTTCACAGCCATTCCAACACTCTGGCATCTGAAAACTGGCTACTCCAGGTGAAACACCTCTTCCAGTTCGATCATCATCGCATCCGGATGCGCGCCCTCCGGTATCTCAAAGAACGGCGACATCATATCCTGCCATCGCCTGTTCGCGTCCTCTTTAGACATTCCTTCCAGCGCAGCCGCGAAGCTATCCTCTGTCTCAAAATAGCCAAACATCAGACCATCCTCGCGCATGAACAGCGAGTAGTTATGCCAGCCGTTCCGGCTCAGCGCGTCCAGCATATCGGGCCACACTGCCCTGTGGTGCGCCTTGTACTCTTCGATCCTGTCTTGCTTGACTTTCAGCAGAAACCCGACGCGCTTCATAGCAGACTCCTTGTTCGTTACCACGTTCGTTACCACGCGATGACATGGCTGTCATGTGGCCAGCATATTCCCGTACTCATGCCAAGTCAATTTGTCCCATAATGCCCATCGATGTCAGCTATAAGGCGTTAGACACCCTTAGGGCAACCTGTTACAATCCGCCCGAATTATACAGGCTGAATCCGCTGAGATTCCTGCCTCCCGCAAGCAAGCTGCAGCAATAGAATAAGGAGGACTTTTCCATGAAGGCTGTCGTGTACCAGGGACCGTTCAGCGTGTCCGTAGAGAATGTTCCCGATCCGGAAATTCAGCATCCCAATGATGTAATCGTCAAGATTACCTCGTCCTGCATTTGCGGCTCCGACCTGCATATGTACGAGGGCAGAACAGCCGCAGAACCGGGTATCATATTCGGCCATGAAAATATGGGCATCGTCGAGGAAGTCGGTTCCGCAGTAAAGACGCTGAATGCCGGCGACAGGGTCGTTATGCCCTTCAATGTAGCGTGCGGCTTCTGCAAGAATTGCCAGAGAGGCTTCACCGGCTTCTGCACCATCGTAAACCCCGGCTTCGCTGGCGGTGCGTATGGCTATGTGGCGATGGGCCCGTGGCGCGGCGGCCAGGCCGAATACCTGCAAGTGCCCCACGCCGACTTCAACTGCCTGCCGCTTCCTGCCGGCGACGAGTTCGAGTCCGACTTCGCGCTGCTCGCCGACATCTTCCCCACAGGCTATCACGGCGCGGAGCTTGCTCAGGTCAGCCCGGGCGAGAGCGTCGCGGTGTTCGGCTGCGGTCCCGTCGGTCTGATGGCGGCTTACAGTTGCGTCATCAGGGGTGCAGCAGCGGTCTATGCCATCGACCATGTTCAGGAGCGCCTGGACAAAGCAGCCGAGATCGGAGCCATACCCGTCAACTTCGACGACGGCGACCCGGTAGAGCAGATTAGGGAGATGCGCGGCGGTGACGGTGTGGACAAGACCATCGACGCGGTTGGCTATCAGGCCGCGGCGCAAGGATCTTCGGCAGCCGGCGGCGAACAGGACGAAGTGCCCAATGTAGTCCTGAACCAGATGATCGACATAATCAACCCCACAGGCATCATGGGCATCCCTGGCCTATATGTTCCGTCCGACCCCGGCGGAGTGGACGAAGGAGCAAAGCGCGGCGCGCTCTCCATCAACTTCGGCAGGCTCTTCGAGAAGGGGCTGCGGCTGGGCACGGGCCAGTGCAATGTGAAGCGCTACAACGCTTACCTGCGCGACCTCATCGCCGCAGGCAAGGCTATTCCCAGCTTCGTGGTCTCCCACGAGGTGCCGCTCGACGATGCCGTTGACGCATATGACAAGTTCGACAAGCGCATCGACGGGTACACCAAGGTCATCCTGAATCCGTAACGCGGCACTTACGCGAAAATCACTAAGCCAACACTCACAGGGGAAGCGCACCGCCCTCAACAGTGGCGCGCTTCCCCTTCAAGTTCCATCAAGGCTCACAGGTCAAAGCTCACGGAGGTCCGACTATGCGTGTAGGCAGCGGCGCGAACTCATACCAATGGATAGACAACTGGGCAAAGCTCCCCGAGTCTGATAGCTCCCTCAAGGGCTGGGCGCATCCCGGCATCGTGGTAACACAGTCGGGCGATGTCATCACCTGTCACCCCGGCGACCCCAATGTGATGACCTTCGACAGCGAGGGAAACCAGAAGTCCTCGTGGCAGGGCGAGTTTGCCGACGCTCACGGCATCACCATTGTCAACGAGGGTGGCACCGAGTACCTATGGATAGCCGATAACGGCTCCAAGAGAAGCCACCGGTACGACTACGACTACCCTCCGGGAGCAGACAACGACTCCGGGCAGGTGTTTAAAACTACTCTCGACGGACAGACCGTAATGAGGCTCGACGCACCACCTCATCCCGCCTACGAAAGCTCACGCTATTCTCCGACTACGGTGGCGATCAACGAAGAGCGATTCGGCGGCAACGGCGACATCTGGGTCGGCGACGGATACGGCGCAAGCTATGTCCACAGATTCACGAGCGACGGCGAGTATGTAAGCAGCATAAACGGCGAGGAAGGGGCAGGCAGGTACAACTGCCCGCACGGCATCTACATAGACCGCCGCAAGTCCGAGCCTGAACTGTATGTTGCGGACCGCGCCAACAACCGCGTTCAGGTGTACGACCTCGAAGGCAACTTCAAGCGCTCATTCGGAGATGACTTCCTAATCACGCCCAGCGCATTCGTAACTTACGGAGACCTGCTGGTGATCGCAGAGCTTCGCGCCCGTCTCGCCATAACTGACATGGACGACGACCTAGTAGTCTATCTTGGGGATAACATGCAGGTGTGCGATGTAGACGGCTGGCCCAACAACACCGGAGACAGCGGCCAGATTGTTCCAACAAGCCTCCTAGAGGCCGGCAAGTTCAACAGTCCCCACGGATTGACCGCTGACTCGGAGGGCAATCTGTATGTGGCGGAATGGCTTATTGGCGGCAGGGTGATAAAGCTGGAAAAGGCTTAGAGGCTACTCTCAGATCCTCTCTCTTTCCACAGTGAACAAGGCCTGGCATTGATTGGGGGAGCAGACACTCTGCTCCTCCATTTCAGCCCCTGTCCAGCGGATGATGCTCCGCGATCCACTCCCACACCCGGCTCTCCGGCAATTCCCAGCCATCCCAAGGCAGCCGCATCACCACATCCTGCTTGAACCAGTGGTGGTGCCGCTCGGCATAAGAATCGTTGCCCGTGGCGTCCGCAAGTATCGCGAGCGCGAGCTGAGCGGGCCCACCAATTCCGTAGCCCCATTCGAGATTGACGGAATGCTCCCGCAGATCGAGACGCGACCGCAGCGGATACACCTCACCGTCCTCAGCAACTGTGACCGACACCCCTGACGCCGCGCCCTGCCCACTTCGCTCTCCAGCGTACACCTTGCCACTCACGCAGGTCTCCCAGTCCACTTCACAACTCAATCGGTCTGATTGACCGCCGATTGACAGCACTCAGCGCCAATGCTCAGGTAGGATTGCCTCTGCAAAGCCGAAATCGCGCGCCAGCCATTCCTCCTGGTACACGCCGTCCCGGTAGCTGGAACTCTGCGATTCGTACACAGTCACATCTCCCCGAATCGCCCCGGACACCTCCGATAGCCCTTCGGCGTCCAGCGAGCCTCCCGGCGCACCTGCCATCAGCAATGTCCTCGCGTCCACACTGGGCGCGAATTTGCTTAACTGGAAGTAAGACAGCGTATCCGAAACCGCATCCCTGCGCTCAGGATACAGGTTCAGGTAATCGTTGATCTCTTCAAGGGGATAATCCCCCGTGCGCGACGCCTTCTCAAGCGTGTCAACGAATAGCCCGGGCTGACATATCACATGCGTCGCGCCCCCTCCAAGCGCAGCCGCAACGAGCGCAATATCGTTTCCAATCGCCACAATTCTATTGGCGTCCACTTCGGCCCTCGTCAGCAGGTACTCCAATCCGCGCACTCCGTCAGCCGCGATGCCTCTGAATATATACCCTTGAGAATCATCTATCCCCTCAGTCAGCAGACCCGGAAAGCCTGCCGAGTACGGACTGTCAGACAGCCGCTGCCCGCGCCCTGCGAGTGCGAACACAACGAATCTGCTGCGAAGAAAGTTGGCTGAACCCTGCGGAATCGGTTCAAGCACGCTCTGGTACTTTGGCGTGTAGTAAATCGCTGGGAAGGGTCCTTCTCCCTGCGGAATGCTCAGGTATCCAAACAGACGGTACGGACCTATGCTGGTCAGCCGCACATTGTACATAGTGGCGAAGTCGGTGGATCGGATCGGCATCAACTCCACTTCCGGCTTGCCCGGGAAACCTGCCAGCTCCTTCAGCGTCTCGTCCCAATACTGCCCAAAATCCATAGCTGCTCAATCCATCCTGTCAGACCTGCAAGTCACTGCTACGACTGCAGATGCTTCGCGAAGAACTCGGTTATTATCGCCGTGTGCTTGTATCGACCCGCTTCGTGACCGTGACCGTCATAGGCGTACAACTGCTTGTCTGCACTGCCTATGGCGTTTTGCAGCGCGTACCCTGTCTCCGGAGGGCACACATTGTCCTGCAATCCGATGTTCATGATTATCGGGCAACGTATCTTGTCGGCGAAGCTTATCCCGTCGAAGTAAGCCAGTGTCTGTTCCACATCATCGCGGCTCTCCGGGTGCAGACGAAGATAGTCGTTGATCTCCTGGTACGGGTAAGAACTCGTCAACTCAATCGCATCCATGTACCCGCAAAGGTACGGTGCGCCCGCAGAAGCCACCTTGATCTCCGGACGCATGGCTGCTGTGGTTATCGTCAGTCCGCCGCCCTGACTGCTGCCAGCGACGCCGATTCGCTCCGAGTCCACTTCGTCTCGCGACAGTAGGTAGTCTATCGTCCGCCACGCATCAACATAGAAGCCCCTGTACGAATAGGTATTTCGGTCGGTCATGTTGTGGGTCAGCAAGTTAGGATAGCCCGGATTGAACTGCCCGTTGCTCCTCAACTTGCCTCTCGGCGCGGCCGTAACTGCCGCATACCCACGCCGCGCCCAGTCCTTGGGTATCGCAGGATCGCTCTGATACCCCGGCATGAACACCACTGCGGGCAGCGGGCCCTGCCGTTCTCGCGGCATGCAGTACCAGGCCGCAACCCGAACGCCATCCAGACTGTCGTAGGTGACCTCAAAAGTCTCCAGCTCGTCCGAACTCCGCATCGGCAACGACACGGTTTCGGCGTTCAGAGGAATCTGCGCCGCCTCGTCCAGCACATTCCCCCAGAACTCGTCGAAGTCATCCGGCTTCTGTACGCTGCACTTGTAATCGGAAATCATCCTGATTGACCTTCTATCCGCTAGTTCTTATGATCCGCCCGGTCTGACGACTTTCACAGCAGACGTGCTGATTAAGCCGCACTCCCAGCCTCTATTCCTCGAGCCTGTCCCGAATCTGGTCCATCAGCTTATGCACTGTAACGCCGTCCGGCATCTCTTCCCCTGAGGCGACATACACATGTAGGTCCTCCAGCGCTTCCTCGAAATTCCCAAGCCGGTAGTTCACCACTCCTCGGTCGCGAAACTCCACAGCATCCTGGGGAAGCAACGCAATCACGCGGTCAATAGTTGCCAGCACGCGCTCGTAGTTGCGCCGCTGCAAGTAAACGAGCTTCAGGTTTCGCAGCATGCGGGCAATGATCGCGCGGCTGCTCACCGGCTCAAGGTATTCGGCATCCCACTCCAGCGAACCCTGGGTCACCTGCTTCAGTCGCTCCATACACTCATCAACAGATAACAGTATCCCACCGTGAAACGGGTCAACGAACACCTCCGGCTCGTCCCTGTGGCGCACGATGAAGTGGCCGGGCATTCCGATACCCAGCAAAGACACTCCTATGCGCTTGCCGACCTCGATATACAGTAGCGAAAGCGTAATGGGAATGCCTCGCTTCCGCTCCATTACATCATTCAGGAAGCTGTTGCGCGGGTCATGATAGTTCGTGTGGTTACCCGCGAACTTGAGCTCATCGAACAGGTACTCGCTCAGCGTGTTCAACTGATACAGCGGGGTGTCATCCTCCATGCGCGGCGCGATGCCTTCCGCGATCCCGTCCAAATGAAACAGCTCACGCTCTATGCTGAGATTGGAGTATTCGGTCGCGGCAATAAGTAGAGCCGCCCGTGACAGGTCGATCTCTTCATCCGGAGAGCTGACCATGCGGTCAAACTGGTTCCATACATCCCGCGCTTCCATATTGCGCCAAGCCCTGCCAATCTCTTGCATACCTGCCAACTGCATCGACGCCTTTTCGGCTGCATTGTACAACAAAAAGCCCCGAACCGTTCACAGTTCGGGGCTTTCTACTATAGCAAGCGTACGAGCTTAGTCGGCTGCTGCTGCCGTCCTAGCGGTATCGACCCTATCCTTAACGATTGCCTTCAATTCCTTGACGCGGTTAAGGTGAGGAGTCTCGTTGCCTTCTTCTCCCTTATCGTAGATCTTGTCTCCGTCGACATAGACCTGCAATACGCCCGACACACCGGGCCTTACCTCGATAGAAACTGCATTACCACCAGCATCCACAAACTCGTTGACCATCCAGGCCGCAACACTGTGGTACTGTCAAGGTACGCAATAGATGATCTCAATATCTACCAGACCTTCACCAGCCATAGTAAACCTCCTATAATTTGTCGAGCCTCATACATATATTTATTGACTTCTATATAAGGGCTCGTATATTTGGCTTCAGACTATCACAACAATACAAACCTGTCAATACTTGACCGAATTCAGTTGTAAACAACTCGTTAACTATCAGTGCCTTAAGACTAATCCAGAACCTACATGCGGCTTCTATCGTATACGGTCACCGGGCATATTTGTCCATGCACTCATCTCGTGCGGCGCGGTTACGGCATCTGCCTCGCAGACAAAATCCGGGCCGAGTTGGTCGATCGAGGTAGCCCCGAGCAGCGACATCGCCACGATGATCTCATCTTCCAGTATCTCCAGCATCCGCACCACGCCCGCCTGTCCGTCCGCCGCAAGTCCCCAACCCTGCATCTTCCCAAGCGCAACCGCGTTCGCCCCAAGTGAGACCGCCTTCAAGATGTCCGCACCCCGCTGCACTCCACCATCCAGCACAATCTGAGCCTTGCCGTCAACCGCTTCGACGACCTCGGGCAGCATAGACATCGTGCCCCGGTCATGGTCAAGCTGCCGGCCACCATGGTTCGATACCCAGACGACATCCACGCCGTGATCGACTGCGATCTTCGCATCTTCAGCAGTTGCAATGCCCTTCAGCATGAACGGTAGCCCGGCGAGGTCCTTTATCTTATCCACAGTGTCCCATGTAACCGAAGCCGCGTGTCTCGGGTCTGGCCTTGTGCGCTGAGTCGGCGGCATCCAGCGCGTCAGCATAGGACGCTCCCTGCGGCTGTAGTGCGCCGTGTCCACCGTGATGCACAGCCCGATGTACCCCGCGGACTTTATGCGCTCCACCATCTCCACTGTCCATCCCCAGTCGCCGTGCAGGTAGAGCTGGAACACTTTCGGATGGTCCACAGCAGCCGCGGTCTCCTCAAGGGCCGGATCGGTGACTGAGCTGAGCACATGCATTATGCCGAACTCTGCCGCCGCCCTCGTAGAAGCTGCCCCGGCCTCCGGATGGAACACCTGCAGCGACCCGATCGGCGCGAGCACTGCGGGAATACGCAGTTTACGCTCCAGGAAGGTAGTTGAAGTGTCAATCGACGACACATCTCGCAAGACCCTCGGGCGGAACGCCAGCTTGTCGAACGCCAGTCGATTGCGCCGCATAGTCGTCTCCGACTCTGACGCGCCTACAAGGTAGTCCCATGCGCCCTGAGGCAGGTTCTTCCTTGCTCGCTGCACTATCTCTTCATTGCTCAGAAACTGTGATACCACGCTTATCTCCTATGTAATCTTAGTTCCGTAAACTTAGTTCAACTTCACCTGCTAAGCCTTTAACGCTCCCATACGCCCAAGTCCATGCCCATGTCCACAACAGCGGTCTGCCTGTTCAGCGTGTGCTCCAGTTGCATACGGTACGCGCGCCACGCAACTTCCTCTTCCTCGTCGCTCGTGGCAGCTTGCAACTTGTCCTGAAGCTCGTCCATAAGGTAATCTTCCGCTCGGCCAGTCGGCATATTGAAGAATTCCGTGTCGAAGCGCGGCAGCTTGCCAACCTCGAAGTAACCCTTGTCCGGCAGCTCGTACCCTTCGAGGTTTTCCGTGCCCTTGCCGAGTACATCCCCCGTCTCGATGTAGTGCTCCATCACAGGCTTCATGCCGTACTTCTGAATCGGGCAGGTCTTCATGCACACGCCACAGCCGGAGTACCGTGTCATCACAGGGCGGCAGCGCTTGGCGATAAGCTTCGCCTTCTCCACTCCCCGATACCACAGCCGCTGACCCTGAATCGCCCGGCCTGGACAGCGCATGAAGCACACCTGGCATATTTCGCAGAACTTCGGGACGCCATAGTCCACCGGCCTATCGTATGTAACCCTTGCGTCAGTGATTATGATCTGCAGCCTCGCCCGCGACCCGAAGTGCGGCGAAAGCAACTGACCGTTAACGCCGAGTTGCCCAAGTCCAGCATCCACGAACATCGGTATCATTGGCCCGAACTGCCAGGTTGGCCCCGAAACCTGCGCCCGGTAGCCCAGCCCGTTGATGTGGGCTACAAGGTCCTTCACCAGTGTTGCCTGCCGTCTGTAAGTCGCGCCCTGCGCTTCCTCGGCCTCGATGCTCGGCAATGACTGCGTGGCGGGGTGGTCCTGCTCCAGCGCAACGCAGATCGCGTTCGGCAGTCCGCGCCGCACATCGGATTGCCGTGCCTTGTAGATGTAACGGCGATCAAAGCGTGTAAAGCCCACTTCGCTGTATCCGAGCTCTCGCGCCCTGTCTCTGATGGATTGCGAAACATCCTCTCCGCCCGGCTCAGCAGTCGGTTCGAGGTTCCCGCTCGCCCGAATCCACTCGATTTCAGATCGCATGTCTTCCTGAAATTCCGCATACAGTTCGGCCGTCTCCGGGGAGAACTCGTTTCGTATGTTGTCAGCCCACTCCACGGACGCGCTCTGCTCCAGCGCGAAACTCTCCAGCGGGTACTCGCGCGCGTAGAAAGTGATCTCCTGCTCGCGCCGCAGTGAATCCGGAGACTTCTCAAGGTCTCTCGCCACCGGAATCTCCACTGGGTCGTCCCCGTGATTTCGCCCTGGCCTCGTTACCGCATGTCCAAATCGTCGTCTTGCCATATTTCCCTCTCATGGCTATCACAAAGCACTCATCAAAATACTAGGCCCCATAACCAGATCAGAGTCCAGATTACGAAGACACCAACAATGAAAATTATTAGCAGCCACAGGCACCCACCGCCGGGTGTGCGCCGCAGAAGTCCCCCCTTGAACTCCTCCGGAGTCTGAGGAAACTGGCTGGGCACCTGTCCGTGCATATTAGTTCATCACCATCCCAGCAACATTCTCAACAAGGGTATGACAACCCACGTCAGCAGGATCACAATCGCAATTGCAATTACCACCTGCCACCCACAGCCTAGCTTTATCCTCGGACCACGTCCGCCACCACTGCCGATGCCTCCTTGATATCGCGACCTGAATTCAGTCACGTCCGTTGGTATTTCACCTGGCCTGGGCATATGCTCCATGGTGTCATCCTTAAAGCAAACTGCCAGCAATCATATCGCATCCCCACCGGATTGTCAGTCCAACCCCCTCACCGACCGCAGCGGCGACAGCGCCATATATGACGCTCCGAACATTCCGATGCACGCCGCCACCACCATAGTCATACGCAGACCAATCACGCCAGCAATCCACCCGCCGACGAGCGATCCCGCGAACAGCGCCGCCAGCCCCAGCGACCTTATGGATGCGTTCATCCGCCCAAGCGAGCGTTCCGGCGTTATAGACTGACGCAGGCTATTCTCCTGCACCATGAACATCGTGAAGAATCCGTCGCCAAGCTGCGCCATCGTGAGCATCAGTCCAGCGAACAGCAGCGGCTCGCGTGCCAGCGGAATGAATAGTATCGTCACCATATATGCGGCGTAGCCGCCCACAAGCGCGGTACCGAAGCCGAACCTCCTTGCCGCTCGGCCTGCGTATATCGAGCCTATTATCGAGCTTACCCCGCCAATCGCGAATATCGTGCCCAGCATGCCCGGCCCGAATCCTAGCTCGCGCACGCCGAACACCAGCACCACCGCGCTCATCATGCCGGCCGTCCAGTTTTCGGCGGCTGCAGCAACAGCAAGCGCGCGCAGAAGACGGTCATTCCAGACCGCTCCGAGCCCTTGCCATATCTCGCGCAGAACGTTTCCGCCGTCTTGGGATGGCTCAACATCCGGCTCCAGCTTGCGAATGAATGCCAACGACACCGCAGATACTAGGAACGTCAACCCACCAATCGCTGCCACGACAACAGAATTCAGAATCTGCGCTACCCAGCCACCTATGCTGAAAGCAGTAACCTCGGCGAACGATTCGCTGGCTGTCAGCTTGCTGTTCGCGTCAATAAGGTCGCCGCGCCTGACCAGTGTCGGCAGGTACGACCTGTTCGCCACATCGAAGAAGGTCGTCAGCACGCCGCTGAAGAACGCAACCGCGTACAACTGCTCGATGCGTAGCTCCCCAAGAAGATACGCGGCGGGTATGGACGCAAGCAGCGCGAACCTACCAAGTTCGGAGGCGATCATAATGGGGCGGCGGCGAATGCGGTCGGCAATCACTCCCGCGAAGAAGCTGATGACTATGCTCGGCGCAACTCCCAAGGCGCTGAGGATACCCATCTGAAATGGCGAGGCGTGCAGCACCAGCACAGCCACGAATTGCAATGCGCCCATCAGGGTGCCAAAGTTCGAAACTGTCCTGCTGACCCAAAACCTTACGAAGTCAGGGTCGCCCCATAGCCCTTGCAACAGGCTCTTCTTCAACATCCCCACTCCCTTTGGGAGAGGGTCATGGTGAGAGCACGGAATTCCTCCATCCTGCCTGTTTGAGTCACCCGTGCGTTACTACGCCCAGAATGGCTTGCAGAATCAGCTCTGCCACGCCCTTATTGAGCGGCTCGTTGTTGTTGCCGCACTTGGGAGACTGGATGCAGCCCGGGCAGCCGCTCTCGCACGGGCACTCGCTGATGACCTGCAGCGTCGCGCCCCAAAGCTCCTCTATGATGTCGTAGCCATGCTCGGTGATGCCCACGCCCCCCGGTATGCCGTCGTGGATGAATACCTGCGGCCTGCCCGTGTCAGGATGCAGGGGGGTGGAAATGCCGCCGATATCGTTGCGGTCGCACATGGCGAATAGCGGCAGCACTCCGATAGCGGCGTGCTCCACGGCATGTAGCCCGCCCATCAGATCGAGACGGTTGCGCCGGATGTACTCCAGTGTGTCCGGAGGCACATCAAACCACAGCGATATGGTGTCGTAGCTCTGCGGTGGCAGGTCAACATACTCCTCGCCCAATGATTCCTCCGTGATGTGCGCCACCCGCTTGAAGCCCACAACACTGGTTGTAACGCTAACCTCGCCCAGGTATGCTTGCGTCTTACCCGCTTGCCTTTGCCTGAACTGGCGCAGGATGCGCGTGTCCGTGTAGTCGCGCGCCTGTGTATAGTACGGCACATCCGTCTGCACGGCGTAAGCCATGCCTGCCTCCATGTCCAGGTCGGTGATGAGGTACTGCTCCCCTTGGTGCAGATAGATTCCTCCCGGATGCAGCTGCAGGAAAGCCGACATCTCCTCGACCGTCTCCAATATCACGCCGCTGTCCTTTTCCACAAGCGAGTAGGTTCGCGCCGATGCCGAGCGGATATTGACCTCACCCGCCGGGTACTCCATGTCCGCGCTCAGATACCAGCGAGAGTTACGCACATGCAACAGCCCATCCTCCACAAGTTCTTCCGCATGCCACAGCAGTTCCGCGCCAAAGTACTCCGTATCCTCCATCAATAGCGGCGCCTCGTACGCCGCGCAAAGCAGATGGGGCTTCAGGATGTAAGGATTGCCGGGCGACACTCGCGCGCTCTCATGCGGCTTGCCGAAAAACGCCTCCGGGTGCCGCATCAGGTACTGGTCGAGTGGATTGTCGTGCGCCACCAGCACAGACAGCGATCGGTGGCCGCTGCGCCCGCTCCTGCCCGCCTGCTGCCACGCGCTCGCTATCGTGCCCGGATATCCCGTCAGCAGCGTCGCGTCAAGGTCACCGATGTCGATTCCTAGCTCCATCGCATTCGTCGTCGTAACGCCAAGCAGCCGTCCCTGCGCCAGGTCGCGCTCGATCGCCCGCCTGTCCTCCGGCAGGTAGCTCGCGCGGTACGGCATCACGCGCCTTGCGATATCAGGATGCGACAGCTTCAGGTTGTCCCGCACATACACATAAAGCAGTTCGGCGGCGCGCCTGCTGCGAACGAAGTTCATCGTCCGCACATATCGCCTTAGCAGTTCCGCGAACAGTTGGGCCGATTCGGTGTTAGTGCTGCGTCTGCTGCCGGTCGCCAGGTCCAGCATCGGAGGATTCCAGAACAGGAAGTCCTTGCCGCCATAAGGAGAGCCGTCGTCGTCCACAACCTCAAATGGCAGGCCTGTCAGCCTCTCTGCATGCTCGCCCGGATTGGCTATCGTCGCAGAGCAGAGCACGAACTGCGGACTGCTGCCCAGCCGCTCGCAGATGCGCCTCAGCCGCCTGATGACGTTGGCGACATGCGAGCCGAACACCCCGCGATAAACATGCGCCTCGTCGATAACGACATACTTCAGGCTGCGCAATCGCTGGTACCACAGCCGGTGATGCGGCAGTATGCCCACATGCAGCATATCGGGGTTGGTGATGAGGAGTCTCGAACTGCGCCGTATGCCGCCGCGCTCGTGGGTTGGCGTGTCGCCGTCGAATATGTCATACCGCAGGCGCGCCGACTTCGGCACGAGCCGGCCCAACGCCTTGCGCTGGTCCTGCGCCAGCGCCTTCGTGGGGAATATGTACATCGCAGACGCGGTGCGATCCTGCAGCAGTGCCTCAAGCACCGGCAGGTTGTAGCACAGACTCTTGCCGCTTGCCGTCCCCGTGGAGACGATTACATTCTTCCCGTCCCGCAGCGCATTGACGGCATCCGTCTGGTGAGTGAAGAGCGCGTCTATCCCAGAGTCCCTCAGCCCTCGCTCCAGCCGGCGGTCAAGCGGCTGGTCGAGCGCGCCATGTCGAGCGTCGCGTGCAGGCACATCCTCGCTGTACGCGATCTGCTCCATGTACCACGGCATCTTCTGCACCGCGTCCAGAAACGCCTCTACATCCAACAGAACCGCTCCAATAAGTCCCTTCCCCCTTGATGGGCGAAGGTTAGGATGGGGGAGAAAGAAACAGAATCCTTTTCATCACGTATATCCATATCATGCCCGCCCTAATACCCCGAAATCGTCTCCTGCTCCACATCCAGCACGACCACATCATCCCTGCTGCGCTCGATGTACGCGATGACATTGTCCAGCACCTCATCGGCGTGACGCACACTGCCGCTGACGCACGCGATCCCAAGCGTCGCCATCTGCCACGAATCGTTATCTCCGACCTCAGCCACGGCAACTCCGAACCTGTTCCGTATCCGCTGGGACATTGAGGCGATGACTCTACGCTTGCCCTTCAGACTCTGGTTCTCAGGAATCTGCAGCCTGACCTTACACACACCTACATTCATGTAATCGCTTCAATCTCCCAATCTGCACCAATAAGACGCCGCAGGCAGCATTATATCAGCCTGCTCCGATGTTATAATGCTGCGAAATTCGAGATGGTAGCAGGCAATGGACGGCACGATTCGATGGGCAATGACAGCATAAGTAAAGCCCTCATTACAGCGGAAGACATTCAGGTAAAGGTGCGCCAAATCGGCGATCAGATTTCGCGGGACTACGCAGGAATGCACCCTGTCCTTGTCGGCGTCCTCAACGGCGCGCTAATATTCATGGCGGACCTGATGCGCGAAATAGACCTGCCGCTCGAAGCGTACATGATGGCCGCGTCCAGCTACGACGGCTACGAGAGTACGGGGACGGTCGAGATAATCAAGCCGCTCGAAGCCAGCATCACCGGGCGCCATGTGATCCTGGTT
Source organism: SAR202 cluster bacterium bin90 (assembly GCA_002238855.1). Classification (GTDB taxonomy): domain Bacteria; phylum Chloroflexota; class Dehalococcoidia; order Lucifugimonadales; family JADFKI01; genus Bin90. The sequence continues at coordinate 36,421 of MPND01000029.1, forward strand.
GAAGACATCGTCGATACCGGCATTACGCTCGATTCCCTGCTGGAATCACTGCAGTCCGAAGGTCCAGCCAGCCTTGAGATTTGCGCCCTTCTCGACAAGAAGTCGCGCCGACAGGTGGAAGTGCCGATAAAGTACGTCGGCTTCGAGATTCCGGACGAGTTCGTGGTCGGCTACGGCTTGGATTACAACCAACAATACCGGAATCTGCCCTACGTGGCATCTATGAACGCTGCTGCCGTGAACGCCGCAGGCTAAGCCCGCGACATCGCTCCCTCGAGCACAGAGCGTAAAGAAGTCTGCCCCATGAGGTAGAGGTCAACGCCACGCGCCGCCTCGCGTCCCTCCGCAAGCGCCCACACGACCAGCGACTGCCCGCGAGACATGTCACCCGCCGCGAACACGCCGTCCTTGCTGGTCATCTTGTTGTCGTCCGTCTGCACATTGCCGCGACCGTCAAGAGCTACATCAAGCTGCTCGATCAGGCCCTCTTTCTGCGGATGCACGAAGCCCATAGCCAGAAGCACCAGATCGGTGTCTATCTCGAACTCGCTGCCCTCGATGGTCTCCATGCTCGGCCTGCCCGATGCGTCCGGAGCGCCCCAGTTGACTCGCACTGCGTGTAGCTTCTCCACATTGCCATTGCGGCCGGAGAAGTGCGTCGTCAGCACATCATAGTCGCGTACGCCGCCCTCTTCCTGGGAAGAAGACGTCCGCAGGATAAGGGGCCATAGCGGCCACGGGTTATCTTCACTGCGCTCGACTGGCGGTTCGGAAAGCAATTCGTACTGGTAAACAATCTCCGCGCCCTGGCGATGTGAAGTTCCCAGACAGTCGGAGCCGGTGTCGCCGCCTCCAAGTATGACCACTCGCTTGCCTTCGGCACTTATGCGCTCTGACTCATCAATGTGCTCGCCTGCAACGAGGAGGTTCTGCTGCGTCAGGAAATCCATGGCAAAGTGAACGCCGTCAAGCTCGCGTCCCGGCACAGGCAGATCACGCGGTATCGTACAGCCGCCAGTCAGAACGACGGCATCGAATTCGCCAAGCAGCTCATCGCCGGACAGGTCAACGCCCACATTGACACCGGTCTTGAAGGTTACGCCCTCAGCAGTCATCTGATCGACGCGCTGTTGAACTACCACTTTCTCCAGCTTGAAATCCGGTATGCCCAGTCGCAGCAGGCCGCCAATGTAGTCGTCTCGCTCAAACACCGTCACCCAGTGTCCGCAGCGATTAAGTTGCTGCGCCGCCGCCAGCCCTGCGGGTCCCGAGCCTACAATCGCGACCTTCTTGCCCGTGCGCTGCGTTGGCGGCTCCGGCACAATCCAGCCTTCCGCCCAGCCTCTGTCGGCGATCGCCTTCTCGATGTACTCGATGGTCACAGGGTCCTGGTTGATGTTCAGCACGCAGGCGGCCTCACATGGCGCGGGGCAGATCCTGCCGGTGAACTCAGGGAAATTGTTCGTGGCATGTAGCTCGAAGAGGGCTTCCTGCCACTTGCCTCGATACACGAGGTCATTGAAATCAGGTATCAGGTTGCCCAGCGGACAACCCGTGTGGCAGAATGGCACGGCGCAGTTCATGCACCTCGCGCCCTGCTCCTTTGCCTGTTCATCAGTCCAGTTATGGTAGAACTCGCTGAAATGCTGGATGCGCTGCGCCACTGGCTGCTGCGGTGGCCCCTGCCGTCCATATTCCTTGAAACCGCTTGGTTTTCCCATTTATCGGCTTGCCTGCGCTCTCACTAGGTCATTCCTGCCTTGGCGGAAATGCAAATCTCGTCAATTTTTAGTCGGCTGCAATCGCTGCTGCCGCGCGCTCCTGCAATATGCGCTTGTAGTCGTGGGGCATCACTTTAACGAACTTGGGCAGCATCTCATCCCAGTCATCCAGCACCCGGCGCGCGTTTGCGCTTCCGGTGAGGTTGAAGTGCTCTTCGATGAGGCTATGCAATGCACTTATGTCGTCGGGGTCTTCCACGCTCTCCAAGCCAACCATCTCGTGGTTACACAAGTCAGAGAAAATGCCCCGCTCGTCCAGCACGTACGCTTCTCCGCCGCTCATGCCAGCCGCAAAGTTACGCCCGGTCGGACCCAGAACGACAACCTTGCCACGCGTCATGTATTCGCAGCCGTGGTCTCCCACGCCCTCAACAACCGTTTCGGCTCCGCTGTTGCGCACCGCAAAGCGCTCGCCCGCTACTCCGCGGATGAACGCCTTGCCTCCCGTAGCACCGTATAATACTACATTGCCCACGATTATGTTCTCTTCGGGGGTGAACGCCGACTCCTGCGGAGGGGCGATAATCACCTTGCCGCCGGACAGCCCCTTGGCGAAGTAGTCGTTTGAGTCCCCATGCACACGCATAGTCACGCCCTTCGCTAGGAACGCCGAGAAACTCTGTCCCGCCGAGCCGCTGAAGTTAATCGTTATCGTGTCGTCAGGCAGGGCGTCTATGCCGTGCCTCTTAGTAATCTCGTAGCTGAGCGTTGTGCCCACAGTGCGATTGCGGTTGCTGATCGGTAGGTCGAGTGAAACCGCCTTCTTGGAGTCGATAGCGTCAACGCACATCTTTATGAGTTCGTTGTCTAGCGCGCGCTCAAGCCCGTGGTCCTGTTCTTCACGGTGGTATGTCGCCACAGAATCAGGCACTTCCGGCTTGTACAGCAGCTTGGAGAAGTCCAGCCCCTGCGCCTTCCAATGTGCCACGGCCTCGCGGGTGTCCAGTCTGTCCATCCGACCGACCATCTCGTTCACGGTGCGGAAGCCCATCTCCGCCATAATCTGCCGGAGCTCTTCAGCAACGAAGAAGAAGTAGTTGATCACATATTCCGGCTTGCCCGTAAACATCTTCCTCAGGTCCGGGTCCTGAGTGGCAATTCCCACCGAGCAGGTATTCAGATGGCACTTGCGGAGCATAATGCAGCCCAGGCTGATTAGCGGCGCGGTTGCCATGCCGAATTCCTCGGCGCCCAGCAGGCACGCGATGGCGACATCTCTGCCTGTCTTGAGCTGCCCGTCCGTCTGCACTACGATGCGCCCGCGCAGGTCGTTGAGCACCAGCACCTGCTGCGTCTCCGCCACGCCAAGCTCCCACGGCAAACCCGCATGCTTGATCGACGATTCCGGCGATGCGCCTGTACCGCCGCTGTCTCCGCTTATCAGCACGACATCGCCATGCCCTTTCGACACGCCGGCTGCGATGGTGCCAACACCTGCCTCGGCGACCAGCTTCACATGTACGCGCGCTGCGGGGTTTGAGTTCTTCAGGTCATGTATCAGTTGCGCCAGGTCCTCGATGGAGTATATGTCGTGATGCGGCGGCGGCGAGATCAGTTCTACGCCGGGCGTCGAGTTGCGTACCCAGCCGATGTACTCGTCAATCTTATGCCCCGGAAGCTGACCGCCCTCGCCAGGCTTCGATCCCTGCGCCATCTTTATCTGCAGGTCCTTCGCGCTTGCAAGGTAGCTGATGGTAACGCCAAAGCGTCCGGATGCCACCTGTTTCATGGCGCTGTTGCGCGAGTCGCCATTCTCGTCCGGGGTGTAACGATGGAAGTCCTCACCACCCTCGCCCGTATTGCTGCGCGCGCCGATGCGATTCATTGCGATAGCCATCGTCTCGTGCGCCTCGCGGCTGATGGAGCCGAGTGATATTGCACCCGTGGCAAACCGCTTCACGATGTCGCTCGCCGATTCCACTTCGTCGAGCGAAATTGGCACGTCCAGCTTCTTGAAGTCCAGCAACCCTCTGATTGTGCAGAGTTTGCGGCTAAACGCATTCGAGGACTCCGCGAATTGCTGGTAAGTCTCGTAGCTATTTGACCTCGTGGCGAATTGAAGGCGGCTGATCGTGTCGGGGTTCCACATGTGGTACTCCCCGTCGCGCCGCCACTGGTAGTAGCCCCCGCTCTGCAGGTCAAGGCTTCCCGTGGGCGCAAGCTCCTGGAACGCTGCTTCGTGGCGCTTCCTGCTCTCCAATTCGATCTCGTAGATTCCGATGCCGCCTATGCGCGACGGCGTCCATGTGAAGTACTTGTCGATGAACTCCTCGTTCAAGCCCACAGCTTCGAAAATCTGCGCGCCGCGGTAGCTCTCGATCGTCGAAATGCCCATCTTGGACATAATCTTCAGGATGCCTTTGTCAGCCGCCTTGACGTAGTTATACTCAGCGGCCTCAAAGTCTAGAATGCCCGAGAGAGCGCCATCCTCGCCGACCATATCTCTCAGTGTCTCGAACGCGAGATATGGATTAACCGCTACGGCGCCATAGCCGATCAGCAGCGCCAGGTGAGCCACCTCGCGCGGCTCTCCCGATTCCACAATCAGGCTGACCTTCGTGCGAACTCCTTGCCGTATCAGATGATGATGCACACTAGCGACGGCGAGCAGGCTCGGAATCGGCGCGTTGTACAGATCAACGCCCCTGTCGGACAGGATGACAATCGTGTTGCCCTCCTGCACTGCCTCATACGCCTCCTCGCAAATCCTCTGCACAGAGCGGGCAAGCGCACCATCGTTTTCGTCAGTCGTGAACAATGTGCGGATTGTCTTCGCCTTCAGGCCTTGCAGGTCTATGTTGCGTATCTTCTCCAGTTCGGTGTTTGTGAGCACAGGACGCTTCACACGCAGAATGCGGCACTGCTCAGGCGTCTCGGAGAACAGGTTGCCCTCGCTGCCCACTCTCGATTCGAGCGATGTAACCAGTTCTTCCCTGATTGCGTCCAAAGGCGGGTTGCTCACCTGCGCGAACAACTGCTTGAAGTAGTTGAACAACAGCGGACTCTGGTCCGACAGCACAGCCAACGGCGTATCGTTGCCCATCGACCCCACCGGTTCGGTGCCCGTCTCTGCCATTGGCTCCATAATCATCCGCAGGTCTTCGAGCGAATAGCCGAATGCAACTTGCCGAGCAATCAACCCGCCATTAGTAAAAGTAGGCTGCGCCGGCACATCAGGCAGGTCATCCAGCGAAACCCTATTCTCGCGCAGCCATTCACCATAAGGCTGCTGCGCTGCGAGGTCGCTCTTCAGCTCAGCATCGTCCACAAGGCGACCCTCTTCGGTGTCAAGCATGAACATGCGCCCGGGATGAATGCGATCCTTGAACAGCACTTTCTCCGGAGGCACATCCAGCACGCCGGTCTCAGAAGCCATCACCAACAGGTCGTCAGTCGTCACGAGATAGCGGCAGGGGCGCAGACCGTTCCTGTCCAGAACGGCGCACACCTTCGTGCCGTCGGAAGCAATGATGAGCGCAGGTCCGTCCCACGGCTCCATCAGGCAGGAATGGTACTCGTAGAAGTCCTTCTTCGCCTGGTCCATCGGCAGATGGTCGCCCCACGCCTCAGGAATCATCATCATCATGGCGTGCGGCAACGACCGCCCGGTCGCAAGCAGAAGCTCTAGGGCATTGTCGAAACTCGCCGTATCGCTCTGCACGCCATCCGTAATAATGGGGAGCAGTTTCTTCACATCGTCGCCGAGCGCCTCAGACTCGAACATGCCCTCGCGAGCAGCCATCCAGTTGATGTTGCCGCGCAGGGTATTTATCTCACCGTTGTGAATCACCATGCGATACGGATGCGCCAGCCGCCAGGTGCCCAGCGTGTTCGTGCTGAAGCGCGAATGCACCAATGCGAACGATGTAACTACATCCTCATCCGCAAGATCGAGGTAGAAGTGCTGAAGCTGCGTGGCATGAATCAGACCTTTATAGACGATCTTATTCGCCGACAGGCTCGGTACATAGAAGTCATTACGCTCGTCCACACCAGACTCGGCAACCGCGTCCTCTAATTGCCTGCGAATGACATACAGCTTTAGCTCGAAATCCAACTCGCTCTGCACATCGGCGCTGCGTCCAACGAAAAACTGTCGGATGGCAGGCATAACCGCGGCCGCCAGGGTGCCAATCTCATCAGGCGATACCGGCACATCACGCCAGCCCAGCAGAGTCTGCCCTTCCTGCTCCACGAAGGCGCGCACGATGCCTTCCAGTTCGCGCTGCTTGTCCTTGTCGTGCGGCATGAATACCATACCCACGGCATAGTGACCGGGCTGCTGAGGCTCTATGCCCAGCCGCTCCATTTCCTTGCCGAAGAAATCGTGCGGCATCTGAATCAGAACGCCCGCACCGTCGCCCGTCTCCGGGTCCGCCCCCTTCGCACCTCGATGTTCCAGGTTGCTCAACACCTCGAGCCCCTGCTTCAGGATGTCGTGCGACTTCCCGCCCTTGATATTGGCAACAAGTCCCACCCCGCAGGCATCATGCTCAAAGTGCGGGTCGTACAGTCCCTGCTTTGTCAGGTTGGGTATGTATCTCTCCGACATGTCCCTACCTCTTGTTCCTTCTGCCTAACTGGGGGCCTTACTGGGGGTAATTGGCGCTGAGGATGAACTGAACATTATTGGCTGTCAGTCACTAAAGGACCGGCAGATACTGCTCAGTTTCGTAGTCTGCTACACGGCTATGATAATTTTCCCACTCTATCTTCTTGTTCTCTATGAAGCTCTTGAACACCGGCTCTCCCAGCGAGTCACGCACGAGTTCGCTATGCTCCGTAATATGGATCGCTTCCCAGAGGTTGGCGGGCAATGCATCAATGCCTAGCTCGTCGCGCTCGGTCTGCGACATGTGCAGTGCGTTCGACTGCGCCGCAAGCGGGAACTCATACTCGTTCTCAATGCCCTTCAGCCCTGCCGCCAGCATCACGCTGAACGCCAGGTACGGGTTGCACGCGGGATCCGGCGAGCGGAACTCGATGCGCCGCGACTCCTCACGCCCCGGCTTAAAGTCCGGCACGCGAATCAGGTCGGCGCGATTGACGGTTGACCAGGTTACATAGGTCGGCGCCTCGAATTGAGGCACTAGCCGCTTGTACGAATTCACCCACTGGTTCGTCACGGCGGTAATCTCCCGCGCATGCTTCATCAGTCCCGCAATGAAGAACTTTGCCGTCTCAGAGAGATGATGTGGATCGTCGTCATCGTAGAATGCGTTGCGGTCGCCCTGGAATAGCGACTGGTGCATGTGCATCCCGCTTCCGTTCACACCATGCACCGGCTTCGGCATGAATGTCGCATAGTAGCCGTTTTGCCGCGCTATCTCTTTCACCACCAGGCGATAGGTCATCACCGTATCCGCCATCGTCAGCGCATCGGTATGCCTAAGGTCAATCTCATGCTGGCTCGGTGCGGCTTCCTGATGGCTCGATTCTACGGGTATGCCCAGCTCTTCGAGCGTAAGCACGGTCTGCCGTCTCAGATCAGTGGCTTGATCGGTGGCGTCCTGCCCGAAGTAGCTTCCACGATCCTGGGTGCGAGTGCCCTGCGCATCCTTGAAGTAGAAGTATTCGATCTCAGGCCCCACATAGTATGTATAGCCGAGCTTCGCAGCGCTGGCTAGATTGCGCCTGAGCACGGCGCGGGGGTCGCTCTCGTGCGATTCGTCGTCGGGCGTGATGATGTCACAAAACATCCGCGCAACGGCATTCTCACGCGGGCGCCACGGCAACACGCTGAAGGTGTTTGGGTCCGGAAGCGCGTACATGTCACGCTCGTCCGAGCGCACGAAGCCCTCAATGGAAGACCCGTCGAAGCCCATCCCGCGAGTAAGCGAATGCTCGAGCTCTTCGACCGTGATGGCAAACCCCTTCAGGTTGCCCAGAATATCCGCAAACCAGAGCCGTATGAACTTGACATCATTCTCCCTGGCTTCGTGAAGAACAAACTCAGTCGCTTCTGGGTCTCTCGCTAACATATTAACCTCAACGGGATTGCCGCCCTGAACATGTGGTGCATTCGTCGATAAAGCATGATGGGAACAGGCTTGCAAATATCTGTCCGCATTGCGCCACAATGCAAAAAGCGACTATCAAAAAAATATATCAATTTGTGAAAATTGTGTCAAACTAATTCACTGGGGAATGTCGCCTGACCGCGCTGCACGGGAAAAGCTATTTCGCTCGTTTACCTGCAAGCTGCAGGCGGGCCAATCAACCACCCCGTAACGCAATCTCCCATAAAGACAAGAAGCCTGCACCACGTAGCCGTAGATCGGGTTGCGGTGCAGGCTTATTCTATTCTTGCTTAGTTTATTGCTCCGCTAGGATGCAGCCCCGCCAACCGTCTTTATGATGAGCTCCGTAACCTTGTACGGGTCCATGTTGGCGTTCGGTCGCCTGTCCTCGATGTAGCCCTTGCCGTCGCGCGCGACCTGCCAGGGAATACGCACCGATGCGCCCCTGTCCGACACGCCGTACTTGAACTCCTTGTAGGAGGCGGTCTCGTGCAGACCCGTCAGCCGCTGCTCAATGCCATCGCCATAGTTGGCTATGTGCTCGTCGTGGTTCGTGCCCAAAGCCTCGGCCGCCGCAATGCAGGGATCATAAGATTCGCGCATCGCGTTCGTCGAGAAGTTAGTATGTGCGCCCGCACCGTTCCAGTCACCCTTTACAGGCTTAGGATCCAGAGTCGCAGCAACCGCATGCTTCTCACCGATGCGATACAGCAGCCAGCGCGCAACCCACAAATGGTCTGCGACTGCCGGCGCGCCTATCGGCCCAACCTGGAACTCCCACTGTGCTGGCATAACCTCGGCGTTGATACCCGCTATCTGCAAGCCCGCCTCCAGGCAAGCGTCAAGGTGGTCTTCCACGACCGGGCGCCCGAACACCTCGTCAGAGCCGACGCCGCAGTAGTATCCGCCCTGTGGTGCGGGGAAGCCGTTGTCCGGCCAGCCCAGCGGCCTGGACCTAACACCCGTAAAGAAGGTGTACTCCTGCTCGATGCCAAACCAGAAGTCGAGGTCGGCATACTGCTCTGCCGCCGCTGCGCAAGCCGCCCTAGTGTTCGACGGATGCGGAGACAGGTCAGTCAGCAGAACCTCGCACATCACCAGTATGTTGTTGCCGCCGCGAATCGGGTCCGGGCAGCTGAACACCGGCCTCAGCACGCAGTCCGAGTTCTCGCCCGGTGCCTGGTTCGTGCTGGAGCCGTCAAAGCCCCATATAGGCGGCTCTTCCCCAACCGGAACAACCTTGCCCTTGGAGCGAAGCTTAGCGGTCGGCTCTGTACCGTCCACCCAGATGTATTCCGCCTTATATACGCTCATCGTACCCTCCTGTGGGATTCTTATGATTCTCCCCATTCCTGCATTTTCCGGAATGGGTTTAATTCAGATTAGATTAGACAGCAAACAGCGAGACTTTCTAATGAAGAAGCCTCGCTGGTAAGTGTGCATTATAACTGGCTATTGTCCAGTGACGGATGTACCTACTTGCTGCGATTCCTGCGAACTGCGCTGGGAATTATGACCCACACTGCGAACAATGCTGCAAACGCCACTCCACCGAGCAATACTTCCATTTCGACACGCCTCCAACAGAAAATTAATTTACTTAACTTGCTACCCATTCTGAAGCAGGCATGTTTCAACTGTGTTGCACAAATGTTAAATAATTGTTACACCCTCGATTCCGCTCCAATATTTACAGGGGCAGTCTTTTCAGACCACCCCTGCATCTATTTCTCGTTCGCGACCCCGCCAGCCTCGGACAGTTTGGCTCAGCGGGTCTCCAAAAATCTAGTTCATAACCGGATAGGCGTCCGTACCATGCTCGGTGATGTCCAGGCCCTCTTCCTCTTCGGCCTCGTCCACGCGCAAGCCCATTGTCAGGTCGAGCACCTTGAAGAGTATGAATCCGCCGCCGAAGCCCCAGACTATCGCCGCCACTATGCCAATTATTTGCGGGAGCAGCTGTCCGGCGTTGCCGACTATCAGCCCCTCGACTCCGTTATGGCCGGAAGCGAAGATGGCGACTGCCAGCAGCCCCCACGCTCCACAGATGCCATGCACCGTAACCGCACCAACCGGGTCGTCCGTCTTCAGCACGCTCCTCACGAATCTCACGCCAAAGATCATAATCACGCCCGCTATCAAGCCAATGACCACTGCCGCCCAGGTATCTACGAAGGCACAGCCTGCCGTGATGCCAACAAGTCCGGCCAGAGCGCCATTTGCCGCCATCTCAATGTCAGCCTTACCGGTCATCAGAAGCGTTACATATATCGCCGCAGTCGCACCGGCTGCGCCCGCGAGCAGCGTGTTAACTGCGTTCAGGCCAAGCGTAGCAGAGTTTATGTTGAATCCGAACCAACCAAAGAAGAGGATGAACGTGCCGATGACCACATACGGGACATTGTGTCCCCGAATCGTGATGCCCTGCTCCCAGCCCCTGCGCGGGCCAACGACCATCGCGCCTGCGAGTGCAAGGAAGCCGCCAATCATGTGAACCACGCCGGAGCCTGCGTAGTCGGCAAAGCCCATATTTACGAGCCAGCCATAATCACTCCAGGCCCAGTG
>MPND01000185.1 GCA_002238855.1 SAR202 cluster bacterium bin90
CATAAATGTGGGGAGCTTCGTTGTTGCCCCAACAGACGTGCAGGCGCACACGGTCCGTCGGGATGTTGGAGAGGGCGTGGTTGATGGCCCGAATGTGCAGTGCGACCAGGGACTGAAAGGCCGACAGCGGTTCGTCCTGATAGGATATATGCCGTTCCATGGCCAGGTCAGGACAGTCCAGTTGCAGCGTCAGGCCATTCGCCACGATTACCTCGTATTCCCTTCTCAGCTCTTCGGCCAAGGCGAATACATACTCTTCGTGGCTGTCGTAGTAGCGGTTGGCCAGGGTCAGTGCGACTATGCCGGGTGACGCAGCTGTCATGAATAGGTCTTCCGGCTCTCTCTCAGCAGCGTTGACGGCATCGAGTAACTGACGGCATTCCCGCTCCACCATATCCAGCCTTTCGTAAGCCACAGGGCCGACGCAGGTGGGCACGCCGCGCATCAGTTGAACGACGCGGGGTCGCGCCACGGACGGGAACTCGTTCTGGTCACGCTGGCCACGCCGGTCCCACGAGCCACCAAAGCCGGACATCCGTTGCGTGACATAGGTGGAGAAGCTGACGCGGGACTGCTCACCGTTATTGATAATGTCCAGCCCGGCTGCCAGCTGCGCAGACACAACATCGGTGGTAGCCTTACCGGCCAGACTTTCCAGTTCAGCCTCGTCCACCTGCTCACCCCGGGACAGCGCACCAAGCATCTCTACTAACCCCTCGGACCGGGGCAGGCTACCCGTATGAGTGGTCAATATCCGTGTTTCGCTATGCTTCATGGATTCTCACCTTGCATCTGGTTATCAAGTGTCATGACTTCCGCCGGAATTAGTCCGGGTCTTGCAGGGAAAGCACCCAGCTAGCCCTAACACCACACAGAGAACATCTCGTAATTCGCGATTGATCGGGTTGTTCAACGACACCCACGTAGTTCGTCAACACGCTCATCCGCGCAGATGTGACAGACTTCGACACCCTTGTCCTCAGGCTGCCGCCGCGAAGTTCCGGGCTCGCCGTAGCGTTCGCGCTCTGTTGGATGCCAGTCCCCGGCGACAATGCCTTCGAGAACTCTCCAGCCCGGGAAATCTTCAGGTATGCGGGATTCGTGCTAAACGGAGGACTCCATTCATAGAAGGTAGGCGGCGTGGAAATCCCTAAGTGCCTTGATTAAGCCCGGTCGGGCGTTCCCTGTCGCGGCGTTTCTATCCGACGTCATCTATTGCGCTTGTTCTGAAAGAGGCCCAACTTTCCCCAGGCATTATACAGCCACCGCTGAAGGGCCACGTGGAGCCTTGCCGTCGGATTGAACTGCAGAGCTATGAGCAAGCAGGCAAAGAATATCCCTATGAGTTCCACGCTTGGCAGGCTGCGTCTGATCGCAAAGCATATCAGCACAAATACCAGGTAATAGACTGCCCAGCCGACGTGGATAAGGCGGCGGCGTAATGATAGACCAAGAAATATGCGGTCCTGCAAGGGCTCATCCCTCCTTCCTTCTGGCTAACTTCTTTCGGCGCTCCGCTACCTCAACTTTCGCCTTCTATTTACGCGTTTCCCCAGGCTCGGCATTTACACCCATGCACCGCTGATGGATTTCAGAGAGGTGGTCTGGTCCTTGTCGTTCTGCCGGACTCTATGAGTGACCACTTGGAACCGTTCCAAAATGCAGAATCAGTCTATCGGGGTCAAGATTGAGATATTCGACCACTACATCGCAATTATATGACATTATTGACAGGTCTAGATCTGGTTCCTCAACATACGACCATTGTTCCCTCGACACGGTCTTACGACAGCCTACAGCAGGACGAGTCTCCAGATTTACGTAGCGGTTAGTCAATACCAGTTGTCATCGCAGGTGCAGGACTTCAGAAAGCCGGAGAATGTAGTTTCCACGCACATTGCGCGTCGCATTCTCTAGTGAATTTCCGCATCAGACGCGTAGAAAAGGTGGCCTGGGCACTGCCATACGCTCATCAGGAGTTCACCTGTGGGACGACAGCGTGGTCGGGCTAAAGCACTTTCCACCAGGGCACAGCAAGTGCATCCGGTGTCATCCAGTCGAGCAGATCGCCGTCGTGCAACAGAATACCAGGCCGCGACTGTTCCCCATATTCAGCCCTGAAGGTTCGCAGATGAGCCACGTCCCGGAACCGTGGCCGCCGAGTGGTCTTAACTTCGATTGGCAATAGCCTGCCGGCAGCCTCAACTACAAAATCGACTTCCTCTCCTACCGACGTGCGCCAATAAAAGAGTTCGACCTGGTTGACTTTGGAGTCCCTCCACGCCAGCAGGTCCTGCAAAACTAGGTTCTCCAGGTGCGCCCCTCGCGGTTGGTCCTCCTGTGCGAGGTGCATGGCCACTCCCGTGTCGCCCCAATAAAGCCTCGACGACTTTATCAGGCGCTTGGTACGATTGACGGCGTAAGCAGGCAGACGCACCAGCAGATAGGAGGTCTCTAGAAGGTTGAGATAACGATGCACGGTAGGCTGCGGCAGTGCTACGTCGCGTCCAAGGTCAGTCTGATTGACGAGTTGGCCCATTCGCAGGCAGGCAGCGCGCATCAGGCGGCGGAAGTCCGGTAGTGCCGAAATGGACGACAGCGTCTGCAGGTCACGTTCCAGGTATGTCATCACAAATCCATCAAACCAGATGGTTCTGTCGTCATCTGAGTCAAGTTCAAGCACGGGAGTTGGATATCCGCTGCGACGCACCAGTTTCCTCCAATCTTCCCAATGATCAGGCTGCTCGTTAAGGATTTCCATCCAATCACTCTCAGGGTTGTCAAGCAGTCTTTCCCAGAGTCCGCACCCGGCCTGCCCCAGCTGCTCTCTTCCCGTCATCGGGTAAAGTGTTAGATAGCTCGCTCTCCCAGCCAGCGATTCGGACACTTGCCTCATCAGGAGCAGGTTGGCGGACCCTGTGGCAGGAACCTGCCGGGCACGCGACGGCGATCAATCGAGCGCTTGACTGCATGGAGCAAATCGGGTTCGCGCCGTACTTAGTCCAGAGTGAAATGCTGATCTCCCTCCAGCAGGGCATCAGGATCCCTTCGAGCCAGATCCCGGACATACAGATCATCTGGTGACAGGTAGCGCCGGGGGCCGGGCGTTAGTTCGTGGGCCAATGTACTCTTTCCCGTTTGCCTGGCG
>MPND01000030.1 GCA_002238855.1 SAR202 cluster bacterium bin90
TTTCCGGCGAAGTGTTTACTTTTAGCCTTGTGGGCGATGACGCCTACAAATACACGATAGATTCTCGCTCTGGCGAACTCTTTACTGCTGCATGGCTGGACTTCGAGACTGATGTGTCTGACACGATTTTCGTATTCGCGTCGAGTGAGACAGTGGAGGTGGGTCTCAATGTAACTGTAAATGTCGTGAATGTAGAAGACTCAGTGAGTACAGTGCAGGTCAGCAAGGCTAACCCAGTTCCGGGCGTTTATCAGGGCAACCCTGAGCACGCCTTAGATGAGTCCGTACCAAGTAATTTTGTCGATACGGAATGGGCAAACTGGGGTACTATCCTGAGAATTGTCGTGAGAAGCGGGGCTCCTGATCCTGATTGCGGGACAGGATTGGACTGCGTTCGAATCCGGCTGGAGTCGGAAGAGGCCGAGGCCGTGCAGGAACTCGAAGCGATCAGGAGCGGCGAGCGCGGTATCCTGTACGTCGCCGGCGTGATGCTGGTGGCGGCTGAGGGCGAAGATGAGGTCAAGGTTGAAATTACAGGAGCGGACCGCAATGTGATGGATTTACATCTCCTCGCCGTCGAGCGCGAAGACGAGGTGGAGATTACTTTCGGCAGGCTTCGTGACGCTATTGGAGTAGAGAACGAGACTCCAGAGTTTGATGACCTGGAGTTTGAGCAGGACCTGGACTTCGAGCGGGTGGATGTTGAGTTTACATTCGATGTAACGGACGCGTATTCGGGGATGCCGCGACCGGAGGACCTGTCGGACTTAGACGAGGATCAGAACTATATGCCTGTGACGGCACTGGTGCATAACAGCCAATGCTACAGCAGCGTGGAATCAGAGGAGTCACTTGAAGGGGTGGAAGGGGTCGTACTGGAGGGTGGTCTAATTTACTGTGATGGCGTGCCGGAGATTTACCCAATTCGCGACGACAGAGACTTCGATGAGATAGATAATGGATACGAGGTCACGACTTCTCTGATTCTCGGGCAGGGTATGACGTATTTCGTGACATTCATCGCCTGCGACAACGCAGGCAACTGCACCGTGTTTGACGCAGACGAGACCTCAAATGCATTGCTGCAGCGGATTGATACCCTGCAGGATGAACCAACTGACGCCTGCCTCTTTCCCCTCGCCGGAGACGGCATAATCGAGGGAATGTGGGATGGGACGTGCCCCTCTGGAAGGGAGCCTGAACCTTATGGGGGCAGCGGCGACAGGTACGCACGCTTTTACACATTTTCACTCGGCGCGACTTCCGAAGTGACCATCACCCTGACATCGGATGAGGATACATACCTGTACCTACTCGAGGGGGCCGCTAGGGATGGACTGGAGCTATTTGAGAACGATGACGTCGTCCCGACTCAAGATCTAAATTCCCGAATCGAGGCAACTCTGGAGGCGAGCCAATACACGATCGAGGCGACGACATACCATAGCCAGAAGACGGGTGAGTTTACGCTGGCGGTGATCGGGATAGGCGGGGTGTCTTCCGATGCTGATTGCAGTTCGGGCGTAGCGGTTACCTATCCCGAGAGCAAGCCGGGACCTGTATCAGACTGTGAGGAGCTGCTGGCGGTGAGGGATAGGCTTGCGGGTACTGCTATTCTGAACTGGTCGACTGATGTTCCGATGGAGGAGTGGCAAGGCATTACTTTGAGCAACTCGCAGGGGCGTGTCGTCAAATTCAGTCTGGAGAGTTATGGACTTTCGGGTGAAATACCTCCTGAGTTGGGCAACATTCCCGCCCTAGATACCCTGAGCCTCTACGACAACGAACTTGTTGGTGAGATACCCGCCTCATTGGGTAATCTTGAGAGCTTGGAATACTTGGACCTCGGATCCAACCGTCTCACCGGCGAGATTCCTGCGGCACTGGGGAACCTCGGCAATCTCGAAGCGCTATATCTATCCGGCAACGACCTCACCGGTTGCATACCCAATGGACTGAGTGATATTAACGCCAACGACTTCAACGAACTTGGGCTGGACTTCTGCGACGATGAGGTGGTGCCGCCGCCAACCGTGGATTCCTGCGCTGTGGATATGGGTGAGTTCGATTCCCGGCTTGAAGTCATAGATAACCACTGGGATGTGGAGTGCAAGAGTGTTAACAGACCTGACGACGGTGCTTACTACGCGCGCTACTTCACCTTTGATCTGAAAGAGGAGGCAGATGTATCTGTCACAATTGAGTCTGGTCATGACGCGTATGCTTACCTAATGGAGGGCGTGGGAGAGCGAGGCACAGTCCTATTCGAGGACGATGACACGAATGGCACTAATCCGCGAATACGGACGACGCTACAGCCTGGCAGTTACACGGTGGAAGCGACGACTTACGAGATTGGAGTCGAGGGCGAGTTCAAAGTAAGTGTGGATACGGATGCGCTGAACGGGCGGCCTCCGGTGACCTGCCTTACGCCAATTCCAAGCAATTGGCCCTCTTCGTATTTCGACTTGAACTTCCATATGGAGACAGATTGCAGTTCGGTGAACCGACCATCGGACAGCGAATATAATGCCAGCTACTTTACATTTGAAGTGAAGTTCCCCGCGGTCGTGTCGGTCCGGTTGGATTCGGACGAAGACGGTTACCTTTACCTGCTGGAGGGCGAGGATGTGAGGGGCAGAGTGCTGTTTGAAGACGATGATTCGGTGGGGCGGAACCCCAGGATTGAGGAATCCCTGCAGCCTGGCGTTTACACCATCGAGGCGACAACTTACGCGCCAGGTATCACCGGGGAGTTCGCTATGGAGATTCGAGTCTTCTCGAAAGCTGGAGAGGAGTGTCTGCACGGGGACGCATTGACCGGCCTGGACGATGTGTATCTCTTCAACGACTGTGCGATGCTGCTGGACGCAAAGTATGTACTGGCAGCGGAGCCAGTTCTGAACTGGTCAGCCGATGTTCCAATAAAAGAGTGGGAGGGCATAGGAATCAGCGGAAACCCGCCGCGTGTGACGGAAATCGATCTTAAGGGCCGAGATCTGAAGGGTGAAGTACCGTTGGCGCTGAGTAACCTGCGGCGACTTGAGCGTCTTGTCCTGCGCGGCAATTCATTGACCGGTGAGATACCCAGCTTCGGCAATTCCGCCAGTCTCGAAATTCTGGACCTCGGAGCCAATAGGTTGAATGGTGAATTGGATCCGAGCCTGGGCAGGCTTACTGAACTGGAGCGGCTGACCCTCTACCGCAATAAGCTGAGCGGGGAGATTCCACCTGAACTCGGGGATCTGAAGAATCTCAGAGGACTTGCCCTTGAGCGGAACAGGCTCAGTGGGGAGATTCCGCACACACTGGGCGGACTTGAGAGCATGGACACAATGGATCTCTCGAATAACCGGCTCGTCGGGGAAATTCCATCTGAACTAGCTGAGATTCCGAACCTCTATGGCTTGTTCCTCTCCGGGAATAACCTCACGGGATGTATCCCGGTGGGGCTACGGGATGTGCATGAGGAAGACTTCGGTGATTTGGGGCTGCCGTTCTGCCCGCCGCCGTTCACGGAGGACTGCCTTGAGCCGTTGCCGGCGGTTAGCGCAATCACGATTCGAGATACATGGGGAGGTGGCTGCAGATCCGGAAGTGGAGACTTACTTGCCAGGTTCTATACATTGTCATTGGACGCACCAACTCTTGTTGGGCTAGGTTTATCCACAGGCCACGGGGGCTACTTGTTCGTCCGTGAAGGGGAAAGAAGGGACGGCCGCGCCGTTGAGGTGGTGAGCGATTCCAGGGACATAGTCTATACCGTGGTGAATTTGCGATCTGGCGAATATACGATTGAAGTAGCCGACGATCCCTGGAATGAGAACGGTGACTTTTCCCTGATGATGAGAATTATGGAAGAGGTTCCGTCGCGGGACGAAAAGGACATTAGCGCTCTGATGGCCCTTTATCTCTCAACCGATGGAGACGGCTGGAACAGGAGCGACAACTGGTTGACCGATAGACCGCCTAATGAATGGCATGGCGTGGTAGCTGACACCAGGGGAAGGATTGTCGATCTGCGGCTCGGGGGAAACGGCCTGAAATACCGACTTCCGCCTGAACTGGGCTTGTTGACCGAATTGAGGTACCTACATCTTGAAAACAATGTGCTGGTGGGAGAGATTCCACCAAAACTGGGCAAGCTGCTGAACCTGCGAGAGTTGCGGCTGAGTTTCACTAATCTGACCGGGCAGATCCCCGCAGAATTAAGTTACCTCACAAAGCTCGAGCAACTGCACCTAAATGACAATGACCTGTGGGGAGAGATACCTGCCCAAATGGGCAAATTGACGAAACTCAGGCAGTTTCTTCTTGGCAACAACGAGCTGTCCGGTGAGATACCAGGGGAACTGGACGGGCTGACGAATGTCACGACATTTTCGCTTACGGTCAATAATCTGAGCGGAGAGATTCCGGCGAGCCTTGGATTGCTGGCCAATTTAGCGCGAATGGATCTTTCGCACAACGGGCTACGAGGCGAGATACCAGAGGAACTATCGAAACTCAGCCGTCTCGAAGATCTTTTGCTAGGAGGCAATTTCCTCAACGGTTCGATTCCCAATTCGCTGGGGGATTTGCGAAGCCTGCGGGTACTTGACCTCACTAACAACAGGCTGACAGGGGAAATACCGCCAGAACTGGGGAAGCTCACCAATCTCGAAATATTGAATCTTGGAGGCTGCAATGGGCTGACGGGCGAAATCCCCGTAGAAATCGCTGGGCTGACGAACTTGCAGGAGCTTAACCTATACAGCAATAGCCTGGATGGCGAAATCCCAAGGGAACTGGCAAATCTTTCGCAGTTAAGGGACCTCAAACTCTACAGGAACCGCCTTACTGGTAATATTCCTGCGGAACTTGGGAAACTGACCGAACTTGAGATACTCTACCTGAGCTTCAACGAGCTGAAAGGCAACATACCGTCAGACCTCGGCAACCTGCATGAGTTGAGACAGTTGGACCTGGAGGAGAACCTGCTGACGGGAGAGATTCCGAAATCTCTGGCGGAACTGAACCATCTGGAGTATTCAGATTTCAGACGAAACGAACTCACGGGATGCATTCCCTTCGGTATGAGAGGTATCATCGAGACCGATCCTGTGCTGCCGGTATGCGCGGCGCCGTAAATCCAGCATGACCTTCACTTCCTAAGCCACCTGACGCCACTTTTCAGGAGGATAAGTAAGATGTATTGAGCCGTCCCCTCTATGCGGTTACGATGCAATGGAGGGCGAATTAATCTTGTGAAGGCAGGCGCGATGTGATAACTTTTAGCAGTCATTTCTTCGTATGAGGTTTCGAGTATGTTCGACCATGATGTGCTTATAATCGGCGCGGGCCTGGCTGGCATGCGCGCTGCTCTTTCCGCTGTGGAGGCAGGCGCGGATGTCGCGGTCGTAACCAAAGTGCATCCGGTGCGCAGCCACTCCAACGCTGCGCAGGGGGGCATCAATGCCGCTCTTACTGACCGTGGAGACGATTGGCGGGAGCATGCCTACGACACAATTAAAGGCAGCGACTACCTGGGAGACCAGGACGCTATCGCTGTCATGTGCCGTGAGGCAGGCGATGAAGTGATTGCCATGGAACACATGGGCGTCATTTTCAACCGTGATGACGAAGGGCGCCTAGGCACTCGCGCATTCGGCGGTCAGAGGCAGGCGCGCACATTCTTCGTCTCGGACTTCACCGGGCAGGCGCTCCTTCATGTATTGTTTGAACAGGTAATGAAGGCCGGTGTTCGGATTTATGAGGAATGGTTCCTGTTGTCGCTCATCGTCGAGGACGGCGAGTGTGCGGGCGCGGTCATCATGGAAATTCGCAGCGGTGAAATCCATGTAGTGCGATCGAAGACAGTCATCATTGCTTCCGGTGGGCTTGGTCGTGTTTTTGAGCCGAGTACCAACGCTCTGATATGCACGGGCGACGGTATGTCCGCCGCTTACCAAGTAGGCGCTTTGCTGATGGACATGGAAATGGTGCAGTACCATCCCACTACGCTCAAGGGTAGCGGCGTGCTAATCACTGAAGGCGCGCGCGGTGAGGGTGCTTACCTGCTGAACTCCAAGGGCGACCGTTTCATGGAGCGATATGCTCCGAATATGATGGAACTTGCATCGCGGGATGTGGTGTCGCGCGCCGAGCAGACCGAAATCAACGAGGGCAGGGGTATTGACGGCTGCGTGCTTCTGGACGTGCGGCATCTCGGCGAGGCGGTCATAAACGAGCGACTGAGCCAGATACGCGAGATCGGCCGCGACTTCGCCAATGTTGACCTGCTACACGAGCCGATTCCCATCCGTCCTGGCATGCACTACCAGATGGGCGGAATCAAGACTGATGTAGATGGTCAGACCGAGGTCCCGGGGCTGTATGCTGCAGGTGAAGCGGCTTGTGTAAGCGTCCATGGTGGTAACAGACTTGGCGCAAACTCACTTCTTGATACGCTGGTATTCGGAAGGCGCTCGGGTGAGCACGCCGCAGAAGTTGCGAAATCGAAGGGGCACGGCACTACAGTGTCCGACGCTTCCGCGGATGGCGACCGCCTGAATATCCAGCGACTTCTGGATAATGACAGCAGTGGAGAAATGTTCGGCAAGATACGGCGAGAAATGGGCGACACGATGAACGAACATCTAGCCGTTTACCGTGAGCAGAACGGCATGGAGACGGCGCTCGGTGAGCTGCGTGGTCTGAGAGAGCGCTATAACAACGTTGTTGTGCCAGATAAGAGTAAGACATTCAACACAAACCTGCTGTTCACCTTGGAGCTGGGCTTTATGATGGACTGCGCTGAGGCGATTGCGCTTTCAGCGATTGAGCGTAAGGAGAGCAGGGGAGCGCATACGCGGACTGACGCGCCAGACAGGGACGACGAGAACTGGCTGCGACACATTCTGGTGAAGCATACTGACGACGGACCTGAGGTTGAATACCTGCCCGTGGTCATTACAGACTGGGAGCCTCAGGTTCGCAGCTACTAGCTGTTCAGCGGTCGAACTGAGCCGGCGAAGCGGTTTCTCAATCGGCTCCTAAGAGGATGAATTAGATGGAAATAACCTTTAGCGTCAAGAGATTCAACCCAGAAGATGGCAACCACAGTGCACGGTTTCAGTCATACAAGTTGGAGTTGGACGACTCTGCCACGGTACTTGACGCGCTGATTCAGATTCGCGAGGAGATAGACGGCAGTCTGACTCTTCGGTGTTCCTGCCGCAGCGCAATTTGCGGCTCCTGCGGAATGCGCATCAACGGTCAGGCAGGTCTAGCCTGCAACACAAAGGTCATCGATGTTATGCGAGACGGCAAACCAATTGTCGTTGAGCCGATGGGCAATATGCCCGTTGTCAAGGATCTAGTGACCGACATGGCCATTCACTGGGATAAAGTCAAAGCCATTCAGCCCTGGATGCAGCACAGCGGTCCTGAGCCGGAAGCGGAGCACATCGCGCCGAACGAGGACATGGTTCATTTGGCGGGGGTGATGAGCTGCATAATGTGTGGAGCATGTGTGTCAGACTGCACATCTCTGGAAGTGGACAAGAACTTCGTGGGGCCGGCCGCACTCGCCAAGGCATACAGATTTGTGGCTGACCCGCGGGACGACGCTGATGCCTCGCGCCTTGGCAGTTTGAACGAGTATGGCGGTATTTGGGACTGTACCCGTTGTATGCAATGTGTTGAAGTCTGTCCCAAGGGAGTTGCGCCGATGGATCGCATAATGTCATTGCGGGACAAGGCGATAGAGGCGGGATACACGAACACCTACGGAGCTCGCCACGCTGAAGCATTTGCCAGTTCGGTGGAGCATAGCGGCTGGCTGGATGAGACGAGCCTTGTTGTCAATACATTCGGCAAGACGAACTTCAAAGAGATGATCAAGCTCATCCCGGTCGCCGCCCGCTCATTCAAAGTAGGCAAGGTTCCGCCGCTGATTCACAAGAAGCGCCCGGGCGCCGAAAACGTGCAGCGCATTTTCGAAAAAGTTGAAAACCGCGAAAAGGTTGAAAGTAGGAAATGAAGTACGCATTCTACCCGGGATGTGTAGCGCAAGGCGCTGCTCCCGAACTCTATAGCTCGACAATAGAAGTATGCCGCCTCCTCGGCATTGAGTTGGATGATGCGCCTATGCGGAGCGCATCCTGCACAGGGGCGGGTGTGCTTCAGGAGAAGAACCTGCGTCTTGGAGATACTCTGAACGCGCGCAATTTCGCGCTCGCGGAGCGTTCCGGTCTGCCGCTCCTGACGATATGCAGCACTTGCCAGGGCGTTATGTCGCAGGCGAATCAGCGTTTGACGTCAGACTCAGATTACCTGTCGTCAGTCAACGAAGATCTCGAAGAAGAAGGTCTGGAGTACAAAGGAACGGCTGACCCCAAGCACTTGCTCTGGATTATTGTAGAAGATGTCGGCATCGACAAGCTGAAGTCGATGGTAGTGCGGCCGCTGACGGGATTCAAGGCGGCGCCCTTCTATGGCTGCTACCTGGTGCGCCCAAGTTCGGCGCTGGGATTCGCGGAGAACCCGGAACGGTCGGATGCGCTCGAGCAGGTGATCGAGGCTCTGGGTGCAACAGTTGTTGACTTTCCCGGCAAGAATCTCTGCTGCGGCTTCCCGATTCTGACTATTAACCAGACGAATTCGCTGAAGATGGTGTCAAATCATACTTTGGACGCGAAAGACAGGGGGGCGGATGCTATGGTGACGCCTTGCCCGCTCTGCCACCTTAATCTCGACGGTTATCAGCCGGAAGCAGCAAAGCAGGCTCAGCAGCCGATTGATCTGCCAATCATGCACCTGCCGCAGATGATCGGTCTCGCGCTGGGCATAGATCCAGCAGCGATGCGCCTGAACAAGCACATCGTCTCCACGCAAAGGATGCTTTCCACAATAGGTGTGTCGCCTTAGGTTCCGCACACCTCGTCGATTAGCTCCTCTGCCCACGCCTTGAGTTCGTCGTAAATGTCCTCGCCACAGCGGGGGCATTCCAGGTCGCCAAAGCGCACTCTGACACCGCATTCTGGGCAATTCTGTGGATTGGCAAGGGCGTTCATCACTAGCTGTATTTGCTCTTCATTTGCCATGATTGTGGTCAATCCTCGAGTTACTAGACTTTTCTCAATTGATCTACTGCAAGGGCAGGGGCGGTTGCAGCCACTTGCCCGTGCGGTTAACTTCTATCTCGGTTATCCACTTCACCCACTCGAAGCCACGCTTGTCGTGAGCTACGAGGCGAGCTGGGAATCCGTGTCCATGTGATAGCGTTTCACCGCCTACATGTGTAGCGATAATGTAACTATTGGCCTCCCTCATAGAGAACTTTCGATAGTAACCTGTCACCGAACGTACGGTAACGCTGGCGGCGTCACCTATGGGGTTGACCGTCTCCAGGAGGTCGGATAGAGGCGTGCCACTCCAAATTTGCGTAGAATGCCAACCACCGGTGCAGTCTATGGTTGCGGTGAGTTCCTTGTTGGGGGACAAGTCCGCATATTTCAGGCTTACGGGGTTTGCTACGGCACCTCCAATATTCAGTTGCCACTCTTTCTCATTGATTGGTCTGGGGTTGTCATTTAGCCATGATGTTAGCGGAAATGCGTTACCAGAGTAGCTCGTTGCCTCGTATGATCCTGTGAATCGCCTCGACGCTCCGCTGAGTCCGCCAATGCTCGCTGCGACTTCGCCTGCACGCCACAGTGCGATACCCACTATCGTCAGCCCGGCGAATCGCAGGAATGTGCGTCTGTCCGCCCAGAAGCGCAGCGGGAAACCGCGGGTGTGATATAGGGCGTGCCAGACAAGAATCGGGACTAGCGCGCCACCGATGTAAATGTGCCAGCTCACCCCGCTGAACAGCCAGAAAGATATGGGACCAACGAATGACCAGACGAAACCGAGCGCCAGAGTTGCGGTCAATGCAATCGCCAGTACGATAGATGCGGTTCGCGGAGTCGCGCTTCGCGGCCAGCGCAGAGAGCGCACAACATTGGCCAGTTTCCAGACAAGAACGGCGATGATGCCCCAACCACTGATCCTGTGCGCGAGTATGAATATTGCCTCGTCGGGTGAGCCGGACACAAGCCCGAAGAAGCCGCTGACCAGTTCGACGGCTATCAGAACGAGCAGGAGCGTGTTCGCCCATGGATACTTCATGCCGCACTCTTCTCAATGTGCAGAGCGGATTCGGCGTGGCTATCGTATGTCCGGCATCTGTCTGTCCAATTCGCGGAGAAGACTCTATCTAACTTTCGTTGGAAGCCATCACTTCGACGAGTTCCTGCACGGCGTCCGCAGAGTGCTTCAGGGCAGCCATCTCATCGTCGTTCAGGTCGAACTCAACAACCTCTACGACTCCCCCGTTGCCAAGCTTCACGGGAACGCCGACAAACAGATCATTAATGCCGTATTCCCCTTGTAGGAGGGCGGTGCAGGGCAGAATTTCGTTCTTATCGAATAGGATTGCCTCGACCATCTGAACAATTGATGCGGACGGCGCGTAGTAGGCACTTCCTGTCTTCAGGTAGTTGACGATCTCGGCTCCGCCATCGCGTGTGCGCTGCACTATTTCCTCAAGGCGGTCGGCCGCAATGAGGTTGGCAACAGGGATTCCTCCGACGGTGGTGCTGCCGACTACGGGCACCATTGTATCGCCGTGACCGCCGAGCACATAAGCCTCTATTGAATTCACAGACACGCTCAGTTCTTCGGCAAGGAATGTACGGAATCGCCCGGTGTCGAGGATGCCCGCCATACCGACGACGCGGCTCTTCGGGAATCCGCTAACTTGGTATGCGCGCTGGGCCATAGCGTCAAGCGGATTTGTTACCGGCAAGATAACGCAGTCCGGCGAATGCTCTGCGACCTCTGATACGACACTGCTGACGATCCGCATATTCGTCAGGAGGAGGTCGTCGCGGCTCATACCGGGTCTGCGCGCGATTCCTGAAGTGATCACTACGATGTCCGAGCCGGCGGTTTCCTCGTAGCCGTTGGTGCCCACAATGGTAGCGTCTGAGCCGAGCACCGGGCCTGACTCCTGGATGTCGAGCGCCTTGCCTTGCGGCAGCCCCTCAACGATGTCCACCAATACTACATCGGCATAGCCTCTATCGAATATGCGCTGTGCGGCGGTCGCGCCGACATTGCCCGCACCCACAACCGTTACTTTACTTCTCATTGGATATATTCTCCCGAAATGAGTTGCATGTCTCAAACAATGCCCCCTTGCAGCGCAATAGACCTGTGCTCAAGGGGGCTGGCTTCTTCATAGTAAATTGATTTAGCCTTCAGCAGCGACGTACTCGTCCCAGCGAGCTTCAACATTGGGGTCTTCGACAGTCTCCATGATGTACTGGCCAAACTCCGCGCTGGTTACGCCGGTGTCGCGGCCTGTCATGACCATCTTGCGTTCGTACTGTCCGCAGATGTCGAGTGCCTTATGCAGCTTGCCGCCAAGCGCCTCGAAGCCGATGTGCTCAAGCATCATCGCGCCTGCGCGCACGAGCGAACTGGGATCCGCGAATTGCGCCCTGCCTGTCTCAACCATTCGAGGTGCGCTGCCATGAATCGCCTCGAACATGCCGTATCGCTTGCCGATGTTCGCGCTGCCTGCCGTCCCGACGCCGCCCTGTATCTGCGCGGCTTCGTCAGTGAGAATGTCGCCGTACAGGTTGGGGAGCGCGAGGACCTGGAAGTCCTTCTGGCGCGCTGGGTTGATGAGCGCGGCGGTCATTATGTCGATATACCAGCCGTCCCATTCGATGTCGGGATACCGCTCGCTAACCGCGCGCGCTATGTCGAGGAACTTGCCATCGGTCGTCTTGACAACATTTGCCTTGGTGACGACGGTGACGCGCTCCCTGCCAGTGCGCTGTGCGTGGGCGAAAGCCGCATCGATGATTCGCTCGGCGCCCTGGCTGGTTATGACACGGAAGTCGATAGCTAGGTCATCAGACACGTTGATTCCCTGGCTTCCGACGGCGTACATGTCCTCAGTGTTCTCTCGGAAGAATGTCCAGTCTATGCCCTGGTTGGGTACGCGCACCGGCCGGACATTGGCGAAGAGGTCGAGTTCCTTTCGCATCGAGACGTTGGCGCTCTCAATGTTGGGCCAACCGTCGCCCTGTTCGGGGGTATGGGTCGGGCCCTTCAGCGTGACGTGGCACTGTTTGATCTCAGCCAGAACATCTTCGGGGATTGACTGCAACTTCTCGGCGCGGTTCTCGATGGTCAGACCATCGATTACCCTAAACTCGACCTTCCCTGTTGCTAATTCGTCTCGCAACAGGTACTCCAGGACTCGCTGAGTCTCGTAGCTGATGGTGGGGCCGATTCCGTCGCCGCCCAGCATGCCGATTATGATGGGGCTGACTTGGGAATAGTCAACCCAGTCGCCCTCTTCCTTCAGCCGTTCGACCCGTTCAAGCTGCTGCTGTAGTACGGTCCCGAAATGCTGTTTTGCGGCTTCAATTGATTGTGAATTGTCCACGCCGACTCCTTTCGCTTTGCGGCACGCCGGATTTATTGCCGTCCGTTAATTGTTAGTTAATGAATACTATATTGAGATTACAGCGAGAACAGCGTCCTTTGCAACAGTTGCACCGACATCGGCAACCAGCGCCTTGACAGTGCCGCTTGCAGGCGAAGGGAGTGTGTTCTCCATCTTCATCGCTTCCAGCACGACTATAGAGTCGCCTTCGTTTACGCTTTCTCCAGTTTTCACCGCGTATCGGAGTACAACACCAGGTATTGGCGCTGTTATAGGAACTTCGTTTGCAGCCGAATCAACTGTCGCGCCCTGAGCATCTCTCTGCTTACTCTGGGGAACTGGCGTAGGCGAGTCACGAGTTACGGAGGATGTCGTTGCGGCTGGAGCGTTAGGCTGAGGCGCAGCCGCGGGAGCAATGCGCAATCCGCGCTCAAGAGAGTGCGGCTCGACCTCAACTTCAAACCGTTCGCCATCGACATAGACACTGAAGGTCCTCGCACGGTGACTGCGTGGGCGGTCGGACGACTCTTCGTGAGCTGGCGAGCCTTCGGCAGACTTTGCATTGTCCGGAGAAGTGACTTCCTTCATTTCATCCGGCATCGGGTCTAGACCGTGCTTGATGCGTAGAAACTTCATGCCGGTAGAAGGGTAGAGCGCATAGGTGAGGACATCTTCGATATCAGTTGTCATGTGCCCGACGGCGTCTCTCGCTGCATCCAGCTCAGGCGGCAACTCGTGTGAATTTCTGTCATTCTCACTATCGCCGAGGATTTTGTCGCGAAGTTCTGGCGCAATCTTACCGGGTGGGGTGCCGAACTTGCCTGCGACATAGTCTTGCACTGCGCCCGTGACCATTGTGTACCGTCCGAAGAGAACATTGTTCACGGCCTGCGCGCCGGTCATCTGGCTGAGAGGTGTAACGAGCGGAGGATAGCCTAGATCCCGGCGTGTGCGCGGAATCTCCTGAAGTACTTCGTCAAGTCTGTCGATCGAGTCCGCTTCGCGCAACTGAGAGGAGAGATTGCTCATCATGCCACCGGGTATCTGGTGATCCAGAACGCGGGCGTCTATAACTGACAGGCGAGAACTTTCCAAGTGGCGCCGGTATTTAGGCAAGACCCTCTCGAAATAGTCGTCAATCTCCAGGACTTTTTCTAGGCTCACCTGTGGCTCTCGATCGCCCCCTCGAAGAGCAAACACTAATGGCTCGATTGCAGGCTGAGCCGTGCGCAGGGCGAGCGGGGCGCAACAAGTGTCAACGCCGTCAATGCCCGCTTCTATGGCTTTGAGCGCGGTCATTGTCGCCATGCCGCTGGTGTAGTGGCTGTGTAGCTGCAAGGGCACTGCAACCGTTTTCTTGAGCGCGGCGATCAGTTCATAGGCGTCATATGGAGCGAGCAGACCGCCCATGTCCTTTACGCAGATGCTGTCCGCACCCATTTCTTCGAATTGCTTTGCCTTCGACAGGTAGTACTCGAGATTGTAAAAGCGTCCACCAAGTCTGCCCTCCTCGGTAACGGAATAGCAGATAGCAAGCTGGAGGTGCTTTCCTGCGCCTCTTACCGCCTGCGCCGCCCTACGTACATTGGCTGGGTCGTTGAGGGCGTCGAAAACGCGGAATATGTCGATACCAGCCTCTGCTGACTGCGCTACAAATGCGTCAACCACATCGTCGGCGTAGTTGCGGTACCCTACAAGGGACTGACCCCGAAGCAACATGGACAAGGGTGTGTTCGGAATCAGGGCGCGAAGAGTTCGGAGGCGCTCCCAAGGATCTTCACCCAGGAACCGCGTGGTGGTGTCGAATGTTGCGCCGCCCCAGACCTCCATTGCGTCAAATCCGGCAGCGTCCATGGTAGGTGCGATATCCACCATGTCTTCAAGGCGCAGGCGGGTTGCCATCACACTTTGATGGCCGTCCCGGAGCGTTGTATCGGTTATTTTCACCGGGTTGGAAGCCATAAACCTAACTTCTGACTGATGCTAATTTCGCCCCGTCCATGAGCGTACTCGGTCTGTTAGGAATTCGTTGGTTTCAGACAAAGTTGCTCTGCGCCACGCGTTTAAGCCGACAGTTTTGCTACCGGGATGTCCCTTCTCACTGTCGAGGTAAGCCTGCACTGCTGCTGTGATTGCGGCAATCTGTCGATGGCGGTGTGTACTGTCATAGGCGGAAGTCATAGGGGTATGCTCCCGTGCTTGCGTCGCGGCAGTGACTCACGCTTGTCAGCAAGCATTTCCAGGGATTTTATGACTTTGCTCCTGGTGTCTGCAGGATCAATCACATCATCGATCAGGCCGTGTGAAGCGGCGACATAGGGATTGACCAGGCGATCACTGTAGTCCTGTACTAGCTGAGAGCGTGTGGCGTCAGGGTCGTCTGCCGAGGCAATTTCGCTTCGGTAGATGATATTGACTGCGCCTTCCGGGCCCATCACGGCTATCTCCGCCGTTGGCCACGCGTAGTTGATGTCGCCCAGCAGGCCCTTGCTGCTCATCACGATGTACGCGCCGCCGTAAGCCTTGCGGGTGAGCACACTGACCTTTGGGACACTTGCTTCAGCATAAGCATATATGAGTTTTGCCCCATGTCGGATGATGCCGCCAAATTCCTGATCGGTGCCTGGCAGAAAGCCCGGCACGTCTATCAATGTGAGCAATGGGATGTTAAAGGCGTCGCAGAATCTCACGAATCGCGCAGCTTTGGTCGATGCGTCTATGTCGAGGACTCCCGCGAGGTGGGAAGGCTGCTGCGCGACTATCCCGATGCTCCTGCCGTCCATTCGGGCGAATCCAACGATGACATTGCGAGCGTAGGCGGCGTGTACCTGCATGAACTCGCCATCATCTACCACGCTTTCGATAATCTGAGCCATGTCGTAGGGCGCGTTGGAATTATCGGGAATTATTCCGAGAAGTCCGTCATCCCTTCGTTCCGGGTCATCGAAGGCGTCGTATCGCGGCGGGTCTTCCATGTTGTTCTGCGGCAGAAAACCTAATAGGCGCCGTACTTCACTCAGGCAGGATTCTTCGGACTGCAAGGAGAAATGCGCTACACCGCTGCGAGTGGAGTGGCTGTCAGCTCCACCAAGCTGCTCGTGAGTAACTTCTTCTCCGGTTACTGCCCTGATTACATCAGGGCCAGTGATGTACATTTGCCCCGTGTCTTTGACCATGAAGATGAAGTCCGTCAGAGCAGGGGAGTAGGTTGCACCGCCGGCAGCTGGTCCGAGAATTACTGAAATCTGCGGAATGACGCCGGATGAGCGCACGTTGCGCAGAAAGATGTCCGCGTAGCCCGCGAGACTGAGGACGCCTTCCTGTATGCGCGCGCCGCCGGAGTCAATGAGGCCGACCATAGGCGCGCCACTATTGGACGCCAGGTCCATCACTTTGCATATCTTTTTGGCGACGACTTCTGAGAGAGAGCCGCCCAGTACGGTGAAATCCTGAGAGTACGCGAAGGCAAGGCGACCGCTAACTTTGCCGTAGCCGGTCACGACGGCATCGCCCAGGGTTTTCTGATCGGCTAGACCGAACTCTGTGGCCCGGTGCTGCGCGAATGCGTCCAGCTCTTCGAAGCTTCCCCCGTCGAAGAGCATGTCAAGACGCTCGCGTGCCGTGAACTTGCCGCGCCTGTGCTGCGCTTCAATACGCCGCGTGCCACCCCCCAGACGCGCCTGCTCACGCCTCTCGTTGAGGTCGTCGAGCACATCAACTGCCCTTTTATAAACCGCCATTGGCCTACCCGCTCTTGCCTCTATATCGGACGAATGAAGGAGACGAAGTGAAATGAGTCCAGACGCTTAATACCAAGAAAACGGTATCAGATAGCGACTTTGGTAGCAACATAATTCAGGAATTATGGGTGTGCGTGTGAATAGGAGGTGGGAGTTTCGAACGGTGATATACTCTATGAGATAGGCAAAGTTCCATACAGTTGACTTTTACTCGAGCATCTCAACGGTGTTCGATGCGCGACTAGGGATTAAATTGATAAACATGCCATCGCTCGCACCGACCAGAATCGGTGGTCGCTGCTTCAAGTGGGGTGAGCGCACATACGTAATGGGCGTGCTGAATGTAACGCCTGACTCCTTTTCTGGAGACGGAGTGGCTAGAAATCTCGACACGGCAGTTGAGCAGGCGCTACGTTTTCAGGCAGAAGGCGCAGATATTATCGACGTTGGTGGCGAATCAACACGACCGGCCTCCATATACTCGGGGGCAGAGCCTATAACTGCTGAGGAAGAACTGACGCGGGTGATTCCGGTGATTGAGGCTTTGTCCCACGTGCTGAAAATTCCCGTCAGTGTGGATACATACAAGGCGGAGGTCGCACGGGAGGCGTTGCGTGCGGGTGCCGCGATGATCAACGATGTCTGGGGATTCCGGCGCGACCCCGAGATTGCTCGTGTAGCCGCCGACGCTGGCGTGCCTGTGGTGCTGATGCACAATCAGAAGCATACTCGTTATGGCGACCTGGTGCCGGATGTCATTGGTGAACTGGGCAAGATGGTGAAAACGGCGGTCGCCTCCGGAGTGGAACACAGGAATATAGTAGTCGATCCAGGCATGGGATTCGGGAAGACTGCCGAGCACAATCTTGAGATATTGCGCAGGCTTGATGAATTTCAGGCTCTCGGTTCGCCGATTCTGGTGGGGATATCTCGGAAGTCCACAATCGGGTACGTTCTCGGACTACCGGTCGAGGAGAGACTGGAGGGCACTGCGGCTACGGTGGCTCTCTCGGTGGCTTTTGGCGCTGATGTCGTGCGTGTTCACGATGTCAGAGAAATGGTGCGCGTCGCCCGCATGAGCGATGCTGTTGTGCGCGGCTGGAGCCAGGATGATGCTCAATGAGGCGTATGTTGGGCTAGGCTCGAACCTGGGCGATTCGGTCCAGAATCTCCGTGCCGCAGTTGGCATGATGGAAGAATTTGCCGTCGATGTTTTGCCGTCGCCAGTGTACAGGACGGCGCCCCAAGGATTTCGCAACCAGCCTCCGTTCTACAACGCTGTCTGCCGCGTGGTTACGAAAGTTACACCGTTCGAGCTGATGGACCGATTGCTGCGCATCGAAACGGGAGTCGGGAGACGGCGAGTATTTCGCAACGCGCCCCGTCTGCTGGACATGGACATTCTCCTATACAACCGACTCGTGCTGAAGTCACCGCCACTGACACTTCCTCACCCTCGGATGTCCGAGAGACTCTTCGTTCTGCGGCCGCTTGCTGATATTGCCCCGCATTTGAGGCATCCTCTGGGCGGCGCGAGTGTTGGAGAAATGCTGCGAAATCTGCAAGCGCAGTCGGACGTCATTGAACGGCTGGAATCGCAATTGGCAACTCCGGTGAGCCGCAGGGCTGCCGCCAATGGCAATCACCGTAGTGAAGGCGGCAACATGTTTGGGATGGTGTCTCGAATCGGATAGGTCTCGTCACACTTGTTGCAGGTTAGACTTCCTTCAACAATCTCATCGTCCTGCTCCAATGTAACTACTAGGTCCAGCTGGCCCTTGCACTCCGGGCATACTAGGATGTCCATTAGCTTGCGCCGCATGTTCAACCTCCTACTCAGTCAGAAAATTCAGGAACCGTTTATAACGTATGACCTGGGAGGGCGTCGCGCTACTTCAGCGCAACCTCATACAGGGTCTTCAGCAGGTCCGACAGCAGGAACACAACCAGGCCCAGAATTACGATTGTGTTGTAGCCTGAAACTGTGCGGAGCGCCCTGCTCAACTTCGTGCTTGGAGGTGCGTCCGCCTCTCTGAATGCTTCAGTGATTGAAGTGCGCTTACGCCGTGACCACGCGAGCACGAACATCCAGACGGAGAGCGCGATTTTTGCGCCTAATGTTACGACGTACGGTGCGCCAACTACGCCGGGTGTCAGCCGGTTGAGCGTCAATATGACGCCGGTGGCAATCAGCACATATACACAGGTTTCGACGAGGGCGCGAAACTCTGCCGCTGTTGCCAGGTTAATGAGCCTCGATCCTTCGGGAGAGCGACGAAGTGCTGGACGCAAGACTATGAGATAGAAGATGCTGCCACCGACCCACGCGGCGGCCGAGACAAGGTGCAGCCATCGAACTACAAGAAGGAATATATCGGTCAGATTCATAGCTCAGCCTGCGAAGTGGCCGGGCAGCAGGACTGCACCGAGCAAGCGCCTGGCATCCTCAATTGATGATTTCGCTGAGAATCTCTTCCATCTTTTCTTCGTTCAGGACCCCCTGCCACCTCCGCACGATGTTCTGATCCCTATCAATGAATACGGTCATCGGGAATCCGCTAACCTTGTACTTCGTGATGATCTCGTCTTCATCCGGACCCAGCGCGTAAGAGACGCCAACTTCGTTGACGAAGTTCTGACCGTCCTCAGCCGTGTCGATTCCAAGAAGCTGCACGCCGACAAATTCAAGATTGTAGGACTTATGGTTTTGGAATACACGCTCGAATTCAGGCATTTCGGCGACGCAGGGAGGGCACGATGGAAACCAGAAGTTGAGCACCACGGGCTTGCCCTTGAGGTCGGACAGTCGAAGTGTCTCTCCAGCCTGGCGTGTCTCTGTGCCGAACAGCGTCAGCTCAAAGTCGGGGGCTGGGTCCACTGGTCCGCTCTGCGAAGAACATGCAGCCAGCGTCAGAAGTAGGGGCAGCAATAGCAGACCTACCTTTGCGAACTGAACTTGCGACACAGAGCTCATATAGCGTCGAAAATGGGCAACCTTCATCTTCATATCCCTTTCTCCCCACCTGTCATCACCTGGAATCACTGTACAATTTAAGATGCTCTACGCACCGTCGACGGTTCGCGTGCCAAGCTCCAACGCTCATTGGTGTTCGGCAATTAGTTCCTCTGCGTATCGAGTTAGCACCTGTGCCCGGTCGTCGGGCACGTTTCTGGTGTTGAAATACATCTGAAGCGCCTCGTTGGGCGTCAATCCTCGTGTGTCCGCGTCATTGACGCGCGTTCTGCCCCTGTCAGATACATCCTTAGAAATCGATGCGATGAAATGCGCCGGTCGAAGCGCATCTCGAATTCTGCTTTCCACAAGCATCGGCTCTAGCTCGGCGGGCAGCGTAAGGCGCAGCCTAACAATTGTTTCCGCCAGGTCTTCGTCCTCAATCGCCCTGATAACGGTTGGGGTTGGGTCTTCGTCTCCGGCCGTAAGATTCACATCGATTGTCAGGAATCTGCGCGCTTCGTTCTTGACGAACTCAAAGATTGAGAGGCGTGAGCCCTGCGGGCGGGTTGGATCCAGCTCTAAGATGCAGAACCCCTTTTCATCCTTTTCCTCGCCAAAGTCAACACGTTGCAGGCTGCCCGCGTACACGACATGCGGGTTCTGGCTCAGCAACTGGTGACGGTGGATATGGCCCAGCGCCACATAGTCGAATTGGTGTAGGGCGATACTACTGTTCATCAGCACATGGTCATGCCCAAGCATCATTGACTGCTCTGATGCCAGTGTGGACTGGCTGACGGTCACATGCCCTGCCAGTACTGCTGGGACATTCTCGTCCAGGCCTTCGACCTGCACCCTGATCGCATTGTCAATCATCGTCTGGATGGATTCGTTTATCTGCTGGTGCGTCATGCCGCGCGCGGCGTCGCTTGCCAGGAAGTCGCTGCGCTTAATCCACGGCAGGGCGACAATTTGCAGTGGTCCCTCCCGGGTATTGACGATGTAAGTCCGCAGCCTGTCTCCAATATGCACATTCGCAACATTCAGCGTGGGGAATATTTCAAGCGCAGTCGCCTGCGCAAAAACCTGCGGAGTGTCGTGGTTGCCGACCAGCAGGAATGTTGGAATGCCCGCGCCTGACAGCCTTGCGACGCGCCTGGCGAACTCGCGCTGGTGCGTCTGTGACGGGTCGCGGCTCTTGTACGCGTCTCCGCAGAAGAGCACGAGGTCCACGCTCGTGTCTATTGCGTAGTCCACGAGCTCGTCATAGGTTTGGAGAAAGTCGCCGAGACGTGTGGACAGCCCGGTGTTCGGGTCTATCCTGCCGTAGTTCTCCACGCCTATGTGGAGGTCCGCAAAGTGAAGGATACGCATGCAGCTTATCCACTCAGTCGAGCGCCCAATTCCGAGTCCAGATTAGTGATTGGGATGCGGGCCTGCTCCATGGAATCCCTATCGCGTATGGTTACCGCATCGTCGTCGAGGGAGTCGAAATCGACAGTTATGCACAGCGGTGTGCCGATCTCGTCCTGGCGGCGGTAGCGCCTGCCTATGCTCTGAGCGTCGTCGTACTGCACGAAGCCTTCGACAGCGCCGCTCCGCCTCACCGTGTCGTACACCTCGCGAGCGAGTGGCACCAGCCTCTCGTTCCGACTCAGAGGAAGTATCGCCACTTTGACAGGCGCGATGGTCGGGTGAAGCTTCATTACTATGCGCTTCTGAGTACCGCCACTGGCGGTAGGCGCTTCTTCTTCGGCGTAGGCGTCCACGAGGAATGTCATTACCGCCCGATCCACACCTGCGGCCGGCTCGACGACATACGGCGTGAAGCGCTTGTTCTCTGCCTGATCGAAGTACGTAAGCGCGTGGCCGCTTCGCTCGGAATGCGCCTTCAGGTCAAAGTCGGTGCGGTTCGCGATGCCCTGAATCTCGCCCCAGCCCCACGGGAACAGGTACTCGATGTCAAAGGTTCCCTTGGAGTAGTGGGAAAGCTCTTCGGCTTCGTGCGCGCGCACTCGAAGTCTGTCTCTGTTCACGCCCAGATCCGTATACCAGGCAAGGCAGTCCTGAATCCACTGTTCATGCACCTGCTCATCGGTGCCTGGTTCCACGAAGTACTCGATCTCCATCATCTCGAACTCGCGGGTGCGAAAGATGAAGCCACCAGTTGTAATCTCGTTGCGAAACGCCTTGCCGATTTGCGCGATGCCGAAGGGCAGTCGCTTGCGAGACGAGTTAAGCACATTCTCGAAGTTCACAAATATGCCCTGCGCCGTCTCCGGACGCAGAAAGGCGACCGATGTGTCGTCCTCAACAGGGCCAATGAAGGTCTTGAACATCAGGTTGAAGTTGCGCGCTTCTGTTAATTCGCCTCCACAGTCAGGGCACTTGCGCTCTTCAAGCTGGTCTTCTCGCCATCGCTGGCGGCACTCACGGCAGTCAACCAAAGGATCTGTGAAGCTATCGACATGTCCGCTTGCGCGCCACACTTCAGGGTTCATCAGGATGGACGAGTCCAGCCCCACCATGTCGTCGCGCTCCCAGACGAACGTCCGCCACCAGGCATCCTTGATGTTGCGCTTGAGCTCGACGCCCAGGGGACCGTAGTCCCAAGTACTGGAGATGCCGCCGTATATCTCGCTGCTCTGGAAGATGAAACCGCGCCTCTTGGCGAGCGAAGCCAGGGCGTCCAAATCTACTGATGAAGTGTTGTTTTCTGACACGATGCTAAAAACCCTTGCTTTTGAAATTGAGATTGCGGTTGACCTGTGATGATTATAACAAAGTAGGAGTTCATTAGCCGAGACAAAAACAAAGCCCGCGACAGTCGTCACGGGCTTATAATGGTGTGCTTTGGAGGCGACGGGCGGATTCGAACCGCCGATAGGGGTTTTGCAGACCCCCGCCTTAACCACTTGGCTACGTCGCCCTGATACTTGGTGCCGAGGAGGAGATTCGAACTCCTACAGCCTTGCGGCCACAGCGCCCTCAACGCTGCGTGTCTACCAATTCCACCACCTCGGCTGGCTGGGAAATCGAGAGCGCCGAATCTAATCGCTTTACAGGCTGTCGGCTTTCCACGTCCTACAATTATATCCAAGTATCCTTTTTCTGTCCACATCTGCAAGACTTTCGGACGATAAGCCGACGGATGTGCCTGAGGAAGCGCATTCAACGGAAGGCCGCCTGTCCCGTTGTGTCAATGCGTGCAAGCCGATAAAATGCGCTCAGATCAATAACTCTCAATAATCTCACGGCTCATGCGAGGTTTCAGATGCCGCAAATATCAGACGAGATGCTGGAAGTTCTACGTGCCATTCCCACGCAGACGCTCATAGACGCTCAATGGGTGAAAGGATGGCCCATGAGCTACATCGAAGGAGCGGTGCCGTTGCAACAGGGGCAGCACATGGCGGGCAGGGCAGTTACGCTGCGATTTGTGCCGCATCGTCCGGACTTGGTAGAGGACAAGCCGAAGGGTGCCGATTCTGCGGAGTATGTGGCAATCGAATTGTGAGGGCCCGGCGAAGTGCTGGTCATTGACGCGATGGGTTGGAAGTACAGTTCTGTTGGTGGCGACATCAAGTTCTTGCGGATGATGCAGCTCGGAGCGGGTGGTCTTGTTACGGACGGCGGCGTGAGGGACAGCGTCTCACTGAAAGAGTATGGTTTTCCGGTGTATTCGGCGAGTCTCACGGCGAAGCAGGGACCTGCCGAGTTCTGGCCGTGGCAGGTCAATGATGCGATTCAGTGCGGTGGCGTCCTTGTGCGTCCCGGTGATGCACTAGTGGGCGACGATGATGGTGTAGTGGTCGTGCCTCAGGGCATAGTGGACGAGGTGATCGAGATTGCACACCAACGCGAGGAAGTCGAAGCGGTTGTGAAAGCGCAGCTTGAAATCGAACAATGCTCGCCGGGCAAGTATTATCCATTCAACGATAATACCTGGAAGTTGTTTGAAGAAAAGACCGGGAAGAAGCAGCCGTAATTTGGGCTTGGTCGTATAAGTTGTCAGGTAAATGGCTATGAATTAGACTTTAAGCGCGGCGTACTGCCGTTGACCAGAATTGCAATCAACATACCAAATCATTGAGGAGATGAGCAGATGGAAGAGCGAACCGGAGTATTCGCGGCAGGCGACAATCAATTGACGCTTCTGGGCCCGGAGATAAGCGTTGGGCAGACCGCACCTAACTTCACCGTATCAGGTGCAGGCTTGAGCCGAGTAACGCTAGACAACTACGCAGGCAAGGTGAAGATCATCGCTTCGGTGCCGTCGCTTGATACGGGCGTGTGCAGCGACGAGACCAAGCAGTTCAGCGACTTCGCAAAGTCAATGTCGGATGACATCGTGGTTCTCACTATCAGCATGGACTTGCCCTTTGCACAGGCCCGCTGGTGCGGTGCTAACGATGTTGACAATGTCGAGACGGCGTCAGACTTTAAGTCCCGCGAATTTGGGGACAGCTATGGCGTGCATGTGAAAGAGAATGGGTTGCTCGCGCGCGCTGTCTTTGTACTGGACAAGGACAATGTGGTGCGACATGTGGAATATGTACCGCAGATTGCACAGCTCCCTAACTTCGATGCAGCCCTCGCCGCG
Source organism: SAR202 cluster bacterium bin90 (assembly GCA_002238855.1). GTDB lineage: Bacteria > Chloroflexota > Dehalococcoidia > Lucifugimonadales > JADFKI01 > Bin90. The sequence continues at coordinate 23,790 of MPND01000030.1, forward strand.
GCTAACGAGGCGGCAGGGTAGGTCTGATAAACAAGAAACCACTGGATGAGTGAGAAGCGGCTATCCTGAACAGGATAGCCGCTTCTTCTTCGTTTTGCCTTGGCACGTGCTATTCTTCGCGCTGTACTCTCAATGATAGAGCCTCGCAGGGATTGGGCCGACCGGGCGTCTCGCCTATAGGTATGATTTCCGCGTGCAGCTTGCCGGGCTTGAGTTCTAGCAAGCCTACGCCGCCTAGCCGCAGTTCCTTGTGTCGCGGAAATGTGATGCTTCCAGTGTTCATTATGACCACACCCTCACGTTCGTAGAGAACTTCCTGGTGTGTGTGCCCACCGACCATAATGTCAACCGGCGATGGGAACAACTTCCGAATCTTTGCCATCGGAAGATGTTCGCTGCCGAGATCATGCACCATGCCGATGCGCCAGCCCTCAACCTCCAAGATCTGTACTTCCTCAGAGCGATGGTCGTCATATGGGTCGTTGTTGCCGTTGGCGCATACGACGGGTGCAAACTGCTCCAGCCAGTCGAGAACACGAGTGTAGATCAAGTCGCCGCCATGAAGGATAAGGTCAACCGAAGAAAAGAATTCCGTGGGTTCCGGACCAAGTTCGTCAAGGTCTCTGATAAGGTTCGGCAGGTGGGTATCGGTTAGCAGTCCAATTTTCATTGTTGAGTTTGCTTTCGCCCAGGTGATCGCTCTTGCTTTCTCGATTGCCGCGCGTCTGAAGCCGAGCAGTTTCGTTGACTGAATCGCGCTTGTGTGCTACCTTTTCGCCGTCCGTGAACTCGCGTTGAAGACGCAACTCACGCTATCAGACGAACAACCGTCATTCAAGTATTGGTGCTGGATATTTCATCCTCACCAAATCACTGCGGCGATATTAGCTGCTAGCCAGTTTCCACAGTAAGAGCGTACGTTATTGGAGGTGCAAAATGCCCCAGCGTAGAGAGGCAGCAATAGTTGGTATCCACGAAAACCCGCTCAGGGTCGTCGGGCCCGGGACGAGCGCGCTTCAGATAAAGGCAGCATCTGCCATCAAAGCCCTTGAGGATGCGGGGCTGTCTGGAAAAGACATAGACGCAGTATATGACACCGGCACACACCAGGGCATAGGTGGACTAGGCATATCTGAGTATCTCGGATTGAAGCCGAAGATTATAGACAATACTGCAGTCGGCGGGACTTCGTACGAGTTCCAGGCGAACCACGCGGCAAAGATGATTGCGGCGGGCAAGTGTGAGGTCGCACTGCTCACCTACGGATCAACGGCGCACTCGGATCGACGCAATATCGGCACCGCGGGCGGAACGAGCCAGGGGCCAGCGACACCCGCCGGCAATATGGAAGACTCCTGGGGACAGACGCTGATCGCAAACTACGGTATGGTCAAACGCCGTCACATGCACCAGTACGGGACTACCGATGAGCAGTTCGCGGAAATCTCGGTCGTTACTCGCCGACACGCGATGCGTAACCCTGAGGCGGTCAAGGCGATGACCGATCTCGAATTCGTGGGCGTGAATGAAATAACCGTCCAAGATGTACTGGATTCACGCGTGATTGCGCATCCACTGCATCTCCTTGAGTGCTGCATGATTTCAGACGGCGGCGGCGCGGTCATTATTGCATCACCGGAAGTCGCAGCGAATTGCGCCAAGAAGCCCGCTTGGATTATCGGCACCGGCGAAGCGACGAAATACCGCGAAAACGGCGGTGACATCACGGTTAGTGCGGGGGCGCAGTCCGGACCAATCGCATTTGCGGACGCTGGCGTAACGCCGGACGAGATTGACGTGCTGATGGCTTATGATTCATTCAGCATCACAGTGATGTGCATGATCGAGGACCTCGGTTTCTGCAATAAGGGTGAGGGCGGAGCTTATGTGAGCCAGCGACACCTCGGTTTTGACGATCCGCGCGGGCCCGCAATGAACACGGACGGCGGCGGGCTATCCTCGAATCACCCTGGTGAGCGCGGTATCTTCTTGCTGTTTGAGGCAACTCGTCAGTTGCGCGGGGAGTCCACGGCGCAGGTAGCTGATCCCAAACTCGCGGTCGCAGTGGGCAACGGCGGGTCACTGGGCTCGCGCCATGCGACCGGCGTAACGATACTCGCGGCAGACTAGCATTGAGCGCCTTGGGACAGATGGCTGACATTCAGAAATTGACCTAGGAGACAATGACATGGCAGGACAGCGACCACAACCCAGATTCCCCGAACCGGACACAGAGCCGTTCTGGGAGGCCACTAAGCGACACGAACTTACCTACCAGATATGCAACGGTTGCGGCGATGTCCTGTTTTATCCGCGCAAGTATTGCGTTCTCTGCGGGACCGACGATACGACCTGGCATACTTCTAAAGGCGAAGGCGAGGTGTACACCTTCAGCGTCGTGATGCAGAGCAGGCATCCTGCATTTGCCGATCTGGGGCCTTACGCGGTAGCCTATGTTGACCTCGACGAAGGCTTCAGAATAATGACCAACATCGTGGGTGTCCCCAACCCTGTCGATGACATCCAGTGCGGCATGCGCGTGAAGGTTCGATGGGAAGACCAGGGTGAGGGCGAAGTTTCCCTGCCCATGTTCGAGCCCGCTTAGTGTAAAGGAATCTTTTCTCTGGAAAGCTGGTAGACTTGGAAAGCCCTCTGTTTTAGACAGAGGGAGCAACAAGCACAAGCGAGTCAAAACTGGCCATTGTTTTCAGCTGCCGTAGTAGCAACATAATGCGGGGATTTGCTATGATTATGTTGGCTTGCACGGCGGCTGACTGTGTCTGGCACCTTCAGGAATGAAGGTTGCGCATTTTGGTCGATGTGCTTCGCATTAGAAAACAAAACCCTAATACATAACAGGGAGCACCACAGAATGGCAAATACCAATGGTTCAATAATGACGGTTGATCGCGTCGCCCTCTCTAGCAGCAGGGCGAGTACGCCCGTTGAACTGCCTGACTACGATAAGAGCCGATTTGAAGAAGTCGGCTTTCTTACTGCAATGACGCTTGTACTGCTTGGCAACTATTCCCAGACAGGACACTTTGGCGGCCCTCTTGCTTACACTCCGTACACTGTAATGACCCACCTTGCGGGGCCGGAGAACGGAGGGCTGAGGTACGACTATCGCCGCCCCAAGCATCCTTACGCTGACAGGTTTATGCTCGCAGGCGGGCACAATGCACCCGTAACTTACGCTCTGTGGATGATCATGGGTGAGGCGCTCGCGCGAAAGTATGCGAAGACGGGCGATCCGCGTTATTCGGTCGATCACAATCAGGGCATGCTCAGCATCGACTGCCTCGGGTTCAGGCGGGGCGCAGGCGCGCTTGCAACACTCCTGGAAGACTTCGATCTTACCGATGCACCGGAGATGGCACAGGCGAAGATTCGAGGAATCCGCTCGCTGGCAGGGCACTCCGAGACGACCGACATGACCAACGACGTGAACGGTGGTCCGTCAGGCATAGGCATCGCGACTGCGGCGGGCAAGGCCGCTTTCTGGGACATGATAGGCGCGCCTGATAGCCTGAAGATAATGGCAATCGAGGGCGAGTTCGCGATGACATCAGGACACTCGCAGGAGATGAAAACTCAGGCTGTCGCCCAGCAGGTGGGTAAGCGCCTCCGCATCTTGCTGTCGTACAACAATGCGGGTATTGATGATGAGCTAATTGGTGGCGTCATTCAGCCCCAGTACGATGGTTATCGCATTGAAGACCAGTGGGCCGCATACGGCTGGAATGTGTTCGCGGTGGAAAATGCCAACGACTACGATCAGGTTTTGGGCGTCCTCAAAGCAATGGAGGACTGGGATCCAAGTGACGACCGTCCTATGATTGTGGTAGGAAACACCGTCAAGGGCTGGTGGCCGGGCGCGGTTAATGGCAACGTGCCGGGCTACGGCGACCAAATCATCAGCTACGCGAGCCATCCTTACGCCTTCCCATTCAACGGAGACTACTTCTCGGCACTTGCGTCCACGTTCGAGCAGCGATTCGGCCTGGAGTTCGAGGGAATCAGGAGCGGTAACGCGGCTACGGACATGCGGGAGCGCTTGCTTGAGTTCAAGCGCAACATAGATATCGCGATGTCGGCGCTTGACGAGAATGGTCTTGGAGACTGGCTGGCGGATCGGCTTGTAGAAATCGGCGACTCTGTTGACGACAACCTGCCTTTGCGAATCGACCGCGACGTTGACCCGTTTATGGACGAGCGACTGAAGGTTGAGAATCTTCCGGTCGAGGCGCAAACTGTAAGTGTCAAGAACACAGTCTCAGGCGAAGAAAAGGAAGTTTCCATCAAGCTTTTCGAGGAACCTGGCAATGTAAGGGGCACTAGGCGTGCGATATCTGAAATCGCAAAGTACATGAACTATGTTACGGACAACAGGCTTGTCATTGTAGCCGCGGACCTTGCAGAATCTATCAACGTGGAACATGGTGGGATATGGGGACACTACGACCCGGTAAATAACCCCACCGGCACACGCTTAAAGGCTGCGATTCAGGAAGCGGGCAATGTGTCAACCGCATTGGGATTCGTCAGTCAGTCTGCCTCCCTGGACCCGGACAAGCATGTGGGCGTATGGGCGATCAGCGGCACGTATGGTGCATTCACACCGTTGATGTACCTGCCGGCCCGTGTCTGGAGCCAGCAGAACCAGGACAGCCCCTTCCGTGTCGGCGTGCTGAACGTTCTTGCCGGGCACTCGGGTCCTGAGACCGCGGCCGACGCACGGACACACTTCGGAATCTTCGCGCCGCAGGTGTGGAAGCTGTTCCCTCGCGGACAGGTGATTACCCTGAGCTTCTGGGATTACAACGATGTGGCAGCCGGCTACTTCGCCGCAGCCGAGATCGCCGCGCGTGACCCGAAGGTCGGCGTGTTAGTGCTTGAAGTGGCGCGTCCGGACTTCCCGGTGGCCGACCGCAGCACATTCGCAGACACTGACCTCAAGGCGGCAGCCAAGGGCTTCTATGTCATACGGGACTTCGACGATAACAAGCCTAAGCAAGGCTATGTGATAGTCCAGGGTTCGTCTTCGACGGTCAACCTGGTCAGGGCGCTTCCGCAACTCGAAGAAGACGGCGTCAATGTAAAGGTAATCGCCGCTATCAGCGATGAGCTGTTCCAGCGTCAATCGCAGGAATACCGGGACTCGGTGCTGCCTCCCGAGGCAATATACGACATGGCAGTGGTGACGACGGGAACTCGGAGAATGTGGCCTGTGCAGAATGCGGGGCCGCTCACTGACGAGTATTCGCTGGTTTCTGACTGGGATAACCAGTGGCTGACAGGCGGGACGGAGGCGGACGTGATCGCCGAGGCGCATCTTGATACAGATTCGATCTACAAGGGCATCAAGCGATTCGCGCTCGATCACGATGAGCGTATCAGCAGACAGGCGGGTTTGGTGGCTGCTCTGAGGTAGATGGGGACGCCATAGGGTACTCAAAAGAAGCGAAACGAGGGGCAGGTCAGAAGACCTGCCCCTTTTCTTGCCCTTTGATGTCGCCCCTCTCGGGGATTGTAGTTAACAGGATATGTTACAATGAGTAATAGCAAGTGGGGACGCGCGGGTTCGACAGGGGAAGTCTCTACAGGATTGCAGGCCGAGGCGCCACACACCGCGTTAAAAGTGGCAAAAACTTTAACTGGCAACTCACAAGAGTACGCCCTAGCCGCCTAACCGCGGCTACATCCACCACTCCTTCCCTCCGAGAGGGGTGACTGGGTGCCATATTATCGGAGGAAGGCCTGACAGACGCCGATATCGACTGGCCTAACCCATCGGCTGGCTCTGAGAAGTTACCTGTCGGTAAGTTCTTCCTAGAGCGAGACTCAATTACCGACTAAGCCTGTAGTACATCCTTGTCGGAGAGTCTTCTGGACGGGGAGTTCGACCCTCCCCCGTCTCCACCAATCAACCGATTCAGGAATAGAGGCGACCAATACGGTCGCCTCTTCTTTTGTCAGAAACATCACACGTATCGAGGCTCAAGCCTCGATAAATTGCAGGCATGCCTGAAGCTCGCATGGCAGTGGAGAACTGAACTCCCGGTATTCGTTGTCTGCTGGGTGTGTAAAGCCCAGAGTGGTCGCGTGGAGGAACTGACGGTTGAGCCGGCTGTCAGGCTTGCCGTAAGTGGCGTCGCCAACGAGCGGATATCCGAGCGAAGCGAAGTGGACGCGAATTTGGTGGGTGCGGCCGGTAGTGAGTCTTATCTCTACGAATGAGTGGGACTGGAAATGTCGCAATACGCGGTAGCGCGTGATTGCCTCGCGTCCCTTGTCCACAACAGCCATGCGCTGACGATTGGCGTTTGAGCGTCCGATCGGGGCGTTGATTATCGCCTCGGCCGGTGTAACGTTGCCGTGCGTTAGTGCAAGATAAATCTTGGTGAATTGCCGTGCTTTCAGTTGTTCGCTGAGCGCGCGGTGCGCCTGGTCGTTCTTGGCAACGACCAACAATCCGGAGGTGTCTCTGTCAAGTCGATGTACTATCCCCGGGCGAACCGTGCCGCCTATTCCTTGTAGGTCGGGGCAGTGTGCGAGGACAGCATTGACGAGCGTGCCATCCGGGTGTCCCGGCGCGGGATGCACGGTCATGCCAGCGGGCTTATCCACGACCAGCAGGTCGCTGTCTTCGTAGACTATGTCAAGATCAATGTCCTGTGGCAGAAGATGGCTTTCCTCAGGTTCCGGTATGTGCAGGACTATCTTCTGTCCCTGCTTAACCTTAGTGGATGGCTTCGCTGACTTGCCTTCGAGAGTGGCGCTGCCATCAGAAATTAGCGCCTGAATTCTCGATCGCGAAAGATCCGTGCAGCGGCTGTCTAGGAACCTGTCGAGACGCTCCCCGCCGACTTCCACTTCGAATGTCATTGTGCAGATCATGTCGAGCAACTCAGCCGCTAATGGGATGCCTTTTCCTGCGCGGCATCGGTGGCAGGTGTGGCGGCGTTCGGTTGAGATTCTTTAGCGGGCTTGCGGTCGAAGAGCAGAATTACCACGATCAGAGTCGTCATTCCAACGCATATAGAAGAATCTGCGATGTTGAATATCGGCCACCAGCCGACGTCAATGAAGTCGGTGACCGCGCCGAAAGCCACACGGTCAAAGAGATTGCCGAACGCACCGCCGAGCTGCAATCCGATGGCAAGACGTAGAATTGGGCTTGGCAATGCGTATGCACGGTAAAAATATACAAGAAAGCCGATTGCGATGATCGAGGCGAATATCAGGAAGAGTGTCTGATTTGGTAGCAGTCCGAACGCAGTTCCCGTGTTAGCACCATGTGTAAATCGGAACAGGCCCTCCGCCGGCCAGGATTCACCGAGCCGAAGCGTGCCCTTAATTGCGAACTTAGTGAGCTGATCAGCGACAAAAACTACGGCAATCGTAGCTAACAGCAGCCAGTCGCGGTGAGGTGCGAAACCCTTTGTAACTTCGTTGGATGATTCCGCTTGAGAGTCCGGCTCTTCTAATGTGGCGCGTTCTTCCATATTCTGTTCTTCACTGAAGTCCTGTATTTTCCATGCGTCCATGGTAGCGTTCTGTGCTAGGTTACATCAACCCTGTGCGGAGCCATGTTCCTCTGAAGTAGTACCAGGTGAACGCAACCAGTCTGAGTCCCATGCCACCGACAATTGCAGCAGGAATCCCGAGATGTCCCAGGGGGCTGAAATTCGCAAGAATAAAGGTGAGGGGAATTTCGAATGCCCACATAGTCGCTACGGTGATGACCATTGGAGCGAAAGTAGAACCGGATGTGTTGAACGCCTGTGTGAGAATCTGCACTGGGCACATGAATATGTACCCGATTGAGGCAATGACGAGCCATGTCGATGATATTCTGATGAAGTCAGCGTCTGAGTTGAAGAACCCCGCGATTGGTTCGGGGAATGCGATTAACAGCACAAGTGCGGGCGCAGCCATTCCGAAGCCGATGAGCATACCCCATCGGACCGCGCTGCGAGCCCTTTCGGTCAACTCTGCGCCGAGGTTCTGGCCTGCGAGGGCGCCTGCTGCGCGGCCCATGCCTCTTGAACTCTGGTTGACTACGTTCTCGGCGCGACGGGCCAGTGCGAACGCGGCGAGAGCGACATCTCCGAATTGCGCGGCAACTCCTACGACGACAAGCTGCGAGACGCCGCGCTGCATATTTGTAACGGAGGCGGGGGCTCCCTGACGCAGCAGGCTCCAGATCAAAGGGAAGTCAATCCTGAACTCTCTGAAGCGCAGGCTGATGCGCCCTCTGCCGGAGCGCAGCGCCCAATAGGTCATGCCCACGCCGAAAATCTCTGCTGCCAATCGCGCGAATGCGGCACCTGTCAGACCGAGAGACGGAAATCCGAGCCAGCCGAAAATGAGAATGGGGCTTAGGACGATGTGAATAACCCGGGAGACCAGGGCTGCTTTGAGTGGGGTAATGCTGTCTCCCGAAGCCTGCAATGCGCCCCCGAAGAGACGGTGGTAGCTCAAACATGCCATGGCGATCAATTGAACCTGCATATATCCGGTGCCTTGCTCGACGGCGGCGTCACTCATGCCTATGAGCCTGAGCAGCGGTTCGGCGAGAAAAAGTCCCACGGCAATCATCACGACGGCAAGGACTGATGTCAGCAGGAAGGACTGGACAAGTACATGGTTGGCCTGGGCCAACTGACGGGCGCCGACCGCGCGGGCAATCATGGAGCGCATGCTGGAATCCAAGCCCATCCGCGCCATCATAATGGTGCTGAGGTACGCTTGTGAGGCTCCCAGTCCTGCGATGGCGTGGAAACCGAGCCGTCCGGCCCATACGAGGTCGGCCACTTGGTCGATTACCCCGAGAAAGCCTTCAGCGACTTGGGGCCACCCAAGATACCAGACGTGGTTGCGAATGCTGCCCTTGGTGAGGTCGCGGCGAGCCAGGGCGGAGCGTCGTCTTGAGGGTCGGGGTGCTGTTTTCTGTGGGGGAACTGTGCGTGACGAAGTTGTGCGCTGGCCGGATTGCTCGTCGCCGTTACGCTGTGATTCGTCGTCCTGCATACAGTCCTTTCGGCTCGCGAGACCCGTTCAAAGCCTCAGATATGCCATGCGGATGCCGTCAACGATAAGGAATGTGGAAATGCAAGTCAAATGGCCCCGTGGCAGGAAGTCAGCCCTGGGGACTGGACGCCTTGTAAGGTACATTGTATAATTACATGTAAGTTAATTGCAATACACACTGAGGAGGTAAGCAATGTCTCAACGGGATGCTGAAAAGGATGAAGGACGAGAGAGCCAGAGCGCTCAAGATGAAAGGCGCAGGCTGTCAGACAACGTCGATGAGATCGTGGACGAGGTAAACAAGACGGTGCGAGTAGCGATTGTGAAGGGCGTGGACGCCGCCGAGACTATCGGCGACAGCATTCGCGACACGATCCAGGGGATGCGCGGCAGTCGGGACAATGTGGTGATGGTGCGTGTCGACAAGGCGAGCTTGGACCGGCTCGACGAACTTGTAGAAGCTGGGATTATGAGCAGCAGGTCGGAGGCTGCAGCGTTTCTGATAGCGGAGGGTATCAAGGCAAGGCAGCCGCTGTTCGACAGAATCGGGGAGAAGATACAGGAAATAAGGCGGGCCAAAGACGAGCTTCGGCAGATGGTGGATGAGGATGGAGCCAATTAGCTCTATGCCGCAATCTAGGCCTGTGTACTAGGGAGTGTCCTGACTTTATATCGCGGCACATTCGTGTATAATACGCCGCAACAATCAGCACGATTCGTTGCGGCGTACATGTGCGCCTTGCTGGTGAAATCACTCTTAAGATTGACCTACAGAAAGCCACACATTCCCACGGAGGCATCACGATGACAACCTCTTCTTCATTTCCAATCATAAGCAAGCCTGCCATTGAGGACATGGAGACGAAGCCGAATCTCGACTATGACAAGGTTCGCGGCAACTTCGACTGGCAGCAGATGTATGAAGAGCTTGATTGGCAGCCTGGCGGCGGTTTGAACAAGGCGCATGAGGCCATTGATCGCCACGCGAACGGGCGCAACCGCGACAAGATCGCGATGATCTGGGAAGGAAAGAACGGCGAGAAGGAGACCTACACCTTCGGTCAGATGAAGGAGCAGTCCAATAAGTTCGCCAATGTTCTAAAAAGCCTCGGCATCGAGAAGGGCGACCGTGTTTTCATCTACATGGAACGGCTACCTGAGCTTTACTTTGCGTTCTTCGGCATCCTGAAAGTCGGGGCGATTGCGGGGCCGTTGTTTTCGGCGTTCGGCCCTGACCCCGTTAAGGACAGGATGCAGGACAGCGAGGCGAAAGTGCTAGTCACGCAGCCGGACCTGCGGCGCAAGATCACACCGATCATCCCTGAGCTGTTCGAGCTTCAGCACATGGTTATCGTAAACAAGAACAACCGCGACCCGCAGCCTCTAATGTCTGGTGACCTCAGCTACGAAGAGGAAATGGCTAAGGCGACGGCGAACTTCGATACGGTCATTACCAGTCAGTACGACTACTCAATAATGCACTATACATCGGGCACGACTGGCAAGCCTAAGGGTGCGGTACACCGGCATCAGGCAGTGGTGCAGCAGTATGCCACCGGCAAGTGGGCGCTCGACCTGCAGGAAGACGATATCTACTTCTGCACGGCGGATCCGGGCTGGGTTACGGGCACATCTTACGGAATGCTTGCGCCGTGGACTAACGGAGTCACGCAGCTCATCTACGAGGGCGGCTTCCGCGCAAGCAAGTGGTATCAGCTGATACAGGACTACAATGTAACTGTCTTCTACACGGCGCCAACCGCCATCAGGATGCTGATGAAGTCAGGTGATGATGTTCCCAAGCGATACGACATGTCCTCCCTGCGCTTTATGGCGAGCGTAGGCGAGCCATTGAATCCGGAGGCGGTTGTCTGGGGCAACGATGTTTTCGGCATGCCGTTCCACGATAACTGGTGGCAGACGGAGACGGGCGCGATAATGTGCGCGAATTACGCCTGCCAGGACGTAAATCCAGGTTCCATGGGCAGGCCCATACCCGGAGTGGAGCTAGGAGTCGTGGATGACGAGTTCGAGCCGGTACCAGCCGGCCAGGACGGGAATTTGGTTGTGCGACCGAACTGGCCCTCGATGTTCCACGCATACTGGAACAACACCGAAATGTATAACTCGCGCTTCCGAAAGGGCTGGTACATTACGGGCGACACGGCGCGAGTCGATGAGGATGGATATTTCTGGTTCGTTGGACGCGCGGACGATGTCATCAACACAGCCGGGCACCTCGTGGGGCCGTTCGAAGTCGAAAGCGCGCTTATCGAGCATCCCGCCGTCGCCGAGGCAGGCGTCATCGGCAAACCCGACCCGATTGCAATGGAAGTCGTGAAGGCGTTCGTGTCACTAAAGGACGGCTATGAAGAGTCGACCGAACTGCGGCGCGACATAATGCGCTTCAGCAGGCAGAAGCTGGCCGCCGCGGTCGCGCCGCGCGAGCTAGACTTCGTGCCGACCCTGCCAAAGACTCGCAGCGGCAAAATCATGCGGCGTCTATTGAAGGCTAGGGAACTTGGTCTGCCGGAGGGCGATACGAGTACACTTGAAGACGACTAGAAATTCATTAACTGATGAGCGAGCGTCATTGAATTCGTACCGAGAGAGGTCTTAGATGAAAATTAGCTGGTTCCACCTGATGCCCTACCGGTTCCTGCCGAAGGACTTCGAGGACAAGTACCGCAGCGTCTGGGTGGATGTGCCCAGCCATCTGTTCGAGGCGAACAAGGCGCATCAACTCTACAACGAGTATCTCGATGAACTCGAATTTGCTGATGAGGTAGGCTTTGACGGTATCTGCGTCAACGAGCATCACAACAATGCATACGGGATAATGCCAAGCCCGAACATCACAGCAGCCACTCTGACACGGCGTACCAAGGACGCGGCCATTATCGTGCTGGGCAACAGCCTCGCGCTGTACAACCCGCCACTGCGCGTTGCCGAAGAGTTCGCGATGCTGGACTGCATCAGCGGGGGGCGTCTTGTCGCGGGCTTCCCCGTCGGCACTTCGATGGATACCAACTTCGCCTATGGCGTCAATCCTGCTACTCTGCGCGAGAAGTATTATGAGGCGCACGACTTGGTGATGAAGGCCTGGACCGAGCCTGATATGTTCGCGTTCAACGGCAAATATAACCAGGTTCGATACGCCAATATCTGGCCTCGCCCACTGCAGAAGCCACATCCGCCAGTATGGATTCCAGGTGGCGGCAGCGTCGAAACCTGGGAGTGGACGAGCCGCATGAATTATGTCTATTGCTACCTTAGCTACTCAGGGTACAAGCGGGGCATACAGGTGATGGACGGCTACTGGAAGGAAATGGAACGGCTCGGCACTGACGACAACCCTTACCGCGCCGGGTTCCTGCAGCTTGTGTGCGTCGCGGAGACCGACGAGAAGGCGAAGGAGCTTTACGCCGAACATGTAGAGTACTTCTATAAGAAGTGCCTGCATGTGTATGAGGGCTTTGCGGATGCTCCGGGATACCGCACGATTCGCACATTGAAGGCCGGGGCAGTTGCCCAGCTGGGCGCCGCCGCCAACCAGACGAGACAAGCGATGACCTGGGACGACTTTGTTGAGCAAGGTTATGTGATCGCGGGCAGCCCGAAGACGGTCATTGAGAATCTGCGTGGAGCTGTAGAAGGTCTGCGTGTGGGGCATCTGATGGTCCTGCTTCAGATTGGTAGCATGCCTAAAGACCTCACGATGAAGAACACCGAAATGTTCGCGACGGAAGTTTATCCAGAACTACAGGGCATGTGGGACGAATACGAGGACCACTGGTGGCCGCAGCCTATAGAGGAGCCGGAAGTCGCGGGGATGGCGTCGGCAGGGCCATAGCATAGAACGGCGAATTTGAGAGATGAATCTATGGGCAGGCACAAGGCCTGCCTATACTTTGCGTGGTACAGAATTCAACAGCAATGATGTGCTGAATATCAAGAGGGCATAGTAAATGGTAACCCAACAGAATGGTCAGGTTGTGACGGTAGGCGGCGCAGAAATCGAAGTCGCGAGCAAGGGCAGTGGCCAACCGCTCGTCTATCTGCACGGCGCTTTTGGTTATAGGGGATGGCATCCGTTCATGGACGCCCTCGCCGAAGACTTCACAGTTTATGCGCCTATCCAGCCCGGTTTCGCTGACAGTGCTCCGGGACCCGAGGATATTGACGAATTGTTGGACCTCACGCTTTACCACTTCGACCTGCTTGATGCCCTGGGACTGGAAGCGCCGAATGTTGTCGGACACTTCCTCGGAGGCATGATTGCTGCGGAAATGGCGTCGATTCGTCCTGACAGCATCAGAAAGCTCGTGCTGGCCGCTCCTGCGGGGATTTGGCTTGACGACGAACCAGGCGTTGACTACTTCGCAACGCCGATGGAGGAACTACGCGGCATTCTGTTCGCTGATCCGAATTCGGACGCGGCCAAGTCAGTGCTGCCTGAGCCTGCGGATGACCTTGAGCGCGGCACGCAAATATTGGAGCGTGTGCGCTCGCTAGCCACTGTGGGAAAGTTCCTTTGGCCGATACCGGACAAGGGATTGAAGAAGCGGATGGGGCGCATAAAGGCACGTACCCTAGTAGTCGTAGGCGATCAGGACAAGGTTGTACCGGCGTCATACGGCAATGAGTTCGGAAGCCGCATCGCGGGTGCGTCAGTGCATACGATGTCAGGCACAGGGCATATGATGATGCTGGAGCAGCCGGGGGAATTTGCGCGAGCGGTGAAAGATTTCTTGCAGGGCTAACTTCTGCCTTCATAGTCGCATTCGGTAATGTGAACGCCGCCCCGTATCTGACTATGAGGCGGCGTTTGTGTAGATCTGGTGGACTTGTACTATCCGACAAACCAGTCTGCGAGTTCGTTCCGGTTGCGTTCTAGCCAGGCAGCGTTAAGTCGTATGCGTTCTAGCGACTGACTGATGGTGCGCGCTCCACCGGGCGCGGGGTTGTCTGAGAAGAAGCGCTCAACGTCGTCGTGCATTTCCAGCGTTGTGAACGCAGAGGCAATACCAACGAGACGCATGATGGCGAATCCACCTTCGCCGTAACGCCTGTCGAGTTCCGGCCAGTTGTCTTTCAGGAACTGCCACGCAAGGTCGCGGCCCTGAGTGTTGCCCGCGACGAGAGTAATGACGCTCACAGTATCGTGTACCCGTACTTCGTCGCCGAGCGAGCGGTTAAGGGTTTCTTCAAGTAGCGCCTTGTCCTCAAACGAGGTCAGGCCATACAGGAATCTAACCTTCTCCTCCTGGAGCGGTGTGTCTCCTCGGAGTTGCCACATCGCATCATACTCGGAGCGGCCGCCTATCTTTGCCGCGAGACGGAAGACGATACCTCGAATGTCAGGGCTGACGCTTGCCGGGTCGTCGGCGTAGGTTGCGAATCGCCTTGCAGCTTCTCGAAGGGCGTTTTCGTCGTCGTTGGCTCCCACGTGATTCAGGACAGTGCTGCGAAGCAGGGCGTCCATGTGGGACTCGTTTGGCTTCGCTTCCCAGCCGACCTGTGCGGCGACCTGCTGGAATATGCCGCGTGAAAACGCCTGGAAGTTGCCATAGAAACCTTCGTCCGACAGCAAGTTGTCTAAGCCGCCCAAATTGGATGATAGGTCGGCGCAGACGGGAGCATTGTCCTCATTCTGATACGCCTCGGCGATAGTCAGGAAATCAGTCGCAGGTATGATTCCCGCACGGCTGAGGGCAAAAGCGTCGTTTTGAATGCCGAGCCTGTCGATCGGTGTCAGCGCCTTCGATCTGATGGGTTCTACAAGCCGCTGCAAGTCGGCGCTAGGGTATTTTACGCGGTAGAACCCGGTCTGCTCCGGGTTGACCTTCGTCCATGAGTCGTCGCCTGAACCGGAGTCGGAAACATCCCAAGAGAGTGACCTCGTGTCCATCAGCGTCCCTGCGCTGTCAGAGCCACCGCCTGTGTATACGCCGACAGGCACCCTCCACAGCGTCTCGTCGGCGTCTCCCGATTCAAGGATGGAGTCGTACAGGAAGCGGCGCTGCGTCAAGTGCAGGCCTATGTTTCCACTGCTGCGCTCGATTCCGACGTCCAACATAGGATAGCCGGTCTGCAGGACCCAGCTGTCCATGATTTCTGCCACCGGCTCGCCGGACACATCGGCCAGCGCGTTCCAAAGGTCGGATCGTTCGGCGTTGTCGTACTGGTGCGTGGTCAGGTACTTGTTCAAGCCCTGCCGGAAGGTCTCTTCGCCCAGGAAGCTCTCCAGCATTCTGAGGATTGACCCGCCCTTACTGTAGCTGATCGCGTCGAATAATTCGCCAATCTGCGCGGGGTTGCTGACCTCCTGCTCGATTGGGTGCGAGTTGCGTAGCCCGTCGAGGCTGAGGGCACGATTTGTGTCGCTGGAGACGAACTGCGTCCAGACCTCCCAGTCAGGGAAGAGGTTGTCGGTCGCCTTGTCTCCCATCCATGAGGCGAAGCTCTCGTTGAGCCAGAGGTCGTTCCACCAGGCCATTGTAACTAGGTCGCCGAACCACATATGGGCCATTTCGTGGGCAATGATGGCGGCGACAATCTGACGCGTTCCAACAGAGGTGTTTTCCGGATCAACGAGCAGCGCGGTCTCCCGGTATGTTATTGCGCCCCAGTTCTCCATCGCGCCCGCGGCGAAGTCAGGGATTGCAAAGTGGTCAAGTTTGGGAAGAGGATAGGGAATGCCGAAGTAGTCGTTGAAGTACTTCAACAGACGTATGGAGGTCTCCAGCGCGAATCTACCCTGCTCTTCGCGGCCCCTAGTCGTGAAGACGCGCATAAGAGTGCCATTGTCTCCGACTTCCTCGATATAAGAAAGGTCCCCTACGATAAATGCCAGTAAGTAGGTGGACATAATTGGAGTCTCTGCGTAATTGACTGACTTGACCCCTGGGCGTATCGCTTCTTCGCTTACAATCGGCATATTGGAGACGGCAGTCATCTCGGCGGGAACTACAAGTGTAAGCTCGAAGGTCGCCTTGAGCGAGGGCTCATCCCAGCAGGGGAATGCGCGGCGTGCATCCGTGGCTTCCAATTGCGTAGTCGCCATAAAGCGTTCATTGCCGTCAATGTCGGTGTAGCTGCTGCGGTAGAAGCCCCTCAGCTTGTCGTTCAGCTCGCCTGTAAACTCGATTGAGAGTGTTGCCTCGCCAGCCGGCAATACGACTCCAAACTGAAAGCTGGCGGTCTCGTCCTCTTCGTTCAACAGGGTGCTCTGAGCCGCGAGCTCCGTACCGTCGGACAATGTTATTGAGCAGGACTGAATCGCAATCTCTATCGAATTAAGAGTGATGGATGTTGTGGGAGATAGAATATCAATCTGAATCCTCTCACTGCCGGTGAATGTGAATGTACTGAAGTCGGGCTCCAAGGTTATCCGGTATTTCCAGGGCTTGACGTTTGCCGGGACCAAGATTGCGTTTGATGTTGTCATTGATTCCTCTCAATGGTGGTTGTTTCACGTTCCAGTTAGCTTGCTGTCCAGTTGGGCTTGCGCTTTTCGGAAAAAGCAAGCGGCCCTTCAACGAAGTCGTCGGACGCTGCGGCCTTCAGTTGCTCCGAGTAGGTGCGATTGAGGGCAATGTCGAGAGGCCAGTCATAGCCACTAGTTGCCATCTGCTTGCTTGCGCGCGCTGAGAGGGGCGCTACCTCGAGGATTTCGTTAGCCCAGCGTTCTGCGGTTGCCATCAGGTCTTTTAGAGGGACAACCTCGTTTACGAGACCGAGGCGATATGCTTCTTGTACGGGAATGCGTCGCGCCGTGAGGAGCATGCCCATTGCAATCTTGTAAGGGACGTGGCGCGGTAGCCTGTGGACGCCGCCTGCGCCCGCAATCAGACCGACGCGCGGCTCAGGTAGGCCGACCTCTGCATGGTCGGCGGCGATGATAATGTCGCATGCCATCGCTAGTTCCAGGCCGCCACCGAGAGCGTAGCCGTTCACCGCCGCAATGATGGGCTTCCAGCATTCGAAGTTGGAAGTAATGCCGCCAAATCGTGCAATCTCGCCCGAGCGGTCGCGCCGTCCTCGCTCCGCGGTGTATCGGAGGTCGTTGCCAGCGCTGAATGCTCGCTCGCCCGTTCCGGTGAGTATCGCTACCCATACATCGGGGTCGTCACGAAAGTCGCAGAAAGCCTGGTAAAGCTCCGCGTTGGCGGGTGGGTGAAGCGCATTGAGGCGTTCCGGCCTTGTGATGGTCACATAGGCGATGCGCCCCTTCTTTTCGTAAGTAATGAACTCGTAGGACATTATTCTCTCCTCGTAAGAGCGTGCTTTGTGTCGAATGGAATTATAACAGTAGCGTAGAGGCCAGATTGCCTATGCCCAGCCGTCCCAATGAGTGACTTCCTCGATCGGCTTTCTGCGCGTAGGCCCGTAGCGCACACCATCTGCTGGGTATCCGATGGGCAGCAATGCTGCGGTTTCCACATGATCTGGGATGCCCAGAATCTCATGAACCTCGTCCTCGTACTGCTTGTGGAATGTCGTGAGCACGCTTCCCAGTCCGAGGGCGCGGGCGGCCAAGAGAATATTTTGCACTGCCGGGTATATCGATGAGCCGGTGGTTAGATTTGTCGAGCCGCCGTGTTCGATGCAGGCGAGGAGCAGTACCGGCGCCTCATCCATGTGTTCCACAAGATGGGTCGCTGACCGGAGAATGCGTGGGTTCACATCCTGAAGCCATTGCAGGTTTGGCAATGCCTGGCGTCCGGCCCGGCGATAGATTTCGGAAATCTTAGCGCGCAGTTCATCATCCTGGATAATCATGAAATGCCACATCTGGCGGTTGGTTCCGCTCGGGGCCTTCGACGCGGCTTCAAGTATCTTGTCCAGTGCCTCCTTTGGCACGGGGTCGGACTTGAAATAGCGGATCGCCCGTTGCGTGTGCATGGCTTCAAAAAGGCCAATATCTTCGCTCATAACGTACTCCTGACTAATGCTGAATTTCAGTGGAGATTATATCTTATCGCACTCTTGGATTGTGTGCGGCAGGCATTACGCTCTGTTAAGATAGGCGGGCAAAATCTGAAAATAATTGGAGGCAGCTAAGATGAAGGTCGGAACTGGAATGCAGGGTGGTCTGGTGGCGGAAATTCCTGAGAAGGTTCGCAAGGCGGAAGAACTGGGCTACGACTTCTTTTCGACCAGCGAAACGAAGCATAACCCGTTCGTCACCGCCGCTCTCGCCGCAGAGCATGTCCGGCGCGCGCAAGTTCGGACGTCCATTGCCTTGGCGTTCGCACGAAGCCCAATGGATACCGCCTACAATGCCTGGGACCTGCAGTCTTTGTCGGGTGGCAAGTTCCAGTTAGGCATGGGCAGCCAGGTTCGTGGACATATTGTCAGGCGATTCAACATGCCTTGGGGCAGACCAGCGGCCAGAATGCGCGAGTACATCCAGGCGCTGCGTCACATCTGGGGAAGCTGGCAGGACGGCACGCGACTGAACTTCCAAGGGGACTTCTACAATTTCAACCTTATGCCTCCATTTTTTACACCGGATCCGATCGATCACCCCGACATAAAGGTGTACATTGCGGCAGTCAATGAGCGGATGCTTCAAGTTGCTGGCGAAGTTTGTGACGGCGTACTTCTCCATTCGTTCGGCACGTTCAAATATATCAACGATGTCGTTGTCCCCAACTTACAGAAAGGCGCGGATAAGGCAGGCAGAACCCTTGCCGACATCGATATCAACGGGGGCGGGTACATCATCACTGGTCCGAGCGAGGAGAACATAGAACGCAGCAGGCAGGAGGTGAAGAACGCCATATCGTTCTACGCCTCGACGCGCAGCTACGCTCCCGTGATGAACCATCACGGCTGGAACGATACGGCGCAGCAACTGTATCGTATGTCCGTGGATAACAAGTGGGGAGAGATGGGGTCACTCATTACCGACGAAATGTTGGATGAGTTTGCCATCGTGGGTAGCTACGACGAGATCGTTGACAAGATTAAGCAGACGTTCGGGCCATTCGCGAGTTCGCTGAGCTTTTCGATTCCGGTGAGCACCGGCGAGGATGAGGAAGTACTCAAGGATATGATCGCGCGACTGAAAGAAAATTAGGGCGAATCAAAGCTGAATCTTGCGCGGTGGGACACGGTGCCGTTCGCGTCTTATGATGTCTTCGATCTCAAGCGCGGCTTCGTCGGTGGCGTCAGTGTGGTGGACGACAGTGTAATCGAACTTTTCGGCTTCCTGAAGTTCGTGGCGCGCCTGCTCAATACGTGCAATCAGCGCATCGTCCGATTCGGTGTTGCGCCCGCGCAGCCTGCGCTCTAGCTCTTCACCACTTGGCGGGGCGAGGAAGATGAAGAGGGCGTCCGGCACCAGGCTGCGAATTGTTGCCGCGCCTTGGACATCAATCTTCAGGATGACGTCCTGGCCTCGTGCCATCGCGTCCATCACCTGTGACTTGGGAACGCCGTAGTAGTTGCCAAAGACGTTCGCCCACTCCAGCAGCTCTTCGTTGGCGATCATAGACTCAAACTGCCGGGTGCTGATAAAGTGGTAGTCCATGCCGTCGTGTTCACCGTTGCGCTTGAGGCGAGTTGTGACGGTCACCGTGAAATGGTAGGGTCTGCCGGCTTCCCTCAAGCGGGAGAGCAGCAAGTCCTTGCCCACTCCGGATGGGCCGGACAGCACGAGCAGCAGGGGGTTGGAATGGACGGGCGCTTCCATCACCGGTTGCGCAGGTAGTTCCAGGACTTCTTGCGCTTTTCCTCCCCGCCGGTCATTTGTTGGTACCGCTGCGTTAGCTTCTCTCCGAAGAAAGCGGTTGCCATTGACTGGCCAGCCGTAGGGAGCGCGTTTTCGCCCGTGTCAACGACTGCGCCTGCGTCCCACCTAGCACGGCCTTCCCACGCCTTGATGAATGTATCCACAAGCTCATCGTTCGACTCTCTGATCATGTTGCGATATGTGTAGAGCTCTGTGATGTATTCATCGATCCAGTGGACGAGCGCTTCAATGTTGGTGTAGCAGGATGCCTCGTTGTCTATGGGGTCTTCGGATGCAAGGCGTGAATATTCCGCGAAAGTAGAGGCAGCGAGCTGGTGCATTTCCCTCCATGATTCACTTCCGGCAGTGGTAGTTACAAATGCGGATGAGAGGACGGTAGGCAGGACTTCCATGGCCACAGCATAGCTGTCGTGCTCGTGCGGGTCGAGGAAGAGAGGCTTCGCGCCTATGAGTTCAACCATTCCGACAACTGTCTTGACTGAGGTTTCATCGGCGGAGCCCGAGGGTGAAATGCAGTAGTGGGCACCCTGGAACAGGTCTGCAGACGCATCTTCTAGCGTCGTATAGGGCTTGCGAATAAGTGGTCGTCCTGAAACGAAGCTGACACTCCCTGGTAGGAGCTGATCTGCCCATTCCATCGCCCTGACCTTGGCAGCGCAGGTGTCAGTGATGACGCAGCCATCCTCGACTATCGGTGCGATGGCGTCCAGAAGCTCTCGCGTCTGCGTAAATGGGGAATCGAGTACAATCATCTGCGCGCCACGGACGGCGTTTCGCAGGTTCGAAGTTTCTTCGTCGTAGGCTCCGCTCTTGAATGCAATTTTCAAGGCGTCTCTGTCGCCTGAACTTCCTACAATCTCCGTGTTGCGGAGGTTGGCTCGCTTCAAAGCTAGTCCAATGGACACGCCGACGACTCCTGTGCCTATGATCGTAATGCGCTCCAAGTCACACCTCCTTTTTCGATTTGCCAATGCTAACCAGAATTATGCTCACGTTGGAAAGTCTATCATACATCGCGACAACATCGTTACACACCCAGAAGTAACTGCCTCAATACTCCGATTGCGGGTATCAATATTCTGCTGAGAATTCCAACGCTAAAGACAGCGTCGGCCAGAACTGCGACCAGAAGTATCACCATTCCGAAGCGTTCAGTGCGCTCGAAGACTGCCGCTGCTGTTCGGGGCAGTATGCCCAGTACGACCTTGAAGCCGTCGAGAGGTGCGATCGGCAGCAGGTTGAACACCGCAAGTACGATATTCCACAGTACCAGGGACTGCAGGAACAATGAGTCTATGCCGCCACCGAATGAAACAGTGCCCAATCTGAATGGAAGGGCAGCGAGAGTCGCCACGATCATGTTTGATATTGGGCCGGCAAGCGCGACCAAAGCCATGCCTGGACGCTCGCCGATGCGGATGTTGGATGGCGTTACCGGTGTTGGCCTGCCCCACCCAAAGCCGGCGACGAGAATAAGGATTGTGCCGAGCGGGTCGAGGTGCCTGACTGGATTCAGCGACAGTCTGCCCTGGCCACGCGCTGTGTAGTCGCCGAGCTGGGTGGCAGACCATGCGTGGCTGAACTCGTGGACGGTTATGCCGACTATCAGGGCAACGGCGAAGGCGGCGAGGCTTATTAGCGCTCCGACAGGGTCGATCTGAAACTGGTCAAGTAAGCGAAAGAGCAAGATAGGGCCCGTTCATACTCAGACAAGAGAATGCGCGGCGGGATGCATTCATCCCGCCGCGCAATTTATCACAAAGATAGGGTGAGGCTTAGTGACCGCCGCACCCGCATCCGCCACCACCGCCACCGCAGCCGCCGCCACCACCGCCGCCGCAACCACAGCCACCACCACCGCAGGCGCATCCGCCGCCACCGCTGCCGACCTGGAAGTTGGGATTGCTGATGACAAAACCACTGCGCATCAGGCCGTCTACATAGTCGATCTGTGCGCCTTCGATGAGAGGAGCGCTTTCAGGGTCAACTAGGACTTGCACGCCGGGGGCATCAACGACAAGGTCGTCTGACTTTGCCTCGCGCTCCATGCCAAGCATGTATTGGAAACTGCCGTGTGGTCCCGGAACGACCATCATCCGCAGCAGCGCACCCTTTTCGCCCTGCTCGTTAAGTATCTCTTCGAGCTTCTCAGAAGCCAAATCAGAAACCTCTATAAGAGGGGTTGTTGTCACGGTTACACCTCCGGCCTATAAAGCCTCATTATGCAGACGCGGCTGCCTGTCCGCCAATCGTAACATTACGGCAAGTG
>MPND01000031.1 GCA_002238855.1 SAR202 cluster bacterium bin90
CAAGATGTCGAAGTCTTTGGCTCCCTCGACCAGACCGCAACCACAACTGGGTTTTGCACGAACCCCTTTGCAGGGACTTTTCCGTATCCCTATGACTTCAATCCGCAGGAAGAAGAGGTTGCGGAAGTGCTTGAAGTGCCTGTATCCTCACTGATGGACAGTGCCAATCGCCGCGATGAGGTTCGCATCGCAAATGGCGATCTCTACTTTGCACCTGTTTTCACGCACGACGGTCACATAATATTCGGAGCGACAGCCCGCATTCTCAACCGCTTTATTGAACTGCTGGAAACGTCGATCCTGGAGGAGAAGCCTTGAACAACCAGCCGGCAACACTAGATGAAATCAGAGTCGAGTTGGGGAAGTTTCCGGCTTCCGTAATCGACGAGTTTGACAAGGCTCGGGCACAGATGCCCCCGAATCTCACCGATGTGCAGATGCGCGAATGGGCAGGTTCAGGCTTAGACATTGCACAGGAAACCGTTCGGTCCTGGGAAGCCGCTGCTGAGTTCTACAAGGTCAGCTCGCGGGTTCTGGGGTATATGCCCCTCAACTACTTCTTCAAGTGGACCGAATGCGGCAAATCCCTCTGTGCGGAGTCGCCCACCCTGGCCGCCGCATACTTCGAGGCAAGCCCCGGCACGATGAGCAAGCTTCGCTCTCGCCACATCGAAAGCTGGTCTGACCTCGGACGCAGCCTGTACAAGGGCACTTGGAAGTCCAGCACCCTCGCTTGCAAGTTCTTCCAGTCCAGCCCTGCGCTACTGGAGGACCTAAGCTTCCCTGAGATGGAACGCTTCGCCAAGTTCCTTGATGCGCTGTCGCACCGCTCCTACGATCTGTCGTCCGATTGCCTGACGCTCGGCCAGCAGCTCTTCCCGATGATTGGCGACGACAGGGCAGCATTCATCAATCTGGCATCTGCGCTTGTTGACTCCGGCTGGCGCGAAATCAAGGCATTCTTCGAGTCCGGCGCACGCGCACTGCCGCGCATCGATGGCACGCAGCGCATGCGCTTCCTGAAGCTCGCGGAGCAGCTTGTCCATAGCGGCGGCATGAACATTCCCAGCGTCATGCTGGAGACATCCAATGCTCTCGCGCAGGTGGACACCCATGATCACGAGCAGATTATCGGCATGGCGGAAGCCCTACTGCCTAGTTCGCCCCCTGCCGTGCCTGAGTTCATCAAGGCTTGCCCGCAAGCGCTGGACAAGCTCACGATGAGCCAGTTGGAACGATGGTATGCGGAAGGCGTCAGCATTCTTCAGCAGAATAGCGACGGTGGACTTGCATATTTCAAGATAGAATCGGCACGTTCTGAGGAGATGCTTGAAACCCTTTCGTCAGGTGTCGAGTTCCAGCGCATCAAGGACGTGATGGAGATGTACTGCCGCGGTCTGGCAGGCGCAGAAATTAAGCTCTCCGAAAGCGGCGAGCTTGCCGACAAGAATATCGGATGGGTGTCCAGCGAAGCCCCCACGACAGAAGGCACAACCGTCTTCCTGCCCAATCTGGTTGATCGCTACCTTACAAAGTTGCAAAACTTCAACTGGTTCAAGGTGGTTTCAACTCATCAGGTCGCGCGGCTCGAATTCGGCAGCTTCAGGTTCGGGTTCGAACGGCCTTCCGCAATGTTTGATGACCTCCGAAATGACCTCGCCAGTAAGAGGGCAGCGGCGGCGTCTGGCATGGAAAACGGTCACACTCCCGAAATGGACGAACAGGCCCTGGAAAGAGCCTGGGCCACTGATGTCCAGCGCTTCTTCGACCTATTCGACGACCGCAAGCTCGCCCTCGACATTTACACGGTCGTGGAAGAGGCACGCCTTGACGCCCGCGTAAAGCATGAATATCGCGGTATACGCAGCCCCTACACTCAGGTGCAGACGGACTCGCTTTCCAGTCGCCCGAATATCACCGAGCTCCCTATGCGCCAGGCTATGGTCGAGTTTCTCGTTAGGCTCAGCCTGCAGCAGTATCAAGGACTGCCCGCGCCTGAGCAGTACATGGAGGAAGCGCGCCAGATAGGTCGCATCATGAGGCAGGTGCTCAACCCCGAAGCGTCGGTGGAGGACACCGCCGAAGCCACCCTCAGAATATACGCCATCATCTCCCAGATCCCCAACGAAGAGGCTCCACCCGAGGACTGGGAAGACATGGATATGACGGAAGACATGGAAGAGGACTACATTGACCCTGACGAGATGGAGTCTCTTCTTCAGCAGATCGCCCAGGGTATGGAGATGCAGGTTCGCCCCGACGGGGAGCAGGACTACGAATCGAGCGAGGAAGTGGACTTCCGAGGAGACTTCAAGCCCGAACTCGTCCAACTCCTTGAGCAACTCCGAATGCAGCAGGACGAGTCTGGCGGCGAGGCGAGTGGCGAGCCGATCACGCAGGAAATGCTTGAAGAGCTGCTGCAGAACAGCGCCGAGCTTGAGCTTGAAGCGGTGCAGGGCGAAATCCAGCAATCGAGCAACACAATGGCGAACAATCTGATGAAGGAAGCCGGCGTCGATGCGCCGCAGTCGCCCGAGTTCGGGCAGGGTCCCCTAGTGCATGTCGATGAGGACGGCGGCGAGCTTGAGGCAAGTGAGCCGCAGACATTCGTTTACGACGAGTGGGACTTCCGGGCGGACGACTACAAGCCACGCTGGTGCATTGTGCGCCAGAAGACCATGCAGGAAGGCGATCCGTCATACTACGGCAACACGCTCGGCAACTACGGCACTCTTGTAACCCAGATTCGCCGCCAATTCGAAATGATGGTGCCGGAGATGTTCCGCAAGGTCCGTAAGCTCGAAGACGGCGAAGAGATTGACATTGACGACATCATCGAAGCCTTCGTGGACATGAAGACGGGCGCAAGCCCGAGCGACAAGTTCTACTGGCGGCGAAACAAGGTGCAGCGCGATGTCGCCGTGGCATTTCTGCTCGATACCAGCGCGTCCACTGCCGAGGCAATCGACGATACCCGGAAGAACAATGACGACTGGGACGCCCCTGACGATCCCGTCGAGTACATGGTATGGCTGCGCACCCGCCGCGGCGAGGCGATGCGCCGCTCGTACAAGCGCATCATCGACGTGGAAAAGGAGGCGATTGTCCTTCTGATCAACGCGTTGGAGGCAATTGGCGACCTCTACGGAATCTATGGCTTCTCCGGCTACGGCAGGGAAAATGTCGAGTTCTACACAATCAAGGACCTCGACGAGAACTTCTCCGACCGCGTGAAGAGGCGCATCGACCGCATCGCCCCATTGCACGCTACGCGCATGGGCCCCGCCATTCGGCACACGACATACAAGCTCGACAAGCAGGACGCGCGCACGAAGCTGATGTTCCTCATCAGCGACGGCAGGCCGCAGGACAGAGGATACAGCCGCGAGGGCGTCGAGAAAGAATACGCCGTCCACGACACGAAGATGGCGCTTGACGAGGCGAAGAACCTGGGCATCAACGCCTTTGCCCTCACCGTGGACAAGAACGGTCACGATTACCTCAAGACGATGTGCTCAGACATGGGCTACGAAGTCCTGGACGACATCTACGAGCTCCCATCACGCCTGCTCTACCTCTACAAGAAGCTCACGATGTAGATTCGGAACTTCCAGAGGCGTCTTCCTTCACACATGTGAGAAGGAAGCCTGGATTATTGGGCGTAGAATTTCGTCAGCAAGTTAGATCGAAGGGCAACCAGAAACGGTTGCCCTTCACTCTTTATCATCGCACATTCTCTTGCGACCCTTACCGCCGCGGCCTGACAGCCTCAAGCGGCATCTCGCGCACAAATCGAATCATCCCAAGCAGCGCATGAGTCACCGCGCGCCCACGAATCCGCAGCCGACGGGTAGGGTAGTGCCCCGAAGTCGAATCAGCCCGTCCATCCATCGCGTAGCCAATGAACGAAGTGCCCGCCACAACGCTTCCGTCCGCGGATTCCAGCGCAAGCGGACTGATTCCGATGCCCACGTCTGCTCCGAATCTCACGCGTGCCACCTTCGCCAATTCCTTTGCCAGTGCAGCGCTCGCGATCCCGTGCTCTTCGATGCTATCTGCATTCACACCCAGCCGCACCAATGCATCTGCACTACCGGCAATCGCCCCTCCATTCAGCACATCGCCGCTGCCCTCAACCTCAGTCAGGTTATTGCACAATAGACCGCCCGTGAACGCCTCTACCACGCCAAGCGTCAATCCTTCGTCCCTGAGGAGCGCAACGGACTTCGACTCCGGCGTCTCATCGTCCTCACCCCAGATTGCGTCATCGCCGATGATGCTGCGAACATCCGCCTCCATCGGCGCAATCAGCGCGCTCGCCTCCTCCTCAGTCGAAGCGGTAGCAATTGCCCTGAGGTGAATGCCGTCCTGCTTTGAGTAGATGCCCAGCAGGGGGTTCTCGCTCTTGAATAGGGGCGAAAGTATCTCATCCAGCCCACCCTCGGATATGCCGAATGTCTTAAGGTTGCGAGTCACGATTGCGATTCCGGCATTGCGTTCCTTCAAGCGCGGCGCAACCTCGTGCTCCCACATCCGCTGAATCTCGCGCGGCGGCCCCGGCATCGCCACAATCACGCTGCCTTCGCGCTCCACCCACCAGCCGGGCGCGGTCCCCATAGGGTTGTCGATGGCAACCGCCGATGGAATCAACGTCGCCTGCTTCACATTCGTCTCCGGCATTGGAAAGCCGCGACCGGCGAACAGGCCTTTCAGGTGCTCCAGCAGGTCGTCCTGCACCGTCATTTCCTCGCCGCACACCCTCGCGATAGTCTCGCGCGTCAAATCGTCCGACGTCGGCCCCAGTCCGCCCGACGTCAGCGTCACATCCGACCTCGCAAATGCCCGATCTATTGCTTCATAGAGCCTGTCTGGGTCGTCACCTACCTTCGTCACCCATCGCACCTCTATGCCCAGCTTCGCCAACTCCGAGGCAACATAGGACGAATTGGTGTCCACCAGCTCGCCCATTAGTAGCTCTGTTCCAATTGACAGAATCTCAGCGTGCATTGAGGTCCTCCGGGAATTGATGATTGCAGAAGGGGCAGGCTCTAAGCCTGCCCCTAAGTTGTGAGTTCTTACTTATCCGCGCGCCCTAGTGGGTCAGGACGAGCCAACCTTAACCTATCACCTTGATCCTGTCCATCCAGTTAGCCCCCGCCCTCTTCGCTCGCCTCACCGTAGGGCGGATTCTTGGCTAGATCGACATAGGTCTCAACCCAATCGGCGGGAAGGCCGATAATGGGCTGTCTGATGAAGTTCGATTCATTCTTGGCGTAATAGACGCTGCCGTCCTCGCTCTTGTCGCCGAGCAGAAGGAGAACGCCGTCCGTGAATCGCGTGCCTCGGTCCGTCTCGCCTGAGAAGCGGATTTCGATCGCATCTGAGTCCTCATCTATGCCCCAGGGCGAATAATCCTGGTCATCGACAGCTGGCACAGCCACCGTAATGTTCTCCGGGCCCGGCACCATTGGAATGAGCGGCTCCCATATCTCCATGTCGATGGGTACCTCCACCTCATCGACCT
Organism: SAR202 cluster bacterium bin90; assembly: GCA_002238855.1. GTDB lineage: Bacteria > Chloroflexota > Dehalococcoidia > Lucifugimonadales > JADFKI01 > Bin90. The sequence continues at coordinate 5,525 of MPND01000031.1, forward strand.
TGTAGTCGATAACGGACCATTCATTCGTCCTGTAATCCTGAATGAATGACACCAGATGCGTGTCTTCAGTTGTAGGGTTGCCGAAGTAAATGTTCAATTCCACGATGTCGTTAGGATCGCGTCGTACATACCACTTCGGGACCGGAGGCTCGTTCGCAAGCCTGCTGATAACATCCCCCCAGCTTGACGCAATCAGGAACAGGTCCGGGAACCCTTCGACTTGCCCGTAATGGTGCCTGCCATCAGTCGTAACATCGCCCAGTCGAAATTGCACGCTCCGGTTTGCCGTCAGCCCAACGTCCACGATGGTGTCAGGGTTGTCCAGCCCATACTGTGCCGGATCATCGATGAGGGGCTGCACAGCCGTAAGGTCCCGCCTTGTACCCGGCCCACTAAGCAGTAGCGTAACGCCGCCCCAGCGGTTGAAATTCGGCGGAATGCCCTCGGGGTCCGTAAACGCCCAAGTCCTTTGATCAGTCTTGTAGAAGCTCACATCCCCGGTATCGAGATATCTGACTCTTATCGTCTCGATGTCGTCCTCAGCCACCTGGTAAAACCACGGAGATTTCTTTGCTTTCTTCTCCACGAGGACGAAGCGCCCCGGACTGCCCTGAACCACATGGTAGTTGTCCAGGCTGCCCTCTTGCAGGCGCTTCACACCGATCTCGAATACATTGCTCCACGCAACGACTACGACGACCAGCGCCGCTATAACTAATGCTGCTGTTGCCTTAAGATTCATCCGGTGTATCTCCAAGCAAGGCGGTCAGCCGTGTGCGATTATTTCTCGCGGGCGTTGGGTAGCCCACCTGCGCACCCATCGCCTGACCGTCAATGATTGACTACTGTTTGCCCTTAGCGCCTTCTCCACCACACGACCGCGCCGAGAATAAGCATGATAACGGGCGGTACGAACCAGCTCGACCACTTGATGAAATCTCGTCCGCGGGTCGTCACTACCAGTTCACGGTATGGGAACACCTTCGGACGAATGGAAATCAGCTCGTAGTCATCCGCGAGCCAGTTCACCGAGTTCAGGAAGAAGTCCGCGTTGTCGCTCGAAGCAAAGAACTTGTTCTTCGCAAAGTCGGAGTCGCCAAAGAGTACGATTCTCGTCGTCGGATGTCGCTGTGCCTCGACGATGCCACCGGTCGCGTCCACCGCAAGCGTGGCGTTCGCTTCCACTACAACGGCGATCGAGAAAGAACCTGGCCGATCAACTTCACTGTCGTAGCTGACATCCTCCGTGTCTGCCTCAAGCCAGCTTGCCGGCGTAGTAATGCCAATTGGCACTATTCGTACCGAAGGCGGCATCTCCTGTGGCGGCGCCCAGGTGTCTATCGCGGCAGCCTCCGGGAAGAATGTCACATCTATCTGGTCCGTAATCGGTATGCCCTGTAGCAACGGAGATGAGCTCGGCGGATACTGCAGGTTCGCCTTCTGCAGCAGAGGAGTCAGCTCCTCACCGGCCACATTGCTGACTGCATCTGCAACGCTAAGCAGTTCATTCGTTTCCGGGTGCCTGTTGGAGAGAAAAACGCCCCACTGCGAAATCAGGCGATTGAATGACGACGGCGTAGTCGGGTCGAACAGGCCGATCATTCTTCCGCCCCTCTTGAGGTAATTGTCCAATGCGGCAAGTTCCTCCGGGTCGAGGTCCTGCCTGGGTCCCGCTATCACTAGCAGCGCCGCGTCATCCGGAACCACCGCCTCCTGCTTCAGGTTCAACGGTAGCACTCGGTAGTTGTCCCGCTGCATACCGCCTATTGCATAGTCCAGCCCATTGTCTTCGTCGATCTCCCCCGACAGCAGATCCCTTGTCGCTCCTGCTTCATCATGGCCCGTCAGGTAATAGACGATCTTCTGGTCCGCCCCGCTGACGATGAGAATGCTCGTAACGAAGTCCTGCTCCGAGAATGACTGAACGCCCTGCAGCGTACCGTCCTCGAGGTCTTCGAACACAATTGCCGGGAACGAGTCAACGCCGTACTGCTGAGCGACGCTCCGCTGAAGTTCCGGGTCCACAAAGCGATAGCTGAAATTGTTGCTCCGCCGTGTGAACTCGTTGAGCAGGTCTTCCGCCTGCTGCCGCGCCGTAGCGCTCTGTGTGTCCGCTGGCACGAAGAACGCGTTTGCCCGCACCAGCCCGTCCAGCCCGTCAAGTATCTGCACGGTCTGGTCTGACAAGGTGAATATCCGAGTGGCAGTTACATCAACTCGCGTAGGATTCTTGTAGAGCAGGAAGTTCACCAGCAAAACTATGATAAAGAACGCGATAGTCAGCACAATTATGTTGCTGCCGTAGCGACCCTGCCTGCCTACTAGAAAGATCGCAATAGCCCGAGGTGAAAGCACCAGGGCAAGAAATACAAGAACGATGCCGATGACTATAACGGTCACCGAGAACTCTCTGAGCTCTTCTACGGTGAAGTACATCGCCCCGCCGGCAATGAGCGCCACGACACCGACTACCGCCGTAACAAAGCTCCAGAATCCGGTAGATTGCAGCGAAGACAGTATTAGGTTCCTCGGACTGTCTCCGCTCCCGCCTTGTTCAACCATTTACCGCCACCTGCGCGTTTCTAATGACCTGACGGCTATGAACAGGAAAACCGCCGCCATGCTTATGTAATAGACAATGTGACTCGTGTCGATCACGCCCCGCGCGAAGTCCGTGAAGTGCGCGTTCATCGAGACCCCATTGAGCACATCCGCCGCCAGCCCCTCTACAATCGAGGCTATTCTGTCTATAAAGGACAGTGTTAATAAAATTCCGATTCCAACCACCGCGGCAACAATCTGATTTCCCGACAATGAGGACGCCATCAGGCCGATGGCAAGAGCAGCCGACCCGTATAACACCAGGCCGAAGTATGCGCTCAGTATCGGGCCCGTGTCGGGCGTTGCGAACACATAGAGCAGAACCACATAGTAGAACGTGAATGCAACTGTAACCATCAGAGTAACGAAACTCGCGATGTACTTGCCAAGCACCACCTCCCAGTCCTGCACCGGCGCGGTTAACAGCAGCTCCAGCGTACCCATCTTCTGCTCCTCCGCAAGCAGGCGCATAGTGAGCAGGGGAGCGAGGAACATTATGAACAGGCTCGCCCAAGACACGAAGTTCCGCACACTCGCTTCCGCAAATGGCCTGGTCATGTCGAAGACGAAGAAAATCCCGGTAAGCACAAGAAACATCGCGCCCACAATGTACGCGGTAGGCGTCGTGAAATACGCCTTAGTCTCCTTCCAGGCTATCGTAAAAGTATTTCTCAAACTTCTATCCTCAAATTCTTTAATCTTGCGAAAACTTGAAACCGGAACATTCTGCAGTCACCCTAGGTCCCATTGTGTAGAAACTGCGGGCATTTATTCCTCGGAAATTCCCACCGGAATAGGGTCGGGAACGATCTCTTCTGTTGTTACCTGCAGGAATATTTCCTCCAGCGACATTCCGACCGACTGCAAACGCAGCAGATCCCAGCCGCCGTTTACAATGGTTGACGCCAGCATGGCGCGCGGTTCCGATTCAGGATTCGTGCCAACGATGAAAGTGGAATGTCCGCCATCCTGTGAATATCGGTGGTCAACTGCTTCCACGCCCTCGACCGCTTCAATCGCCTCCGCAATCTCGCGTGACGGCCCACGCGCGTCAATCTCAATTCGCTCCACACCGCGCAGCCGCGTAGCCAGGTTCTCCGGCCTATCGACGGCAACGATCTGCCCCTCATGAATGATGATCACGCGCTCACAAATCATGCTTACTTCCGGCAGTATGTGGGTGCTCAGAATTAGGGTGTGCTCGCCGCCAAGGTCCTTGATGAGTTGGCGGGTTTCCACAACCTGTATCGGGTCAATGCCGATGGTCGGTTCGTCCAGCACCAATACATCAGGCTCATGCAAGATAGCCTGCGCGATGCCCACGCGCTGACGGAAGCCCTTCGACAACTTGCCGATATGCGTCGAGTCGTACTCCTCCAGCCTGCAAATCTCAATGACTTCGCTTGTGCGCCTGCGGATGTAGTCCGATGACATCCCTCGTATCTTCCCCATGAAAGCAAGATAGTCGCGCACTTCCATGTCCGTGTACAGCGGCACCGTCTCGGGCAGATAGCCGATATGCCGCCGAGCATCCAGCGATTCGTTCACGATGTCATACCCGGCAACGGTCGCCGTGCCCTCAGTGGGTGGGTGAAAGCCTGTAATCACCTTCATCGTTGTCGATTTCCCCGCGCCATTCGGCCCTAGGAAACCCAGGATTTCCCCCTGCTCCACACGAAACGAAATGTCCGTAACGGCGGGGAAGTCCCCGTAATATTTGCTGATGTGTTCCAGCTCAATCATTTTCTACCGCCATTCTCTGATGACTCTTTTATGTCCTTCATCCCCGCTTTCGCGGGAGTGCGAAAATTGAGAATGCCACAGTTCATATAACGCGTATACAGGGCTGAAGTTAGTCATCAAAGCACCTCAATTAGAAGAATCGTGCTCACTAACTACCTTGAACTAGTGCAATTGTGCATTCTATCTAACTCGGGTAGCCAATTTCAATAATTATTGTCCACGCCCATCATCGGTGGTAATCTAGTTGAACACAGAATTACCGGTTGCTTGTAGCCCAATATGCTCGGAGAAAATACCCTATTGCATCTCGCTATTGACGGATACGGAGCAGATTCCCAGAGACTGTCAGACACCGATCTGGTGTACCGGTTCCTCGACGAATATCCCCACGCAATTGGAATGACCAAGATCGTCCCTCCGCAAGTCTACACCTACCACGGCAAGACTGCGGAAGATTGGGGCGTGTCCGGGTTCGTAATCATAGCCGAGAGCCATATCAGCGTTCACACCTTCCCCGACAGGCAGTACATCAACATAGACATTTTCTCCTGCAAAGACTTTGATGCAACTTCCTCGCTTGAGGTTGTAAAGCAGACATTCGCCCTCCCTGAAGTGAAAGTCTGGACGCTTGATCGTGGCGTCGAATACTCCACCTCACGCGAGGGCTACAACGGAATGGTACACGAGCGCGTCAGCCTCGGCACGGCAAACGCGCAGCCCAGCGGCGAATCCGGTTGACATGTCTGCTTCAGACTACCCTTGGCTCGGCGAAGTCCCATTGCAATGGCATACCTTTCTCGACACCCCGCCGGATGACGACGACCCCGAATCCGCCAGAGTATTCGTCATTCCTGTCCCCTATGACGCAACCACTTCATTTAAGGCTGGCGCAAGACACGGCCCCGCGGCGATCATAGACGCGTCTCGCCATCTGGAAGACTACGACATCGAACTTGCGCGGGACATCTCCGAGATTGGCATACACACCACCCCCCAGTTGCAGCCGCAAGCAGACGGCCCGCAGTCAATGATCGCAAGCGTCCGCACCGCAGTCAGGAGCGCTGCGTCCCACGGCAAGCTTCCCGCGCTCCTCGGCGGCGAGCACAGCATCACCGTCGGCGCGGTTCAGGCGCTCGCCGAGATCCACCATGACCTGTCTGTCCTGTACATCGATGCCCACGCCGACATGCGTGACTCATACCAGGGCACCCGATGGGGACATGCCTCCGTCGCCCGCCGCATCAGCGAAATATGCCCCGTTGTTCTTGTCGGCGTCCGCAGCCTCAGTATTGAAGAGATGCAGCACATCAGCGCAAAGGGCATTCCTGTCCAATTCTGGTCTCCGGACTCGCGAGATAACCTAGCTAACGCAATCGCCCTGGCATCCGCGCATCTCACTGGCAACATCTACATCAGCATCGACCTGGACGCCCTTGATCCCTCCATAATGTCTGCAGTCGGCACCCCCGAGCCAGGCGGAATGCTTTGGTACGAAATCCTGTCCCTCCTGCGCGCCGTGAGTCGCCGCTCGAATATTGTCGGCTTTGACATAGTCGAACTCAGCCCCGCCGAAGGCCCCAATGCCTGCACTTTCGCCGCAGCCAAGCTCGCCTACAAGCTCATCGGCTACGCTACTCAAAATCGCGGCGACTTTTGAGCATTGCCGCCCGCACATGCTAGAATATGAAATCTACACGGGAACTATCTTGTAAATCCTGTCCATCGATGTTAGCTCCGTGGGCGGAAAGGGGGAGAGCAATGACCCTGGCCGAAAAAATCATATACATGGATCATGCAGCGACTACTCCCATGCGCCCCGAAGTACTTGAAGCTATGCTGCCGTACTTCTCCTCCGACTTCGGCAACCCTTCCAGCATCTACACCGTCGGCCAGGAAGCACGAAAGGCAGTTGACGACGCTCGTGAGCGCATAGCCCACCTCATCGGCGCGCGCATGAGCGAGATCGTCTTTACCAGCGGAGGCACCGAGTCGGACAACGCCGCCCTTAAGGGTGTGGCGTTCGCTCTCCGCAGCCTCGGCAATCACATCATTACCACCGCAATCGAGCACCACGCCGTGCTGCACACCTGCTACCAGTTGGAGCAGTTCGGCTTCGAAGTCACCTATCTCCCCGTCGATGAGCACGGACTGGTCGATCCTCAGGACGTCGTTGACGCCATCACCGACCAGACGATCCTCGTCAGCGTAATGATGGCGAACAACGAAATCGGCACGGTCGAACCAATCGCGGAGATAGCGAAGTTGGTCAAAGATGAGGCAAAGCGCCGCAATCAGACGATCATCATGCACACTGATGCAGTGCAGGCCGCCGGCTACCTCGACATTAACGTCCGCGCGCTCGGCGTTGACCTGCTCAGCCTGTCAGCCCACAAGATTTTCGGACCAAAGGGCGTCGGCCTGCTGTACATCAAGCGTGGAGTACCCTTTGAAGAGCAGAACGCGGGTGGCGGACAGGAACGCCAGCGCAGGTCCGGAACCGAGAACGTCCCCGGCATCGTCGGCTTCGGTGAAGCCCTCCGCCTCGCCGTAGCCGAGCGCGAGGAAAGTTCGGCTCACTGCCTCCGGCTCCGAGAGATGCTAACGCAAGGCATTTTCGAAACGATAAGTGGCGTTCGCCTCAACGGCCATCCCGAACAGCGCCTGCCCAGCAACGTGAATATCTCCTTCGAGGGTGTCGAGGGCGAGCCTGTCCTGCTGGGTCTCGACTTCGCCGGGATTTGCGCCTCAAGTGGCAGCGCCTGCTCATCAGCATCCCTCGAGCCATCGCACGTCCTGCTGGCAATCGGACTCACGGCTGAATCCGCACAGGGTAGCCTGCGAATTACCCTGGGACGCGAAAACACGGAAGACGAAGTTGCATACCTGCTCTCCGTCCTCCCCGATATGATCAGCAAATTGAGGGCTATGCCCTCACTGTCCGGCGCAAGGTAACGTAAGCGCCAAGAGATATTCGTAGTCTAGTCTAAATAGGAAGAAACGCGACAAAATTGAAAGCTCAAATAAGCACTCTCAATCCGCAATACGGGAAGAATAAGTTAAGATCGGGCTACCTGAAGCCATTTATACTGCTGGCTCTATTAGCGGCGTCCCTCGCACTTTTCGCCTGCGGTTCGGACGACCCGGAAAAGGTAAGATCTCGTGGCAGAAGCCTCGAGGTTCATACCAGCTATCCACTAATCGTGGAAAAAGTCGCCTTTCAGGACTCCCAAGGCCAGCACCGCGTCATTCGCCCCAGGGCATCCAACCGGCAACTCGTGCTCCTTGACATAACCCTTGTCAACCGCACCAGCCTGATTACGCCTCTGCTCATTGATGAGGAAGCAGCGCAGATCGGCGACAGGCGTGGCGAGCGCATCGACGCGATAGACCCGTTCGAGTCTTCTAGGGTCGTTGATGCCGCAGACCCGGATGAAGATCTGTACTCGCCCTTCCTTTGGGGTCAGATTGAGCTAGATAAAGAATTTCAGGTTGAGGGCTACATGATCTTCGATGTGCCCAAGGGCCTGATTCTCGGCAGCCTCTGGTGGGAGGAAGTGGACGCCATCATCACCGACTTCGTCGATTATCGCCGCCGCAGGTAATTCTTTCGGACATAGCCGTTGGACCACCGCCTCTGACGAATGCTCGCCTAAGAGCCTGAGCATCTTGCATGCGCTTGCGGCCAGACTGTTATACTGAAATACGGACAATCCATCAGCGCGGGAGCGGATGGGCTCCGGTGGGTTCCACGGACTTCAACTCCGATGGTCCCGGCCCTTCGGTCGGGACGGTGGGTTCGACTCCCTCTCGCTCCCGCCACACTACTAGGGCCACACTATTTAGGGAATATTCCCTGTCGCCCCACTCCGGAAATTTGCATCTATCCTGCGCTCAACGCCTGTATATGGATGACGCCGCTTCTCAATTCTCGTATCCCTCCCCATTCCCAGCCTCCTCTCTACAATGTCTTCCACACCCTTGGCTAGTGACATTTCTATTCCGCCACTCCATCTGCGCCACAATCTTCCGGCAGCCTGCCACACCCAAGTCAGATTGGCGGCATCGTCGGCATTTACGGCTTAAGAAATGTTCTGTACCCTACGCCGTAGTCACTTGCCATAGCTATTTGCCATCCTCATCAGAATAGTCACGGAGGAGACCATGAAAGTAGGCGTAAACCTCATAAACTTCGGCCCCGGCGCAAACCCGGACTCTTTCCGAAAGACGGTGGAAATTTCCGAAACCCTCGGGTACCACCTGATCATGACCTCGGATCACATCGCCGTTACACCTGATGTCAGCGACCGATACCCCGCGCCGTTCTACGAGCCGCTCAGCACTCTCGGCTGGCTTGCTGGCATAACGAAGACGATGGAAATCGGTAGCACCGTGATCATCGTGCCATACCGCAGCCCGCTTGAAACGGCGAAGGCATGCGCCAACATCGACCGTCTCAGCGGCGGAAGGTTCATCTTTGGAGTCGGAGTGGGCTGGGCAGAAGGCGAATTCGATATCCTGGGCGTACCCTTCAACCGTCGAGGAGCGATGACTGATGAGTACCTCGAAGCCATTAAACTGCTATGGACAGAAGATACGGCGTCCTTCGATGGCAAGTATGTGTCCTTTAAGGACGTGTACACGGCACCGCGCCCGGTTCAGCAGCCTCATCCGCCAATATGGGTTGGCGGACCCTCAGCCGCTGCCATGCGGCGGGCTGTTCGATACGGCACCGCGTGGCACCCCATCCGCAGCACCATTGATCAACTCAAGAACGCGGACATCCCACTGCTGAATGTGATTGCCGAAAAAGAGGAAAGAGCAGTCCCCGATCTTTGTCCCAGAATTCGCCTGCGGATAACCGAAGCACCAATGGACGACGAAAAGCGTCTGGCAGGTGAGGGGACATTGGATCAGATACGAGGCGACTTAGAAGAACTCCAGGCCTTGGAATGCCCCTATGTCCTCCTCGATAGCTTCTACGGGGATGTCGAGGCAACGCGAAATCACGAAACAACCTGGCGAATGCTCGCCACCGTCGCTGAAAAAGCCCTGGACCTACAGAATCAGAGCGTGCGCTAATACATGGAAGAATTGCCTCGCTGAACAGGAGCTTAATCGACCGCTGATCGCCTCTCAGGGCGTCGGTTGACAGATAATGCCCCCAACGCCACAATGGCTGGCAAATAGGCTGTTAACACCAGCAGGGGGCTAATATGGGCACATTCGACGGCAAAGTTGTAATCGTAACTGGCGGCGCTCACGGTATTGGTGAGGCTACCGCCGTTGAATTCGCAAAGGAAGGTGCCCGGGTCGTTATTGCGGATGTGAATGAGGAAGCCGGACGCGCCGTCGAGTCCGACCTCAATCGCTTGGGTCCCGGCGGTCTCCTTATCGCAGCCGATGTCGCCCGCATAGATGAGTGTAGCCGTGTGGTTGCTGAGACCGTCGAGGCGTATGGCGGCGTGGATATCCTCTTCAACAACGTGGGCATTCAATCCCCCGACTCGTACAGGAATGTTGAGGATACCCCTGAGGAGATGTGGGACCGGATACTCGACGTCAACCTCAAGAGCTACTTCCTCATGTCCAAGTACGCCATCCCCGAAATGCGCAGAAGGGGAGGAGGCGCGATAATAAACTCGGCAAGCGTACAGGGACTCCAGTCTCAGAAGCTTGTTCCCGCATACGCTGCCAGCAAGGGCGGCATCCTTTCTCTCACACGGCAGATGGCTCTCGACTACGCCGCCGAAAACATCCGCGTGCTTGCCGTCTGCCCCGGCACCATCGACACCGAAATGGTCAGAACTTCGGCACGCATGGAAGAGGGCAACCCTGACGAAATCATCGCGGAGTGGGGTAGAGGCCACCCAATCGGCAGAGTAGGCTTGGGCACGGACATCGCAAACGTCGTGCTATTCCTGGCAAGCGACAAGGCAAGCTTCATGACCGGCGAATATGTCAATGTTGACGGCGGATACATGGCGCTTGGAGCGTGGGCTTCAGGCGCGGGCGCTGCGGCGCAGGATTAGAGTTTGTCGTCTTGCTCTATGTGTTGTGCTGGCACTTGCGGTTTTCAGCCCGTCTCTTCCGCACAGGCGGCAAACCGGAAGGGTTGGGCCGGGCAAGTGTACGCTGGCTAGTCAGTCATCGGTGCTGAACTTTCTCCGGGTCGCTTTGAAGCCTGAATTTTAGACCCGCTCTAGTGTCCTCTTGCCGGAAGGAGTTGAAGATGAAAGGAAGAGTTGCAATCGTCACCGGCGGCGCAGGCGGCTTGGGCTCCGAAATCTGCCGCAGGTTCGCTGCACGAGGCGCGGCAGTCGCGGTAGCCGACATGAACGCTGATGTCGCGACGGAAGTCGCGCGTTCGATTGAAACTGACGGCGGCAGTTCAATTGCAGTGCAAGTCGAAGTCACCGCTGAAGAGTCCGTCGCCAAAGCCGTCGCTAGGGTTGTGGACGAATTCGGACGTGTTGACTACCTTGTGCATTGCGCTGGAACGAACATCAAAGGCCCCGTGCTCGAAATGACTCTTGAGCAATGGAACCTCTCCCTCGAAGCCCATCTTACGGGAGCGTTCCTATTTTGCCGGGAGGCAGGTAAGCGGATGGTCGAACAGACCGATGGAGGCAGTGTCGTGCTGATGTCGTCGGTAACCGCAATGGCGCCGGTGCCCGAACGCGGCGCATACGGTCCTGCCAAGGCAGCGCTCATCAACTTCGCCGGACAGCTTGGCCTCGAATGGGCTCCATTTGGCATCAATGTGAACGCGGTCTGCCCCGGAGTCGCGCTTACACCTATGACCGAGATGGTTTACGAGCGCGAGCCTGAACTGCGTGAGCAAAGACTGAAGCGCTTTCCCGTCAAGCGAGAAGTCACGCCCCGAGAGGTCGCAGACTTGGTGCTTTTTCTCTGCAGTGACGAGGCGCGCTATATTAACGGCGTCGGAATCCCCATCGACGGCGGCTTCCTTAACTCTCCCTTCTACCAGGACCCGCAGAGTTGACACGGTGGCTTTCGCAAAAAGAGGGACAATAGAGGGACAATTATGGCATTGCTGAACAACGATACCGATGTGTCCGTGCTTGTGGACGGGCTGGACCATGTGGAAGGCATCGCCTGGGGACTGGACGGCTACTGCTACGCTGGAGGCGAGGCGGGGCAAATATATCGCATCGACATCGAGCGCAAGGAAGCCACACAGATTGCAGACACCGGCGGCTTCATACTAGGGTTAGCACTTGATGCCAACCACAACATCTACGCCTGCGACACCGGCAACAGGGCAGTGATGAAGATTACTCCCGACGGCGGCGTCTCCAAGTACAGCATTGGTGCGCCGGATGAGCCCTTCTACGTACCGAACTACCCGGCATTCGATGCCAACGGCAACCTCTATGTCTGCGACTCCGGCGACTGGAAATCCGACAACGGTAAGATATACAGAGTGGGTCCCGATGGCGAAACCCAGGCCTGGACACGAGAGTTGCGCCAGTTCCCAAACGGCCTCTGCATCGGCCCCGACGGTGCCAGCCTGTTCGTAGCCATGAGCCTGAACCCGCCTCGGATTGCCGAAATAAGTATAGCCGAGGACGGCTCTGCCGGGGAAGTACGAACTGTTGTTGAACTCCCCGGCGTCGTGCCCGATGGCGTAGCCTTCGACACGGACGGCAACCTCTACATCGCCTGCTACCGGCCTGACCGCATTTATCGCCTCTCAAGTGACGGTGCGCTCGAAATTCTCGCAGATGACTTTGAAGGTACGATCATCGCAGCGCCCACCAACATCGCGTTCTGCGGCGCACTGCGCGACATCCTTCTCAGCGCCAACCTAGGCCGCTGGCACATAACTCGCTATGAAGTCGGAGCGACAGGCATGCCGCTGCATTATCCCGACCTCAGCTAGAGCATTCTGTTCAGGCCAATCTGTTTATTATTGACGATTCGGAGTTACGACAATGACGCAATACCAACTGGAGCGTAATCACGGCTGCCGCGTCTCCGACGCCTGGACATTTCGCGGACTGAAGACCGCCGTCATCGAGAACGAGTTGCTGAGGATCGTCGTACTCATAGACAAGGGCGCGGACATCTACCAGTTCGTACATAAGCCAACCGACACCGACTTCCTGTGGCGCTCCCCTTGGGGCGTGCGCGATCCGTCGGTGAGAATCCCCACAACAGGCTCCGGAGAAGGCTCGTGGATGGACGTCTATGAAGGCGGCTGGCAGACCGTCTTGCCCGGCGGCGGCTTCCCCACGCAGCACATGGGTGCCGATATGGGCCTCCACGCCGAGCTGAACACCGTCCCGTGGGATGCGGCGATTATTGAAGATTCTGTCGATGTAGTCTCGATGCGCTTCTGGGTGCGCGCCGCACGCACTCCATTCTTCTTCGAGAAGACGCTTACACTCCGAAGCGGCTCATCAGTGCTCGAAATCGAAGCCCGCCTGACCAACGAAGGAGAGGAGCCCGTTCCCTGCGTATGGGGTGAGCACATCGCACTGGGCCCTCCCTTCCTCAGCGAAGACTGCGTCATTGACCTGCCCGGCGGGACCCTGATCAACGAAGAGGGCGACGACTGGCACCCCAACAACAAGCTGAAGGGCGGATACCGAGGCCCCTGGCCAATGTCCCAGCTCAAGGACGGCACGCCCAGGGACCTCAGCAGAATACCGCCCAAGTCTTTCCGCTCTTACGACATGTCATACATCGCCGACATGCCCGACGGTTGGTACGCCGTAACCAACCAGAAGACGGGTGTTGGCTTCGGATTCCGCTATCCGACGAATGTGTTCAGGTTCTTGTGGTACTGGCACTCCTTCGGCGGCGGCTTCGGCTACCCGTGGTATGGCCGCACCTACAACGTCGGCTTGGAGCCGTTCACGAGCTTCGGCAACAGCGGCATCGCAGGCGCCGTCGAGAACGGCACAGCGCTCCTCGTCCAGCCCGGCCAGACCGTTGAGACATCCCAGCGAGCAGTCGCCTTCAGCGGAGCCTCGCGCGTCAACTCAATCTCCCCTGAAGGACTCGTGACGGTTGACCCCGCGACAACCCCGTAGAAACGACAAGAATAAAGTCTCTTCGTCATTGTCATACAAATGTCACAAAACCCAATCTCTTAGCCAATTCTTGTCAAGGCAAAATAGTCCTATAAATTCCACAAATGACTTGACAGTTGCGTCTCAATCAGTAATATTGCTTGCATACAAATGAGTCTTGCGTATTATGCGACAAATCGATTTGAAAGAGGCTTGCGCACCGCCGAGACTTCTGAATCACATAGGCAACCAGCCTAAAGGAGGGATAATGGGTAGATTACCTGTTATAGGAACCAAATGGAGGCTCTTCGGCCTCTTATCCGTGGCAGCCGTAGCGCTATTTGCTCTCGCTGCCTGTGGCGGCGCAGAAGAAGCGCCAGCGACTGCACCGGCTCCGGCACAGCAAGCGGCAGCGCCCGCGGCAACCGCCGTACCAGCAGCCCCAGCACCGGCACCCGCGGCAACAACGGCACCTGCAGCAGCAGCAGCGCCCACCGCAGCGCCCGCGCCGGCACCCACCGTCGCACCCGCGCCCGCTATGGCAGGCTCGGTCACGATCACCATGGGCATCCCCGAAGTCTCCGAGCAGTTCGGCGACTTTGAAGTCCAGACCTATGGCGGTAGCCCCGGTGAGATCAACATGGGCTACTTTGACCAGCTTCTGGTCCATGACGGCACAGACCCGCTCGCACCATTCGTTGCGGAAGAGTGGAGCATCAACGACGCCGGTAACGAGCTGACGCTCAAGATCCGGAAGGGCATCAAGTTCAATACCCCCGAGGCATTCGCGGGCGAGGACTTCGGCGAGCTCACCGCTCACGACGTCGCATGGAACTTGAACCGCCAGAACGCTGTCGTCAACCCCAGCCTTGGTGCCGCTATCGGCGCCCAGCTTGGCGCGACCTTCGGCGAATCTACGGCAATTGACGACTACACGGTCAAGTCCCCGATGGTAACTGACATCTTCTGGGGCATCCCGATCAGCGAGTTCGACATCAACGACACCACCGTCAGGCTCGACAGCCAGAAGGCTTACGAGACCATGGGCGCAGACGCCATCCAGTTCGTTCCGGTTGGCTCAGGCCCGTTCACCATTGGTGATTGGAAGCCTAACGACCGTGGCGAAGTTCATGCCATTCCTGAGCACTGGATAGAAACAGCGCACATCGGCAAGTTCATCGTCAGGCAGATGCCTGAAATTACATCCCGCATGGCGGCAATGGAAACCGGCGAAATTGACCTCGCATCTATCGACTTTGCAAGGCTTACCGAGCTTGAAGAGAAGGGTCTGAAGTTCATCCCCACGATGAGCGACCGTGACACGATGACCCTTAGCGTCATCTGGCCCGGCAACCTCTGGACCGACAAGAACGCAAAGACTGAAGAGGCTCTTGAGCCTTGGATGTCCCCCGTTTACGAAGTTGACCACCCGCACCTCGGTAACCCCTGGTGCGACCTTGGCAAGCCCTGCCAGTACGAAGACACCAACAACCCTGAGGGTATGAGCGACATGGAACAGGCTCGCTTGGTTCGCTGGGCGCTCTCCATGGCAATCGACCGTGAGGGCATCGTGGAAGTCCTCCAGGCAGGCTTGGGCACTCCTATCTACCTCGAGCTTATGGGACCGAAGTTCCCGGGTTGGCGCCCGGAGCGCACGGTCACACAGGGCATGATCAATTCCGCCCACGAGAAGTACAGCAGCGACCTTCTGGGTTCGGGCACGGACTGGCCTGAGTACGATCTGGCCGCCGCGGAGCCGAACTATGAGTGGCCCTGGACTATTCCGCTGGACTTCGACGAGGCAGAGCGCCTTCTCGACATTGCTGGCTACCCGCGTGGCGCGGACGGCACCCGCTTTGAGATCAGCCTCAACAAGTACCGCTGCGAAACCGGTGATGTCTGCCTTGAGCAGGCTGACGCCGTCGCGGCAGGCTGGGAAGACCTCGGCGTAAAGACCGCCCTCCTTACTGAAGAGTACGGCGCAGTCGTAGTGCCGCGAATGCGTGACCGCACGCAGCCCTGGCCCGTAGTTAAGAACTGCAGCGTGGAGACCGCCAACTATCCGTTCGACTGGCCTCCGCCTCCTTCGGACAGCTCCTTCAGCCGACCGGCTTGGGGTTGCTCCTTCGAGAGCCGCTTCCTTGACTACATGTTCGTCAGCATCAATGGCGAGAGGGACAAGCAGGCACGCGAAGACCTCCACCTCGACATGGTTGACTACTACTACTACTGGCAGCTCTACAGCGGCATGGTTCAGCCGCCGCGCGGAGTCGCTGGCAATCCCGAGACCGTAGAGTCGTGGAACTCACGCTCCACCGCCGGCGGTTTCTGGGGCAGGCCTCAGCACATACTCCCCGCACAGTAGAATAATCTCTTGAAAATAGGGGAGAGGGAAGCAATTCCCTCTCCTCTACTCATTAACATTCGACAAATTGGAAGCCATAGCGCCTCCCAAGAGTAAGAGGCTCGGTTTTCGATTGTCATTCCGAGGGAGCGAAGCAGGGACAAAGCCAATACCGAAGATTACCGCTTCGCCTTCACTCCTTCAGAATTGCAACCGAGACAATCGCCCTACCGACGTAAGAGAAAAGCCGTAATTCCGGGCTAGACCGAATAAAGAGGTTCAAGTCGTCTATGGCAAAGTTCTTAGCACGAAGATTACTCTCGATCTTCATCTCCCTCATTGGGGCGACAATCTTTATCTTTGTCCTCACGAGGCTGGGCCCCGATCCTCTCACGCTCTACATCGGCGACGCCCAGGTAGAGCTTTCTGAGGAACAGATTCAGCTCATCAAGGAACAGCTGGGCTTGGACAAGAACCTGCCCATGCAGTACCTCACTTGGGTCTGGAATCTCATTCAGTTCGACATGGGCCAGTCCATCGGTACGCTCCGACCTGTCAGCGAGATTATCCGCATTCACATTGCCGTAACCCTGATTCTCGCCGGTGGCGCATGGATTTTCGCCATCACCGTCGGCATCAGCATGGGCATTCTGGCCGCAATCAAACGTGCAACCTTCTGGGACTATGCCGGGCGTACATTCGCCCTGATGGGGCAGGCGACGCCGCAGTTCTGGTCCGGTGTGCTTGCCATCTTCTTCTTCGCTGTTCTCTTAAGAGAATGGATAGGACTTGATTTCTTCCCTACGGGTGGAATTGGTGAATATGACGGCTTCCCGCTGCATTGGGGCAATGTTAAGTATTACATCCTGCCGTGGATCGTGCTGGGTTGGCCCGCATCTGCCAGCATTATGCGCCTGACGCGCTCGTCTATGCTGGAAATACTCGACTCGGAGTTCATCAAGCTCGCCCGCGCTAAAGGCGTCAGTCCTATTACGATTATCTGGAAGCACGGGTTGCGCAACGCGATCATTCCGCCACTGACATCGGCTCTGGTTCTCCTGGCAGACTACCTGAATGGCGCCCTTGTCGTCGAGATTATATTCTCGCTGCCCGGCATCGGCACGGTCGCACTCAACCAGGCGGTTTACGATAACGACTGGCCCCTGCTAGCGGGCACCGTCTTCGTGTTCCTCGGTATCTATGTTACCTTCGCATTTCTTGCGGACATTCTCTACGCGCTGATAGACCCTCGCATACGGTACGAGTAACTATGCTGTCCAACCCTACCACTATGACCGACCTCGAACGCGACCTGATGGGCTTGCGGCAGTACCCGCCCGTACTGCAGCAGCTCAACGTCACCTGGCGCTTCATCAGGAGATGGCCGGTAATTCCAATGTCCATTCTTGCCGTGCTCATATTCTGCGGTATCTTTGCCCCGGCCCTTTCAACACACGGCGAAGCTGCCGGCGGTATTCGTGACCGTCACTATCCGCCCATCTGGATGCAGGACGACAGATACGACAAGCTGCGAGCAGAGGGTGAGACGCCTTTCAACTGCTTGTGGAGCGCTGTCCTCGGAAATCCCGAGAATACTAGGCGCGCCGACGTGTGCAATTTCCACATCTTCGGCACTGACCACTCAGGCCGGGATGTCTATTCGCGCATGATGCACGGCGCGCGCATATCCCTCTGGGTCGCGGCGATCGCGCTTATCTTCGGCTTCGTAGTCGGAACTTCGATGGGCGTAATTGGCGGCTACGCCGGCGGATGGATAGACGAAATCATCACCCGCGCTGTGGACATCTGGCAGGCGCTGCCATTCCTCATGGTCGCGCTCGTCTGTGTGCTAATTTTCGGACAGAGTACCGTATTGTTGCTTGCGCTGATGGCGGCGCTCTCATGGGTTCCCTTCGTAAGGGTTATCCGCGGTCAGACTCTGACCATCAAGAATCAGGCATTTGTTGATCTCGCGAGAGTCGCTGGTTGCTCCACCCCGCGAATCCTAATTCGCCACATCGTACCCGGAGTGATAAACACCGCGGTCGTCATCGCCACACTCATCGTCGGTTCGCTCATCCTGGCTGAAGCCGCGCTCAGCTTCTTGGGTGCCGGAGTTCCGGCTCCTGACGCGACTTGGGGCAGCATGGTTTCAGAGGGTAGGGGATACATCAGCACTGCTTGGTGGCCCACCATCTTGCCCGGACTTGCGATTTTCATGGTCGTGATGTCACTGAACTTCACCGGTGACTGGCTCCGAGACCGCCTCGATCCTAGACTCCAGCAGATCGGCTAGTCTGTTTCGAGAAAGGCTAATATACTTTCCTTGGGTTTAATGGTCCCTTCCCCATTTATTGGGGGAGGGACTTTGCAATGTACACGATCGGTTGTGCAAGGGTGAATCAAATCAATGAGAACGACCGCCGGATGCTGACCCTTGAATCCGCAATGTGGATTCTTGGACGCCTCTGTATCGGAGTATTCCTGTCGGTGGCGCTTGCAGCGGCTACTTGGGTCTTCTCTCGCCTCTTCCTTCAGTACGTCGCCCTCGATACGACCACAATCTACATCACGCAATCCCTGATAATTGGCATACCGGCAGGAATTGGTGCTGTCGCGGCGTGGTGGAACCCGGAAGCTCCGTTGTGGCTAAAACTGTTGACCGCAGTGGTTACGCCTCAAGCGACCGCACTATGCGCGTGGCTCACCCTGGAGATTCGCGGAGTCTATACCTACTTCGGGCTGTTAGGCGGCTCGCACCGCGTCCCCGTCATTGACATTGGTGATCTGCTGGGGACCGTAATCGTCGCTTCGGTCATCGCCGCTAATGCCCTGGCTGCAGTCCCATACCTCTACCGCCTCCTCCGCCACCAGGAAACCTAGTCTTCCGGCAGATCCGTTCCGAATGTCCCAGTTTCACCTATGTTCCCATCGGGCCGGTCTTTCCCGGCACCTCTGTCCAATCCTCACCAGCGCCATCTTGCGGCTCATACCCTAGCACTTGGCGAGTCGTCTCTATGTCCCAGATGCTCAGCGCATTGTCCGATTCCCCGTTCACGACGGCGAATCCCACCGAAACCGGCGCATCGATGCTCTTCCGAATCAACTGCGCCGCGTCCCGGTGACTCAGCCACAATGACAGGGCGGCAGGGGAGAATGTCGGATCATCCGGCGTCATAACCCATCCAATCCGCAAGCAGATCACCGAAATGCCATACTCGTCGTGAAAGTAGCTCCCCAGCGATTCTCCGAATGCCTTGCTCACGCCATAGTAGCTATCCGGACGCAGCATGTCTGGAGTCAGCGGAGGAAACGGACGCCGGACCTCGCTGATCCTTCCATCGTAGATTGCCCTGTACGGGTCCTGCATAAGCGGGTAGTTGCCCACGGCATGGTTACTGCTCGCGAACACAATCCGCTTCACCCCGGAAAGTCGCGCCGCCTCATACACATTCCGCGTCCCGATCAGATTATTGCTCAGCACAGATTCCCACGAAGCCTGTGGACTAGGGTCAGCCCCAAGATGCACCACCGAGTCTATGCCCTCAAACGCAGGCATTATTTCGCTAAGGTTAGCTATATCCGCCACCGTCGTCGGCACCGAATCCACCGCCACCCGGTCAATTCCACTCAGTTCATACCGCGTCCCCAGCTCCCTCCGTATGATCCCCCCAATCTGTCCACCCATCCCCGTAACAAGCACTTTCTTTCTGTCCAAAGTTTCCTCCCTCAATTGCCAATTGCATTGAATTTGCACACTAATCCACGTTATGCGAAGATTGTAGCCAATTTAGAACTTGAGCGTAATATCTCTGGCAGAGGGAGGGAATGAATGAATTTCTGGATTTTTGTGGCCAACAATCAGCCGACCACTGCAGAAGACGCCTACAATCAGCGAATGGCGTACGGGTTGTGGGGAATAGGTGAGAATACTCCTAACTCGAAAAACTTGGAAAGGGGTGACAAGGCAGTCTTTTACCTCACCACTCCATTCAAAGCTTTTGCTGGCACTGCCATAATAGAGGAAACTGACCTTACTGAAGGTGAGCTTGTAACGCTCGCCACTGAACCCGTTTTCTTACAGACGAGTCAAGGAGTGAGGTTTACTGCTGTCGAACGATGGGAGGAACCCAAGAGTATAATTCCATTGATTGACGATCTGGATTTCATTAAGAACAAGCAGGCTTGGGGAAGTTTCTTACAAGGCGGAATAAAGCGCATTTCTGAGGACGACTTTCAAACCATAAGGGGTATGGCTAGCCATTGGATAGGCGTTCTCACACACCACTGGGCAAAAGACGACCTGATTGAACAGGCAAGAGAGCTTCTCGACCGAAACGGCGACGCGCAGAGCCGCGCGCCCGGCTTCGTCAGCCGTGAAACATTCTACTCGCTCAACGATCCCACGCAGATCACCACGATGGTCAAGTGGACCAGCAACGAGATTTACGAGGAATGGCGGGCAAGCCCCGAACGCGCAGCAGTCATGACCGGCGCAGACTCCCTCTGGTCGAAGCACACCGTATCCGAGCGCTTCCAGGTCGCTGACTAACCCGCGCATATATCCTAGTCAAACTCGTGGTCATATTCCGACATTCCCGCGCAGGAGGGTATCCAGTAGGGTTAGGGTGGGGAGACTGAATCGCAGATGGACTGACCAACTGAAAGACTCAAAGCCTCCCCATCCTATATGACCTGTCAGCCGCCGTTAGCCCCTAGCCAGCAGAATCTGCAGCACATCGGGCGCAGCCTGCATCGCTCGCTCTCGCAGGCGCTCCTCGTCGAGGCTTCCCAGTGGGTGTGGCAGCACCACGAACGGGTAGTCCGGTATCCCGCCGATATTGGACATCGCCTTCCCGCTCGATATGAACGGCTCCGTGCATATCACCGCCGTGGGGATGCCCAGCTTCTCAAGTGTAATTCCGTCGTGCACACTGCACGATGAGCAAGACCCTCAGTCACCCGACGAGGTAATCACCACGTCGCACTGCTCCACAAGCTCGTCGATGATATGCTCCGGGCACGGCCTCGAAGCATTCATCTTGTTCCGCGCAACAACGGCCTTGAACTCGTACCTGTCCGCCAGCACTTCCTGCGTAAGCGCCAGTATCTCCTCCGAGTTAATCTTGCCGTTCGCCAGCAACCCGATCACCTTGCCGTCAAGCGTATCCGGCCGCTTGGCAACTACCGCATCCTCCGGTATCGCCTGCACCGTCGGATCCAGCACCTGAAGTCTCTCCGCTACAACCATAACGGACTCCTTTCTGCTCCTGTCCTATTCAACCAGCCCACAATTTCAGTAGTCTTGAAGTTCAAGTCAAGGGACATCGATCTTCTTGCACACCGACCGCGAATTCGACCCGCCACCCCACAGCGGTATCACCTGCGAGAAGGCGCCCGCAAATCCGCCGGCAACGAGTAGTGTGATGTTGTCTCCGGATTCGACCGTCGCGAGCATCGCCTCCGGGTCGGCTCCGTCGGGTGCCGTATGCCCCGCATCAATCCAATCCACAACCTTCCGCCGCGCCCTTTCACTCAGGAACGCCTTCACATCCGCCTTGCTCCAGCCCGCACTACCCAGATATCCCACATGCTCAGGGCAAAGCACAACAACAACCTCTCCTTGCCCAAATCCCGCAGCAAACATGGCATCCCTGAAGCTCACAAGAATCGTCTCAGGTGTATTCCCCTTATGGTTGGGTACCTGCGTCGCCGACAGCCCTGCAAATAGCGTGATCGCGCTCGAATCTGCTGGCAATCCACGTTCCACATGCAGTGGCTCCCAAGGGCTGACCTCCTCCGCCTCCGCGATGCACCATGTGTACTTGCCCGGATGCCCCAGTGTCGCCTTGTCCAGTGCCCCCGGCACCGCTCCCGTCACATTGATGATGACCAGCCGTATCGCACGCCCGATTGTCGCATTCGCCCTGTGCCCCGGCCCGAACACGCTCACCGACGAATTCATCGCCAGGTCATTTGCGATTGGGCCATTCACCACCGCCAGCACCGCTGCGCCCATCGTGCTCACCGTGATCGCATGCAGATTGAACTGCGGCTCCACGAACGCCTCCACCGCAGCCAGCACCACCGGAAAATACTCCGGCAGGCACCCCGCCATCACAGCGTTGATCGCAACCTTCTCGACCGTGATCACGCGCCCCTTTGTCGGCTCCGTCCCCAGAATCTCCGAAGGCGACCGCCCCACATAGTCCAGGAATTCGCCAACACGCTCAGGTGTCGGCGGCACCACCGGCAACCCATCCGTCCACCCCGAACGGAAGTAGTGCTCAATCACATCGGCGGCGCTGTCAAACTCAAACAGATCGGAAGTTAGCGGTTGCAAGCTCAAATCCACACTCCAAGCATTCTCTATTACGCTCAGATTATATGGCTACGCAGGCATCCTGTCCATCCTGCACATCAATGTTAGAATTCGCACTCTTATGTTAAAGTTACCGACAGCAATCACCCAATACCTAGGAGGACGCACAAATATGAACTCCCAACCCACCATCACACGCGTAGTAAAGGAAGAAGCCCGCGCCCCAAGCGCAATGGTCGCCACCAAAGACCGCGAGGCAACCCGCGCAGGTTTGCGAATGCTCGCACAGGGCGGCAACGCCATCGACGCCGCAGTAGCATCCTGCTTCGCCATCGGCGTCATCGAGCCTGCCTCCAGCGGCATCGGCGGCGGCGGCTACCTCGTTTATCAGGTCGGCGACCAGGGCGGTGTCATCGGCTTCCCAATGAAGGGACCCCTATCAGCAAAGCCTGATATGTACGAACTCACGGGCGAGGCCGCCACAGGCTCATTCGGCTGGCCCGGCGTCGTAAACGACGACAACATCGAGGGCTTCCGCTCCATCGCAACCCCAGGCGCAGTCGCCGGACTCTGCGAAGCGCACCGCCGTTTCGGCAAGCTTCCCCTCAGCGAAGTCCTTGCCCCCGCCGTCAGCCTAGCCCGCGACGGCTTCGTCCCCAACCTCTTCGGCCTCAACCAGATCAGCAGCACGGCGGGCATGCTCATGCGCTATGACGAGTTGCGACGAGTCCTCATGCCCGGCGGTAACATGCCAATGGGCGACGTCGTGGACAGAGTAGTCCTCAAGCAGCCCGAACTCGCCAATGTCCTCGAAGCGATAGGCAAGGGCGGCCCCGACGCCTTCTACAAGGGAGACATCGCGAAAGCCATCACATCCGACATTCAGGCAAACGGCGGCATCCTCTCTGAAGAGGACATGGCAAATTACGAGCCGAAAGTCTGGGACAAGGGTCTGGAGTTCAAGTACCACGGACACACCGTCCGCGTGCCTCCATTCGCCTGCGCCGGCATCACCAGCACAATGACGCTGAAGCTGCTCGACGGCTTCGATGTCTCCTCGATGGGGCACAACTCAGCAGACATGCTGCATGCCTACATCTCCTGCGCCCGTCTTGCCTATGCAGACCGCTTCCAGTACCTCGCCGACCCCGCCTTTGCCGACGTCCCGTGGAACGGCCTTGTCTCCGACGAATACACCGAACTGCGCCGCGCGTCGATCAGTGACAGGATGAACGGCTCCGTAGAAGCAGGCAACCCCTGGGTTCAGGAGGGTAGGGAGCCGACCAGCGTTCTACCGGCAAGCCGTCCCGCCGAGGACAAGGGAACGACCCACCTCGTCGTAACCGACTCTGAGGGCAATGGCGTGTCGATTACCAACACGATCATGTCCGGCTTCGGTTCAGGAATCATCCCCAAGGGCACAGGCGTCGTTATGAACAACGGCATGATGTGGTTCGACCCCGTCCCCGGACGCATCAACTCAATAGCCCCCGGCAGGCTCCCGCTCAACAATATGACGCCCGCGCTCGTAATGGACCGCAACGGTGTCAAGATGGCTGTCGGCGCATCCGGCGGCAGGCGCATCACGAACTGCGTAACACAGCAGATAGTCAAGGTCATAGACTTCGACATGGGTCCTCAGGAGTCGATAGACTCGCCGCGCGTAGATTGCAGCACTCCGCACACCAGCGTTGACCCGCGCCTGGATCCCGCGGTAGTCGCCGCATTGGAAGCGCGCGGCCATGAAATCCACTCGATCCCCGAGAGCTTCATCGCTTCCGGCTTCCCCACATTCGCAAGCCCCGTAGCCATAGTTCGCGGCTCCGACGGTGTTCGCGCCGGTGTTGACACCTTCCAGGCAGCATATGCCGAAGGTCTATAAGCCACACTTAGTAAGCTATCCTAAGCGAAAACAGGGGCAGCAATTACGCTGCCCCTGCTTCTCAGTATCTTGTTCTGTACTCCGCAAACCTCTGATTAGCCCCGCTCAGGCATCCACGACAAATAGCCCTGCCTCACTGGCGCTATACCCTTCACCGTAACGCCACCGTCCACATCCTCAAGCAGTTCATCCATCGCCGCCCGCAGCCGAGCTTCTTCAGCGCTCCCGGACGGTACATACAGCCGGTTCCGCAACTGCGTAAGCGCCACCTCCCTATCCTCAAACTTGTCGGGCAATACAGGCGCCAGCATCTGCACATCCGGGTAGATACCCATCTCCCATAGCGCATTCACAAGCTCCGGCAGCGCGGGCATGTCAATCCGCTCCTCCCCGTGAACTGGCTTCCAGAAGCGCGAAATACGATTCATCGGAGACTCTATGAACGCAAGCAGCACGACCAGCGAATTCGCATGCGCCTCCAATTTTCTGACAAAGGGCTCAATGTCCGCCACACCATAAACAACATGCGCGCACAGCACCACATCCGCAGCCTTCACCTTTGCGTCCTCCCAAGACGCCTGCGTTACCGACACGTTCTCTATGCCTGACTCCATCGAAGACTCCCGCAGTTGCTCGATCATGCTGTCTGAGGGCTCTACTACATTCACATGCGTACACTTCAACGCCATCGGCAGCGCCATCCGACCCGCGCCGCCGCCCACATCGAGCGCCGAGCATTCCGGCTCTATCATCGACAGCAGCACATCCAGCACAGGATCGTCCTGCCGTCGCGGGTCCAACCGGAAGAACCGAGCATACGGCTGCCAGAAGTCGTCATCCGACCAGGCAGCAGCAGCCATCACAGCCTCCGACTGCGCGTGATGCGCCTCCACGCGCTCCTTCCAAGTTTCAATCGCACCCATAAAACCACCTCTCCATAAGTTACTGAACCGAACACAACTGAATTTCTATTCAATTAATGATAACACTCTGCCCCCAGACGCATCGGCCCGGGAATTGAGCCTTGACAACTCAAACATCCGTACGTATCATAAGTCTGCTGATAAGTACATTTGTTTGCAGTACGAGAGTCAACAATCAGAGTATGTGTTTTGTGCCCTTTGTGGCTATTCCAGCGAAAGCTGACATCCATGTGCATTACAGACGCGTTCCAAATGAAAATTCGCAAGCACACTGACAACGGCGATCTAATCGCCCAGTTCCTCGCGGACACCATCCGCGGAGAGTACCCTGACGCCAAATACCATCACAAACTCGAAGCCGCAAAGATGCTAACGCGTTACGACTCCTCGGAGCAACCGGATCGCCAAGAATCGCAATTCTGGGGCCTAATCCCCACACCCGAAGAACTAGCCACAGCGAAAAACACCCCTTCCCCCTCGACGGGGGAAGGCTGGGATGGGGGTGAAGATTCCTCGAATCCTGTTAGTTACGCCGACATCCTAAACTACGACATCGCCCACCTAATCAGGCAGGAAACATCCGAAGGCCACACCATAGCCGAGTTCCTCGCACACGTAATGACCCGAAGGAACCAGCCCTTCACCCCCAAGAAACTCCGCATCAAGCAAACAGACCGAATGGCAGCCGCCAGAGAAATCCTCCGCCGCGGCCACGGACACTGGGGCAGAAAGCCCAAGCTGAGAGTCTATGCGGACGATGTGGAAGGCACCAACGACTACGAAACCCTGCACACAGACCTCGCCAAGAGAATGCGAGATTACAACGAGCACGGCACAGACGCCATCCGCTTCCTATTGGACGTAATGAACGACACCAGCCTCGACCCCGAGGAAGCCTACACCTGGCACCACAAGATGTCAGCAGCCCACGAGATAATCCGCCGAGGCTGGGACACCAACTACGACAAAATCACCCCCGAAATGCTGCAAGCCTACTGGCAAGACCAGCAAAGCACCCGCCTCAGCATAGGCCAGAAAAAACACCTGGCCGGCCTCCCCACATTCCTCGACGACTACGACCAGTACGACACCACCGACTACCAAGCCATAGCCGACGCCATCCGCGACCAAGAAGACCGCGAAGAAGCCGCAGAAAAAGCTCCGTTCGTCCTGAGCCCCGTCCTGAGCCAGTCGAAGGGCCTGTCGAAGGACGAGTCCGCCAGCAATCGCATGAACAACGAAGCCATCCCCACCCGTCATTCCTACAAAGGCAGGAATCCAGCGGGGCAGGGCGCAGCCACGGAAACCACCAACCCGTTCGTCCTGAGCCCCGTCCTGAGCCAGTCGAAGGGCCTGTCGAAGGACGAGCCCGCCAGCAATCGCAAGAACACCGAGGACAACACATCCTCCCCATCCTGTACATCGATGTCAGTTCTCCCCGACGACCTCGACTGCTACTACGAACCCCTAACCCCCGAAGACCAGGCAATCTTCAACTACAACTCACTAATCGAATCCGGCGAATTCGAAGAAGGCGAAATCACCTTCGTGCCCCCATCAGAGGCAGCCCACCGAGACTACGCCATCGCCCTAAAGCAGATCAAGGACGCCGCCAAAGCCGATGGCGTCCCCCTCCTCCCCAACCCCCTAGCCGGCACCCTCCGCAAACCCAACATCCGCAGCCCCTAATCCTCTGAGCCCTTTTGTGCCTTCTGTGGCTAATCCGTCCGCTGACCGATGACGGCTTGTCATTCAGATGACGTATGTTGACCCGCTTATTGCGCCAACAACGCCCAAGTAGTATCCTTTGCCGTGCAACTCCGATGCACAGCGACGACAATCCCGTCGCCAAACATCAAGCTGAGAGGCACTCATGGCAATACTCGGATACATCGACTCGCCGCTATCGTGGGCAATCATTGGCTTCGCCATTGGAGCCGCGCTGGGCGTAACATTCATCTCGGTCGCCCTGCTCGCCGTTGGACTTGGCGCATTCGTGCTTTACATGTTCCTGCACGGTCCCGCCAGGCGCGAAACCGAAGGCAAGCTCTTCGCAGCCTGCCCAGTCTTCATCGTCGCCTGGATGGTCGGGTTCGTAGTCCACAACCTGGTGCTCTGATGCCTGATGCGTCCCCGCCCGTCAGGGCGTCGCTATTCGTGACCTGCATCATCGACCAGCTTTACCCGGAAGTCGGCGAGAGCACCGTCTCCGTTCTGAGGCGTCTCGGCGTTGACCTTGACTTCCCGTCAGGGCAGACCTGCTGCGGACAGCCAGCCTTCAACGCAGGCTTCTGGAACGACGCCAAGCCCCTCGCCCGGCGCACCATCGACACCCTGCAAAGCGACAGATATGTCGTGGCCCCCTCTGGCTCCTGCGCCAGCATGATGCGCGTATTCTACGCTGAGCTCTTCCACGACGAACCGGAAATGCAGAGCCGGATCGCCTCCCTGGCAAGCCGCACATTCGAACTCTCAGAGTTCATCGTCGATGTCCTCGGCATCACCGACGTTGGCTCCTACGCCTCTACGGACGCCTCCAAATCAAAACGGAAAGTAACCTACCACGAGGGCTGCCACCTGCGCCGCGAACTCGGCGCTCTGACCCAGCCGCGCGCCTTGCTGAACTCCCTCCCGGGACTTGAGCTGGTCGAAATGGACCAGTCGGAAGTATGCTGCGGATTCGGCGGCACCTTCTCCGTCAAGTACTCAGATATTTCCGGAGCCATTTTAAACGACAAAATCAACTTCGCCGCTAACACCGGTGCCGAATCCCTCACCGCATGCGATAGCAGCTGCCTGATGCATATCGGCGGCGGAATCCAGAAGCGCGGCGTCCCGATAAGGCCGGTCCATTTGGCAACACTCATTGACGAACAACTGTCAGGAACGGTTCCCGATGCAAGTTAAGACGAAGCAATTCAACGAAGCCGCCAGTTCCGCCCTGGAAGACGAAAAAATCCAGGCAAATCTTCTCGGATTATACGGCGGATTCCATCAGGCGCGTCTAGATGCATCCGCCGCTACCACGGACTGGGACAAACTCCAGGATCGGGGTCGTGCAATCAAGGCGCACACAATCGATAACCTCGACATCTACCTCCGGATGGCCGAGGAAAACGTCCGCAAAGCTGGTGGAAAAGTCTTCTTCGCAAGAGACTCCGAAGAGGCAACCCGCTATGTAACCGATCTTGCCACCGCCAAGGGTGTCAAGACCGTCGTTAAGAGCAAGTCCATGGTCTCGGAAGAGATGGGGCTAAACGAGCGTCTGGAAGAAGCAGGCATCGAGTCGGTTGAGACCGACCTTGGCGAGTACATTATCCAGCTCGCAGGCGAAGCCCCGTTCCATATCATAGCTCCCGCCATCCACAAGTCCCGCGAGGATGTTTCCGAGTTGTTTGAAGACAAGCTCAACTCCCCGCGATACACCGGCATTAACGACCTTGCCCAGGAGGCGCGTCGCCAGCTCCGCGAGAAGTTCATTGCCGCGGACATGGGCATCACCGGCGCTAACTTCATCGTCGCCGAGACTGGCACACTGGTACTCGTTACCAACGAGGGTAATGGCCGGATGTGTACTTCGATGCCCCGCATTCATGTCGCCATAACCGGAATGGAAAAGGTCGTGCCCTCGATTGAAGACATGGGCATTATGTTGCGCCTTCTCATCCGTTCTGCTACGGGACAGAGAATCTCCAGCTATGTTACCGCCGTAACTGGTCCCCGCGGCCAGGATGATGAGGACGGCCCTGAAGAATTCCACCTGGTCATCGTTGATAATGGGCGCTCAAAGCTCCTTGCCGACCCCGATCTGCGTGAAGCGCTTTATTGCCTCCGCTGTGGCGCCTGCCTTAACGCCTGCCCTGTATATCGCAAGGTCGGTGGTCACTCATACGGATGGGTGTATCCCGGTCCCATTGGCGCAATCGTATCCCCGATGCTGACTAACCTTTCTGATGCGAAGGACCTGCCTTACGCCAGCAGCTTGTGCGGCGCCTGCAAAGAAGCCTGCCCGGTAAAGATAAATTTGCCCAGAATGCTCCTCTACCTCCGCAGACAGCTCGCTGAAGGGGACAACTATCCGCAACACAGGACATCCACCACCAAGGAGCGCCTCGCAATGAAAGCCTGGCGCATTGCCGCTTCAAGCCCACTGACCATGGCACTCGCCAACAAGGTGGGAAGGCTTGCGCAGCCCTTGTTGTCGGCTGTCGGCACATCATCGTCGCCGCTCACAGGTTGGACTCGCCACCGCGCCATTCCCCGAATATCTGCCCGACCGTTCCGCAAGCGCTGGAAGTCATGAGATCTTGCTCCAGCGACGACAAAGATAGTTACTATCAGTCAGACGTAGGTTCTTCGGGCGACTTCTGAGTTGCGTCATACTAAAGCATGCTCACGCCTACGGCGCATGAACGCCCCGGTAGTCAGTTCATCAGAGGATTCGAGGAAGCATTCGAAGGAGAATAAAGGACGAATGAAATCGGAAGATTTCCTCTCCAACTTAAGCCGCAATCTCGGACGCGAATCCGAAGGCAAACTGACGCCGGATGTAACGACTCATCTCTCACTCAACGAGGAGCAAGTGAAGGCGAGGGCCCGGCGGATTGCAGACGATATTGCCGCCCGCGCAGACGAACTCATGACTAGCTTTGAACGGACCGCAGCAGGAGCAGCCTGGAACGTCTTTCGTACTACATCGGCGCAGGATGCCGCCTCGTATATTCGCCAAGTCGCGCAGGATGTAGAGGCTCGCACCATGCTTCGCTCTGACCACAACACCCTGGAGAACCTGGACATCGAAAATGCTATGCGAGGCACGGGCATTTCACTGGAAATCATGGCACTTGACGATGCTCGAGGAGGCCTTACGGCGGAGGACGAACGAAGTCGATTGCGCCAAAAGGCAATTGTCGCTGACATAGGAATAACGGGTGTTGACTACGCGATCGCAGAAACCGGCTCGTGTGTACTGCTGCCGCGCAAAGGATTGAGCCGCGTGATCTCCCTACTTCCTCCCGTTCACGTAGCCGTCGTTGAGTCGGGGCAGGTCCTGCCCAGCCTCGATGAGCTCTTCACATTACGCCGAGAGGACTTCCTTAACGGAGACCTCGGTAGCTACATGAACCTGGTAAGCGGTCCTAGCAGGTCAGCGGATATTGAGTATCAGCTGGTAACAGGGGTGCATGGCCCCGGTGAAGTGCATGTGATCTTGCTCGGGTGAATGGAGGGTAGGGAAGATCCACTCACATCTTCTGAGATAGTCCACCGCCTACTTTAAGCAGCCTCATAACCTGCTCGGTGGTGTTGGCAATTAATTCAGCGGCCCTATCCGAAGCCTCGTCCAACGTCATCGGACCGGCCGTTATAGCAGTTAGCGCGTCAATGCCATATTCGTGAACGTCCTGAAATCCTGCGCCCAAAGAACCGCTGATGCCGACTACTGGAATACCTAGTCTCTTGGCGCGACCTGCAACACCTACTGGCGCTTTGTTGTAGATGGTTGAGTGGTCCATGCTTCCCTCGCCAGTAATGACTAGGTCGCACCCTGTAAGATAGTCGTCAAGCCCTACGGTGTCGAGAACGATATCTACGCCTGCACGAAGCTGGCCGCCTACGAAGGCAATTAACCCGCCTCCGAGGCCGCCTGCAGCTCCCGACCCAGGCACATCTCCGATCTCCGTTCCGATGTCCCGCTTCACGACTTCTGCGAAGTGCGACAAGGCAGCATCAAGTTCAGCAATCATTTCTTGAGTCGCGCCCTTCTGGGGTCCGTAGATCTCGGATGCGCCCGTAGGGCCGGTTAAGGGATTGTTAACATCGCAGGCTACCAGAAACTCACACTCCTCGACTTTGGAGTGCAGACCGGACATGTCAATTCTGCTTAGCCGTGCCAGCGGGGCCCCACCAAATTCCAAGTCATTGCCGGAGCTATCCAGCAGTCTGACGCCGAGCGCCTGTGCCATACCCGCTCCCGCGTCGTTTGTTGCGCTTCCGCCGATTCCGATTATGAAGCGTCGGTAGCCGGAGTCCATAGCCTGACGCATGGCCTCGCCCAGCCCGTAGGTCGTTGCAATTAGTGGATTGCGCTCTTCTTCGGCTAATAGAGCTAGTCCGGAAGTTCGCGCCATCTCAATTACAGCCGTAACTCCGTCGCCCATCGCACCCCATTCGGCGGAGCGGCGGTCCCCAAGTGGGCCCATGACCTCTATTTCATGAATGTTCCCGCCTGAACCCTCAATGAGGGTTTCAAGAGTGCCGTCGCCTCCATCTGCAACCGGCACTGAAACGATCTCTGCAAGAGGGAATACGCGCTTGATGCCTTCGCTTGCCGCGGTCGCCGCATCCAGTGCCGATATGCTGCCTTTGAACGCCTGTGGCGCAATCACTATTTTCATAATGCGGAATTATATCACTCGCTACATTCTGATGTGTGCATCGCGTTCTGTCACATGCAGTCGAGTGACCTGTGGCAGGGTAGGGGACTGGGACGCCAAGCCGATCGCTAATCAGGCAGTCAATTTGGGTGCAATGAAAATCCTCAGATATCCCCCAGGTCATTTGCATACAACTCCTAAGACCACAATAAATGACTGCAACGAATTCAGATGATGGAGGAGAGTTCCTAATCGGCGCTGATTCATCGTCCGCTGCCTTCATCGCAGTTGCAATCCTTAGGTCAGTTCTCACTGTAAGATTGACGCCAGACTATTAAGAACCCATTTTCTGTAAGAATATTAATATATGCACGAAACTGCGGATTCGCCGTCCAGTTTCCCGTGAAACTGCAATTTATTCACCTTGACTATATGTCGATATTCAAATAACCTCTAATAATGCCAAGAACACGCGAGCACTCAGACCCAACCCGGCAGATATATGCCTCCATAAGAGAGGACATTTATCTGGCTGCAAAGGCGCGTGCCGCCGAATTGCGACTGCCAATGCGGCGCTTCTTGGAAGAGGCACTTGTAAGTGCTATCAGCGACAGGGCGTCATTGGGACGGGAAGGGCAAGAGTCGATACCGGAAACTGTTGTCAAGCCCTCTATCTGGGACGACCAGTACATTGGGACCCAGGCAAGTCAGCCGATCGGTGCGCCACTAGATCTGTCAGATGATGAAGCCCGGCGTCTTGCGCTTGAGGCATTTGAGCGGCAAGATGAAACTCTCGAATCCGAGAGACCAGACGGGGCGGACCACACTGAGTTTAGAGTCGAAGGAACGGTCGGTGACCCGGTTGAAATTTCTGACGATGAAGCTGCAGAGTTAGTGCGCAAGGCACTAATGCTCAATGCCGTCGTAGTCGAGAGGGTGGGCGATGACTGATATTCTTCTTGACACTACGTTGTTCGACGACCTTCGAAAGGGTGATTCGGAGGCCCACAAGATAGTGGAGGCCATACTGGAAGGTGATGTCAACGCAGTGGTTTCACCCATGACAGTATGCGAACTCTGGCGAAGCGAAGACATGGACAGGCGTGTTGAGATCGGATATCTCGGAGTTCTCCGATTCGTCAAAGAAGCTCTTCCGGACATAGAAATTGCGAGAACTGCTGGATTGTGGCTAACGAATTCTCAACAGGAGACTCAGCGTGATCCAGCGTGCATTGCAATAGTCGCGGCGACGGCGTCCCGACTGGGCATTCCGATTTGCACGCGAGACGATGACGCCTTTCGTCCGTTTGATGTTGAGATCTCTCCTTACTGATCCGCTTACATCGCCATACCAAATCAAAACAGTAAATTTGGCCTCCTCCTACAATTGTCCCTCCTCACCACCGCTGTCACAGTCTCATAACTCAACAGCGAAGCGCTTAAATGCAACCTAACCAAAACGTTTTGGATGCCTCGCCGTGCTTGTTTGTTGCTCGTACTCACGCTACGATGAATCGTGTGGAAATTGAGTACACTGGATTCAAATCTCGCGACATCCTAAGGCATGAGGGTCACTCGTCATCGTTTGAGGTACCTTAAATGTCGTGAGACACATCTCAGGCGGGGACCCCAATGGTTAGACACTGCATCGCTGCATCGCTCTTGTTACTCGGCTTTTGTGGATTTCTTGCGTTCCATGCCCTGAGCCTAGCCGAGGCGGAAAATCACGAAGCCCACGTACTGGTAATTGACGATGCAATAACACACTTGGAGGCCAAGCGTTTCTCCAAGGCAATTCAGGATGCGAGCGACGCTGGGGCATATCTGCTCGTGGTCCAGTTAAGCACACCTGGAGGCCTATTCGATTCCACGCGATCAATGGTGGAGGATATCTTTGCGTCTCCGATCCCAGTGGTAGTGTTCGTATCACCTGCCGGAGGGCGTGCCGCGTCGGCCGGCACATTCATAACTGCCGCCGGGCATGTCGCAGCGATGGCACCCGCGACAAATATCGGCGCGGCAGCACCAGTGAGTGCGGGAGGTGAGGATCTGCCTGAGACCATTAAGGCGAAGGCGACTCAGGATGCCTCGGCATTTCTACGTAGCATCGCAACGCAACGCAATCGAAATGGGGATGCCCTTGAAGCCACTGTCCTTGAGTCAGCGTCGTATTCGGCTGAAGAAGCGTTGGAGCTTCAAGTCGTTGACCTAACTGCCGAGAATCTGAACGACTTGCTTGCTCAACTTCACGGAATGACTGTCGACTTCAATGGTGAACAAATAGAGTTGGATACGGACGGGCTGACGTTAACGACTCTTGAGCGGACGCCTGTAGATCACTTCATAAGATTTCTCGCCAATCCGAATATTGCCTTTCTGCTGCTTACAATCGGCGGAATCGGAATCATCGTCGAACTCTTCAGTCCCGGACTGATTGGACCGGGCGCAGTTGGAGTCATTGCCTTGACGCTCGCGTTCCTTGCATTCGGGAATCTTCCGGTCAATTGGGTTGGCGTAGGTTTGATAGTCTTGGCACTCGCCCTATTTTTCCTGGAGTCACAAGCTCCGGGCATAGGCATATTCGGCGTATCCGGTTCTATTTCCTTTCTAGCGGGGGCATTCCTGCTGTTCGGCAACGTCAGTTTCACTCCTGAAGTTCCGGAATTGCCAGAGGCGCCGAACTTCACTCTGAATCTGTGGATAATCGGCGCAATGTGCGCGGTGCTGTTCACTTCGATGGCGTTTACGCTAAGAGCAGTAAGGCAGGCTCGCCGCACCCCATCCTATTACGACCACTCTGCCAGCAACCCGGAGAATCTGATAGGCAGTTTCGGCACGGCGACCACCGATTTGGCCCCGACTGGAAGCGTACGTATTGCGGGCGAACAGTGGAGTGCGGTCTCGGAGAGCGGTGCGACCATATCCAACGGTGAGCGTGTTATGATAATTGAAGTAGATGGGCTGACTCTCAAGGTAGCGATAGACTCCACATTCTTCGAACAGACGGAGCAATGATGAGCGCTGAAGCCTGGTGGATAGGGCTGGTCGTTCTAGCCCTCATATTATTTTTCATGGAAACTCAGATGCCCGGGATGGGTGTATTCGGCTTGGGCGGTGCCGTCTGTCTGGTGGTGGGCGCATTCATGCTGAGCGGCGGAAATCCTGCTGTGGTCGGCGGTGCGGCGATAATATCGGCCGGAACACTGGCACTTACAGTCAAAGCTATTTTTGAAGCACGCAGGGCAGGGAGGTATGCAAGCCCCACTGATCCCAAGAGACTCATAGGCCAGATTGGCACGGCAACAACTGCGCTCAACCCGCGGGGAAGCGTGCTCATTGCTGGAGAGCAATGGACAGCATTAGCGGATTCTGGAAAGCCAGTGGCTGTTGGAGAACGTGTCATCATCCTAGAAGTTGAAGGACTGGTGTTAAAGGTGTTCAAGGCGGACGAGGATTGATGCAGAGGTACAGGAGGACGATAAAATGATCCCCTATATAAAGATTGTGCAGCAGTACGAATTGCTGGGCGTGTTTTGGCTTGGCAAGTTCGCCGGGCTTAAGCCACCAGGATTGCAGGTTCTGCTCTGGCCCTTCCACAGTACAAATACGATCGACTTGCGCGAAGATGTCATAGACATTCCTCGCCAGACGAGCATCACAAGCGACAACGCCCCTATCGACATAGACTTCCTAGTGTACCTGCGGGTGCTGCCGAATGAGGCTCAGAAGTCGGTGCTGGAGGTCGTGGACTACACGAGCGCGGTCATTGGCATCGCAACCACCACACTGCGTGCGGTAATCGGCGAGATGCCGCTGGACGATGTGCTGTCACAGCGAGAGCGCATCAATGAGGAACTGCGCCTCAAACTCGACGAGATTACAGAGCGCTGGGGAATCAAGGTAACGCAGGTGGAGATAAGGGAAATCGAGCCGCCGCGCGACATTCAGGAGGCGATGAATCGCCAGATGTCCGCAGAGCGTGTACGTCGCGCAGCCATAATTGAGGCGGAAGGCACCCGACAGGCGGCGATTACCGTTGCAGAGGGTGAAAAGCAATCGGCCATTCTGAAGGCGGAGGGCGCGAGGCAGGCGGACATTCTCTCAGCCGAAGGCGACCAGCAAGCCGCCGTATTGCGCGCCGAGGGCTTCAGCACGGCATTGGATAAGGTGTATGGCGTGGCGCAGAATATCGACTCCAATACACTGAGTCTGCAGTACTTCGACACTCTCCAGAAGTTGGGTGAAAGCTCGTCCACCAAGTTCATCTTCCCAATGGAGTTCACGAGCCTTCTGCGCCCATTTACAGGAGGCAGGGCGGCCGCTTCAGAGAGCCGCGACGCGGCGGCCGACTAGCGCAGGCGGGCAAGGAAAGTAGCTTGACGGAGTAACCTACACATAGTTCTTCACGCTGCGGGCAAGCGTAAGGGTCATGCCCGGTACGGAGGCTATTTCTTCAAGCGATGCGTTGCTGACGCCCCGAACCGAGCCGAATCTCCGAATGAGCATTCGCTTCCTCTTGGGGCCGATGCCTGGCACGAGGTCGAGCGCGGACTGGACACTTTTCTTCGAGCGCCGTTCCCGGTGGAATGTGATTGCGAATCGATGCGCTTCGTCCCGAGCACGCTGCACGAGATAGAGACCTTGCGAATTTCGCGGCAGCATTATGCCTTCGCTCATCATAGGAACGAAGAGTTCTTCGTTTTCCTTGGCAAGACTTGCAAGCGGAATGTCGTTGATGCCAAGTTCCAGGAATACCTGAAGAGCCGCGCCGAGATGTCCTTTGCCACCATCGATGAGTACGAGGTCCGGTTCTATTCCCCAGGCGTTATTTCCATTCGACTTGCGGCCGACGTCCGCAGGAGAGCCGGCGTCTCGCGGGCGTCTGGATTTTGCGAGGCGCTTGAATCGGCGAGTGAGCATTTCCCGCATCATGGAATAGTCGTCCACACCCTCGACCGACTTAATCTGGAATCGGCGATAGTGGGCTTTTTGGGGTTTGGCGTCTTCAAAGACGACCATGCTGCCTACCGCGTTTGTCCCTTGGATGTTGGATATGTCGTAGCATTCGATGCGCCTAGGCGGGTAGGGCAGACTGAGTGCCTCTTGCAGCTCGGACATTGCCGCGTCCATTGCCACCGTGTCCGACATCTGCTTGACGCGAAGCTGCTCGAAGCCTTGCCTGGCATTTTCGGCCACCATCTGAACGAGGCGCCGTTTCTCCCCTCGCTGAGGTACGTGGACTCTTACGCTGCCCTGACGTTTCACACGCAGCCAATCCACAATGCTCTCAGTCTCCTCAAGAGGGTGTTGAACGAGGATGCGCGGCGGAACGTAAGGCGTTGCATCGTAAAATTGCTTCACAAATGCTGTGAGTATCTGGTCGGGCTCGTCGTCCTGTGTGCCTGCCATGAGGAAATTGTCGCGTCCAATTAACTTGCCCTGGCGAATGAAGAAGACCTCAACCCAAGCCTCCCGTGGACCCGGCGCGGTCGCGATTACATCTGCATTCTCGGATGTCAGATGGAGTACCTTTTGCCCTTCGTTGACTTTTTCGATTGCAGTCAACTGGTCCCGCAGCACAGCTGCTCTCTCAAATTCGAGACTGTCGGCAGCCTCCAGCATGCGTTTCTTTATCGAGCCGACGACTCTATTTGTCTTGCCTTCCAGAAATAGGATAACCTGATCTATGACCTCCGAGTATTCCACATTGTCAACGGCGCCGATACACGGTCCCACGCATCTGTGGATATGGAAATCGAGGCAGGGGCGAGCATCATTCCCAGTGATGGTCTTCGTGCAGGAGCGGTAGGGGAATAGTTTCTTCAGCAGGCTAAGTGTACGACGTACACTACCTGCACTCGCAAAAGGCCCAAAGTAGCGGGAGCCGTCCTTCTTGACCCTTCGTGTGATGTACACCTGAGGAAAGTCTTCAGAAACATCAATCTTGATGAAAGGATAGCTCTTGTCGTCCTTCAGGCGGGCGTTGTAGGGAGGCTGATGTTCTTTGATGAGGTTGCATTCGAGGATAAGCGCTTCTTGCTCAGACTCGGTGACGATATACTCGTAGTCGGCAACCTTGCTCACCATATTTGAAATCTTACGTGGGTGGCTGGCGCCAGGGTTGAAATACGAGCTTACGCGACTGCGGAGTCCTGCAGCCTTGCCCACGTAAAGCACTTCACCAGCATCGTCGCGCATGAGGTACACCCCAGGCTTAGAGGGCGTAGCTTTAAGATGTTCTGAGAAATCAGCTTGCGGCATGCTGTCATTCCGAAGAATAGTATCGGCATCTTTTGGGCCGTCGATTAACTATCCCAGGACTAGGGTCAGACCGGCGAGAATAACTGCAATCAGCGAAGTAATGATTCCAATTTGCCTGAGCTCTCTGCCGAGGTATCTGCTAACGAGCGGCGTTCCTGCCTCACTTGACCTTCGCCTGGCGCGAGGGGCGGGTCCGGAGATAGAAGGCCCTGAAGTCGTCGCACTTGATCGGACGGATGTAGCCTGCCTTACCTGGCGGCTTGGAGCTTCGCTGGCGGCGTCGCTTACAGCAGTCGGCTGCGTGGGTCCGGCTTGGAAGGTTTGAGATGTTCCCTTGCCTCGTCGCCTTCTGCGGCTGAGGCGAGCTTGTCGTGAAGCTGCACGCTGCGCTTTGCTGGGCATTTAGCTTACTCCTGTGACTGCTGTCGATTCTTCGGGATGTCTCAGGTTGCTTTTAGCATGGAATCTCTAAAACGTCCCTGAAATTGCTTCTACGCGCGAGGGTGAGACTTGTCGTACTCAGTACGAACATGCTCACTGGTAAGGTGAGTATAAACCTGGGTCGTCGTGATGCTAGAGTGGCCTAATAGCTCCTGAACGTGCCGCAGTGGGGCACCTCCTTGCAGAAGGTGAGTAGCGAAACTATGCCGAAGCGTATGCGGCGTGATTTTCTTTGATATGCCGGCCCGTTTTGCATGAGATTTCAATATGAGCCAGAATCCCTGTCGGCTGAGACGCTGACCTCGCCTATTGAGGAATAGAGAGCGTTCCGAGTCCTTCTTCAAGAATGACGGGCGGGCGTCCAATATGTAACGTCGGAGCACCGCGACCGCACTATCATGTACCGGGATCATGCGCTCCTTTCCACCCTTTCCGAGGCACCGGACACTTCCTTGCTCAAGCTCCAAGTCTTCCATGTTGAGAGAAACGAGTTCTGTAACGCGCAATCCGCAGGCGTATATTAGCTCAAACATCGCACGGTCTCGGAGACTGTCCGGCGTATCCTGCTGCGATGCTGAAACAAGTAAGTTCTCTATTTCCTCGATGCTCAGCGTATCCGGAAGCGACCGTCCAATGCGGGGGGAACTGATATTTTCAGTCGGGTCATTGCTGACAATGCCTTCGTCCAAAAGGAAGCCAAACAGCGATTTGCTGGAGGCTACCTTTCGAGCGCGTGTGGTATCGGAATACTCAAGGGCGTGGAGGTGAAGCAAGTACTTTGACATCATATCTTCATCAACATCGCCCCAGCCACTACCGTTGCCATTGAGGTGGTTTGCTGTCAGATACCCGACCAATTGAGTCAGGTCGCTCCTGTATGCTGCCAGCGTATTTGGAGAAATCCCACGCTCAACGGTCATGTAGTTCAGAAATCCGTCAACATTACTCTGCAACTGTCTTAAACTCTCCCTAAAATTGACTCGCTATTTCTCATTCTAGCATAACCATTGCTCGCTTGCCTGATGTGCATCCTATTGACACATCTACTTCACACCGCTATTTTTTGTTCTGCCGTACGAGCAGACTGCCGCAAGACAGCGAGCAGTATTTGGCACGAAAATGTAGTGCTGGTGTGCTTAATGTACGGTTCAAACTAGACAAGTGCAGGCAGAAAATGATTGATATTGACGTTGGACCGTTTCTGATTTCGTCAGGATCGTTCCTGCTTAGCTGGCACGGATTCTTCAGCTTCATAGCCGTGGCAACAGCGGTCTATCTGGTTGGGCGTTGGGCTCCGATGAAGGGCATCGACCCCGACGACATCTATTCGATAGCTATTTGGGCGATTCTGGGCGGAATAATTGGAGCGCGGCTAGTACATGTGATTGATAATTGGGGCTTTTACCAGCACAACTTGCTGCAAATACTGTTCGTCTGGAGTGGCGGTATTGGTGTCTGGGGCGGAATATTGGGAGGGTTCATTGGAGGAGCGGCGTATTCGTTTGTGGCGAAACACCCCATCGGAGTAATCGCAGATTTGACTGCGCCGGCCCTACTGCTGGTTCAGTCGATTGGCAGGCTTGGCGACATTGTTAACGGCGAACACTGCGCT
>MPND01000186.1 GCA_002238855.1 SAR202 cluster bacterium bin90
GATCGCTTCACGGTGTTCCAGGTAGATCTGTCTGGCGAGTTCGCCTACTTCACTGCTCTCGGTCACGATATTCCTCCTCAATGTTGCCTCATACTGCGCGAGGAACCACTGGACCTCCGGACTGATCCTGTCGCTATTCCCCCGGAGAGTTTCCATAATCAATTGTTGGATGGCGACATAGTCCTCCGGCACCCAGAACTTCCTCTCCGTCTCACTCTTTGTTTCCATCCCGCGTGGCGAAAGGAACACAAGATGCTTGTCGAAGTCCGGGAATTCACTCTCCAGGGTTTCTCTGTACCAGGCGAGTTGGCTCCTGCCGGCTTCCCCAAATCCCTCATCGGCCCAGACCTTGTTCTCGATGGCGCAAACGAAGCCCTCTTTCCTATTGAGTATCAGGATGTCAATGTAACGCCACTCGCGACGCACTTCGGTTTCCGACCAGTCGATTGAATGGATTCTGTCAGGTGACATCGTGCAGATGGCCTGCCGCTTCGCCGCCTCTACGGTACAGGACAGGAAGCTCCGGAGAAAGTGACTCTCGATGCCGTGGCTTTGCCGGGGATCGAGCAGCCAGGCAAGAAAGTTGGAGTGGACGTACTCCCGACGGTGGATTTTCAGCACGTCGAAAATGTCAAGACCCCGGCTCTGCTCGGCGGCCAGGCATTTCAGTTTAGCCAATCGTTCGTCAGCATCGAGAAAAACACGAAACGCATGCAGTCGATCCGCAGGACTGATGTCGTTCAGCAACTCGTCTAGTTGGGCAAGAGCCAGCGATTTCAGCTTAACCAATCGCCCGTCCCCATCCAGAGAGTCGCGGAATGCACGCAATTGACCGACAGGGTCAGGGACTGACAGCAGCTCTTCCAATGCCGCGAGGTCGGTCACCATTCGGTTCAATCGGTCGACGATTCCGTACATGGCGTTTCGTTCTCCTCTCAACCTCGCTTCGCCTTCCCAGCCAGTCCTACGGGACAGGGCCTGCGGCGGCGCTGTTGCTGCTCCGGCTTGGTGGGCTGTGCCCCATTGGGTCCTACCCATCGAGACACAAGTACCCAGTTGGAGGAATTATAAAGATTCGCGGCTAAAGTGTGGGTAAAGACGTTCTTCATTGTGGTAAAGTTAAGATAAACTATTGCCCAATTTGCCAGAATAACCCCAGTCAGAACCTCTTAAGGCCGATTAATCAGGGGCCGCATGGAGGTGAAAGAGAGAATCGCGCTGAAAGACGCGCTACGGGTCACGGACGGGAAGCGCACGGGGGACAGGATCGTGCAGACGGGCTTTCGGCACGTTCGAGAGAGTTGAGGTGAAGGCGCTGACGGGTGAGAAGGAAGCAGTTCGCCCAGGGTATATAAGACGCGGCGATGAACGTCAGGTGGGGAAAAGGGTGGTGAGGTCTGCGAAGAGGATGTCGGGTGCGACTTACGCTGGACGTGAATGGATAGACGGGCCGGGGGTCTTCAGAATCAGGCAAGACGAAAATGGCGCAGCTTGCCCCTGTTGTAGGAGATACGGAGTAGGAGTCAGGCAGGGAGAGACCCGAAGGGGCGGCGAAGTCCGGGGAGGATGCGCATTACGGCAAATTGCAGGCGTGTACACAGGATGTGCGGCGCTGCGTGAGGGAGAGTGTCGCGGGCATAATGAAGAGCGCCGCTGCAACTGGTAGACCGGGATGCCCGTAACCGGAGATGGTTCCGACCGTGTCGGCTACGACCGCTCGAAGGCTGCGGAACAGATATTGATACTTCAATTATCTCACGGGATATGGCCGTATCAGGCGAAATGGTCTGAAAACGGCGCAAATTGCACTGATATTCGTCATATTGCTCGCGGATCGCACGATGCATGACGCATTACCGACAGGGGAAAGCCCAGGGGGAGAACGGGAGGCGTATCGCGGTGCTCCGGGTGTGCACACCGCCGGACCTGCCGGTAGCCAGGCTCGATGGAGCGGCCGCTCGCACCCACCTGCAACCCCACATCACAGAGCAAGACACGCTCCCAAGACCGCGCAAGAGTCTGACACACCGGGCGGCACTATGTCAATGACGCTTCTCCGCCTTGACCGACTTCGCCTCCGAGGGACGCACCATCGTGGCCACAGGCACGTTGAATAGGGCATGTGCCACCTTGTCCTGAGCGGTCACCAGGATTCCGGCATGTGCCACCCAAAGTGACACATACGGTTACACCGCCGCCTTGCGGCAGAGAGGAATCCATTTCATCATGTGTCATGTAAGTATTTTTCCTTATGGGTTCTATGTGTCACCCGGGTGACACATGCCTGATTCAGTTCGTGCGCGACGCGGAGTCCGCCGCTCCGGATGCGACCACGTTCACGCACGTTCACGGTTGGCGTTCACCGGAGGGCCGGAGGACCGGAGGGCGCGGGAGCTCCTGCACAACCTCAGCACAAGTTCGCCCAAGCGCCCGTGACGTTTACGTAAACACCGGACCAATCCGCGCTAACGAGCGTCAGTATGGTGACCTGTTCGCAAGTGTCCGGAGCGCACCGCCGGTAAGCCGGCTTCAGTGCTATAGCGCGATTCAGGGCGGATATGCGACCGCGGCACGGGTGGATATGGCGCCTGATGTTTAGGCTCTGTGCCGTCCTGCCGCTCACGTGAACGGACGCCGGTCTGCCGAGCTGCGATGCGGTCGTGCCGTCCGGTCCGGCATGTGCGGTTCAGTCTTCAACTCAGAAAGAAAGAAACGGCAAACACGCCAGCCAGCGTCGCAAGGTATACGACGTGGCGGTCGTTCCTCATGCCCTCGCCAAGTGCGAGGGTCGCGCCGGTCATGAGAATCCAGCCCACAACCGGATGGACGCTGACATCCATGCGACAGACGCTCCGTTATCAGGATTGCCCTATATTAACATCAGTGCACC
>MPND01000187.1 GCA_002238855.1 SAR202 cluster bacterium bin90
AAGCCGAAAAAGCTGGCCCTGACAGCTTGCATGCGAAAGTTACTGACAATACTCAATGCGATGGCGAAGTCGGGTCAGCGTTGGGCTCCTCGGGTCAATTCAACTTGACTTTCGAGACGGTTGCTCGTTCCAGTATGGAGAGAAGTCCTCGCCCTTTGAGGCGTGGTGTTTACTACGTCGCAGATTATCTCGTTGAAAGATCATATATCCAGTTGGGTAATAACATACTTAACGCACGTCAAGTCGTCTTAGAGCGTCTGGGTTCGTAGTCTTTCACGAACCGGCCTTGGGCGGCGGACCCCGAGGTGTGAGCCTCTCGTCCCGCGGCGTTGTGCCGCATACTGCCGCCTTCCGGCTTGAACACGCCTTTTGCCGGAGACAGTCTCTCCGACACGGACGGCTTCACCCGCCACCCGGTTGGCGCGCCTTCATCTCGCTCTCGGCCCACTATCGAGCAGACCACGTGATAGGCGCGGTTTCGCAGGATACGTGCGGCGTTTGTGTCCGCATTCAGTGCGTATCCACACGAAAGACACCGGAACGCCGCTTGGCTTTCGCGGTTGTTCCGATGCCTGTATCCGCAGGCCGAGCAGGTCTGGGAAGAACCCTGCGGCCACACGGCGTATATTGCTATGCCTGACTTTCTTGCTTCGGATGTCAGCAGAGAGAGGCGCTCCGAGAGGGCGGCGTCCCTGAGAGACCTGTTCAGTCCCGCCTTCGCCCTGACTCTCGTGCCGGGACTTTCGCGAGTACCGCGAGCGGAGGTCGACAGATGCCTGTGGCTCTTGTCTTCAACCGCTATCGCCTTCGGCTTCATAACTTCATAGATGTTCTTGACCTCGGTAAGCAGGACTCTTCTGCGGTTGGCGCGTGTCTTGCGAGCCTCGGCTCTCGCCCTTTTGAGCAGGCGGGCCTTTCTCTTTGAGCCGCGCTTTTTGCGCTGCGCTCCTGCTCTCATCCGTCGCAGACGATTTATTTTGTCGCCATCGTCGTGATGCAGCACGTCTCCGTTGCTGAGGGTGAGTTGCCGCTTCACGCCGTCGTCTATGCCGAGTATGTCTTCCGCCGACCGGATGGCTTCGGGCACGGGTGGATCCGGATATTCCACGGCCACCTGAAGGTGCAGCGCGTATCGACGCTTGCGCAACGCTCCGTTCGCCCCCCGACAGGCATTCCTGACCTCGACGAGTTGGAACGAGCGGATGTCCAGATCTTCGGGCACCGGCTTCTTCGTCCGCAGCACTATGTCTCTTGCGCCCATTATTGTGAAGGTGCTGTCTTCCAGCCTGACGGGCGGAGTCAGCGATGTGAGCGTGGAGGTTCCATGCTTTCGGCTGCGCCTCGCCAGAGTCCTGCGGTGCTGCCTGTGGTCTGACGAGCGCGACGAGCCGTTCTCAAGGCGCTGAAGGCGAGAATTGCGCTCTTGCCTCATCAGGTCGTTCGCCATCCAGGCGTGCTGCGCTCCCGCCTGATGGACTATGTATGGCGCTTGGGCGCGGCTGTCCTGATGTCGCCATCGGGTTAGCTGTCCGAGCAGGCCGTCAGGATGCCGTGGAGACCGGCGCAGTGCTATGTCCGGCGTTCTGTTGAGAATGCCTGCCGCGACATTGTAGGCGAGGCGCTGCTGCGAGGCGAGATAGCCTATGCGCTCGCTCATCTGGGAGTCGTGATGCAGTCTGTATACCCTGGTCTCGACGGCCTTGACCATTTCCTGTCCTTCGTGAATGTCTCTGTCATATTATAGAACATCCGTAAGGTTAAATTCCTACATACGTGCAACAAG
Source organism: SAR202 cluster bacterium bin90 (assembly GCA_002238855.1). GTDB lineage: Bacteria > Chloroflexota > Dehalococcoidia > Lucifugimonadales > JADFKI01 > Bin90. The sequence goes on from MPND01000187.1 coordinate 1,784, forward strand.
TATGTCATTACCTTCAATATTCTCACTAGTTTATCGTTTCCCCTGTAATACTCCCGTAATAGAACTCCGATACTGTTGACCCTGCGTGCCTGTGCGGGAGGCGTACCTATGCTATTGTGCAGAAAGTAATCTGACAGGCATCTGGGAATAAATTAAGAATGTGTTCAGCACAAAACCTTGAAAAGGTAAGATGGGCGCGATACTGTTTTGAGATATACGAGTGAACAAACGCGCTTTTGTGCCATCAGCGTGGACTTCAGAATTAATTTGACAAGGCAAGAAGAGCCAGCCGCGAATTGGTGGTCGCGGCACCAGAGGTACGAACCAGGCAAATCCAGTATCCAAACATGAGCGGCGGGAATGTATTTTAAGGAGACATTTCCTCAATCACTGAACGAAAGGATGTATTGAATACATGAGAAGCACTTATCTCTTAGCCCCGCGTTTTATTTTGCCCCTTCTGATGCTAGCTTTCGGGTTGCTGTTTTCAACCCAGCAAATCTTCGCGCAAACTGCTAACCCGCAAGCTATTATCCCTCCTCCCGCGCCGGGGGGCTTGACAGCGACGGCGGTGGGAACGCAGACGGTTGAACTCGTAGTGACCGCGGCGACGCCGTCCCCTGGCACGGTAACGGGCTACAAGATTGATCGCTCGACCAACGGCGGCACGACGTGGGTAGTTGCGAGCGCCAACACTGGGAACAATAAATTGTATTACTCCGATACCCACAGTTCCCTGGCTAGTAAGTCAGTGCGCTACCGGGTGGCGGCTATCAACAGCGTTGGTATGGGGCTCTACTTCACTCAAACAACAGACGTGACCCTTCCGAAGGCTGGTACGCAGCCGGGTGCGCCGAGTGGGTTCAAGGCGACCGTAGATTCGACAGATTTCACGATGGTTGACCTCTCTTGGAGTGCTCCGTCGCAGGGCAGCAACGCGATCACTGGCTACACTGTTCAGTGTTCAGTGGATGGCGAGCAGCCTTGGACCACTCTTGCAGACGGAGATGCTAACTGTCCTGGAACCCCAGCCGACGAAACCGCCAC
>MPND01000188.1 GCA_002238855.1 SAR202 cluster bacterium bin90
ATCCAGAATCAAAGTGCCCTGAACCCTCAGCCTTGGATCCGGAAGGCTGTCAATCATGACATGGTGCGGTTCTTCAACGATGCTGGATGTGGTCATACTTACTCCTTGACTGATATTCTAGTGAAACGATGAACCTGAATGCTTTATTCGACAGATTTTCGCGGCGTAATCGCTCTCTAATCGATGCTCAGCCGGAGATTACATCTGTGCCGTTTGAATTCCGTAATCGAGTGCTGATGAGAATGAACTATTTTCAACAGTGCGCCGATACTGCTGGTTGGGCATTTATCAAGCATCAGGTTGAATTACAAAAAGCGATCCCTCTACAATCCGGCTCGTCATCATATCCGTTCGGACAATTTTCCGATTATCTGAGGGAAGCTGAAGGCTCCGATTTCTGGGAAGTTCTGGAGGTGGTTCTTAGTTATCACGGCGATTCTATTCGCGCGATGACGGGTTCGTCAGCATATTCTATATTAAGCGCGCCGAAAGCCCCTAAATGGGAGGATCTCTATCTTGCAATCTCCGATGTCAACGAATTTCTAAACCCGAATCCACCGAAGAGTAGAGTTATATTCGCTGGAGCGTGAGTGAAGGACGCGGCAAGGTGGCAGTCCGTGTATGATGCCTGCGTTGGAGCGTTCTGAAGGGGTCCGGTCGTGATACTGGACGCCAATGAAGGCTCACAGTGACGATTCCGGGTGAAGTTTACGGATGGGTGGGCAGCAGGGGATACTCGCGGTCCGGTGCGAGTCTGGGGATGTGATGGGTTGTGAGGTGTACGGTGGGCAGTCGCCGCCGTCAGCTCGGTAACGGAATGGTGCGCATTCTGGCCAGCGCGTTGCCGAACTGTGTTCCCCAGGGCCAGCCCCGGGGTAGATGCAAGGTAATACGGCGTGCCGAGCGTGTGAGCCGTCCGACAAGGGAGAAGAAGCGTCGTCTGAGAGTCTTTGTGGTCACTGCCTGCTCCCCCAGACCGATGCGGGCGGTCCAGCGGGCAAGGTTGTGTGCCATCACTTGCACGGCCATCCAGGCAGCGTTGGCTGCGAAGCGACCCGACGGCAGGTGGTTGAGTCCCACACCGTACTTCAGGTCGCGTATGGCGTTCTCGATCTCGGCGTGTCGGCGGTGATCGGCCTCCAGTTGGAGAGTGTCGCCCTCCCGGTCGGTGATGAAGGCGTGATAGCTGTAGCTGGCAAACAGCGCCAGTTGGGAACCGGGCGTGGGCCTGACCCTGCGGACGATAAGACGCACAGACGCTGCGTCAGGCTCACCTCCGAAGGGAGTGTAGGTCGTCTCGGCAACGTCTGCTGCTCCATCCATCCAGTAGGGTATGGGTGTCCAGTCGGTCTCGGGTATGGCCTCTATGAGATTGCGCAAGCTCCGGTGCTGGCGGACGGTGATGGAGAAGCGCACATCGTTGCTGCGGCAGACGCTGACGATGTCGTGGGCGTAGAAGCCGCTGTCGGCCCGTACGGTGAGCGCTCCCGTGGCTCCTGCGTAGCGTACTCTGCTCAGCGTCTCGCGCAGGAAGTTGGCCGCCCCCCGTACGGTGTTGGCCCGGCCCTTGCGCAGTCGTGCCATCAGCACGTCTCCTGTGCCTGCGGCGACGGCAACCAGCGGATGATAGCCCCGCTGACCTGTGTAGTTGTGCTGGCTGGCTCCCTCCTTCGCCAGCCCGTAGGTCTCGCAGACGGTGGAGTCCAGGTCGATCGTCAGAGGCGAGTCTCCCGGTCCTGCCCCCGCGGGCCAGGCTCGCGCCAGCAGTTCCCGGCTCACACGGTCCAGTTGTCGCACGTGTCCCCAGCGGAAGCTGCGCAGGAATGTACCCAGCGTGGACGGCGCCTTGACCGTACAGCCCAGCACTCTCCCTGTCCCGCCGGACCGCAGCGCGTCCGCGTCGTCTATGCAATCGCCCCCTGCCAGAGCGGATGCCGCCAGGGTCAGTATCTTGTCTCCCACATTCGCCCGACCCGGCGCATCCCCCAGGTCAAGGTGGCTGTCCGCAAGTTCGCTCAAGCCCAGACGCTCGGCCAGGGTAACCGGCAACAGCAGTCCGGCATTGGCCACCAGGCGGTGGTCGTCGAAGGCTACCTGGATGCGGTCAGGACGCTCGGATGCTATCATCTAATGGGTGCTCCTCGTATCTGGTTGGTTCTATGTCCATAAACCATTATCCCAGATATGCGGGAGCACCTTTTCAACCCTTATGCGGACCTCCGATAACCTCTGCTTCGGTGGATCGGGGCTAAAGGAGTCGGCAATACCTTACAGTCTCGTGATGTCAGACGGTGTTAGCAGATTTGAAATCGTCGGCACGGACTTCGAGCGACATGAGTTGATGGAACCAGCCATTAAGTTGTTCAACAATCCAATGCTAAAGACAGCGGAAGAAGATTTCAGGTCAGCGCTTCAAGCATATAGGTCGGGAAGATATATTGACTGTGCTACCAGATGCGGTACGACTATCGAGGCAGTGTTGAAGGCAATGTGTAAGGAAAAGGCTATCAGCTACAACTCTAATGATGTGGGGGTTGGGTTATACCAGAAGGTAGAAGCAGGGCTTGGCCTACGAAAAGACCTTAAAAGTGGACTAGCAGGAGTTTTTCAGCTCCGCAATCCAGCCAGCCACGGGCGTGGAGTGGAAGACCGCAAAGCGACACAGCAAGAAGCGCCCTGTACTTGGCAGAGGTTGCAGGAATGCACACCACACCGAACTATGGTCTCGGGTTCCAGGAAGAGTAACTTGGTAGAACTCGTAGACCTTGGCTAAGCTCCTGCACTTACTCGACGCCCA
>MPND01000189.1 GCA_002238855.1 SAR202 cluster bacterium bin90
TGACGCCGGCGGTCTGAGGCGACTCCAGTCCCACCCGCCTGTGAGCATCGACTATTGCCGCCACGGCAAGTCTGATCGTGGACATGCTCTTGCCATCATCGGCAAGTTCCGCGGTATATGCGGCCAGAACTTCAGGTTGTGCCGGCCGGTAAGAAAAATCTTCCTGCTCACACCACGACCTGAATTTCCCGAACTGACTCGCATAGTTCCTGCGAGTGTTCTCTGACTGGGCGTTCTCGAGAGCGTCCGCCACTCTCCGACGTTGTTCATCGGTCAAGACGGCAGGTGCATTTTCGGGCTGAGGCTGTTGTCTCTGGAGGGTCATTCTGGCTACTTCCTATATGCGGTATAATGGTAATTATAACGCATTTAGGATGGCTCCAGAAAACGGCCTTTGATGGGGGTTTCGCTCCTGAGAACGTCTGCTTATGTCCGGATTGCCCACCTGCGCACAAGGGGCGACATGATGCAACAAATGTTGGTATTTCCTTGCACCTACCTGCGGCTGTCGCCGGGGAACACAGTTCGGTCTCGCGCAGGCCAGACTGCGAACCATTCCGTTACCGAGTTGACGCGGCGTCTCTTCTATCGGTCCGCCAACTTCATTCTCATCTGTGAGCCTCTCAGAGGTCCTCTCAACTCGCTCCAGACGGACCGGTGAGGGTTCTCTGCTGCTCCGACTGACAGATGCACCATCCATTCGAATCCGGCCTTACGATCTCATCCACGGCTATCCCCTCCCTTTACTGCGCAGTCACAGCGCTTTCCGGTGGATTCGGGCTGAGGGGTTTCCTGATGTGGCTTCGTCGCTGCGAGGATAGTACGAGAGGATGCGGCTTGTGATCTATTCCAGACACTTATCCAACTGTTTTGGACGTAGCATTTCGAAGGATGCTTGCAGAAGTTTCTTCTATATCTGAGATTAGAACTTCAGCTATTCCTTCAGGTAACCGTCGGTTGCCCTGCCCAGTCATATCGTTGAATATCTGAGTTATGGAGTTGTTAGCTTCTCTGAGAATTAGGTCACCGTAGTAGTCTATATTAGCCCTGTTAGCCCTCATAAGATGTTCATCTTCGTCGGGAGATTCAGGAGCGCTCATGGCCACCCCCGCCCAAGCGTCGGTATAGTTGACGAATCTGAGAAAACTAGATATAGCCTCGGCTAGAGACTGGAGATCCTCAAACTGGACGACTATATCATGGTGAGTCTGAATCCTAAATCGGTTCCAGGTGCTCAGAGCCTCCATCCATGCTTGCTGCTCCCATCTATTGCAGTAGCGTCTGTAGAGAGTATTCCTTGCGAGAATTAACAACTCCACGTGACTCTGAGAAGTAACTTCTGCGAGAACTGCCCTCGCTTCGACTGAGGCAGGTTCTAGTCTATCTAGAAGATCTTGGGGTATAGTTCTATCCAAGACTCTCATGCATTGAAGATCCCACCACGATTCAGAGTTGTGCTTCTCGAGTACAGATTCGAGCTTGCCCACTTCGCCATCTCTTATAGGTAGAGTTCCCGGATTAATCCTACCTGCTGTTTCCGTCCTTTTTGATCTCAGCAGCTTTTTGAGTATTGACAATAGACTACTCCCGCTTGACTAAATGAGACGTTACTCGATATCAACTTCGTGGCCTTTTCAACTATGTCTTAAACTAACACCAACGGTTGTATTTTCTCTAGCGCCGAACGACCTCAAAGGCGTGCTGCTCATGTTCATCCGCGTGAGAGTAGGCGGCTTCGAGGAACGCAGACGACAGCTGGGCCGGAGTGTTCACGGTCTCTACCGACCAATCGCACTGAAGGCAGGAAATGGTCAGTTCGGATTCAACTGGTCTGGACATAGCACTTCCTCCAGAGAGCTTTGCCGACAATGAGTGTGATTAATCCTTAACGCCAGTCACACCTTTCAATTGCTTACCCTCCACCTCCCTGGAGATGGCCACCGCTTCTCCAACCTCAGAGAAATTTGTGATTGCAACTTCACCTTCAGGAAATTCGGCCACGATCTTCAGCTTCCCGCCAACTGCCTCAATGTATGAGCGCAGGCTGGACACATATATGTCGGCCCTCTGCTCCAGCTTGGACACGGCGGGTTGGTTCACCTTCAGCATCTTCGCCATGTCTCCCTGGGTCAGCGCCCGTGCGCGGCGCAACTCATGCAACGGCATCTCCGCCAGCAACTCACTCTTCATCTCGGCAATGCGCCGGCGGCGCTCCGGCGTGAAATCCTTGGTCAATTCGCTAAATGAATGTCGGCCACTCATCAGATCAGTTCCTCCCTTCGCAGTTCTTCCAGATGCTCGTCATAGAGATCGTCCGCCGCCGGCACGTACTCCTCGTAGAATCTGTCGTTGCCGGTCTTGTCTACCCCAATGAGAAGTATCGCGGCTCGCCTGGGATCAAAGGCGTAGAAGACTCTCAGGGGATTGCCGCCTGCCTGCGCTCGCAGTTCGCGCATAACCCCATGCCGCGACCCGTTTATGTCCGACGAATAAGGGTATGGCAAGTGCGGCCCGCGTTCCGCCAACAGGTCCACCCTTGCGGCGACGATGTTCTGCTGGCTCTCGGACAATTCAAGCCACCAGTCGCCAAACTGGTCTGTGTACTCAACTTCCCACGCCATCAATCAATTATATTCCTAATACGGAATGTTTGGCAAGGAGCGAGCAACCGTCTCGAAAGTCAAGTTGAATTGACCCGAGGAGCCCAACGCTGACCCGACTTCGCCATCGCATTGAGTATTGTCAGTAACTTTCGCATGCAAGCTGTCAGGGCCAGCTTTTTCGGCTT
>MPND01000002.1 GCA_002238855.1 SAR202 cluster bacterium bin90
ATTGGAATGATCTCGGAGTTAAGGTTACCTCCCTCCCAAGGGTTAGCCCGCATATGCTTCGTAGTTGTCGCCGCGATGGTGACTTTCTTAGCAGGCGCATGCGCTGACAGCACACCCGAGGTGAGGGCGTTAGAGGCGGAGGCTGCTTACTCGCGGGGGGTTGAGCTGCGCGAACAGGGGCAGCTGCAAAACGCCTTCGACGAGTTCAACGAGGCGCTGCATCTGAATCCCCGCTATGCTGAGGCCTACTCCGCACGGGCGTCCGTCTATTACGCATTCGGAGACGAGGCGAAAACTATCTCCGATCTGAATTCTGCGCTGCGGCTGAATCCGGATGTCGCGGAGGCGTACTACTATCGGGGTCTCATTCACATTGCCAAGGGCAACAGCGATGATGCCGTGACGAACCTGACCAGAGCGTTGCAGCTCGATCCCGAGATGACAGATGCGTATTACGGACGCGCGCGAGTCTATTTCGCCCTGCAGGACCTCGATGCCGCGCTGGGAGACCTGACATCCGCTATCGAGGTCGAGGGAAACGCGGCGCAGCTGTTCTTCCTGAGGGGCCAGGTGTACCTGATGGCGGAGGAGACCGAAAAGGGCATCGCCGACATCGAGCACACACTCGAGTTGACTGACGATGAAGAGCTTGCCGCGCGTGCCAAGGAATTGCTGGCGCTGTTCAGGTAGCGGCAACCCCCTGCTCATCAGGGAATCGAGATCAGTTCGGGGAGGCGTAGTGCGAGGCGAAGAGGCTGGGACTTCATTGCTCGATCACCGCATCGCCGGGATAGATTTGCGGAGCCTCGGCTGGCTATTGATGATGTCCACGACCCTGTTCGTGCTGCTCTTCCCGTTTTCAAGCTATGTTGCCGCTCTGCCCATCATTCAGGACGAGTGGGGATTAAACAACACACAGGCGGGGGCAATATTCTCCGCATATCTCGCCGGGTTTGCAGTATCGGCGCTGGTCGTGGTGCCTCTTACGGACAGGCTGGGCTCGACGCGAATTTTCGTGTTTTCCACGACGGTATCCACAGTTGCGAATGTCCTGTTTCCCCTGATTGCCAATGATGCAATTACCGCGTCTATCCTGAGGGCGATTGCCGGTCTGGGCTTGGTTGGCGTGTACAATCCGGGGATGCGCATTGTCGCCGAGCGGTTCGCGGACAGAGGGCGCGGCTTCGCAGTGGGCACATTCGTTACATTCTTTTACGCGTCCAACAGCGTGTCGCTTACACTGACCGGTTTGCTTATGAACTGGTTCGAGTGGCGTGACGCGTATCTGATAATGGGCGCGGCATCAGGCGCTAGCATTTTGCTTGCATTTCTGCTGCTGCGAAGTCACAGGTCGCAGTCTGCCGGTAGTTCGTCAGGGAGGCTTGACCTCAGCGTTCTGCGGAATAAGGCTGCGCGAATCTATATCACCGGATATTCATTGCACGCGGCAGAGCTATACATCGTGCGCGTCTGGCTTCCCGCACTGCTGGCGGCGGCGCTGATTGCTCGCGGCGAGGATGAGGTTACCGCGGTGGTGGGCGCAGCAACGATAGGTGGGCTGGCGATGGCGAGCGGAGCCATTGGGCCGGTGATGGGGGGCGCAATGTCGGACAGGTGGGGACGCGCGGGATCGGCATCTGCCATCTTCGCGCTCAGTGGTGTCTGCTCGGTCGCTATTGGCTGGATGATCGGGCTTCCGTGGATTCTGATCGTCGGCGCGTCGATTGTCCTCGGATGGGCTATTTCGGCAGACTCGGCGATTTACTCAACAGCGGTAACCGAGGTTGCCGAGCCTGCGAGACTCGGCTCCACGATGGCGGTCCATTCGTTCGTCGGCTTTATGGGAGGAGTAATCGGTCCTATACTGGCAGGGGCAATCCTGGATGTCTCACCAGAGTCCCTGAAATGGGGGCTTACCTTCTCTGCGACCGGTCTGCTGGCTGTTGCGGCTATAATTGCGTTGCGCCGGATGTGGCGGGTCTCAAGAGTGAGCTTACACCCCGCCGACTTGTAGAATTTGACATTTAGTCGCCTGCTGCAACTTGTGAATTGTTTCACGCCCAGATATAATCTAATTACGCGTTCTTCGATGATGACATGGTAATTGCAAGGCTAATTGCATATGCCAAGCGCGGGCGCGAAAACTATCCCCGTCCATTGATCCACAGGGGGTATCCCCAGCCTATGAAGATTTACTTTTGCCCTGAGTGCGGGACATACGATTTTGGCGATGCCAGCGTGTGTGTTGACTGCGATGAGCCGATCCCTGCAGACAGCTGGGCCGACATCAGCGAGGATGATTTAGCTGAGCTGGACTATGTTGAGGAGTTCGAACTTCCGCCGGGTCTGCCGTCCTGGGAGTATGAGGTGGTACGACTTGAGATTGTCGCGGAAGACGACAGGCGGGAATACACCTCGCACCTGCTTAACAGCATGGGAAGCAGAGGATGGGAACTGGTCAGCATTGAGGCGCCCGGCAAGGGCAGCGACAGACACTACGGCGTATTCAAGCGCGCGTGGATGGAGGACTTTTAGGTCCGTACTGTAAGGCTCGCGCGACTCTCCTACCCGTTTCGGCATTGTTACGCAGGCAGGATCGTCAGCGGACCGCGCCCCAGCTCACCACTCGCTCTGGAGTAATACGAATGATCGCGCAGCCAGGCTCCAGCATGGTGGCATACTGAGGGTATTTTTGCCGCAGCAGTGATTCAGCGCAGTCACGCTCTTCTCCGTTTTCAATGATTTCCGCGACGCCACGCACCATCACATAGGCAAGCTTGCTCCAGTCTTCCGAGTAGTCGTCGATGACTAGAGCAACCTCCGGATTCTCCATTATGTTCCGCACGCGCTTGAGTGCCCTGCCCCCCACTCTCTTGGGCTTCAGGTCGATCGCTGAATAAATGCGCGCGCCGTCGAACGCGAAGCAAATTGGGACGGCGTAAGGCGCACCACTCGCATCAGCAGTCGCCAGACGGCCGGCGCGGCACCTCTTTACGAACTCTGCCGTTGCGGGGGCGAACATCTTCTCAGCACCCATTGGCGACCTTATGCCATTGATTTTTCCCAATTCGGGTCGGCGAAGTAGAAAGTTGGGACGGTTAAACGCCCTGCCAGATGCGCCTGCCCTCCAGTTTGACGAAGTGGCCGAATCCTGGATCCGGGAAGTGACCCGCGGACACGAGGGTACCCTCTGACTCCAGCATGTCGATTACGCGGTGTCGCGTAGGACGAGAGATGTCCGGCTGGATGTCGAACATCGGGTTCCAGTCGGTGTAATGCGCCTGCGCAGGGCTGTGGGCGACATCTCCTAACACGAAAGCCCGCTCACCGGCAGACGCAATCATCAGCGAAGTGTGCCCAGGTGTATGGCCGGGTGTTGAAACCGTGATGAGCTCGTCGGTTACCTTGTAGTCCTCGTCGAATAAGTCGATCAGTTTGAGCTCGGTTAGCGGCACGACATGCAGCTGCACATGCTCGGCTGCCGCCAGGACATCCGGCTGCATCCAGTATTCGTAGTCGGACCTTGGAGCGATATAGCGGGCGTTGGGGAAGGCGGGCTTCCCGGAGGACAGGTCAATGTTCCAGCCTACATGGTCCGGGTGCAGATGCGTAAGGAAGACGATGTCTATGTCCTCGGGCGCGGCGCCCTTTACGCGCATGTCATTGAGTAAGTCTCCGCCGGTAGCCGTCTGCATGCCGGTATCGACCAGAATGAGTTTGCCTTCGGACCGCAGTACGACCGAGCCGTACCTGGACTGCACTTGATCGTTTTCGTCAAGGATTTCGGGGTACTCGCGCCATTGGTCGATAGCGGACTCGGGGAATGTCGCGGTCGGGTCACGCTTAGCCGAGAAGCCGTCCTTGACGGACAGGACTTCGACGTTGCCAACGCTAATCTTATGTTCTGCCATTGTGTTTTCTCCTGTATTTCTTGGTTGCAACCGGAAATTGAGACAATGTTGCCTATCTTTCGGATTTCCGCATCTTATTGAGGCTGGGACGCGCTTAGAGGGAGTGTCTGAGCGAAGGGTATGAGCAACCGCGCTAGATGCCCTGCCAGACGCGGCGACCGCCGTCTCGCACAAAGTGTCCGAACCCGTTACCGGGGAAGTGACCGGCGGATACAAGAGCGCCATCCGATTCCAGGCTGTCCAAGACAGCATTCCGCGTGCGACGGGAGAGGTCAGGGTCAACATCGAAGACCGGGCTCCAGTCGGTGTAATGCGCCTGTGCGGGACTATGGGCAACATCACCGAGAATGTAGCCGCGCTCGCCGTTTGACGACACGACAATTGAGATATGACCCGGAGTGTGTCCTGGCGTGCTGACCGCAGTGAGCTCGTCCGTGATTGCGTAGTCATCGTCGCTGATCAGGTCAACGATGTTCAGATCCTCAAGCGGGAGGACCTGGGCCGTAACATGGCCATTGTCGGCAGACTCCAGCATTTCAGGCGAGGTCCAAAAGTCCCAGTCAGACTGGCTGGTGATGTAACGAGCATTGGGGAATGTTGGGCTACCGTCTGTCAGGTTCCAGCCAACATGGTCCGGGTGCAGGTGCGTGAGTACAACGAGGTCAACGGCTGCCGGGTCAATGCCCCTACTGAGCATGTCGCTGATGAGCTTGCCATCCGGAGCCTGCAGGCCTGTGTCCACGATGATGAGCTTGCCGCCGGAACGCACTGCCGTCGTTCCGAAGCGCGGGTGAATGACCTCGCCGTCCAGCAACTCAGGGTATTCGGACTGCCATATTTCCAGGCTGCTCGCCGGAAATACATCCAAGGGCTGCATGTCGCCGTGTCCGTCGGTTAGAGCGACCAATTCAACATTCCCCACCGTTGTTGAGTAGTCAGCCATAAGTTCCTCCGTTAATTCTGTTATTATATTCGCCTAATGTTATCCTGAAAGCGTGTATCGTTCAAATTGAACTTTCGACGCGGGGGCAACGGCATCCAACAGCCTGGGGGAGAGAGACATGACGCAGACACATGAGGAAATTCGGCTTACTGAGTTGGCAAGTTGCGCCGGTTGAGCGTCGAAGTTCAGTCCTAAGGACCTGGCGCAGGTTCTGCGTCAGCTACCGACAATAACCGACCCTAACCTGCTCGTGGGCATATCCACGGGGGATGACGCCGCGGTTTACAAGATGAGCGACGAATTGGCGATCATCTCGACCGTCGATTTCTTCCCGCCCATCGTTGACGACCCGTTCAAGTTCGGCGAGATAGCGGCAACGAATGCGCTGAGCGATGTCTATGCGATGGGTGGCAAGCCCGTAATAGCGCTGAACATCGTGGGCTTTCCAATCGACCTGCCGCACGAGATTCTTGGTGAGATACTGAGTGGCGGGGCGTCGAAGGCGGAAGAGGCCGGAGTTCTCATCGTGGGCGGGCACACCGTTGACGATGCAGAACCGAAATACGGCATGTCCGTTACCGGGGTTGTGCATCCGGGCGAGCAGGTAACAAATGCGGGGGCTAAGCCCGGCGACGTGCTGGTCCTGACGAAGCCAATCGGCACGGGCATAATCACCACGGCGGGCAAGCAGGAACGCGCGAGCGCTGAAGTGATTGACAGGGCGGTTGAAATTATGGGTCAGCTGAACCGCAAGGCGTCTGAGGCCATGATGCACGTGGGTGTGAGTGCCTGCGTGGACATTACCGGGTTCGGCCTGCTGGGTCACCTGCGACTCATAGCGGAGGGTAGCGTAGTGCGCGCTCGGGTCAGTGTTAGCGAAGTTCCAGTCATCGAGGGAGTTGCCGAGCTCCTGGACATGGGTATAGCGCCGGGCGGGACACATCGCAACCTGGAGTCACTGGATGGCGTTGTGGACTGGCATCCTGACATTTCGGACCAGACGCAGATACTGCTGGCGGACGCGCAGACATCCGGAGGACTGCTGATTGCAGTGGCACCGGAGAAGACCGAGGCGCTGCTGACTGCGCTGAATGATGTGGGTGTGGAAACGCGGGCAGTCGTCGGCGAGATACTTGAACCTGAGACAGGGAAAGCCGCGTTAGAGGTCGTTCCGTAGCGCTGGTTCTCAGGTGGGGCGTACCGGCGGTCGCATTGGGAGACTGGCCAAATGGGTCTGGCTCGTCGCACTTGCATTTTTGCTGTCTTTGTTCATGGCGTGCGAGGACTCACCTGACACTGGCGTTAGCGAGCAAGTAACATCCGCAGCCGGGGTCTCGGTGTCGCTGACTACGGTTCCAACCGTCAGCGCAGTAACGCCTGCGCCTACTTCTACTGTGGCGCCAATACTGATAAGCGAGTTGCAGGCGGCGACGGCAACACCGATGTCCGCGAGTCCCACGGCTGAGGCTGCTGACATCGTTGTCGTGCCGACTGCGGTACTCGCTGTGATCTCATTGGTCAGCGTCACTTCCCTGCCCTCGTCCACGCCAACGCCTGAGCCGCCTGCGGTGGTTGCTCCGTCTCCGACTGGCACCACTCCGACCGCTGCGCCCACCGCAGTTCCAGTTCTGGAGTCCACATCTACACCTACGCCTCCGGCTTCAACTGTGCAAGGCGCCGCGGTCGCGCTAACCCCCACAGCAACAGTCACTTCTACTCGGGAGCCGGCAGCCGTACAGACGGTTGTACCGATGGTTTTGCAAACATCTACGCTTACTCCCACAGCCACTACTGCAGCTGCGGCGGCGGCTACATATCCTCCCTTGCCCTCGGCTACGGCAATTCCAACTGCAACTGCGACATCCACTCTAACTGCAACTTCGACAGCAACTGCAACTCCTACGGCAACGCGTACTCCTGTGCCTGAACATTGCCGCATTAAGGGGAACATCAACGTGGAGAGCGGCGATCGCGTGTATCACACTCCTGACAGCCCTTGGTACGACCGCACGGAGATTGACATTGCTGCGGGCGAGCGGTGGTTTTGCACTGAGCAGGAGGCGGTCGATGCGGGATGGCGAGCGCCAAATAGAACGCAAACAGCGCCGACTGCTACGGTGGAACCGGATGGGGCGCCTGCAGATTGCGAAGCAGCGGTGAATATCAATGAAGCCGGAGTGGAGCAGTTGGAGATGCTTCCGGGAATAGGGCCCGTAAGGGCACAGGCAATCGTGGTCTATCGCAACGCCAGCGGTCGTTTTATGAGGGTTGAGGAACTCGACAAGGTACCCGGAATTGGTGAGAGGACATTGGAGAGAATCCGGCCATGCATTTCCTTAGAGTAGATACCACGCGGCAGGTCAAATGCCTGCAATTGGGTAGCGGAGCCGCACGGGCTTTGGTATCGTTGATTCAGATTGCTAACTTGGAGAGGGTGGCGTGATTGTAAGAGAGCAGATTGCCGAACTGGTCAGAAATGCGCTGATTACGGCGCAGGAGGCCGATGAACTGCCCACTGTTGAGGTGGAGGACATCGCGGTTGAGCGTCCGCAGAACCTGGAACACGGGGACTTTGCGACGAGCCTCCCACTGAAATTGGCGCGTCCAATGCGAATGAACCCGCTGCAGATTGCAGAGCGGCTGGCAGCGCATATGCCGAATTCTGATGAGGACGGAGCATTGCTGGAGTCGGCGACGGTCGCTCCACCTGGTTTCATTAACTTTGCCGTCAAGCATTCGTGGCTTCAGCAGCAAGTGGAAGCAATTGCAGGCGCGGGGAACGAGTTCGGCAATATTGACGTGGGCGGTGGTCAAAGGGTGCAGATTGAGTTTGTGAGCGCGAATCCCGTGGGGCCGCTGCACATCGCCCATGCTCGGGGCGGAGTAATTGGTAGCGCGCTGGCGAACGTTATGCAGGCGGCAGGCTACAAGGTTACCCGCGAGTACTACTTCAACGACGCCGGAGCGCAGATCGGACATTTCGCTCGCTCATTGCACGCTCGTTACCTGCAGCAGTGCGGTCTGGACGCCGAAGTGCCTGAAGATGGGTACCATGGCGAATACATGGTTGATCTAGCGGCGGAAATATTCCTTGAAGAAGGTGAGAGGTTCCGGGACGTTCCAACGTCTGAGGCACAGGAGGCGCTAGGCGAACTCGGCGTTGACAAGTTCATGGCGCGTATACGGGAGGACCTTGTAAGGCTCAGGATAGAGTTTGACGAGTGGTTCAACGAGAAGACTCTCTTTGTGAACGGACAGTTCGAGAGCTCGATGTCGATGCTGCGCGACAGAGGGTATGTCACAGAACACGATGATGCGGTCTGGTTTGCGTCAACGCTGCTGGGCGACGACAGGGACAAGGTGCTCGTGCGAGGCAACGGCATTCCGACATACTTCGCGTCGGATGTCGCGTACCACTACAACAAGCTCTACGAGCGCGAGTTCGACCGCGTGATCAATATCTGGGGAGCGGACCATCAGGGGCACGCGCTATTCATGAAGGCGCTGGTCGCGGCGCTGGGGATGCCGGAGGACAGGCTGACGCTGATAATAAATCAGTTGGTAACGCTAAAGCGAGGCGGCGAGACGGTGCGCCTCTCCAAGCGCGCGGGAGACATCATCACACTTCGGGAGGTGATAGATGAGGTCGGAGCGGACGCCTGTCGTTACTTCTTCCTGTCGAGAGCGGCGGAGAGCCAGATGGAGTTCGACCTGCAGCTTGCCAAGGAGCAATCGCAGGAGAATCCCGTCTATTATGTGCAGTACGCCCACGCACGGATATCGGGCATTTTGCGGCTCGCCGGGGAGCGTGGCGTTGACTTTGAGGACGCAGATTTGTCCCTGCTAACGCACGATGCTGAGCTTGCCCTGGTGCGGAAGATGCTGGAGTTGCCTGAGCTGATCGCGATGATGTCGCGTAGCCTTGAGGCACATCATCTGCCACATTACGCCACAGACCTTGCAACTGCATTTCACTGGTTCTACCAGAACTGCCGGGTGGTGTCCGGCGTTGAGGGCGAGGAAGAACTGAGCAAGGCGCGACTGAAGCTCGTGGATGCGGCGCGTGTGGCGCTCGCCCGCTGCCTGAACCTGATGGTGATGGACGCCCCGGAGAAGATGTGATGGAGTTGTGAGTTATCAGTTTCCAGTAGTCAGTATCTATCTGAAACTGATAACTGTTCACTGACAACTGATTACTCTAAATTTCCCTGTGCCTTGTACTTCTTGGTCTTCTCCATGTACACGTCGCAGTACCACTTCATCTTGGCGAGGTGGCGCTCGCCGACCTCACGCAGCACCTTTCCCGGAGAGCCGACGACAAGCGAGCGCGGGGGTATTTTCACGTTGTCCACGAGCATCGTGCCGGAGGCTATCAGGCAGTATTCGCCTATTTCGACTCCGTCGTTGAGAACTGCGCCATTCCCAATCACCGCGCGGTTCTCGACAATCCTGGCGTGGCAGAGCACCTTGTGGCCGATTGTCACATAATCTCCGATTTCGACATCTGCGTCGCCGTGGACCGCGGAGTTGTCCTGGATATTAGTGTGCTTGCCGATGACTATCTTGCCCATGTCGGCGCGCACGACGGCGCCCGGCCACACGCTGGAGCCTTCGCCGATCTCAACGTCGCCTATTACATAGGCGAACTCGCTGACGAAGGCTGTTGGATGTATCTTTGGTGTTGCGTCTCCGAGGCTGCGTATCACGTGGGTTACTCCTTGTTTGTCAGTCTGGGATTTCAAATCAGTTGGGCAAAGAGATTGTGGGTCTCACAGAACGAGAGCTCTCGATTCGTTGGCTTCCGTTGGGGGATTTCAAATGTGCGACTTTCCGACAGCCGTCTTGTATAGATGAATCAGTCCCTGCTGGCGGCGGGCTGTGAGCTTCACATCGCTGTCAATATTGCAAAGGCGGCGCATTTCGCGAGTAATCTCATTGTCCTGCATCTTGGGCACTCCTGCGTAGGCATCCAGTGCCGTGTCGGCGAGGGCCTGATCGTCAATGTGCCCTGCGTATGCATGCAGAAGGGGCAGAGATACGTTTACGACGATATCGAGCGCCCGTGATCTGCCGACGTATGGCGGATGGGAATATCTTGCTGTTAGCGCCTTCTGCCCGCCAAGCGTGAGGTCTTCGATGGACGCAGACAGCAATCCCCGTTCGATGCAGCCGTCCAGCATGAGGGCAGCGCCGATAATGCGGCGGACGGGATGATTCGAAGGTCGAACGCGGAATAGGCGCCACTCAGCCTTGTCCAGTGGCTTGACGCGAGGAAGGCGCTTAAGCAGACGGCGCATCTGCACCCGGTCCTCAGCTTCATCTGCGAGGTCCAACAGGCCGGAGGCACCGATCAGCGAGGCCTTAACCGCGAGCAGTCGAGTCGAAGGAGGCTCGTCCCGTAGCCTGCTCAGTGATTCGTACGGGACTCTTGATGCAAGGGCGCGGAAAGGCTTGCGGTTGGTGGCGTATCCCAACGCCTCCATAATGCCGCGATAAAGCGTCTCATCGGGGCTGGACTCGCTCATTTCGAGTGAGTAGCCTTGACTTCTGGCGAGGAATCGCGTGTCACCGGCGGCATCCAGGGCGGAGCCGATGTCTCCGTTGACGAGCAGAGTCTCCAAGGTGATCAAAGGAGGAGTCCGGGTAGGATTGGCTGCTTCGAGATTCTTCGCTACCGGTTCCAAGGAAACGATTGGAGTTTTCATCAACGATTGCTGTGCGGTGTCGGTGTGTCCCTTTGGCGAGAAAACGACGTGTAGCACAACACCGTTATAGTTTGAGTCCGTATCATGGCCGTGACTGTACCAACCCGGTGCTGTGGTGTGAAGCTCGATATCACCTGTTACCGAGGCACCGTTCGAATCAACAAGCACGGCGTCCCGAAAGTCCGGACCCGCGCCGGAGCTTGGCCTGCCGGGATAAATCACGCGCAGCCGTCTGCCGCTCTCAGTCACCAGGGCGTCAACAAGTGTATGCGCACGGCCCCAGAGGACGGCTAGGGCGCTCTCAGAGTAAGCGGCGGAGTGTTCGGCGACTGCAAGCACGGCGGAACTACTCGGCGTCCTCGTGTTCGAGGCACTCGTGGCAGATTCCGAATAGAGCGATGTGGTCTATGTCTGGCTGGAAGCCATAGTCAGACATTATATCCGCTCCGATATTCTCCCAATACTTGTGGTCGAGAAGCACGACCTTGTCGCAGCCCCGGCAGATGAGATGGTGATGCCGCAAGTGGTTGATCCACTCGTAGCGGTACTCGCCGCCTCCCATATCCGTCTCAGAAACAAGGCGCATCTGCTTAAGCACGCTGAGTGTGCGGTACACCGTGGACACGTCTATATACGGGTAAGATTCTTTGACCTGATCATATATCTCGGATGCAGTAACGTGCACGTCGCTGTGGCGAATTACCGAGAGAATCATGAGGCGCTGCGGAGTAAGCCGGTGTCCAGATTCCCTGAGCGCCTGGGCGGTCGCCTGTTCACAACTCATTGCATTCTCCCGCGCGAGGATCAATTCCACGCAGAGTTAGAGGTCTGTGGGCAGTTGATCCGCAATGCCAATTTGCGCGGTTCGTTACGGATTGGCTGGTCAAAGGCTCTGCATCGACCATATAGCCCACCGAGAAGTTTGATTACTCAGCCTGATAGTATCAACATAAGCGGCTGTCGTCTATAATCGGCTGACGCCTACGGGCTGCGACCCTATCTCGACCGGGTTATGACATCGTGAATGACATTCAGAGATTTCAGGCGCTTGTGGAGTCAGGAGAACTGCTTCATCCCGTTTCTGATGAGCTGAGCATCGTTGACTTCGCCAACGCGCTGCACGATGTCATGGGCGTGCCCGGCATCACGCTTAACAGGAATGCGACTAGGATAAAGTCCCTGGTTGGTGAGCCGGACCACCTCGTTCTAGTGCTGGCGGACGGCTACGGAATGAACTTCGTGGAGACACTGGAGACCGATTCCTTCATGCGGTCGCAGCTAGCCGCCGAGATGCGGACGGTCTTCCCTTCAACCACTCCAATAGTGCTCACTTCTCTGGCGACCGGTAAATGGCCTAGCAGACACTCGGTAATCGGCTGGTTTCTGCGACTCCAGCAGATAGATGCGGTTTCTACGATTATCAGCTACACAAGGACAGCGGACGGGAAGGCGTTGTCGGAACTCGGCGTCAGGGCGCAGGACGCATATCCGCTGCCTTCCCGCATTGGTAGAACGAGCCGCGACGCAATCCACATCATGCCTGAGCAGCTGGTGGACAGCGCGTACTCCAATTACTGGACAGGCGGGCACTCGCAAGTCGGCTATGAGGCGGACAATCCGCAACAGGCGATTCAGCTTGCAGCCAGACACCTGCGCCCTGGGGCCGGCCCAACCTGCAGCTACATTTACCTCCCCCAGGTTGACAGTGCGGCGCACAAACTTGGTGCAACTCACGAAGTAACTCTCAATGCGGCAAGAGATTTGGATCGACTCCTTGGCGGGTTGGCTGAGTCCCTGCCCTCCAGCACCAGAATTGTAGTCACCGCGGACCACGGGCATCTGGACACGCCCGAAGATAAGAGATACGCTGCGGATGGGCCGGGCGACGAAATTGCCAGCCTCTGCGATGGCGCACTTACAGGTGACCCACGGGCCGTCTATGCCGATGTACCTCCAGACAGGCTGCCTGACTTCAAGGACGCCGTGCGCAGGCGACTTGGCGAAGATTTCATCGTTCTAACAGCCGAAGAGGTCCAGGAGCTGGGGTTAATGGGTGTGGGCGAGCCGACGGTGGAGACCACCAGCCGAATGGGGAATGTCCTGCTGCTGTCCGCAGGGGAAGCCATTTATGACTTCAGGGAGATACTGGGGGATGAGAGATTTCCTATGATCTCACACCACGGAGGTCTGACGCCGGAGGAGATGCGTATCCCGCTCGTTATTGCGTAGGTACAACGGCGCTGTGCGTAGAAACACGCTATTTATCGCACAGGTCAGTTCTTTAGCAGCATTCCAGGCTGGCACCTTCGGCAATAGCTTGTTATGCGCTTGTTTGCCGTTATCTGGCTGATGTTGTTGCCGCACCGCGGGCAGGGCTCGCCTCCTCTGTTGTGGACAAGCAGGGAGTCGCGCGCCTTCAGGTGAATATCCTCTCCGATGCGCTCGCGCACAGCCGGTATGGCATCGGCTACAACCCGCTTGGATTGTTCGTAGAGGCGTCGAAGTTCTTCATCTGTAAGAGCCTTGCGCTTCTTAAACGGGTAGATCATAGCAGCGTACAGTATTTCATCGGACCAGGCGTTGCCGATGCCGGATATAACGCGTCCCCTGGTGAGAACGCCCTTGATCTCGCCGTGAAAGCGCTTCAAGTTCTGCTTGAACTCGTCAAATGTGAAATCGTCCAGGACGTCCGGGCCCTGCTCACTCAGGCGTGGAATCTCATTTAGCTGATCTACACTGACGTAATAGACCATGCCCATCTGCTTTTCGTCGATATATCGAAGTTCATAACCGTCGGACAGCTTCATGAGGAGACATGTGCGCTTGTAAACGCGCGCCTTGGGCGCACAATATTGCAGCGCGCCGGTGAGCATTGGATTGATGGAGATGAGGCGTTCTCCTGACAGAGCAAGCAGGATGAACTTTCCGCGGCGCGTCACGCCCTCGAATGTTCTTCCCACTATGTCCTGCGTCACATCTCCGCATAGCGAACGCATGACACTTGGCTTGAGCACCTGCGCGGCGTCTATCGTCACGCCGACCAGTTTATTGGCGAGAATGTCCTTCACGACTTCGAGCTCAGGAGCTTCTGGCATTTTTTGTCCTAGGTGCTTTCCCTGTTGATGGAGTTGATAGGATGAGGGCGGCCTGTCAAGCAGAGTGTATCACCGAGAGGACAGCGGCTTGCAAGGGCGCATGTGCTAGAATTGGGGCGTTTAATCGCATAGCTATAGATAACGCCTTCACGCGACTTCTGCGCCTGAAGGGTATAAGGAGTGAAAGATGGAAAAGAGACGACTCGGCAGGACCGGCCACGAAAGCACCGTGGTCACCTTCGGCACGGCGGGAATCGGGCGGGTAAGCCAGGCTGTCGCGGATGTGGCGGTAGAGAGGATACTTGAGTATGGTGTGAATCACATCGACATCGCGCCGACCTATGGCGAGGCAATGGAACGTATGGCGCCCTGGATGCCCAAGATACGAGACCGCGTGTTCCTGGGCGCGAAGACGCGGGAGCGCACTTACACACTTGCGTGGGAAAACATCGAAAGTTGCATGAAGCGTCTTGGCGTGGAGTCGTTCGACCTGTTCCAGCTACACTCCGTAGGCACGATGGAGGACCTGGACAGGGTGACGACAAGCGGCGGCGCGCTCGAAGCGCTGGTGGAGTTGCGGGAGCGCGGTCTGACCCGCTGGGTTGGAATTACAGGACATGGGCCGGATGCCCCTCGCGTACACTTAGAAGCTCTAGGGCGTTTCGACTTTGACACGGTGATGTTCCCCCTGAACGCGAGCCTTTATAGGAACACCGAGTACCGTGAGGCGGCGGTTGAGCTACTGTCCGTTGCGAATGAGAGGGACGTGGGTATTCATACAATCAAGATGCTTGCGCGCGGCGGCTGGGGCAATGGTGAGCGCGAGCACACGACATGGTATGACCCTCACCGCGAGCAGGATGAGATTGACGGTGCGCTCTGGTGGCTGCTGTCGCAGCCGATGCATACCGCTCCCAGCGTGGGCGATGTCGAACTGCTGCCGCGAGCTTTGGACGCTGCGCAGCGCTTCACTCCGATGACCGAAGACGAGCAGTCGGCTGTTGTTGCGAGGCAGCGCGCTCCCCTTCCGGAGCCGGGGTTGGGGATATTGGCGGCGGCCGACTAGCGGCTGACTGGCGGACGTCAGGGGGAAGCCGGGCTCTTCTCTTTTGAAGCAGCCACGACATATACAGGGTCCGAGTAGTGCGGGAGTTCGGGAGTGATATTGAACGCGCGGATATCTTCCCAGCCGCCCGAGTTCTGAAAGTACGATGCGATCAGTTGCGCCCGGCGGCGGTCATCAAGGGACTGCCAGACTGCCACCGCCTTTGTTGGAAACATGCGATTGGAATAGATGACATGGAAGTCGGCACCCGGTCTCAGAGTGCGGTTGACCTCGGCGAAGATTTCGACGGGTCTGACCATGTACTGAATGGACACCGTAACTACCGCGGCGTCAAGGGAGCAGTCTTCCAAGGGCAGAACCGGGTTCGCGTTGATGTCATGGACAATGCGGTCGTGCAGTTGCGGATTCTCGTCAAGTTCAACTGAGTTCAGGCCGAGGCCCATCAGACGGGTTATTGGCAGGTCGGGCGGCATGTGAGAACGCCAACTGGACATGAGGTCGAGAATAACGGCATCGCGGGGCAGGACTTCGTGGAAGTACGAGCCAATTGCACCGATTGCTTCGTAGTCGATGTGGACTACGAGACGGGGTTCAGAGTAGAAGAGACTGTCATCTGACTCGTCCTGCCGCCTGAACAGTTCCGGCGGGTAGGCGCTCTGGTCTTCTACAGGTTCCAACGGCAAATAACCTCAAGTGACTTGGGATTAGTGAATAGGGTAAGTGGGAGAAATGGCCAGTAGGTGGGACTTGAGCGAAAGCGACTGGGTAGAAGCTGCCGATGAAGCGCTTGCCTTCATCGATGATCTGGACGCGCGAGGCCTCATATTGTATCGATTCGAGGGGCAATACCTGCCAGCACTCAGGAAGGCTAGAAACGGCGAGCAGGTGTTGAGGGCATGGGACGCATTCTACAACTATCTCACCTTTCGTGAGTCACGACGGAAATTCTTCTCGCTTTCCGGTGAGAACGCGCTGCGGGTAATAATAGCCCTAACCGATGTCCTTGAGTTACCGCCCTATCTGAGCGGCTGACAGAGCCAGCGTACTACAAGGACATCGGCTGCGTATTACTTAAGGCGTAAAGCGGGTTCCCCGGCTAACTTACTGAAGAGTTCGGATTCCGGACTGTCAACTCTTCCATTACCGTACTCTTGTCTGAGTCGGATGACCAGGGAGTGGGAATGACATTGGTGCCGAAAAGCTTGATCAACTGCTGGTCAGGCTCCCCATCGATAAGGTGCTCCGTGTACCACGCATCATCCTGCTGAACCACCTTTATCTCCCGGTTCTCACCTGTCCAGCCGAAACTTACCATTACTGGTGCTGCCATGTGTTACCTCCCAATCAGGTTTTAAGTGCGCGGCACAAATGTTGAAAGTCAAGACGGAAATGTGCATATACCGCCGACCAATATCCGCGCTATTTGCTCACGCGTAGATTTTAGAAAAATGGCAGGCAAATAGTCAATATCCGATCGAGCTGCCAATGAGAACGAGAGAACGGCGAATAACGCAGAACGCCGCTCACTGAAGTTGTGAGCGGCGTTACAACTGACTCTATTTTTGATGGCGTGTCAGTTATGCTCTGAAAGCAATTCGCCTAGTTGCGAGACGCGCCGGACCTGAAGCAGTCGTAGCAATACACCGGGCGAGCGCCGGTGGGCCTGAAAGGAACTTCGTCCTCCTTGCCGCACTCTGCGCAGGTGATAGAGTATGTCTGGCGGCTTCCACCGCCAAATCCGCCGCCGCCACCGCCGCCAAATCCGCCGCCACCGCCACTGCCGCCGCGGTTGTACGATGCTCGCCGCGAGCGTCGGCAGTCCAAGCAGCGCTTAGGCTCGTTGGTGTAGCCCTTTTCCATATGATACTGCTGGTCGTCGATTGTAAATACAAAATCCTCGCCGCAGTCCGAACAAACTAGCGTCCTATCCTGAAAGACCAATGTGATCTCCTTAAAGAAAAAATTCGTTGCCTACTCAATTTCACCGGGCATCCGAAATTTCTTAGGGAGTCGCCGGATACTACTTTAGAACAACCTGCCCAATTGTAACATAGACAGATGTC
This sequence comes from SAR202 cluster bacterium bin90, assembly GCA_002238855.1. GTDB lineage: Bacteria > Chloroflexota > Dehalococcoidia > Lucifugimonadales > JADFKI01 > Bin90. Next base: position 16,784 of record MPND01000002.1, read on the forward strand.
GCAATCAATTATAATCTCAATTTGTCACGGCGCAGAAGGTGAGCTAGATGCAGGGACTCCGCGCCTATGCGCACCCTGTTGAAGGAAATGTCTCATTCACGGATAATAGCCATTCAGGTCAAATCATGTGAGCAAGGCGGAATTGGCTATGAGGGACATTCGACGGGTCGCGGTGCTGGGCGCCGGGACGATGGGGGCGCAGATTGCCGCGTTAATTGCGGAGCGCGGCTTGGAGTGTGACCTGCTGGACTTGAGCGTCGAGGCGGTGGACGCTGCAAAACAGAAGCTGCTTACGATGAGACCACGGGTGTTGGATGACCACTCCGCCCTGGAACGCATCCGTGCCGGTTCCTTTGATGCAGACTTAGAACGACTTGAGGATGCGGACTGGGTTGTCGAGGCAATCGTAGAGCGCGCTCAGCCAAAGTTGGAACTGTGGGAGAGGGTCGCAGGGATTGTGCGCGCTGATGCTATATTGAGCACCAATACGTCCGGCATCCCAGTCTTCCAGATTGTCAGAGCCCTCCCTCCTGAACTGCGAGAGCGCTTTCTGGGAACGCACTTCTTCAATCCCCCACGCTACCTGCGCCTTCTCGAAGTCATTCCGACCGATGATACGGATCGCAGCGCCGTCGCCGAGATAGGCAGTTTCGCGGAGGAGGTGCTGGGAAAGGGAGTGGTAACTGCGCACGATGTTCCGGGATTCATTACGAACCGAATTGGATGCTACTACTTCCTCGCAGCTATGCGGGCGGCGGATGAATTCGGCCTTACGCCGGATGAGGCAGACGCGATTTCCGGACCGCTGATGGCGCGGTCGAATAGCGCGACCTTCCGAACGATAGACCTTGTGGGTGTGGACATCCTGTTGGACATCTGCGACAACACAAGTGCTGCGGTAGCTTCAGAGGAGGAGAAATCAGCGTTCCAACCTCCGGAATACCTTCGGGACATGAGGGAAAAGGGCTGGCTGGGCAACAAGTCCGGGCGGGGGTTTTACGAGCGCAAGAAGATTGACGGACGGTCGCGCATTCTGGTCCTGAACACGGAGGAAATGCGCTACCACGAATTCCAGCAGGACACTCGGGGATTGCTTTCCGATCTACAAGATATGGAGGATAGCGGGGAACGGCTGCAGGCGCTGGTAGGCATGGACAACGCTGCCGGTGGCTTCGCCCGGCGTGCCCTTTCGCAGTTGATGGCATTCTCTGCGGCGAAAGTGGGCGAGGTCGCGGACGATATTATAAGTATCGACAGGGCTATGCGCTGGGGGTTCAACTGGGAGTTGGGGCCGTTTGAGACCTGGGATGCGCTTGGTGTTGCGGACACCTTCAACCGAATGAGGAGTGACGGGATGGCACTTCCTGGCTGGGTCGCAAGTATTGCTGAGCATGACGGCAGCTTCTACCGACGCGAGGGTGATGTCCTGCTGCAGGCGACACCCTCCGGCGAGTATGTATGCGTGCCGGACTGAGCCTTGGTTGTGCGTGCTGAGCATTGCCCGCTATGTCGCAGCAAGGGAGCCGCGCCCTTATTCAAGGGAGGCAAGGCATCGGGCAACAGGGACTTCCTTCATTGCAACAAGTGCGACCTGGTGTTCGTTCCGCGCACGCAACTGCTCGACGCGGCGGGACAGAAGGCGCGGTATCTGCAGCACAACAACGAGGTTGACGACCCGGCATATCGCGAATTCCTTGGGAGAATGTACTACGCGCTTCGCCCGCATCTGAATGCCGGCGCGAAAGGGCTGGACTACGGGGCCGGACCCGGACCCGCCTTGCAGCAGATGATGATCGAGGACGGGTTCGAGGCAAGTGTTTATGATATTTACTTCCATCCGGATGAGTCAGTCTTGACGGTCAAGTACGATTTCATCACCTGCACCGAGACTGCGGAGCATTTTGGCGACCCGCGAGGCGAATTCGACCGGTTCGACGGCATGCTTCGCCGTGGCGGGTGGCTTGGGGTGATGACCGGCATGCTGAAAGACTGGGCCGATTTCCCCTCCTGGTACTATCACCGTGACCCTACGCATGTGAATTTCTTCAGCCACGCGACGATGCGCTGGCTTGCGGCGCTCTATGGCTGGAAGGCACGGTTTCCGAGCCAGAATGTGGTGCTTTTCAGGAAGGGAAACTGATCTGAAAGTGCGGTCAGTGTTGCGGGGATGTCTGACGGCGTTGATGTGATGCTTCTGTTCGGCTATACTCGGCTCAAGAGCAAGAGAGTCTATGCAAGGAGGCAGATATGGTAAAGCCGAGGCAGTTAGGACATCTGGTACTGCGAGTACGCGACCTGGAGGCGTCCGAGAAGTGGTACTCCGAGATACTTGGTCTGCGCACCACCACCAAGCGTCCCGGCGGTATGACATTCATGAGCGCCAAGGAAGGGTCCTCGCACGAGCTTGCGCTGATGAGCGTTGGCCCGGATGCTCCGGGACCGGAAGAGACTCGCGTTGGGCTGTACCACTTCGCGTGGGAGATGGACTCGTTTGAGGACCTTAAGGAACTCTACGAGCACATGAAGGCCAAGGACGTAAACATCGGTGGAATCGGCGACCACGGCATATCAATGGGTGTGTATCTCTTCGACCCTGATGGCAATGAGATCGAAGTGTATTACGAGATGCCTGAAGAAGAGTGGCCGGAAAACGAGTATCTCTTTGCGGGAGAGTACCCGGAGAAATTGGAAGCCGAAGAGGTAACGGTATAGTCGACCCATCTACCAGTGTGAGCGCCGGTGGTTCAATCCAGGTAGCGGCTACTTCTGAACTTTCATTGAAATTTCAAAAGAAGTGGAATCACTGTCTAGCAGAGGAGGTCTAAAATGGTCAAGCCAAGGCAGTTGGGCCATATAGTGATTCAGGTGCGCGACCTTGACGTGTCCGAGAGATGGTATTCAGAGGTTCTAGGGCTAAAGACGATGAAGAAGTACCCTGGAAGCATGACCTTCATGAGCGCACGGGACGACAGCACTCACGAATTGGCGCTATCCAATGTCGGGCCGGATGCACCTGGTCCGGACTCAACTCGTGTGGGACTGAACCACTTTGCGTGGGAGATGGACTCTTTCGAGGATCTCAAGGAGCTTTACGCGCACCTGAAGGCGAAGGATGTAAACATCAGGAACATAGGCGACCATGGCTTATCTCTCGGCGTGTATATCACTGACCCGGATGGGAACGGGATCGAGGTCTATTACGAGATGCCTAAGGAGGAGTGGCCGGAGGAAGGGGTGCTGTTCAAAGGGGAGTTTCCAATGAAGCTCGAACTTGAAGAGGTTACCGTCTAAAGAGCAATTTCTCAGAAACTGAACGGGAATTAAAGCCCCCACTCTGCTTGGGGGCTTTTTCATTGCGTCGGGGACTTATGGGCACAGCGGTACGGTCGCGCTACTCCTTACGGAAATGGTCCCAGCCACCGGAGCCTACCATCATACGGATGCCATCTTCATCGAAAACATTTACGCCCTGCCCCACCTCGACGACTTCTCCAATGATCGTTGCAGGTGTTGCCAGAGCAGCCGAGGCGGACTGCATCACTTCTGGAGGCGCAGTGAAGAGAAGCTCATAGTCTTCGCCCCCTCCGAGCGCAAGCGTGAGCCAACTGGACGGGTATGTCGCCTTCAGGCGGTCGTCAGCGGGTATGTCGGCTGCGTTAATCCGCGCGCCGACTTCGCTGGCACGGCATAGCTTGCCGAGGTCGTCAACTAGCCCGTCGCTGATGTCCATCGCGCAGCGGACTCCTGATCGCGCAAGCGCCTCGCCTTCCGACACGCGAGGCATTGGGCGATTATGGGCGTCCTCCAGAAAGGCGTAGCTGGATAGACCTGCCGCGTCCGCCCCTTCAGTAAGCAGTTTCAGACCGGCGGCAGATGCACCCAGAGTGCCGGTAACTGCAATCAAATCTCCAGGCCGGGCGTTATCCCGAAGCAGCAGCGCGTCGTGAGCATCCGCATGCCCTACACCTTGCAGGGCGACCGATATGAAGAATACCGGGGACTTTACGATGTCGCCACCCACAACAGCGCCGCCGCAGGCCGCCGTAAGCTCCATCATGCCCGTGTACATCTCCGTCAGGCCGTCCACGGGAATGTCACCGCGCAGCCCAAGCGTGACGGTTGCATAGGTGGGCGCGCATCCCATCGCCGCAACATCGCTGACATTGGTTGCTAGTGCCTTCCAGCCAAGATCGCGCCAACCTGTGTAACGCCGTTCGAAGTGAACGCCTTCGACCATCGTATCGGCGGTGAAAACGCTGATGCCTTGTGGCGAGTGCCAGGCGGCGGCATCATCTCCAATCGCCCGCAGCATTTTGAAACCGCACTCGTTCAGGGACTGGATATCTCGCTGGCTGGAGGCGGCAATCGCCGCCGCAAGCTTGCTAATCAGCTCGAACTCACCTATGTCTCTCACCAGCATTGTCGTATTGTATCGGCCAGGGGCGTGACGCTCAATAATTCCGGAGGCGCAATGTGAAGATAGACAGCACAGGCGGTTTGGGCTTAGGATAACTGGGCCTTTCAGCAGTACTTCTAAGTAGGAGGCGAGTCAGTGAGCTTTACGGATATTATCTACAAGAAAAGCGATGGTGTGGCGCGAATAACGATAAATCGCCCAGAGGTGTACAACGCACTTCGGGGCAAGACGACCGATGAGATGGTCGTGGCGCTGCACGACGCGCGAGACGACAACAGTATCCGCGTGGTGGTGATTGCCGGTTCGGGGCCGAACGCATTCTGCTCGGGGCGCGACCAGGCAGAAGACCGGTCCAGCCCGGAATACAGCGGAGCGAGCGAAGAAGACTTCATGAAGATAATTCGTCGCTTGCCGAAGCCAGTAATCGCCGAGGTCGATGGGTTCGCTATTGGTTCGGGGAACATTCTGGCGTACATGTGCGACTTCACGGTCGCGTCTGAACGCTCCACATTCGGGCAGACGGGGCCGCGGGTGGGGAGCCCCGCGGCAGGAGTCTGCGTGGGGGCAGCCCAGCGGCAGGTTTCGGCGTGGGATACCTTGCCAGCGTGGTCGGGCAAAAGCGCGCGCGGGAGATCTGGATGCTGACGCAGCAGTATTCGGGCAGGCAAGCGTACGAGTTCGGCCTGGCAAACTCGGTAGTGCCGCACGAGCGCTTGAGCCAGGAAGTCGATCGTTACTGCGCCCTGATCAAGAACAACAGCCCGGTCATTCTCCAGCTGCAGAAGATTACCTTCAACGAGATGACAGAGTATGCAGAGGATATACCTAACCCAACGGACCGGTATGCGAAGCACTACATTATGTCTGAGGAGGCGGAAGAGCGACGGCTGTCGTTCATCGAGAGGCGCCCGATAGATACTTCGAAGAACATGCCGCTGGTCGAGACCGACAAGAACTGAGAATGGAAGATGGAGTGAATAATATGAGCAACAATTCCGGCGTGAACCTCAACATCTCACTGCCATTTCCCACTGCCGAGGTGAATTTCAACATTGGTGTTGCCTCTGACAATGAGGGTCCTTCTGCATTTAGCCTGAACGCTACTGACCTGAGTGGCCAGAATGCCTTGCACTTCAACACGGGCGTGTCGCCTTGCCTGGCGGACTGGGTGCGAGGATACACTCGCTGGCTGGTGCGCGCGGGTGTGCGCGCAACTCACGACACGAGCAGCATAACGGGCACATTCGGCGAGTCGATGACCCCGGAGCAGGTGCTTATGGGCGTCCGTGATGCCTGCGATATGATACGGCAGCGGTTCGAACTATACGATGAGAGCGTTGTGCTGTAAGGCTTCCCTGCCCTACGACTCGTCCTTTATCCAGGTCATCCTGTAGCCGCCCATAAGCTCTTCAATCTCTTGAAGGTCGCTAGGTGTAAGAGTCCAATCAGCCGCCCTTGCATTGTGATAGACCTGTTCAGGGGACTTGGCGCCCACTAGCGCGGATGACACGGCGGGGTTCGCGAGAACCCAGGCGACTGCGAGTTGCACGATGTCCCTGCCGTTATCGCGCGCCCACGAATCGAGGCGCATTGCCACCGAGTACGTTTGCTCAAAATCGTCTCCTTTGAAGAAACTGAACAACCTGCGCTCGTCATCGTGAGCGAACTGGTGGCCCGGCTTGTGCTTACCCGCAAGTACACCCTTTGAGAGGACCGAGTGGGGTATCACGCCGATACCATTTTCAAGGCAGAAGGGAAGCACGTCGTCTTCGAGGTCGCGCCACATCAAATTGTAGCGAGGCTGCGAGCTATGGATCGTGCCGTATTGCATCGCCTCTTGCGTCTGCTCCGGCGAGAAGTTTGAGACGCCCAGATAACGAACTTTGCCGGCGTCGCGCAACCCGACCATATTCTCCATAGTTTCGGCGACGGGCCAATGGTTTGACGGGCTGTGAATCTGGTACAGGTCTATGTAGTCCGTGCCAAGCGTGCGAAGGCTGTTTTCTATCGCGCTTGCCATGTGTTCTGCGGAGTGGTCGTCACCGGAGAGTTTCGTCGCAAGGAAGACTTCGTCTCGTCTGCCTCGAATGGCCTTTCCCACAACGCTCTCGCTGGTCTGGTAGCCCTCTGCGGTGTCAATGAATGTCATGCCGACTTCTAGGGCTGCTTCGACCGCCGCAATGCCTTCAGTCTCGGGAACTGTGCCGAGTCCGCCGCCAATGGGCCATGCCCCAAAAGCAATAGTGGAGACCAGCGGACCATTATTGCCCAGTTGACGTCTGTTCATACGGGCTATCACTTTCACTGATTTCAGACGGTTCGTATTCTGTGGCTGCGAAATAGGATTAGGTAGCCAAGCACGCCCGCCAAAACTGACCCTACCAGAATGCCAGCCTTTGCCTGCAAGATGATGTCGGCGTCGGAAAACGCCAATCCGGTTACGAAGATGGACATCGTAAATCCGATGCCTCCTAGCAGCGCCGCACCCCAGATATGCAGCCAGCCGATTTGCCGGGGAAGAGACGCAATACCAGTCTTAACGGCAATCCAGACGAATATGACAATGCCGATGGGTTTGCCGACGACCAGGCCCAGGATTATTCCCCATGCGACGGGCGAAGCGAATATCACGTCGAATCCCGACTGAAGATGCACATGAGCGTTCGCCAGTGCGAACAGAGGCACTATAACGAATGCAACCCAGGGATGCAGAGCATGCTCCAGACGCTGCAATGGGGACTCCACTTGCTTGGACAGTTCCTCTAGTTCTTCGAGCGCTCCGTGCTGGGACTCGGTCGTCAGTGCAAACGCCCCGCGCCTTTCGCCACTTCCATCTCTCTCGAAGATGTCAATGAGCGCTCTGGCGCGAGCCGCGAATTGCTCGGGCTGGATACGCACGCGCAGGGGTATTGTCAGCGCTATGAGCACACCGGAAATTGTCGGATGGATGCCGGATTCGAAGAAGGAAACCCAGATAACAATGCTGACAAGCAGATAGACGATGATGTTGCGCACGCCGAACAAGTTCAGCGCGACGAGCAAGCCGAGCATAACGGCAGCGAAACCCAAGTGAGACCAGCTTATGGTCTCCGTAAAGAAAACGGCGATGACTACTATCGCGCCGATGTCATCCACAATGGCGAAGGCTGTGAGAAATGCCTTGAGGGACAGGGGCGCGCGACTGCCAAGGAGCGCCAGAACGCCAAGTGAAAAGGCAATGTCCGTGGACATCGGGATTGCCCAGCCCCTTGCTGCTTCACCTTGATTGTTGAGCAGCAGATAGACTGCCGCCGGCACAATCATGCCGCCCGCTGCCGCAAAGATCGGCAGTGCCGCCTGTCGCACCGACGCAAGCTCACCCAGAAAAAGAGACCGCTTGATTTCCAGCCCAACGACAAAGAAGAACACCGCCATCAGCGCATCGTTAATCCAGAAGTGCAGCGGCTTGTCGATGATTACATCAGGGAAGCCCACCAGGAAGTGAGACTCGGTAACCGGGCCAAAGATGTAGTCTAAGGGCGAATTTGCAAATGAGATGGCTACGACGGCCGCTATCAGCAACACGATGCCGCCGGCGGCCTCCTGCTGCGTGAAACGCTGAGCAGGGCTGATCAGCCGATCAATTGGCTGGGCGTCCTGGTTAAACAGGCGTGAAATGGGATTCTGCATTACGGAGTCGTTGCCAGAGTCGTATCGGTATGACGGCGATGTTACGCTTTACAGGTTGATCCGCCGAGCGAACGCTGACGGGCTAAACAGAGCGAGGGCGGAGTTGCCCTTAGCCTCCACTTCGCTAGTACCACCGTTCAGCAGGGCGGTATCGCTGCCTTCTATTACAGCGGAAGCTGCGCTAATGGATACCGGCACATTGATGCCTGGCGGAACCTCTACACGGATACGCACGGCATAAGAAATTACACCGCGTTCGGTCCGCGCCTCGCTGCCGATATAGCTGACGCTGCCACCGAGGGCAGTGTCCCCTACACTCTCGATATTCACTAATGCGCTTGCTCCCTCACTGACATAGGGCCTTCCGGCAGCATCAATCACGCCGTCTATTTCAACGACGTCCGGGGCAACGACGCTCAGGGCTGTCATCTCGTCGCCTACCGGGTCGTCAACCTCAATGTTAACCAGCGAAACGATTCCATCCATTGGAGAGGTGATGACAGCGCCGTCATGGGCTTCCTGAGTCTTATCAAGCGTTGCAACAGCCAGGGCAAGTTCGGCCTCTGCCGCAGCTACCTGGTCGCGTACTAGTTCCTGCACCACATTGAGGTTCGTCTCTGCGCTTTTGAGAGCGGCGGATGCCAGGTCGAGACGCTTACCAGCACTCTCGATATACAGGCGGTCATCCCGCGCGCGTTCGAGGGTGTCGTTTGCTTCCTGGAGTCCCACCTCTGCCTGCGCAACTGCTGCACGGGCGAGCGAAACATTCAGGGGGTCGATGTCCACGGTCAATTCAGCTAAGTCGTCCTCGGCTTCTTGCAGAGACGCCATTGCGAGTTGCAGTCGCTTCTCGGCACTCTCGACGAGGCTGGAGTCCGGACCGTCTTCCAGTTCCTCAAGGGCATCCTGAGCGTCGGACAGAGCGGCTTCCGCTGCGGCAACTGCGTCCTCAGTCTGTTCGGCGGTGGTCGCTGCGTTGTTCCGCACGGCCTCAAGGCCATCACGTACCCTATCGTAGGCGTCATAGGTATTTTGCAACTCGCGGGTTATGCAGCGCTTGTTTCTGGCTATCGCGTCCTCGTCCGTACAGGTTGGAATAATTGCCGGGTAGTCCACGCTCAAATTGAGCCATGCCCAGATAGTAAGCTCGTTCCACCGTGTGTCCGGGTCATCTGGGGTGGGCTCTATGCTGGCGTACTGCGGGTTGAGTCGCTCGAATGTGGCTTCAAGGTCAATCCCCCATTCTGCCAGCACCTCATCGGCAGTCATCTCAAGCTCCGCGTCGGTCAACTCGGTGCCAAACCAGAACTTGAAGAGCGAAGAATACTGCTCACGAATCACATATTCCGCATCTTCTGCCTGCATCAAGGCGTTCTGCGCCGCCGTCTGTGCGTCATTGCTCCCTCTGGTGGCGGCTTCGAGAGCGGTGGTAGTGAAAGATACCCCGTTCCGCGCATCTCTCAGCACCTCTTCGGGAAAATTGCCGTCCTTGATGTCATCATACGCTTCCTGGGCGGCGTCAAGCTCCACCTTGGCAGCCGCGACTCTGGCCTCCAAGCCCGATATCAAAATCTGCTGCGGCTCCAAGAGGTCATCCAGTTGCTCTCTCGCGTTGTCGAGCGCAATTTCGGACTGTGCAACCGCCAACTGGGCACCGGCAACATTGATCCCGGGCCGCTGGAGCAAATTGTCCAGCGCGTTCTGGGCTTCATCAAGGGCCACTTCGGCGCCGGCTACTTCCAGTTCTGCGCTAGCTACCTGTAAGTTTGGCTCCAGGAGCAGCGCATTCAGTTTATTTTGGGCTGAGGTCACACTTAGTTGGCTGCCTGCTACTGCAGTATTGAGCTGCGAAAGACTCTGTTCATCCAGCGAAGCAAGGGGTTGCCCTGCCTGAACGGCATCGCCTTCATTAACTAATACCTCGCCAACGATTCCGGGAGACTCGAAGGAGAGGTTTGCAGTATTCGGAAAAACCAGACTGCCCGAAACCGGGATCTCACGCGGGCCGGCTTGCGCTTGCGAAGGCGCCGGAGCATCCGCAGGAGTAGGTTCCGAAGAGCTCCCTAGTCCGCCACAGGCGGCAATCGCTAAGGTTGCAGTGATTGTCAGGGTAAGGAGGACAAATTGAAGGCCGAAGTGACGCTGAAATGGGTTCACAAGCGAGCAGTTCATTCAGTCTTAACCTCTCTGTGCTAGCCTGACTCGGGTCAGGCATTTCTGATACAAAGATACTGGGCAAAATGCCCTCGAACATGATAGCACAGGAAGCAGCGCTGGGTTGAGTCGGACAGCTTCACAGGTACATTGAGACAGGCGCACTTGGGCTGTCGCGCGAGATTCTGGGGGATGGAATGGTGGGCCATCGTGGACTCGAACCACGGACCTCAGTCTTATCAGGACTGCGCTCTAACCGGCTGAGCTAATGGCCCAATTAAACGGAAACTGATCTCGCCTATTCGACCGGCATGCCTGTGGAAGGGTCGAATTCGACGACGATTTCGACAGGTGCGTTTCGTGCGACAATGAGCTCCATCGGCTCCGAAAGGCTGTCGTTTACGGGCTGATGAACTGAATCAGGCGGCACGTAAATGAAGTCGCCCTGTGCAATGTCGAGAGTGTTCTCAAGACGCTGACCTGTAAGGAAGCGCCCCTTGCCACTGACCACATAGATTGCTGATTCGCAGTTCACATGGTAGTGGGGGCTGGATGCGCACCCCGGCGGTATTGTCGCAATTGCAAGGTGAATGCCCTCGGTGCCTGCAAGGGCCTTCGACACTCCTGCCAAACGAGTCATGCTGCCCGACGAAACCTCGACTTCAAGGCCGTCCGGATGTATTACTGTGCATACTGCGTCAAATTGCTTGTTCATAGTGCCCCAGTATAACATTCGGTATCTGGCTTGGGAATAGAAAATCACAGAATTCGTAGCTTGCGGACGAGTTTGAAGGGATGTGGACTTGCCAAAAGAAGACTTTAAGTTCGGGTTCACCCTGCGCGTTCGCTGGGGTGAGTGCGATGCACAGGGAATCGTATTCAACGCCCAGTACATGAACTATGTTGAAGTTGCCCAGGCCGAGTATTTCCGCAACCTGGGGCTGCGTCTGTACGGCGATGAGTTGCGAAAGCGGTTTGACCTTGCGACAGTCAGATCGACGTTCGAGTTCATGACGCCGGTGCGTGTTGACGATCTTCTAGACATCCACGTAAGCGTGACGCGCATCGGCAACAGCAGCATTACATTCCTGACGGAAGTGTACCCGCACGAAACCGATCAACCTTGCACTCGCGCCGAGGTCATTTACGCAAACTTCGACGCGGATACCGAAGTCGCGAGGCGTGTCCCCGATGACATTCGCGAAATCATTGGCACATTCGAAAGGAGTGATCGCTCGCCCGACTAATCCACATCCACTTTCACGATAATCGCGGCATTTGCCATTATGGTGAAATCACCGGAGCCTTCCCGCCCTTCGATCTCCAAGCCCCCTTGCACCACATTCAACACACCCTTGCCGTGCGGCAGTACGCCTAACACCACGTCATGGTCCACGGCTTCGGGCTTCGGTATTCCGATAGTTACTTCCACAATCATTTCCCTAGATGTATCGGGGCCAAGGAGTCCTAGGAACATGAGGCTGCTCTGGTGAACCGCATTCCAGGTTGCTCGCCTCGCCGCTTCGGTATAGTTCTGACCGTGCAAGTCTATCCCCATACCCATTTCAAGAATCGCGGGTGTCAGTGGCATTTCGTATCCTCCGGATCTGTCATGTAAATTCTCTGGTTCGCGTGAAAGTGTGCGCTTATGGCATTGCCATGTCAAGCGCGGCGGCTCTGCCATCTCCTCGCGGGATAGACAGGGGCACAAATTGCCTGCTAAAATCGCACCTTAAGCGGGAGTAGCTCAGGGGTAGAGCATCTGCTTCCCAAGCAGAATGTCGCGGGTTCAAATCCCGTCTCCCGCTCCAGATTTCTGGCAGTACTTTTCGTAATGGCGTCTCCCCCGACCATGACACTTGGGCGTAATGCGTGAGGTATGACTGGCAAGAGGGCGCGGGAATTACTTAGCTGACTTCAAGGAGGGGCCATGCCCATATTGAACAGGGATGACTACGAGAAAGTGGAGCTGTCGCCCGGAGTTGATCGCTGGGCGCTGGTAGATGGAGAAAAAGGCTCGGAGTCCACCAGCGTTGGCGACGTAATCGTTGGCGTGGACGGCATCGTCCCGACTCATACTCACCCCACCGAAGAGGCTATGGTAATCCTGGAAGGTGAAATGGACGCCATACTTGGCGATGAGGTGATCACGGTTCGGGTAGGCCAGACGGTACTTGCGCCGCCGGGCATACGCCATGGCTTCGTGAACCGATCAGGTGCTGAAGCTCGCGTGCTTGCCATCTTCCCGACGGCGCACATGGAGCGAACCCTGGTTGACTGATTCACTTCTGAAACGAACCCATTCTCATGCCGTGAGGAGCGATAATGCAGGCAACCGCCAAGCGCGTTGAAGAGGTCGTGGAAAATATCAAGGAGTTGTCGGATCGTTTCGGGTCGGAGCGCCACGAACGCCAGCGGCGCCGTGCCCTGGATATGGCAGACTTCGACGCCTTGACAGACGCCGGCTTTCACCTGACCGGCGCTCCACCTGATATGGGGGGTATCAACGGTGGCGTCGCCGAGTTCACACGGCCCCTGTGCGATATGCTGCGCATCCTGGCGAAGGGCGACCCCAGCGTCTCGCTCGTCGCATCAATGCATCCTGCAGTAATAGGTGGCTGGCTGGAAGTCGAAGAGGCTCCTCCGCCCTACACGAAAGCGTGGAGCGAGCAGCGGAGAACGGTATTCGAAACCGCGCTCGATGGCTGCTGGTGGGGGACTATCATCTCTGAGCCAGGCAGCGGGGGCGATCCTTCTAAGAGCAGGGCCATTGCGACGCCGAACCCATCAGACGACACCTATCTGGTCAGCGGGCAGAAGCATTTCGGGAGCGGCTCCGGCATCACTTCATTCATGATTACTCAGGCGGTTCCGGAAGGAGAATCGGCGCCGGATGTCTTCTACATGGATATGCGTGGAGTGCCGTGGGACGGCTCTTCCGGCGCGAAACTCACGCGGGCATGGGATGGACACGGCATGACCGCTACGCAGAGCCATGCGATGGACTTTGTGGACATGCCCGCCACACGCGCTGCCTGGCCTGACAATCGCCAGCGACAGCGGGCACGCGAAATCGCAGGGAGACCTGCCGGGCATCTGTTCACATCGGTCATTGTTGGCGTGGTTGAGGCGGCGGTCGAAATGGCTAGGCAGCAGGTCCGCGCTAAGAAGGAGTCTATGCGTCCCTTCGAACAAATTGAATGGTCGCGCGTTGAAATGGAGGCGTGGCTGATTCAGCAGGCCTACGAGGGAGTGCTGCGGGATGTAGAATGCGGCAACGGTGCGGCAACTCGCAGCGGGCTGCTATGCAAAGAGGCTGTTGCGGAGCTTTCCGACTCGGTTATGCAGCGGATAAGCAAGGTTCTGGGCGGCGGAGCGTATTCGCGCAGTTCCCCCTACGGCTTCTGGCTTCAGGATGTGCGGGCGCTAGGCTTCCTGCGTCCACCGTGGGGATTCGCTTTCGATCGCATCTTCGACGGGAGTTGATGGGATGGGCAATACCCAGCGACTTGTACTTACGGGAGCGCACGTCATTGACGGCCTGTCCCCTGCACCGATTGCGAATGGCAGCGTTGCCATCGAGAACGGGCGAGTCGCAGAGGTATTGGACGGGACTAAGTCATCCGATACGCGAGATGCCCGTGTCATAGAACTCGATGGCGCCTATCTGCTTCCCGGCCTATGGGATGTCCATGTGCATCCTGAATACCCTTTGCCTCCCGGAATAACGGTCGCGCAGCAGACGGCAGATTTTGGCGCACAGCTGTCCCGCGCGCTGACCGAAGGCGGCGTGACGAGCGTGCGCTGCGGCGGCGCTGCGAACTACATGGACGTAGCGTGGAAGCAAGTCTTCGAAAGTGGCAAGATGGTTGGGCCGCGGGTGTTCGCCAGCGGCTATTTCCTGACAACTACGGGCGGCCACTTCCTGACATCGGGGCAGGCACGCGAGTGCGACGGACCCTACGGTTTCGTCCATGCGATACGCGAGGGGATAAAGAACGGCGTTGACCACATCAAACTGAATCTTTCGGGCGGCATAATGGGACCGCCCTGGGACCTGCACAAGCACTCATTCCTGCTTGAGGATGAGATCGAGGCGGCATTCGCGCTCTGCCGCCAGCGGGAGTTCAAGGTGATGGCGCATGCGACGAATCCCGACGCCGTGAAATCCGCAATCCGGCTGGGAGCACACACTGTCGAGCATGGGTACACACAGGATGAAGAGTGCCTGGAACTATTTCAGAGCAGCGGCGCCTGGTACGTGCCCACCCTCGCAATCTCCCACCTGACCTGCGAGCAGGCGGCGAATGACTGGGAACGAGAATGGGTGGAGCGCCGGCAGATCGCTAACGACCTTCAACGTCGAGCGAACGCCGCGAGCGACGAACATGCGAAGTGGTTCAAGCGCGCATTAGACGCGGGAATCAAGATGGCGCTCGGCTCGGACATACGCCCGCTGAGCGAGGCTGCGCTCCTTGAGATGGGACTATGGGTGCGGGACGGCGCGACGCCCTGGCAGGCTATTCAGGCAGCGACCCGCAATGCAGCGGAAATGTGCGGCGTGGGTAACGAATTGGGCACCGTGGAAGCGGGTAAGTTGGCAGACCTGATCGTGGTCGCGGACAATCCACTTGAGGACATCGGCAACATCCGAAAGCTGATGCTAGTGCTCAAAGAAGGTCAGGTCGTGTCAGACAAGCGTAGTTCGTCAATTCTGGCTGGGCGATCCAGCTAACGGGAATCCCCTGCACTGCTGTCCGAAGACCTGCCGCAAAGCTTGAGGACCTGGCGTACCCAGTGCAGCAGGCCTCCCTCGAGTTCCGGGCGAGCGTCCAGCGAGATATTCGTCAGTATCCACATGTAAGTCATGGTCTGATGCAGCGCGCCCAGCGCCCTTGTCGCCTCGAACGCTTCAACAAGTACCTCTATAGGCTGAAAAGCGTTCCACGGTTCCAGGTAAGCATTTCGCAAGCGAGCGTCCGCGTCAGGGCTGTCTTTCAACACGCTTTCATCGAAGAATGCTGCGGAAATTGTCGCCATCTCGAAGAAAGGATGTGAAATGCAGACGTCCGTCCAGTCAAAGAAGGTGTGTCCACCGTCTCTGATGATGATATTGCCGCCCAAGTCGCCGTGAACCAGAGTGTGAGGCACACCGTATTGTGCCAGCCGAGCGCACATCAATTTCAGAGGCATCGACAGGGAGCGAAGATCCTCCACTTCCGACTCCGACAAGCCGTTGGAACCGCCTTTCAGCATCCGTGAGCACGATGCGATCAGAGGATCGATCATCTCTACCATGCGTCCCAGTCGTCTATCAGGTGTGTTGAGTGACAGCCAGTTGGGTAGGCTCTCGACCTGTTCGACCTGTGCAGCAGCGATGGTGCGTAGGGCGTCTTCCCATCGCGAGATGTCCGGGCATTCGTGTAACATTTCGCCGCCAAAGTCAGGCATCAGCAGCCAGCCATGTCCGGAATCGACGGCAAGAGGCGCGGGAAGCAACTGAGGACAACGCTCTGCAATCGCCTGCATCGCGCGTCCCTCGTGGGACATGAACTGTGGTGTCGCCTTGAAATAGACGTCGCCGTGGCCGGTGCCGATCTTCATTGTGCAAGATAGGCCCCATGCACGCTGTTGAACTGGAGGTGCCGTCACGGTCATACCGAGCGTGGTGAGGTGGACCTGTATCCAGTCGCAAGCGGCATCGTGCCAACCGATAAACTCCCATGGAGAGCGCAGGGCTGTGGGACTGACTGTCGTAGCTAACCAGGCAGCAATCGCTTCGTCAATCGCGGGTGTGTTGAAACAAACAGAGGATATGTCGCGCTGTTCCACCCACCGTGCGCCTGCTGGAGTTGGTACGCCGTCTTGCCGCGCCACCGCGGTGAATATACGCCACGGTTCTTCGCCGTCTTCGCCGCGGGCCGCACACTTCAGCGTCCAGGTCTCGAAGCCAAGCTGTCGGTGCATTTCAGCGTTGATGTGGTCAACAATGCGGGCGTCCGTGGTCGTCGGAGTAAGCTCTGGAAGTGCCCAGCCGTCGGAAGACGGCAGCGCGAGAACACTGCCGTCTTCCGGACGAATCACGATCACAAGGTATTTCACTGCAATTGACTAGAATGCTCGTCTGTGGGAGAAGGCGCGCTCTTCGTTGGTGATGAACTCCAGCAGCGCCGTCTCACCGTTCTCGGTTGCTGCCTTGGCACGCAGGATTGCTGCCGCGACATCATTCGGGTCTTCGACCCGCTCCGCCCAGCCGCCCATGTCGCGTCCTAGGTCTGCGTAGTGCCCGCCGAGATCGCGAGTGCCGTACAGGTTGTGCGAAAGCTCCATAGCGTCCGTTTCAATTGCCATGGTGGAGTTATTGAAGACCACCGTGAGTATCGGAATGTTGCTGCGAACCGCGGTCTCGAAGTCCAGGCCGGTCATTCCGAACGCGGCGTCTCCCATAAAGTTCACCACGAACTTGTCAGGTGCCGCCACCTTTGCGCCGATGTTCAGTCCCAACCCTGTACCAAGTCCGTGAGACTTGCCCCAGCCGAGATAGGTGCGGGGCCCACCGGCCTGATAGAACGGCATAATCTGGTCGCGTGGGCTGCCCGAGTCATGCGTCACGATGGCGTTGTCGGAGTCGACGTTCTGCATGAATTCCCATATAACACGATACGGTGTTATGGGATTCTGATTCGAGGTCAGTGTGGGCATCCACTCGTCGAGCCACTCCTGACGCACGGATGCGATTTCCTCAGCAACCGAGCCCTCGGTGCGCTGTCCGCCGCCCAGTATGTCCTTGCAGGCGTCAATGAACTGGCGCAGCACGAGCTTTGCGTCGCCTAAGATGGGATGGTCGATTGAGTAGTTCTTGTCGATATCGATTGGATCGTTGGTTGCATGGATGAGTGTTTTGCCGCTCGGCACATTCATCGTCATGCCGTGCTGCGTGAAACTGGTGCCTATGCCGAATAAAACATCCGCTCTGCTAACAAAGTGGTAGACCGGTCGGCTCATCACGCCCGAACCGCTCCCGAGTGCTAGCGAGTGTTTTTCCGGGAACGCACTCTTCCCCGCCATCGAGGTCATCACGGGGATTTGGGTGAGTTCAGCGAACTCAATGAGCTCTTCAGTGGCATCTGCGTACATCACGCCCTGCCCTGCATGAATGACCGGGTTGTCCGCGTTCAGCAACGCTTCGGCGGCGGCCTGAATGTCGGCGGGATTACCCGCTGCTGCAGCCGGCTTGATCGGACGGTAGCCGTCCACGATGTTGTCCGGTACTTCGGCGGTCGCCACATCAGCCGGAATCTCGACCATCACGGGACCGGGCCTGCCTCGCTTGAGTGCAGCGAATGCACGACGCATCGTATCCACTACGCGCTCAGGCACAGTGATCTGCTCAATCTGCTTGGTAACCGAAGCGTAGCTCTCAAGCGAACTGTAATGGGGAAATATGCCGGCGCGCTCCCTGGGATGACCGAGCGGTAGCAAAAGCATCGGGACGGCGTCCGAGAATGCCGTCGCTACGCCTGCGTAGGCGTTTTCCGCGCCGGGTCCGTACTGCATGGCGAACACACCGGGCGGCCTACCGTTGGTTACGCGTGCGTACCCGTCGCCGATGCCGACGCCGACGCGCTCTTGCCGGCAGATTATCGGCCGTATTCCCGCGTCCGCCGCCGCCTCAATGACGGGCGTGGTGGGAAACGCGCTGAGGTATTCGATATTCTCCTGCTTCAGTATCTGAGCTATGGCGTCGATTGTTCGCATGATTCTTCCTTTTTTCTTGATAGTTGATTGTCAATTGACAAGATTGTACTATACTCGGTCGGTCATCAATGCGTACCGGCAAGCTTTATCAAGCCCTTCACTCAGTCTAGTTTTCAATAGGATTAATCGGTGCAATCATCTCTCTGCTCGAACTGCGGCCATAGCCTCCAAATTGCAAGCAACTACTGCAACAGATGCGGCCTGGAAGTAGCCAAGCCTATGCAGTGCCTGCTACAGGTGCCAAGAGTTGTGATTTTGACCTTACTGTCCGGAGGACTGTATATATTCTGGTGGTTTTACATCACTTGGAAGCACTACCGAGACCATACGGGCGAAAAAGCGTATCCCGTATGGCATGCATTGGCCGCGATAGTTCCGTTTTATAATCTGTTCAGAGTACACGCCCATATACGAACATATTCAGAACTCATGGACAAGCATCACCTACCTAATTCGCTAAATCCGTTCAAATCAGCAGTTGTTTTTGGCATATCAACTTTCTTAGCGAATATAGGACTGAGGCAGTCAATCTTTGGCGAGGTCTCACAGAATTCAGCGATAGTCATCCTCGGCGGCCTGATTGTCTCTATGATGCTCGTTTTGTGGTTGTTAGCGTCAGTCCAAAGCAACCTCAATAGATATTGGCAATCTGTGTTATTCGAGAAATCTCCATCTTACGCGCGAATAGGCATAGGCGAAGTGCTCATCACGCTAGGGGGAGTCTATAACTGGTACGACACTATCATGCTCGCACTCAGTGAGTCATATAGGGTAGACTGGTAGCCTACTCCTCCGACACCTTTATGAGAAGTTTCCCGAAGTTTTCGCCGCGCATCATTCCTATGAATGCGGCGGGAGCGTTCTCAATGCCTTCAACCACGTCCTCTCTGTATTTCATCTTGCCTTCCTTGATCCAGCGGGCGATGCGCTGCCTTCCCTCTTCATGCCGGTTGGCGAACTGGAATACCAGGAAGCCCTCCATGCGCGCCTGGTGCGTGGTCAGGTTTCGGGTGTTCCGCGGGCCCATCTCGGGCTCGGCAAGGTTGTACTGCGAGATCTGACCGCATACCGAGATGCGGGCGAAATCGGCGAGGTTCTCCATGACGGCATCTGTCACAGGGCCGCCGACGTTGTCAAAGTAAACGTCGATCCCGAGCGGGCAGGCGGCGGCTATCGCTTCGGCGATGTTCTCAGTCTTGTAATTGATGCCGGCATCAAATCCAAGCTCATCTACGATGAAATCTATCTTTTCCTGCGACCCGGCCGTTCCAACAACGTAGCAGCCCATTATCTTAGCAATCTGGCCAACGACCTGCCCCACAGCACCTGATGCTGCCGAAACGAGGACGGTCTCCCCTGGCTTCGGCTCGCACACATCAAGAAAGCCGAAGTAGGCGGTCATGCCGGGCATTCCCAGGATGCCGAGCGAAGTGGAGAGGGGGCCCAATGCAGGGTCAACACGGCGCAGGTCGCGTCCGTCCGAGACGGCATACTCCTGCCAACCCAACCTGCCCTCGACAATCTCGCCCACGCTGAAGGCAGGAGTGCGAGATTCGATGATCCTCCCTACGGCACCCCCGACCATCACATCCCCCAGCTGAACCGAGGGAGCGTAGGATGCAGCATCTCGCATTCTGCCGCGCATGTACGGGTCGAGCGAAAGCCAATGCGACTGGATGAGCACCTCGCCTTCGCGGGGCTGCGGGATCGGTTCTTCAATAAGCTCGAAGTCCGATGGCTTGGGATAGCCGTCTGGCCTCGATTTCAGGGTTATCTTCCGGTTAGATTCGCTGACCATTGATTTCACCTCTAGTGTCCTGTTTCTTTGTTGTCTTCATTTGAGTCATAAAGTTCCCGTTCGATGCGGCGTCGGATGCGTCCGAACCAGTGTCGTATCAGTGTATTCGAGCGGCCGCACAGAAGCGACAGCGCAATTATGCCATATACGGATGACCTCGGTATTTTGATCCGAATGTCAGCATTGAGCCATTCCGCACTGCGAGAAAGCCTGAGAAGAGTTTCCAGCCCAATAATTGCAGGCCAGAATGCTGCCAGGCGAAGGCGCAGGTTGCGGCGCGGGATAGCCAAGATATACCTTTCCGCCGCGCTGTAATGGTCGAGGGTCAGGCGAATGCCCCATGACAGAACCGGTCTGGCACTGTCAATGCTCGTGGCGTCAAGCAGGTCTCTTGGTAGAAGCCCAGCCCTATCCAGTATAGTCTGCGGCAGGTAACAGCGGCCCATCTGAAGGTCTTTTGGCAGGTCGCGCAGGATGTTGGTCATCTGGAGCGCAAGACCAAAGCGCACTCCCAGCGATCGCATTTCCTGCTCGTCCCAGTGCGCCACAGAATCCGCATGCAGGACGGACATTGATGTCCAGAACTCCCCCACGCAGCCTGCAACAAGGTAGCAGTACTCTTCCATCTGCTCGGGAGTCTGCAACGCGGTCGGGTTTTCGGAGTCCCACTGAGAGAATGTTGCCAGATCGAAGTGCATGCCACTTGTGAGCGTATCCACGACCGAACGAGTTAGTTCAGCGTCGGCGCCATCAAGGGCATTCAGCAGCGCAAGTAGCTCGGGAAGTGAGTCAAGAAGTTCACTCTCACCATCAGTGGGCTGCAGGTCCGCCAGCTCAGCCGACAACTGTTCAGCTCCCGCACTTACTTCGCCCGCGACCATCTGCCTGAACGCCAGCAGCTGCGTCCTACGATGCTCGGCCGTAAGAGTGGGCGTGTCAGCAATGGTATCGGCTGCACGAGCAAGCAGATAAGCAATCCCGACAGGCTCGCGCATCTCGGAGGGCAGGACACGCACAGACAGGTAAAATGCCCTGGACACGTTTTTCAGCAGCGTGGTGAGAAGGCGGCGACGTACTTGCGGCGAAATTAAGGGGTAATCCTCCAGCGATCCAGCCGACACACCAGACCTCACTTCTCGACTGATTTCCACTTGGACATCGCCTAATTGCCGAACCCACGTTTCAGTCCGCGGATGAACGAAACCTGCCCAAGGTGCTGATCTACTTCGCCCACGAGTTGACGGAATATTGCGCCCACGCTTCGTCCACTGAAATAGCGCACCGATGCTGGATTCTCAGGGAACGGGCTTCGATCCTCCGGCACGACATCGAAGTCGTCGTCGTTCAGGGTCCGAATGTAAGGAAGTGTCTCCTCCCGCACGGCATCGAAGTATTCCTTGAGCTGCTCCTTAGTTATGGGAGGGAGTGCCGACACCTGTTCAAGCGTGTAATTTACGCCGTGATCACCCTCTGGGATTCCGGTCTTCGCACTCCATCCGTCCCGCTGCCAGACTTCATCCGCGCCGCGCGCGAATACGTTAATGAGCCTGTCCTCCACGCGTGCTGTGTGCCAGATGATGAAGGCAATCGAGTTTGATTCCTCGTCCGGGCGCCAGTGCATCTCCTCTTCCGACAGCGGTGCTGTTGCCGCATAGACGCGCCTGCGGTAGTCCTCCAGGCACTCTTCAATGAATTCGTTGAGCTTCATGTCTTATCCTCACATTCAAAGGTGTTTAGACGGCATTATCGCATGCCCCTATTCATCTTAGTAAGTGCGACGCTTTTGAGATTTGACGATAGGTCATCTGGCGCATAAACTCTGTGCTCAGAAAGTAACTTGATCTTGGAGAAGATTCTTGACAGTCAGCCGCGCCCCTCTGCCCCAGCCGACACCTGAAAGCAAGCCGTTCTTCGATGCCCTCAATGAGCGCAGGCTGCTGATACAGCGATGCGAAGATTGCGGACATGCCTACTACTACCCCCGTCTATTCTGCCCTGCCTGCCTTTCTGGCAGAGTGGAATGGGAGCAGGCAAGTGGAAGAGGTAAGCTGTACTCATTTGTGATCAACCAGCGTGCCGCCCCAGGATTCGTTGCGCCGTATATCATCGCCGTCGTCGAGTTGGATGAAGGCCCGAGAATGATGACGAATCTGATTGGTGTTGAGCCCGACCCTGAACTCGTGCGGTGCGAGATGCCCGTTGAGATTGTGTTCGATGACGTGGATGACGACTTCACCCTGCCGCGCTTTCGTCCGATTGAAGTTTCACATGATTCGTAGGATGAACGGCGTATGGTAAGGGACATAAGAGAACTGCGCGGCAAGGCGGCACTCGTCGGAGCGAGCGAGTCCGACGAAATCGGCGTACTGCCGGACAAGTCAGCACTCACATTGCACGCCGAAGCCGCGCGGAATGCACTAAATGACGCTGGGCTTAGTGTTGCGGATGTGGACGGGCTGTTCACGGCAGGTGTTACCAGTGTTCAGCTTGGCGAGTATCTCGGCATAGTGCCAAGGTACAGCGACGGCACGAATGTTGGCGGCTGCTCGTTCATCATGCATGTGGAGCACGCGATGCTGGCGATCAGCGCGGGCATCATCGAGGTTGCGCTGATTACTCACGGCGAAAGTGGAAGATCCCGAGTTGGAATGGGAAGCGGCGGCATTGCGCCGGATTCGCCGCAGGGTCAATTTGAAGCGCCCTATGGCACAATGGGGCCGACAACTCTGTTTTCACTGCCAGCCACACGCCACATGCACGAGTATGGCACTACGAGGGAGCAGATGGCAGAGGTCGCGGTGTCAAATCGCAAATGGGCAGCGATGCACCCGATGGCGATGATGAAAGAACCAATCACGGTTGACGATGTGATGAATTCGCGCCCGATCTGCTGGCCCTACTCTCTGTTCATGTGTTGCCTTGTCACCGATGCCGGCGGCGCAATCGTACTGACAAGTGCGGAAAGGGCGAAGTCTTTGAAAAGGCCGCCAGTTTACATTCTCGGCACTGGTGAGGCCACCGAACACAATATGGTCAGCATGATGGCAGACATGACGACATCGAAGGCGGCGAAGGTGTCAGGCAAGGCGGCGTTCGAGATGGCCGGCGTATCACATTCTGACATTGATGTCGCAGAGTTATACGACGCATTCGCATTCACGCCGATGCTGGCGCTAGAGGACCTCGGCTTCGTCAAACCCGGTGAGAGCGGACCCTTCATGCAGGAAGGCCAGACCGGGCCAGGGGGAAATTTCCCGATGAACACAAACGGCGGTGGGCTTTCCTACACGCACTCCGGCATGTACGGCATTTTCACCCTCATCGAGTTAACTCGGCAATTGCGGGGCGAGGCAGGCGAGCGTCAGGTCAAGGGCGCAGAGATCGGAATCGCGCACGGCCCCGGCGGCATGTTCGCTGCGGCGAGCACGCTCATCGCGGGCAACGCGAATACAGTATAGAAGATCAGCTTCAAGGCCTTTAACCGCAGCGAGATTATGGCGATAGACAAGATCACCGTCGATGTCAAGATTGAGGGCGAAGCCCGCGCAACAGAGATTCTAGCCGACTTGCGCAGCGTCGCGGAGACACTGTTCTACCCGATGAAGTTGGTAGGGTTCTGGGACTATCAGGCAGATATGCACCTTTGCCCGCAGGAAGAACGCAGGCAGACGTGTCCCCACAAGCTGCCGCCAGATCATGCGGAGCATGTCGAGTACGTGAGCACGCTGCAGCGGGAACGCAGGGCAAGCATCGAGTTGAGCTTCCCTCACGCCGGTATCACGATATTCTTGAGTTAGCGTGCTGAACAGCCTTGGCATTGACCGGCGTCGAACGCCACGGCAGACGATAGGAGGCAATTTATGACCAGTACCACAACCGTCCGTCCATCGCTTGCGCCCTACCCTACATATCCGCTTCAGCATGTATTGAGCACCACCGCCAGAAGGCTGCCGCAGAAGACCGCGATCATTGACGGAGAGCATGTGTACTCCTACCAGCAGCTCGATATGTACAGCAGCAGATTCGCTGCGGCGCTTGCCAGGCTGGGTGTTGAGAAGGGTGACCGTGTTGGGCTACTCGCGCCCAATTGCGTCGAGTTCGAGATTGCCTTCTTTGGCGTAATCAAGGTCGGCGCTGTCGTAACGACCATTAACTCCGGCTATCGTGAGCGCGAAATTGCCCATCAGCTTGACAACAGCGGCGCGGAGGTGCTGGTCGTCCAAGAATCGCTCTTGCAGATGGCGGAGTCAGCGCGGGATGGCGCGCCTGCCGTGAAGCGTCTGATAGTGATCGAACCGACTTCGCGCGAATCAGACTCGTTCTGGGGCCTTATAGAGCGATCGCCTGCCACACCTCCACCTGTTGAGATTGACGCCAAGGAGGACCTTGCAGCGCTGCCCTACTCCAGCGGCACTACGGGCCTTTCAAAAGGCGTAATGCTGACCCACTTCAACATGACTGCGAATCTTCTCCAGTTCATGGAACGCCCCGGTGAAGCGCTGCAACAAGTCGAGGACGATGTGCTGCTCGTTCACCTGCCGCTCTTCCACATCTATGGCATGCAGGTGCTGATGAACGCCGTGATCGCTTCTGGTGGCACGCAGGTCATGATGGGACGCTTCGACATGGGCGAAATGCTGAGCCTGATGTCGATACACAGAGTTACACATCTGTATACCGTGCCACCCGTTGGCATCGGACTGTCGATGCTGCCGGATCTTGATGACTACGATATGTCCGCAATGAAGGCAGCATGCCTCGCGGCGGCTCCCGCATCTGAAGAACTGCAAATGCGACTGCAGGATGTCATGGGCTCCCCGGTGTTTCAGGCTTACGGCATGACTGAGCTATCGCCTGTATCCAATGTGGATTACATCGAGCCGCACAGGATGACGCCCGGCTCCGTTGGTCCCCCGACTGCGGACACCGAAGAACGAGTCGTTGACCTGGAGACGGCGACGAGGGATGTCCCCAACGGCGAGGTTGGCGAGCTTCTTGTGCGCGGTCCGCAGGTCATGAAGGGCTACTACAACAACGAAGAGGCAACACGGGAGACGATAAGCGAGGACGGCTGGCTGCACACGGGGGACATCGTGCGCATGAACGATGATAGCTGCGTCTGGATTCTCGACCGGAAGAAGGAACTCATAAAGTACAAGGCATTTCAGGTGCCGCCCGCAGAACTTGAAGGATTGCTGCTGGAGCATCCGGGCATCGCAGACGCTGCGGTCGTTCCCAAGCAGGATGTTGAGGCAGGTGAGGTGCCAAAGGCATTCGTGGTTGCCAGGCAAGGTGTTGAATTATCCGGTGAAGAAGTGATGAATTTCGTGGCTTCCAGGGTAGCCACCTTCAAACGTGTGCGAGAGGTTGAGTTCATTGACGCCATACCGAAGAATCCCTCGGGCAAGATATTGCGCCGCATGCTGACCGACCAAGCGTAGAGATCAAAGGCCGGCGCGAAAACGGTTTTTTTGCATGGCGCTGCTCATAGGCACTATCATGTGTCAGTAATAGCCTGAATGGGATTTCCGCAACTTGGCGAAGCCATCATTGCAGGCAAAGGTAGAGAAAACACAGCAAGGAGAAAACATTGGCTGACAAAGTTCTGGTTTACTCGACGATCGGATGTGGCTACACCGACATAGTGAAGGCTGAGTTGGACAAGGAAGGCCGCGCATACGAGGAAGTCAATCTCTCGCTTCACCCGGACCGCTGGCCCGAGATTCTTCCCCATACTGACGGAGTCCGACTTACTCCAGTGGTCATTGACGGCGAAGAAGTTACGGTTGGCGTCAATGGCATTGGCTGCGTCTCTTAGTGGGGTTCAACCCACGGCACAGCAGGGATTGAATGGAGGGCGGACTTTGGCAGATTCCAATATCGTGATATACACACACCCCACCTGCGAAATCTGTGTGACGGTGAAGATGGAACTCGACGATCAGGGCAAGGTATACGAAGAGATTGACCTTGCGGAGCATCCCGATAGGTGGTCAGAGGTGGAGGCGCTAGCCGACGGCGACAGAATAACGCCTGTCACAGTTGAAAACGGAGAGGTCACTATCGGCTACCACGGGATTGGCTGCATGTTCTACGACTAGACTTGCATCAGGCGGCAGGATGTCTGATCGCGATTTCTGATCAGGAAAGATCATGGGCGCGCATCAGGCACACCCAACTCCTGTGCGCCAACTCCACGCGGCGGCGGCGCAGAGCATTTTCCTTGTCCCAGAGTTCTCTGTCAACACCAAGAGGGCGATTTCCCTCGTATCGCGTCTGTTCCCAGTGAGACGGGCTATGGTATCCGGTTGCGAGTACAATCTCCATCGGACTTGTCGCAGCAGTAGGCGTCCACAGACCCAGTATCGAAGCGCCCATCGACTCAATTCTAGGCCAGATGCCATCCTCAGAGCAGTGTACGAATTCGTCCATGTCGGCGGGGTCGATGAAGAATCGTCGGAATCCGTAATAGGGTCGCCTGTCTCTCTCAGGAATCACCGACTTGGGACGAGACGCAATTGGCCTCAGCAGTCGCACTTGTTCAGACTGATACATTCCTGGCAAGTCCGCTCGCGCCGCAGTCTGGCCCTTCTCCCACGCATACAAGGAACGCCATGAAGTTATCTGCACCAGCTCATTTTGCGGATCGCCAATGAGCCCGCTTAGCAGGCATATTACTTTGCCGCCTGAAGCGCGAATCGATGGCCACAGGTCTGAGTGACAGACGGAGATATAGTCGTCAAGCCTGCCGGGGCCGACAACCGTACGGCGTTCCTCAAATATCATATTTCCCTCGTCGCAATATTCGTCTGTGGTCGCCCGTCGGAGATTATTCCATTTATGGTAGTCAAATGCTACTCAAGCATATCTCAAAGTCCATATCGGGCAAAGCGAAAAAGTGGCAGCGCACCGGTGCTTTTGAGGACGAATCGCTTGACCGTCCGTTTGTTGAGGCGTAGGCTTGGCGTTGCGCAGTACAGGACGAGAAACATGTACCTTTAACAGTGAGGACGCAATGCAGTTTGGTTCATTTATGGAATTCCATCGCAGGGAAGGTGGCACTCAGGCCGACGCCTTCCGAGAGGCTTTCGACCACATCGCGCTGGCTGAAGAACTGGGGCTGGATGCAGTCTGGCTTGCGGAGTCCCACTTCAACCCTGCCCGCTCAGTGTTGTCGGCTCCCCATGCCATTGCATCAGCGATAGCGGCAAGAACAAAGCGCCTGCGAGTCGGAACCGCCGTCAGCGTACTGCCTCTCGGGAACCCACTGCGAATGGCTGAGGAAGCTGCCGTCATCGACCACATAAGCGAGGGTCGGTTCGAGTTTGGCGTTGGTCGCAGCGGGCTGCCGGGTTCTTACGAGGGATACAACATACCCTACGGCGAGAGCCGCGAACGGTTCTATGAGTATCTCGACATCATCATGACGGCATGGCAGGAAGAGCGTTTCTGCTACGAGGGTGACTTCTACACCTACAACGACGTGTGTCTCGTGCCAAAGCCATACCAGAAGCCACACCCGCCAATCCGAATTGCGGCGACCACGTCTGACACATTCCCGGTCATCGGAGAGATGGGGCACGCCGTCTTTGTCGGGGTGCGTGGCTTGAGCCTTGACGCGGTCGGCGAGCAGGTCGACAGCTACCGCACCGCCTGGAATAAGGCAGGGCACAAGGGGAGCATTGACGTCTCTCTACGCGTGCCCGTGTACGTCGGTGAAACTGAGGAAGAGGCGCTGACCGTGCCGGAAGAGAGCTTCATGCGCCAGTTCAGGCGACTCGGAGGGCAGCTCTCCGCCTCGGTGACGCGGGCGGGCACCGATCCTGGGGAAGAGCGGGCGGAGCGTGGCGCTCAGCTTGCCACTCTTGATTGGGAGCGCGATGTGATTGGGCAAAAATCAGCAGTGGGTACCCCTGCCATGGTAATTGACCAATTGCGAGTGATGAAGAAAACGCTCAGTCTCACTGGTGTAGTAGCCGAGTTCAACGCAGGTGAGCTCATTCCAGAGGATAGGATAGCTAGTTCGCTCCGCCTCTTCTGCGAAGAGGTCATGCCGGCTTTCACGGAAGACTAAGCGGAGTGTCACTAGCTCGGAAAAGACCCATGAACTAGGACTGGGGTCGTAGGCATTGCGCCCAAATTACTCACATGAGCATAAAGGTGCTATAATGCGAGCAGTTATCGCAAGCCTTATATCAATATGTGAATGGAAATGAGATTTTGGTTGACTCAAATGTTGCAGTCTTAATCGACTACGAAAATGTCGGGTTGGACGCCATTCAGCACCTCCTCGATCAACTATCAGATGTGGGTCGTGTGATTATCCGGCGTGCCTACGGCGACTGGTCGGTGCAGCGGAATAAGCAGGATCAACTCCTGGAACTGGGCATTGAACCCATCCACCAGTATCACTCCAACAAGTCTGGCAAGAACTCCAGCGACATTCGTCTCGCTATCGAAGCCATCGACTTGCTCTTCAACAACCCCATCGACACTTTCGTCATTGTTTCCTCAGACAGCGATTTTGTGCCTCTTGTCGGAAAACTGAGGTCCTCTGGTAAAAGCGTCATCGTCGCAGGACGGCGTGAAGCGACTTCACCCACTCTCATCAAGAGCTGCGATCGCTATATTTTCCTCGATGCGGAGAAGCAGCCCACCTCTCAGTCAGCGTCTCAGTCACGACGGAGGTCTCCGTCGCGACGGAATGGCAGACAGACCTCATCATCGTCGAATCCTGACGCGGAAGCGAAGTCACTACTGCTGCGAGCCATGGACGTCTCTATGGATGAGGCCGGGGAGGTTGTTGGTTCCAAGTTGTACCAGACAATGCGTCGAATTGAGCCGAGCTTCAATTTCAAGGACTTGAAGCACAGGCTGTTCACGCAGTTCCTGGAAACTCACACCGATGTAATTGACATTACTCGCCCGAAAGATGGAAGCGGCGATGTAGTGGTGCAGCATGCCGGCAGGGACCACATTACTCCTCCCCCGGTTAGCGCCAACAACGAGAATCGCGCGGCAAAGCTCATTGATCCTAGGGATGTCGAGCAGGAAGATTCCTCTCCGAAGGCAACGGGGCAAAGGGCAACTCCCAGCCGTTCGAAGTCTGGCCGTGGCAAGAGCGAAAGTAGAACGCAGTCAGCGCGTCGCCTTCTTGGATCTACGCGACCTGACTCAAGTGCCTCCGCGGCACAAGCTTCGCCCAAGACTTCGCGTGAGGACAAAGTGGAAGAGCCGGCGCAGCCTGAACTCTCGATAGTGGAGAGCGATGCTAAAGCTAAGGTGAACGAGGTCAAGTCCGAAGATTCGCGCAGCGAACAAGAGCCCGCCGTCAATGGCGCAGACTCCAATGGCGCTTCTTCCAGCATAAGCTGGGAAGTTTCGGTTGACGCAGCGTGGTCAAAGCGTGACGCAGCGAAGATCGCCGGTCGGTCCGCTGCAGCCGATGCCGCTAAGATTCTAGGCACCTCGCGACTTAGCGACTCAGACTTCCCCACTTTGGAGAAATTGCTTGCTGCCAGCACTCTCTTGCAGCTCAATTGGCGCCGCGAAGGCAACGCTATCTTCCGCAAGTAGTTGCCGGAATTAGTTCCCATTGTAGGGCGGGACTTTTACCCGTCCCAGCGGGATCGATTTATGGGATGCCTCCGCCATGATGTTAGCTCTTGACATAGGCAACACGAACATCACATTGGGCGTGTTTGACGGCGAGCAACTAGCCGCAACATGGCGACTGTCAACAGATCGGTCCAAGATGCCCGACGAGTACAGCGTCATGCTCACACAGCTCCTGAGCTTGCGTGGTATGAGTGCGACGGACATTGACGCAGCGGCCCTTTGCAGCGTTGTGCCCCCGCTTACGCCAATGTTCGTGGAACTGTGCAGGCAATATTTCAATGTCGAACCGCTGGTTGTCGCCTCTGGTACGCGCACGGGAATCCGCATTCTATATGACAACCCACGAGATGTGGGCGCAGACCGCATTGTTGACGCAGCAGCCGCAATGAAATTATATGGCGGGCCAGTCATAGTAGTAGATATGGGCACTGCGACAGTGTTCGATGCCGTTACGGCTGACGGCGACTATCTTGGCGGCGCGATCGCGCCAGGGATGACGATAGCTCACGATGCCCTCTTCAGCAATACATCACAGTTGCGACGGGTTGAGTTGTTAGCTCCTGAAACACCGATCGGCAAGAACACCATTCACGCCATTCAGTCTGGGATTGTGCTTGGATACGCCGAACTCGTTCGAGGCATGGTGGCGCGCTTTGACCGCGAACTGGGAGGCGGCGCGAAGGTCGTAGCCACTGGCGGAATGGCGCATGTCATCGAAAAGGAGGCCGGTGTGTTTGATGATGTGAACCCCGACCTCACTTTGACAGGATTGCGCCTCATACACGAGATGGCATCATAAGAACGGACTGTCAGACCGAGGTGCTCCATGCCGGATCCATTGGCAAATAGCAACATTGCTCTCGGCGTTACCGGGAGCATCGCATGCTATAAGGCAGTTGACCTCGCGAGCAAGCTCACGCAGGCAGGCGCCCTCGTCGATGTTGTAATGACGGCAGACGCCTGCAAATTCCTCGCTCCCCTAACCTTCCGGAGCATCACGCATCGGCCCGTCGTTACCAATGTGTTCGACCCGCAATCCGAGCTGAGCATCGACCATGTGGCAATCGCGGAACGGGCAGACGCAGTTATAGTTGCGCCTGCCACCGCTAACACCATCGCCAAATTGGCGCACGGCTTCGCGGACGACGCCCTCACCACTACGATTCTTGCCACACAGGCGCCGCTCATTGTCGCGCCGGCAATGGATGCGCACATGTACGACAATGTAGCCACGCAGCGAAACATCGCTACCCTGCGTGAGAGAGGCTGCGTCATCGCTGGACCAGCAAGCGGGCGGCTGGCTTCGGGGCTAGTTGGCAAGGGACGTCTGCTTGAGACGCCGGAACTACTGGGCTGCCTGCGACAGACGCTGGGGAGCGACGGCGATCTGGCAGGGCGCAAGGTCGTCGTGAGCGCGGGAGGAACGCAGGAGCCCATTGACCCTGTGCGCGTAATTGCAAACCACTCCTCCGGCAAGATGGGGTACGCAGTTGCGGAGGCGGCAAGGGACAGAGGCGCAGAGGTGTCAATCGTATCAGCGCCGACTGCCCTGCCCGACCCGTTCGGTATCAAAGTTGTGAGTGTGCGGACCGCGCTCCAGATGCAGGGTGCTTTGCACAAAGAGTGTGCCAATGCTGACGCGCTGGTGATGGCTGCGGCGGTAGCCGACTGGCGACCGTCAGACATGTCAGACCAGAAGGTGAAGAAGGGAGCCGCGGACACTTGGCAAATCGAACTGATAAAGAACCCGGACATCATTGCTGGGATCACATTCGAAAGGCTCGTGAAAGTTGGTTTCGCTGCGGAGAGTGAGGACCTCGTCGCTAACGCAGAAAGCAAGCTGCTTGGTAAGGGCCTGCATCTGATTGCCGCGAACGACATCACCGCCGAGGACAGCGGATTCGGTGTTGACACTAACAAGGTCGTACTGCTCGACAGGGAAGGCGGTCAGGAAGCTCTGCCCCTGATGAGCAAATACGATGTCGGATGCGCGATACTCGACAGAGTGGTCGGCTACTTGTACTAAGCAAGTGGCAACCGATAGTTTAAGATTATCTATCCTCGCCTTGGAGAATCAATATGGCTCTGCAGGACATACTAAAGGGCGTTTCGGAACGCGTTGAAAGCTCAGCGAACGTGAAGAGGGTCTATGGCGAGCCGATAATCGCTGACGGCAAGACCATCATTCCAGTGGCAAAGGTTCGTTACGGGTTCGGCGGCGGTTTCGGGGAGAGCAAGGAGAACGAAGACGAAGGTCAAGGCGGTGGAGGTGGCGGAGGCGCTGAAGTTACCGCCATAGGTGTTCTGGAGATTTCTCCTGAAGGAACCAGATACATTTCCTTCGAGGACCGGGGCAGACTAATCAAGGGGGGATTCGCGCTCGGTTTGATTGCAATGTTCTTTCTTGGTAGGATGCTCCTGCGCAAGAGACAGAATAGGTGAACAGTACCCGATAGGGAATGTTCCGTCACACCTGACAACACAAGGAGATAAGAGATGCCGATAGTACGAGTTGAGATGTGGCCCGGCAGGACACACGAACAGAAGGCAAAGTTGGCACAAGCCATTACTGACGCCGTTCATGACATAGCCGGAGCGCCGCCGGAGGCGACCATTATCGTCTTCGAGGACGTGTCGAAAGATAACTGGGCGGAGAGCGGCAAGCTTGCATCTGATGCGTAGCTCTATGTCGCCGAATTTATTGACAACCTTCGTTATTCCGCGCTAACATCGTTGCAGAATTACAGATACTAAAGGCGTTGAACAGGAATAGTAAGTCCTCAAGCGGAGTTCCAGAGAACCGGGCAAGGTGAGAGCCGGTACTCGCGCAGACGACTGAATGGACCTGGGAGCCGCCACCCGAAAGCCGAACTGGTGAGTAGGCGTGGCCGGAGAGGGCACCGTTACCAAAGCCCAGGGTATCGAGAGCACAATGACACTCTCCGTACCTGGATAGAGGTCGCCTAATCTTGTGCTCGCGCAGGTTGCGGCGGCAAATTAGGGTGGCACCACGGATTTTAACCCGTCCCTTTGTGGACGGGTTTTTTTGTTGTCCGATTATTACGCAAATTGAACGGCTACTGCCAGGCACTGGAGGCAATTGCACGATGGGCATCATCGGCGCACTATTCTGGCGAAGTCACTAGCTGAATTCACAGTATCTGACACTTCAGTGAAGATTTAGTGAGGATAACTTAACTATGACGACGCAGATTCACAGGAAAATCGCCGACCGGGAGACGGCTGAGACGCGGCGCGTGTTCAGCGGCATCCAGCCCTCGGGCGAAGTGCAGCTGGGCAACTATCTCGGTGCGATCAAGGGCTGGGTTGAGAGACAAGAGGAAAAGGTCAACTTCTTCTGCCTCGTTGACCTCCACGCCATCACGGTATATCAGGACCCGGAGGAACTTCGGAACCAGACCCGCTCGCTCGCGGCAGTTCTCTTCGCCGCAGGCTTGCACCCTGACAAGAGCACCGTCTTTGTGCAGAGTCATGTTGCGGCACACGCGGAGTCCTGCTGGGTGCTCAACTGCGTAACCCCGATGGGCTGGCTGGAACGCATGACGCAGTTCAAGGACAAGTCTTCGCGGCAGGAAAGCGTCTCTGCAGGATTGTTCGATTATCCTGTGCTGATGGCAGGCGACATCCTGTTGTACGACTCCCACGAGGTGCCGGTCGGCGACGACCAGAGGCAGCATGTGGAGCTGGCGCGGGATATCGCCATCCGCTTCAATCGCATATACGGCGACACCTTCGTCGTGCCAGAGCCGATGATTCCGGAGATTGGCGCGCGCGTGATGGGGATGAACGACCCGACCGTCAAGATGTCCAAGAGTTTCGCTCACATTCGAGGACACGCCGTCCGCATGCTGGACGACCCAAAAGAGATCGATCGCACCATCAAGCGCGCCGTGACCGACTCTGGCAGTGAGATTGCCTTCTCAGACGACCCCGAAAAGGCGGGCGTCAACAACCTGCTTGGCATCTACAAAGTGATTACCGATAAGTCGCAGGGCGATGTGCTCGCCGACTTTGCGGATGCGCGCGGCTATGGTGACCTTAAGTCGCGAGTGGCAGAGGTAGTCATCAACGCCCTCGAACCAATCCAGCAGCGATACTACGAATTCATGGACGACCCGGCTGAGCTTGACCGCATGCTCGCAAGGGGCGCTGAAAGTGCCGCCGCCGTTGCAACGCCAAAGATGGACGAAATCAAGCGGCGAGTGGGATTTACGCTCCCGCAATATTAATAAACCAAGTCTATTCGGGCTGCTGTCGGGCAAACACCCCAGCAGCCCAATTTTCGTAGGCCTGATCGCGGGCCTAATCGGAGGAAAACAACGATGTACTACCCTGATTTGGAGCAGGTGAAACAGCTTGCCCACAAGGGCAACCTGATTCCAATCTGCCGCGAAATCAACGCTGACCTCGATACCCCGGTCAGCGCTTATCTGAAAGTGGCGCGTCCGCCCTATTCCTTCCTGCTGGAGAGCGTGGAAGGTGGCGAGCACATGGCGCGATACAGTTTCATCGGAACGGAGCCGGACACAGTTATCAAGACTGGCAGAGGCCAGGCCCTTGGCAAGATTGACCCTCTGGAGCCAATAGAGAAAGAACTCAGTAAATTCAAACTCATAGATGTGCCGAACATGCAGCGCTTCAATGGCGGTGCGGTAGGCTACCTGTCCTACGAATCAGTCAACTACTTCGAAGAACTCCCGACGCCGGACAGCGACGTGCTCGATGTGCCGGAGTCCGTGTTCATGCTGACGAAGACTTACATGGTCTTCGACCATATCGGGCACAAGATTAGTGTCGTGAGCCATGCCCACCTTAACGGAGACGTCGAGCAGGCATATAGCGACGCTACCGGTCGAATTGACGAGATAATCAGACGACTTCAGATGCCCCTGTCTGTGCCGATGGCATCACACGGCGCGCCCAATCAGCGGCTTGCTACGGAGTCCAATATGACGCCGGAAGAGTTTTACGACATGGTGGACCAGGTCAAGGAGTACATCGTTGCCGGCGACGTAATTCAGACGGTGGTCTCGCAACGACTATCACGACCAACGACCGCTGAACCATTCCAGATTTACCGCTCCCTGCGCACCATTAATCCCTCGCCTTACATGTACTTCCTGGAACTTGACGGCTTTCAGATAGTTGGCGCCTCACCGGAGATGCTGGTACAGGTGGAGAACGGTATGGTGTCCACGAATCCCATTGCGGGCACTCGACCGCGCGGGTCTGACCAGAGCGAAGACGACGTCAATGAGCACGAACTCCGTACCGACGAAAAGGAACGGGCGGAACATATCATGCTGGTTGACCTGGGGCGCAACGACATCGGGCGTGTCAGCGAGCCGGGCACGGTCTCTGTGAACCAGCTTATGGATGTCGAGCGATATTCCCACGTGATGCACCTCGTATCACGCGTCAGCGGCAAGCTGCGAAAGGGTTTCACCAACTTCGATGCCCTGCGCGCCTGCTTCCCTGCTGGCACCGTCTCAGGCGCTCCGAAGATTCGCGCAATGGAGATCATTGCCGAACTGGAGCCGGACAAGCGTGGGCCATATGCAGGTGCGGTCGGCTACTTCGACTTCACAGGAAATATGGACACTGCAATCGACATTCGAACGCTGGTAATCAAGGATGGCATCGCGCACGCTCAGGCTGGCGGCGGGATCGTCTATGACAGCACGCCGGATTTCGAGTATCGTGAGACGCTGCACAAGGCGTCCGCCCTGATGCGCGCAATCGACGACGCCGAAGAAGTGGGGCTTGCCCACGAGTGAGCCTTCGTCATTTGAGATGTAAGGAACGCAAGATGATTTTGCTGATAGACAATTACGATAGCTTTACATATAACCTTTACCAGTATCTGTGCGAACTTGGCGCGGATGTCGAGGTTAGGCGAAACGACAAAACGAGCATTGAAGAAATAGAAGAGCTGGCACCTGAGAAGATTGTCATTTCACCGGGCCCCTGCACGCCTAAGGAGGCGGGAATCTCTAACGAGGTGATTACGCGCTTTGGCGGGCAGACCCCCACGCTTGGCGTGTGTCTCGGGCACCAGTGCATAGGTGACGCATACGGCGGCACTGTTGGAGGCGCCGGCGAGATTATGCACGGCAAGATGTCGGTCATTCATCACGATGGCGAGGGCGTTTTCAAGGGCCTGCCGAATCCATTCGATGCGATAAGATACCACTCGCTGGCAATATACAAGGAAGACATGCCTGAAGACCTCGAAGTCACGGCGTGGACGGACAACGGCATCGTGATGGGTGTGCGGCACAAATCCCATCCGGTAGAAGGCATACAGTTCCACCCGGAATCAATTATGACCAAGGTGGGACACGACCTGCTGCGCAATTTCCTTGAGATGTAAGGTCCGAAATCCAAAGGAAGACTAAGATGATACGGGAAGCAATAGAGGCTGTGGTCAATGGCGAGTCACTCTCAATGGATACCGCGGCCCAGGCGATGAACGAGATAATGAGCGGCGATGCAACGCCCGCGCAGTTCGGCGCATTCGTCACTGCGCTTCGCCTGAAGGGCGAGACGGTGGACGAAATCGCTGGCATGGCACAGGTGATGCGCGAGCACTCGCTGCATGTCGAAGTGGACGGCGCACTGGTTGACACCTGTGGCACCGGCGGCGACGGCTCCGGCACATTCAACATATCCACGACTGCGGCATTCGTCGCGGCAGGGGCCGGAGCGAAGGTCGCCAAACACGGCAATCGCGCTATGTCCAGTTCTTCGGGCAGCGCCGACGTGCTTGAAGCTCTGGGCGCAAAGATAGACCTTAAGCCTGAGTCGGTGGCGCGTTGCATCAATGAAACGGGCTTTGGCTTCATGTTCGCGCAGGGCTTTCACCCATCTATGCGCTTCGCAGCTGGGCCGCGCCGCGAAATAGGCATACGCACAGTCTTCAACATACTCGGGCCGCTCACCAATCCGGCAGGCGCGGGAGCGCAGGTCATAGGCGTGGCGGATGCATCAATGGCGTCGAAAATGGCAAGTGCGCTCAGCAGGCTGGGCAGTGCCCGCGCACTCGTTGTGCATGGAAACGACGGCTTAGACGAAATCACCATCGCTGATTCAACCAGCGTATGGGAACTCAGGGACGGCTCAGTGAGCGAATACGACATTTCGCCAGCGGAACTAGGAGTGAACAGATCGCCACTCAGCGAAGTGCAGGCGTCCAACTCAGAGGCAAGCGCTGGGTTGCTCCGTGAGGTGCTAGATGGCAAGGCTGGCCCCGCGCGTGATGTCGTGCTGCTTAACGCGGCTGCCGCACTGCTAGCCGGCGACATTGTCGGAACGCTGTCGGATGGTGTTCAGGCGGCTGCGAACTCTATCGACAGCGGAAGCGCAAGAGAGCGAATGGAGTCATACGTCGCGTTGAGCCAGAGTCTGGAGTAGAGGACAGCATGGCAGACATACTTCAGAAGATTGTTAAAGTGAAACGGCGCGAAGTCGAGCGCCTTAAGGTCCAAGCGCCAATTTCCGAACTCGAAAGGCGCATCAAGGATCAGCAGCCGGCATTGAACCTAGCGGGTGCGCTGTTCGGTGATTCGGTCCGAATTATCGCTGAAGTTAAGAAAGCGTCTCCATCCAAGGGGCTGCTTCGGGAAGACTTTGAACCCAAGTCGCTGGCGAAGACCTATGCTGACAACGGCGCGGCGGCAATATCCGTGCTCACCAACGCCGACCACTTCCAGGGCAGCATCGACCACCTCAGCGCAGTGCATTCAGTCGCCAATCCTCGCAAGATTCCCGTGTTGCGCAAAGAGTTCATCTTCGACGAATACCAGGTCTATGAGGCGCGCGCTTATGGCGCAGACGCCATCCTGCTCATTGTCGCAATGCTGTCGCCGGACGAATTGAAGTCTCTGATGGCATTGAGCCAGAAGTTCTGGATGCAATGTCTGATCGAAGTCCACGACGAAGAGGAACTGAAGGCTGCGCTCGGCGCGGGCGCGGAGATTATCGGCATCAACAACCGCGACCTTCGCACGTTTATCACCGACCTCGAAGTTACCGAACGACTGGCATCCAAAATCCCATTTGGTAAAGTAGTAGTAAGCGAGAGCGGAATCAGCAATCGCGAGCACATAAAACGCATCAGGTCGGCGGGCGCGCACGCAGCGCTGATAGGTGAAGCGCTCGTAACCGCTCCCGACGTAGGAGCGAAGCTAGGAGAACTGGTGTGACTGAGTTCAAGATTTGTGGCATGAGGTCGCTTGAACACGCGCTTGTAGCAGCCGATGCGGGCGCATCCATGCTGGGGTTCGTCTTTGTGCCTGGGGTACGCCGCCAAGTTCCCATCGAACAGGCGCAGCACATCATAAGCAGTTTGCGAGAAATACGCGGAGCTGAGTGCCCCCGAATCGTAGGTCTATTTGCGAACCAGCCGCTTGAAGAAGTCAATAACATCGTAAATCGGTGTGAGTTGGACTTTGCGCAACTCTGCGGCGACGAGCCTCCAAGCTTCTGGGACAATGTGGACTCCTGGGTCATTCGCCAGGTCAAGGTTGACGACAGCATTCCTCGCAAGGAAGCAGTCTCAGACGCACTTCGACAGATCGACGAGGTTGTAAGCCGCCTCCACCTTACATTGCTGGACAAGCGCGTGAAGGGCGCGCTCGGCGGCACAGGGCATACTTTCGACTGGAATATCGCATCGGAGATTGCCAGGCGACACCCGGTCTTTCTCGCTGGTGGGCTCGCTCCTGAGAATGTGCGACAGGCAATTGACACAGTGCGACCCTGGGGTGTTGACGTGTCGAGCGGCGTGGAGACCGACGGCATAAAGGACACAGCGAAGATCGCGGAGTTCGCGAGAGTAATACGCGCCGCAGCCTCTCAAAATACGCCGGTAAACGTAAATGGCTAAGCCCATCAAGCTCAGGCAGCACACAGTTCGCATTCGGGCGCCACGCGAGCTTGTGTTCCAGATGATGTCCCATTTCGGAAGGGGCAGGTTGCCCGGCGACAATAACGAGTCATCGAAAGTACTTGAGCGCGACGGCAATCGCCTCGTCGTCGAATTCAAAACCAAGGCGCTCTTCGCAACCTACACTACGGTGGAAGTCGTAAATCTGTACCCGTCAGAGCGCATCACCTTCGAGCATCTCTCCGGGCCATTACACCACGCGAGTGAGGCATTCACATTCGAGGACATAGACTGCAAAGAGACCGACTTGAGCCATAGCGGCGAGATTATCTGGAGCACCTTCCCATTCTTCGGATGGTTCGGAGGGATAATCTACACACGACCTGTGTTTGAGCGAACTATCGTCAAGCATATGGCGCAGGTGAAGCAAGCAGCGGAAGCGCGGGCGGCACGCAGCCGCGTGTTTCCCAGAGATTGATCCTACGCTTTTCGCCTGAATAAGCTCTACCCGGTTCTGACCGCCTTTGTCACCGAAGTTGACGATATCTTCGGTCCCCAGCTCGGTATGACTGCGCACATCGTACGCTCCTCACCACCCGCGAATACGAGCAAAATGTCGTCTGGCGTCGCTATGAGGGGCAGCCAATGGTCCTCGTCTTCAGGATTCACTTCGCCGCCTACCTCCCCTGCCCGCTTAATGTCAGCGAGCGTGCGCCTTACCTTCGGCAGCAGAGCTTCCTTTATGTCCTGCTTGCTCCATCCGTCCCATACATAGCTCTCGCCGGATATGACAACAGCGAGCTCTCCCTGCCGCACCACGGCGGACTTGTCATCCGTAGAACCAACAGTTGACAAAGATGTGCCGAGCGCCGAGGCCACATCTGCCACCGTGTTTAACATCGTCTCGGGACCACCACTCGCCCTGACCTGCCTTGGAGATTCACATGCGAACACCGTAACCGCACTCCCTGACCGCTCGAAGCCCCTCTCCACATGCAGAGGATTCCAGTTTGTCTCGTTCTCGGCTTCTGCGATGCAGTAGCTGTACTTGCCGGGATGACCAAGTATGCTGCGGTCGAACAGTCCCGGAATCGCGGCGCAGGCGTTTATGAGGATCAGACGCACCGCTCTACCGATCGTTGCATTGGCGCGATTGCCGGGACCAAACAGGTTGTTGCGCGCGTTGATATCAAGCTCCCTTGTAATAGGCCCATTGACGATCACCATGATGCCCGAACCGCCAAGGCTGGAAGATGGCCCCACAAGATTGAACTTTGGATCCAGCATCGCCTCTGCCGCAGCCAACACAACGGGCATATACTCCGGCAGGCAGCCGGCCATGACAGCATTCGCCGCCACCTTCTCCACGCTTATCTCCCGGCGGCGTTCAGGAAGTTCGCCAACAATTTCACCGGCCGGCCGGCCTCCATGCTCAATGAACTCAGATACCCGTCGTTCAGTGGGCGGCACCACTGGCAATCCGTCAGTCCAGCCCAGACGATACATCTGCTCCATAGCCTCTATCGGATCGTCCCACTCGATCCCAATTCCATCGGTCTCAGTGCTCATCTGTGCCTCCAGGTCAGCCGGATTAGCGGCCGCTAATATGTGGTCTGATTCGGTTTGCAAGTATATCAGTTTGCCAATGAGATGGCGGCAGACCACGGAAGCCTTGACACGCGCCTTTGGCTAACATAGTCTTTACCGCGTCAAAATGGATAATGAGACAGGAGGGCTACTGTGGCTTATCACTTTGAACACATTCACCTGAAGGCGCCCGACCCGGAAGAGACGGCCAACTGGTATGTGAAGGCATTCAATTTCGAGATTTTCAACGATAGAGGCGTGAGGCCAAGTGGCGACCGCTTTATCGAGTGCAAGAGCGAAGACGGAACGATATTCCGAATATCGGGCGCCAGGACTGATGAGAAGATGGGCCAAGGCGATGCCGATGTCCACTATGGTCTGGAGCACTTCGGCATTACCGTTGACGATATGGACGCTGAAATCGAGCGGCTCGAGGCATTGGGCGCGGTGCTTGACGAGGGCCCGATCTCCAATCCCGGCGGACCGACGATTGCATTCATCAAGGTGCCGGACGATGTCCGAATAGAGTTGCTTCAGCTGCCCGATTAGAGACGCGGCGAATCAAAGACGGAGTGAGTCAAAATGGCTAGAGAAGTTTTCTTTCCGAATTCCGACAACAAGCCTGTGGGCTTCTCGCCGGCGACACGAGTTGGCAACCTGGTGTTTGTGTCAGGGCAAGTCGCGGCCGACGAGAATGGTGACCTTGTTGGCATCGGAGACGCCGGGGCGCAGTCCGAGCAGTGCTTCAGAAATATAGAGGCAGCGCTCACGGCGGCAGGCGCATCCTGGGACGACGTGACCAAGATCACCTGCTTCATGGTGAACGCCGACGATTATGCCGCATACGCCGAAGTCAGAAATGGCATATT
Source organism: SAR202 cluster bacterium bin90 (assembly GCA_002238855.1). Classification (GTDB taxonomy): domain Bacteria; phylum Chloroflexota; class Dehalococcoidia; order Lucifugimonadales; family JADFKI01; genus Bin90. Next base: position 57,562 of record MPND01000002.1, read on the forward strand.
CCCCGAGAACGGCCCTGCGAGCAGCACGGTTTTCGTGACCGCGCTTGTCCGCCCTGAGATGCTCGTGGAAGTCGAGGCATTCGCAGTTGTTGAGTGATTGGCAGGATTCTTATGGCAGATGACTGTATTTTCTGCAAAATCAGAGACGGCGAAATCCCCAGCGAGAAGTTGCACAGCGACGATGACTGCTTCGTAATACGCGACATCAACCCGATTGCGCCCACGCATCTGCTGGTCATCCCTAACCAGCACTTCGCCGAGCTCTCGGAACTCGGGCCGGAGCCGAACCCCGCCTTTGCCGGCATGTTCAGCGCTGCGCGGGCCATGGCCGAACAGGAAGGTGTCGCAGAATCGGGTTATCGCCTCATCATCAACCAGGGCAGCGACGGCGGCCAGGAGGTGATGCACCTGCACATGCACCTCATTGGCGGCAGGCCGTTGCGCGGACTTGGTCTGCGATAGATCTAAACAGGCATTGTGCGCTTCGTATGAGCCCTTCCGATGCGCGCCGCCTCTTCTCCAGACGGTCCACCCGACGAGCAGACCATCACACCCTCGTCCAGCATTTCCGCTACATTGTCAGGGGTGACACCGTTCAGGAATGCCAATCCTGCATCTCGACACGCCTGAAATACGCGCTCACGCGCAGCCAAAAGCACTGGGGGAATGGGATTCGGCAGGCTCTTGTAGCCGTGCGACATGCTCATGTCGCCAGGTCCCCATTCGGCATATCCTATGCCGCTGACTCTGGTGCTAAGCTCAACATTGTGCAGCGCTCGCTTGTTCTCGATCTTTAGTCCCAGCAGCAGTTCGCCGTCTGGGTTGAGTGGCCAGGGGTCCGCTCTATCCAGGTATTCGTCCGGCGATATGCCCCAGATATCCGCGGCGGATGCTTGCCCGCCTGCGCCGCGCGTTCCCCTGCCAATCAGCTCGCCCACACCAAGATTCTGGAATGTGTAACGGCAAGACTCCACGAACGCTCGGACAGCGCCAGGCGTCTCCGCGTTGCACAGTATGATTCCGTGTACGCCGCGCGCAAGTATCTGGCGGAACTGCCACGCGTTGTACCGCACGATGTCCTCACTCCCGCCATCGACCGGCACCTCGACTATCACCGTTGGAGTACGATGCCCGCTGTTCGTGGGACCGCCATCGACCAGACCGCGCATAAACTGGTCAAGCCCTGCCATGTCGAATGCCCCGTGCTCCATTCCAATGTTGATATAGTCGGCAAAGGTCTTCGCCATAGACTTGCCTGCCTCGTAAGACAGGTCTGCTCCTGTATGCGCGCCCGTGTAGTAGATGGGCTGTCCTTGTTCCAGCAGTTCGATAGCGCGGTTGATTCGCTTTGGCATCTGTCGTCTCTTTTCCTTGCTACTTATTCATTCTGGGCCGTTTTTCAAGTCCCTTGTCTGCTTGCCATGAAAACGCTATACGGGCATAGTCCTGCCGGTCATCTTGCGCCCAATCGCCGCACCTTCCTCACCGACGCCTGACAGTATCTTTACGCCGTCGCCCATCAGCTTATTCACCCTGTCCTCCACGCTGATAGTGAAGTCGTTCCAGCCGCATAGGAATGCAGCGCCGGACGCATCCAGAGCCGCCTTCACACGCAGTCTTGCCGCGTCCATGTCGTCGGGATATGGCGGATCATGCGCGTCGGCGTATCCAAACGACAGTCCCATGTCGCCGGGTCCCCATTCGGCAAAGGCAATGCCTGGCACAGCCGCACATTCCTCGCAGTTTGCGAGAGATCGCTTATTCTCGAGCTTCAGCCCTAGGAACAGCTCACCGTCCGGGTTGAGCGGCCAGGGGTCTGCCAGCTTCATGTACTCGTCAGGTTCGACTCCCCATATATGCGCCGCTCCGCGCTGACCTCCGCCTCCGCGCCGTCCAACCCCAAGTCCGTCACCCACGCCGATCGTCTGGAATGGATAGCGGCATGACTCCACGAATGCCTGAACGGCGCCCGAAGTTTCCGCATGGCATAGCAATATACCGTGGATCCCGCGGGCTAGGGCCTGCTTCATCATCCATGCATTGGCGCGTACGACATCTTCATTCGTGCCGTCCGTGGGAATGGTCATGATAACTGGAGGCGTGCGATGACCGCTCGGAGTGGGCCCACCATCCACCAGTCCGCGCATGAACTCGTCGAGCGCGGACATGTCGAACGAGCCATGTTCCATCTCCACGCCTATATAGTCCGCCCAAGTGGACGCCATAGCCTTGCCGTTCTCATAGGAGAGTTCATGCGCTCCGGCGTTGTACAGGGGCTGACCCTGTTCGAGCAGTTCGACCACCCTGTTTATTCGCTTTGCCATACTCCACCTCGTTTGCAGTACGAATTCATTCAATCCACGCGGAGTTTATCCGAATTTAAGCCCGACTGCCAGTAGCATGGTACTGCGGCTGGCGACTGCTCACTTATCTAACGAGCGGGCACGATAGTTTTAATCTCCGCCGAGAAAACACCGTCATCAACGGTCAGCACGGCTATTGTTGCGGCAACCATGAAGGAAGGATAACCCTGCCCCGGATTCAGATACAGCACGCCATTGATCGTCTCGTTCAGCGGCTCATGGGTGTGCCCGTAGAGTATGACATCCGGTGTCTCCTCGAAGTCGCCAAGCAAGTCCTCCGGTGGAAACTCCGGCCCGCCCCAGGCAGGATGAGTCACACCAATCCTCACGCCCTCCACCTCAAGAGTCTCAAGGTATGGAATCGCATTTCTCACATCGGGCGGGTCGGAGTTGCCGTGTACCGTGATTGATCGCTTTGCCGTCTCGCGCAGACCGTCCACGACATCCATTCGCACGATGTCGCCGCAGTGAATTGCGATGTCGGCGTCAGCGACCTCAGCGCGAATTCCGGGATGTACCTCGTCCCAGGTGTGGCAATGTGTGTCCGAAAATACGACAATTCGTGTACTCATATCGGGCTGCATCTTAACACAATTCTTATGGTCGGCATTGATATGTTGAGAATGTGTTTTGTGTTACAATCCCCGCAATGTTTGACAGGCCGTTAACGTATGTTCGCGACATAGATGTGCGAACCCACAGGTAGCTGGAGGTACGGGCTATGGTTTCCAATGGTCACCACTCCGGCAACGGTCCCCTCAAGGGTATCCGCGTGCTGGACATGACAGTATGGCAGTTCGGTCCGGTGAGCACCGCGATGATGGGCGACATGGGCGCCGATGTCATCAAAATCGAGGCGCTCGACGGCGACGCGGGACGTGGCCTGTGGCGAGCATCCACGCTGAATATGGACCTCGGACAGGGACGCAACGCCTACTTCGAGGCTTGCAACCGAAACAAGAGGGGCATCGCCGTCAACCTGAAGACCGAAGAAGGCCGGCAGATCATATACAAGCTCGTGGAGAACGCAGATGTTTTCGTTCAGAACTACCGCCAGGGAGTTGCTGAACGGCTCGGCGTCGGCTACGACACGCTGCGCGAGATAAATCCAATGCTGGTTTACGGATCCGCTAATGGCTACGGGCCGGCTGGACCCGACTCGCATCTTCCTTCATTCGATGGTTGCGGGCAGGCGCGCGCAGGCTTGATGATGTCGGCAACGCAACCGGACGCAGAGTATCCCACCCGCATCTCGCAGGGCGTATCCGACCAGATGGGCGCGATAATGATGTGCATGGGTGTCTTGTCCGCGCTAGTCTGCCGCAATCAGCAAGGTATCGGCCAGAAGATTGATGCCTCACACCTGAGCGCGAACATGTGGCTGCAGGGGCTTGGCATCAGCATGAGCCTACTCAACAACGGTCAGACCTTCGGCTCCTATGAACGTGAAGCCCCCACGAATCCGCTGTCCAACGTGTACAAGTGCAAGGATGGGCGCTGCATTCAGATGATGCACTTGCAGCCCGACCCGTACTGGCGGCCGATCTGCCGGGCTATGGGCATGGATGACATTATCGATGACCAACGCTTCACGGACATGCGCGCACGCGCCGAGAACACGGTTGAGCTCGTCAGGATAATGGACGAGAAATTTGCAAGCAAGACTCTTGACGAATGGGACACCATATTCCGAGAGTTCGAAGTGGACTTCATCTACGCGAAGGTGCAGTCGATAACCGACCTCGAAGATGATGTGCAGGTCGTGGCGAACGACTACATCACCGATTTCGAGCATCCAGTCCTAGGCGATGTTAAGATGTGCAACCACCCGAACATTTACAGCGAGACGCCCGCAGGCCTCTGGCGAGAAGCGCCAGAACTTGGGCAGCATACCGAAGACATCCTGATCGAAGAACTCGGCTACGACTGGGACGACATCAAGGAATTGCAGGATTCAGGAGCGATACTGTAAGGGCAACAAACTAGGTTGAACAGGATGAAGGTCAGATTATCTACATCCTGACTTTTCCCAGAAAACGGGGAAGGGATTATTGCCAATAAGAGGAGGAATAATGGCAGAGATAGATGGCGGACGATTGTTCGCCAAAGCACTGAAGAGAGAGGGCGTAGAGTATGTCTTCACGCTGAACGGCGGACATATCTATAACCTCTATGAGGGATGCGTTGACGAAGGCATCAAGGTCATAGACTTCCGGCACGAGCAGGTAGCCGCCCATGCCGCCGAAGGCTGGGCAAAGGTCACCGGCAAGCCGGGTGTGGCGATCGTAACGGCAGGTCCCGGCGTCACTGACGCTGTCACGGGCATAGCCAACGCTTTCCAGGCGCCAAGCCCTATGATTCTTATCGGCGGCAATGCTGGAATCACCGATCACCTGCGCGGCGGCCTGCAGGACTTCGATAGCGCGACCTTCTTGAAGCCGGTCACAAAGTTCTCGGAGCAAGTCAAGCGCGTTGAGCGCATACCCGAGTACGTTTCTATTGCATTCCGTCACGCCACTTCCGGAGTTCCCGGTCCGGCGTACCTGGAGATTCCAATCGATGTGGTAGGCGGCGTCGCGGATGAAGACGATGTGAAGTACCCTGGCAGCTACCGCACGGAGTCGAAGGCGTATGGCGACCCTGAGTACATAAAGCAGGTCGTGGACATTCTGCACAACACCGAGCGCCCAATGATCCTCGCAGGATCTGACGTATGGTGGAATGATGCATCAGAAGAACTGCGCGAGTTCGTCGAAATGATCGACTCGCCCGTGTTTCTCAATGCTATGGGGCGCGGCAGCCTACCCTCGGACCATCCTAACCTTGGCAGCCTAGGCAGGCGCTACGGTCTGGTCAAGTCCGACACGGTCATTCTCCTCGGAACCCCAGTTGACTTCCGGCTCGGCTACGGCGCGGACAGCATGTTCCCACAGAATCCGAGACTTATCGAAATCATGATGGACGGCAGCAAGATTGGACAAAACCGTGACATCGACGTTGGTGTCGCTGGCAACTCCAAGGCAGTCCTCCGGCAAATAATGGACGAACTCCGAGCAACAGGCTACAAGTCGCCCGGCAAGGCATGGGTCGAAGAGGTCATCACGGAAGACCAGGCGCTGAAGGCAGCCGACGAAGGAATGCTGAACAGCGACCAGTCTCCCATACATCCCATGCGCCTGATGAAAGAACTGCGCGATGTGCTGGACAGGGATGCCACGGTCATCGGCGACGGCGGCGACATCGTCACCTTCGCGGCGCGTGTGCTGAACATCAACGAGCCGGGGCACTGGCTGGACCCGGGACAGTTCGGCTGCCTGGGCGCGGGTAGCGGCTTCGCTGCAGCGGCTCAGCTCGCACGACCCGGCAAGCAGGTCTGCATCGTTTACGGCGACGGCGGATTTGGCCTGACCGGATTCGATGTGGAGAGCTACGTGCGCTTCAATCTGCCCATCGTCTCCATCGTCGGCAACAACGGCGCGTGGAACCAGACGACCCAAGGCGTCGTGCGGCGCGGCATGCGCGGCATCGGCACATACCTGTCTCAGGAAACCGACTATGCCAAGATCATGGAGGGCATGGGCGGCTACGGAGAGCGAGTAACCGATCCGGAGGAGATTCGACCTGCGCTTGAGCGCGCGTTTAACTCCGGCAAGCCGGCACTCCTCGACGTAGTAACCGACCCTGATGTTGCCTACGCATCCATGGGCGGGCGCTCGAGGCAGCAGCGCCAGTATTAGTCAATCTGGTATAAGCTAGTAAGTGTGAACGTTGGGCGGTCCGGTTACGGGCCGCCCTTCTCATACTCCATTCAAGTAAGACCGTATGGGTTTGAAACATGAACGACCATCAAAATAGTGGTAACGGCCCCCTCTCAGGCATGCGCGTCATAGACTGGACCATGTGGCAGTTTGGCCCGGTCTCCACGATGATGCTCGCTGACCTCGGGGCGGATGTCATCAAGATCGAATCGCTTGACGGAGACCACGGAAGGCAGTTCGCGAGCGTCGCCGGAGTCGCCAACAAACTGGAAGGCACCAGCACATACTTCGAGAGCCTGAACCGCAACAAACGCGGCATTGCCCTCGACCTCAAGCATCCGAAAGGCCTTGAGGTCATGCTGAAGCTTGTGGACACGTCAGACATCTTCGTCGAAAACTTTCGGCAAGGAGTGGCTGAGCGGCTAGGCCTCGGCTACGACGACCTCAAGGCGCGCAAGCCGGATATCATATACGCTTCCGCAACAGGCTACGGCCCAAAGGGCGACGATTCCGGCAAGCCCGCATTTGCACTAACGGGCGAAGCTCGCGCAGGTTCGCTGTGGTGGGCGGGACCGGGCGATGGCATCCCCTACAACATCAACGGCATGGCAGACCAGATTGCTGGGATAATGCTCTCGTATGGCGTCCTCGGCGCCGTAGTCGCGCGGGAACGCTTCGGATTGTCCCAGCGCGTGGACGTGTCGCACCTCGGCAGCCTCATGTGGCTTGGCGGCATGCGAGACGGCATCGCCCTGCTGTCGGGCAAGGAATTCGAGAGGCAGCCAAGAACTCGCGCAGGCAATATCCTCTGGAACTACTACCGCTGCAGCGACGACAAATGGCTCGCCTTCTCTATGAGCCAAGGGGACAGGTACTGGCCAACATTCTGCAAGGCTCTAGGCCGAGACGATCTGGTGACGGACGACCGCTACAGCACCATGCCGGCACGGCACGAGAATCGGGAAGCGCTGATTGCAATTCTTGACAGCGAATTCATTAAGAGAAGCCGCGCCGAGTGGGAGCAACGTCTCGATAACGCAGGCGACCTGATTTGGGAGCGTGTGCAGTCAATCCTCGACCTGCCGGACGACCCGCAGGTTATCAAGAACGACTATCTTATTGACTTCGATCATTCCGCTCTCGGCCCAACCAAGTGGCACCAGACGCCGATCGCATACAGCGAAACGCCCGTGTCCACGCAGCGACTCGCGCCCGCACATGGTGAGCATACCGAATCGTTACTCATCGATCTCTTAGACTACAATTGGGACGACATAGAGCAACTCAAGGAACAGGGCGTTATCCTGTAAAATGGACGGTTGCGAAATGCGGCAGAGAGGGTAAAATAGTGCTGAATGGCATTGGGTGTGATTGCCATTGCGCACAACTAGTAATGTATGTATCGGAGCAGCAAGGAGCGAACTATGACACAGCAGAATACTCGAAGTCCGGAAGAGGCCTATGTGGGCAAGGACTTGGGCAGCAATGAATTCACGGCATCGGATGAGATCCTTCACCACTACTACGAAGGGCTTGATGTGGATTCGTCCTTTTACATCGACGGTTCGCCGTATGGAAAGCCGGTCGTTCCTTCGATGATACTGACCAACGTCGATGGTGGCTTCAGCGGCGCGGGCTTCAATGATAATTTCGGCAACTTGTGGATTCGTCAGGAATGGGAATTGCACAAGCCAATGCATCCCGCGGAGACCTACAAGCGCACATCAACCGTCGCCGACATATACGATTGGCGAGACCGCACGGTCGTCAAGCAGGTCGTTGACCTGTGGTCCGACGACGGCGAGTTGATGGCACGCGGCACGCATCACCAGAGCTACCTGCTCGGCAAGAGCCACCTTGGTAGAGTGAAATTGCGCGATCCCAAGAAGAAGGAAGGCATTCGAAAGTTCCAGGTTCCGGATGGCGAGGTCATCGGCCCTGTGGAAAGCGATATTACGTTGGAAATGTGCGGACTGTTCTTCCACGGCAATAAGAATTACCACACCGACAAGCAGGCAGCCGAAGAGTTGGGCTTCGAAGAGGTCGTTGTCGGCGGCAGAATGACGATGTCATATCTTGGCGACCTGATGGACAGGCGTTTCGGCAAGGGCTGGTTCGAAGGCGGCTCTTTGGACATCAAGTTCACGAACATTGTGTGGCCCGACGACCATGTGATTGCGCGCGGCGTAATCACAGACCGAGTCAAGGAAAATGGCGGCACTCGTGCAAATGTGGCAGTATGGATGGAGAAGCCGGACGGAACCGTCTGCATCGTTGGCACGGCAAGCGCACTGGAATAAGCGCAGCCGTAGCTGAGTTCGTATCTGTTGGGCAGCCTTCGGGCTGCCCTTTCACATTACTGAGTTACCCGGTCAGAGTGGATTGCGGAGATTGAATGCAAACCCTCTACATAGTGTCAACGCCAATAGGCAACCTCGAAGACATCACGCTCCGGGCATTGCGCGTTCTTCGTGAAGTACGGCTCATAGCCGCTGAAGACACTCGCGTAACGCGCAAATTACTGAGTCACTATGACATCCACACCCCGCTGACTAGCTTCAATGAGCATAATCAGGCCTCTCGCATTCCTGAGCTGTTGAATGCCCTGTCCGAAATTGATGTCGCGCTCGTTTCCGACGCAGGCACGCCGGGCGTGAACGATCCCGGGCAGTCACTCGTGCAGTCGGCATCCGACGCTGGCATTCAGATAGTTGCAGTTCCGGGCCCGTCGGCTGTTACATCCGCAGTCGCAGTCTCAGGTCTAGTCGATGAGTCTTTCATCTATCTGGGATTCCTGCCAAGAAAGAGTGGCGAGCGCAAGGCATTACTTAACTCACTCGTGGCAGAAAGACGACCCATTATAGCCTTCGAGTCGCCGCATCGCCTGCGACGGACGCTGCAAGATATTGCCAGCACCCTAGGCGACCGACAAATTGCCGCATGCCGCGAAATGACGAAGATGCATGAAGAGGTCTTCCGCGGAACTGCCGCTGATGCACTCGATTATTTCAACCAACCAAGGGGCGAATTCACTCTGGTGATAGCGGGAGGCTCCGATGTGGCGCCTGACGACGCCAGCGCAACCTCACTCGCGCTGTCCCTGCTCGAACAGCTGAGAACCGATGGTGCAGGCGCCAGGCACGCCGTCGAGCACGTTACCGCAGTCACCGGATTATCCAGACGAAAAGTCTATCGAATGTGGCTTGATGCCCAGTCTCCCCGAAGCCGTCGAACCGCTGAATAAGTACCTTGTCCATTTGCCTTGTGTTATCATGACGGGCGTCACATTGATCATTCAGAGCGTGAAAAACGATGCCTGAGCGAATACTCGCCGCCGTCGCCTGGCCATACGCCAATGGCTCTATTCACATAGGCCATGTGGCGGGGACTTACTTGCCTGCAGACATTTTTGCCCGCTACCATCGGTTGAAGGGCAATGAAGTCCTGATGGTGTCCGGCAGCGACGCGCACGGCACACCCGTTACCCTCACTGCTGAGGAACAAGGCGTCGGCCCCGAAGATATTTTCAGCAAGTATCAGGCAGAGTTCCTCGATAGTTGGAAGCGGCTCGGCATTAGCTTTGACCTCTTCACCACCACACACACTGACAACCACTTCCAGGTTTCACAGGACATTTTCAGCAGGCTCTTAGAACAGGGCTACATCTACAACGACACCATGGTGCAGCCCTACTGCGAGAACGAAAGCCGCTTTCTCGCCGACCGCTATGTGGAAGGCACCTGCCCGCATTGTAACTTTGAAGGTGCGCGAGGCGACCAGTGCGACAACTGCGGGCGCACGCTCGATCCGAAGGACTTGCTCGGCATGACATGCCGCATATGTAGCAGTGCGCCCGAGTTCAGAGAGACCGAGCACTTCTTCCTCAAACTGAGCGCATTTCAGGATCAGCTCCTTGAGTGGGTTCGCAAGCAGGAACATTGGCGCCCGAATGTCCGCAACTTCACCATCGGCTTCCTGGAAGGCGGGTTGCATGACCGCGCCATAACGCGCGACATCGAGTGGGGGATCCCCCTCCCCTTGGACGGCTACCAGGACAAACGGCTCTATGTCTGGTTCGAGGCGGTAATCGGCTATCTGTCCGCATCAATCGAATGGGCTCAGAATAGAGGCACTCCGGAGGCGTGGAAGCCTTTCTGGGAAGATGGCAGCCGCGCCTACTACTTCATGGGCAAGGACAACATCCCGTTTCACACGGTCATCTGGCCTGCAATGCTTCTAGGCTATGGCGGTCTGAATCTACCTTACGATGTGCCCGCCAACGAGTACCTGAATCTCGAGGGGTTCAAGCTATCGACGAGTCGGAACTGGGCGGTCTGGCTACCTGATTACCTCGACAGCTACGAGCCAGACCCATTGCGCTACGTAATAGCAGCCAACCTGCCGGAGACTTCCGACTCCGACTTCTCGTGGCGCGAGTATGTTCGGCGCAACAACGATGAACTTGTCGCCACCTATGGCAACCTGGTTCACCGGGTACTTTCAATGCTGAACCGGAACTTTGACGGCGTCTTGCCTTCACCCGGAGAGCTGGACGAACTCAGTAGCGGCTTGCTGACTGAAGCGCAAGCGCGCTTCGATGAGGTTGAGGCATATCTCGAAGCGGTACGCCTCCGGCAGGCATTGCAGTCGTCCATGGCACTCGCACAAGCAGCAAACCGCTACCTGGATCAGAAGGAGCCTTGGCGCGCTGTGCGGCAGGACAAACAGGACGCGGCCCAGACATTGTGGACAACAATATCGGTCATAAACTGCCTGAAGACTACGCTGTACCCCTTCCTGCCATTCAGCTCGCAGAAACTCCACGAAATGCTTGGATTTGACGGAGAGGTCGAAGACAGCGGCTGGAAGTGGGACCCACAAGCTATGGTGCCCGGACAGCAGTTGAAGCGCCCTACCCCTCTATTTCAGAAATTGGACGCGGAAATCATCGCTGCGGAAGAACAGCGTCTCGCCGAGTAGAAAATACATCGAAGGAAAGATTCGAGTGCAGTCAGTATCGTTTTACGAACCCGTCATGGACCGCCTGGTGAATGTGAACTCTTCTCTGACGGAGATGGCAGAAAGAAAGCACCCGTTTCTCGCTCAACTGCTCGATCATACATTTTCCACACCCGGCAAGTACATCAGGCCCGCCATAACGCTGCTCGCCTCCAATTTCTACGCACACGACGAGCGCATCACCGAGAAGATGGCGACAGGCGTCGAACTTCTGCACATCGCATCCCTCATCCACGACGACACTGTGGACGGTGCAGCACTGCGTAGGGGCAAGCTGACCATTAGCAGCCTCTGGGGTCCCAAAGCGGCGGTTCTGGCGGGCGACTACATCTTCGCCGCTTCCGCGACACTCGTATGCGACACAGGAAATATCCGAGTCATCAGGCGCTTCGCCGAGACGATAATGGAGCTTTCCAGCGGCGAGCTGCAGGAAATGGCTGAGACCTACAACCCCGAGCAATCAATGGAAAGCTACCTGGAACGCATCTACAACAAGACCGCCTCGCTCTTCACCACCGCGGCTGAGTCCGGCGCAATTCTGAGCGGCGCTCCCGACGCCTGCTCTGAAGCCCTTCGCAGCTACGGCCACAATCTGGGCATGGCTTTCCAGGTCGTGGACGACATCCTAGATTTCGATGGCACAGAAGAGGAGACCGGCAAGCCAATAGGCAGCGACCTCGCGAACGGCGTCGTCACCCTGCCCACGCTTATCGCCATGAAACAGAAGAATTGCTGCGATGCGGTGACGCGCGCGCTAAAGCATCCCGAAGACAGCGAACTCATGCAAGAGGCAGTAAGCATCATTCAGGACGATACTGTCTTGGAGGAGTCGTATGAGTTCGCAGGACGCTACTGCGTGAAGGCTCTGTCCGACCTCAAGGGTCTGCCTCCAAGCCCATCGCGCGACTCCCTGGAAGAGCTTGTCAGCCATGTAAAGGTGCGGCGAAGCTAATTGAACCTGCGTCAGCCACCGTCTTCCGCGCCGCTCATTCCTGCCACACGACCTCCCCACCCGCGATAGTCATAGTCACCTTGATATCGAGCAGACCTTCAACCTCCGCGGCCGTCGGGTCATCGCTCAGCACAGCAAAGTCCGCCCGACTGCCTTCGGTAATAGTACCGACCTCATCCTCAAGGTAACTCGCATACGCGGCGTGTACCGTGTGCATCTTGAGGGCACTGTAAAGCGACAGCTTTTCATCACCGCCCACGACCTCACCTGATGCTGCACGACGGCTAACTGCGGCATGCATAGCCGTGAGCGGGTTCGGAGAGCTTACAGGGGCGTCCGAGGATGCGGCTACTACAACACCTGAATCTTCCAATGACTGGAACCGGTACAGCCACTCAGCATCCTCGCCGAATTCGCTGACATACCGTGCCCCACCGTCTCTAATAAAACTTGGCTGCGAGACCACGACCGGTTTGGCCTTCACCAAGGCATCGAGCGCATTCGGCGGGCACTCCGATGCATGCTCAATCCGATCCCGCATCCCGGATACACGATGGGTGGCGAGCGCTTCAGATGCGGCAATCACCGCCTCAGCCTCCACCGCATGAATTGCCACCGGAAATCCGCAATTATGCGCCCGTTCAACCATCGCAAGCAAAGCCTCGTATGTAGGGTGAAGCCGACCGCCGGAAACGGTCAGCATTATCTTCACGTGCCCAACGGCAGAAAGACTGTCCGAGTAGCCATGAATCAGCCCTGCACCCTGAAAGTCGCCAATATGTCCGGCACCGGGCATTACGGTCAAGGACGGGACCAGCCTTCCGTCAGATCTCAGGCGGCGCAGCAGATTCCACCTGTCAAGCGAGTTTGACGCGGTCGCGTCCACCACCGTTGTCACGCCTCGCGACAGGAATTCCTTGCTAGCCTTGGCGACGGCACTGCTCAGGTCGGATTCGCTTAGCGGCGGAATTCGCCCATCCAGCCACTCATCCATCTCCAGCAGCAAACCGTTCGGGACGCCGCTGCTCAGGTCACGCACTATCGTCCCGCCAGGCGGTTCCTCGGTATCGGCGAATATGCCCACGCGCTCAAGCGCGATGCTATTCAGGACGCACGCATGCCCGGAGCGGTGATCGAGCCGTACAGGGTGATGTGGAGCAGCGCGGTCAAGTTCCAAGCAGGTGGGATGGCGCTTCTCGCGCAGGTCGAACTCGCTGTATCCAGAGGCGCGAATCCATTCGCCGCGAGGCGTTACCTCGGCACGTCTGCTAATCCTGCGAAGTATTTCCTCTATTGAGTACTCCACGCTCGGCGAGCAATCCACCGCTGACAGGCTTGCGGCGTAGGCGAGTACGTGGCAATGCGCGTCGATGAAGCCCGGAACTACTGTCTGCCCACCGCAGTCGATCACATCCGCCGCCGCGAAGGTCGAGGGTGAAGCCTGACTCTGTTCCCCGACCCAGGCGATGCGTCCATCTGAGACGACGATCATGTCGCCGCGCGGCAGTGAGGCGTCAACTGTTATGACATTGGCGTTGAGCAGAACTAGTCGATCGCTTCCACCCTCGGAACCCATGTCATTATCGATAAGCCAGTACCAATTTCCGGGCGGCAATCACTACTGGATGACGGAGAGCGGCGTCGCCTCTATACGCCTGACGACAATCTTGTCGCGCTGCATCATATCCGGTATGGCGGGCGCAATGTCATCCTTCCAGGTGTCGCTGTCATACACGGCTTCGTAGAGGCGCTCGCGCTCCTCCTCGCTGTTGAATCGGCGCACCCAGATGTACAGATCGTCCTCTTCCTCCCCCACGAAACTGCCCACAATGACCATACCCTTCCCGGTCTGGAAAGGTATGATGGTCTCTTCCATAAACCTGACCCAGTTCTCACGCTGACCCGGCTTCGTGCGGTACTCCCTCAGTTCAAAGAACATCGCAATCTCCTTTAGTCATTAATATTTGCGTAATGTATTCGCGCGTCAGGTATGTGTCAAGTCGCAAACTTGAAGACATACACGCTCGCAATAATATAAAGCGAAATCAACGCCGCTGACTCATAAGTTACGAACCCGCCGAATGGTCGTCTTCTATTCCGCACCATGAGGCCAATCAGTATAACGCAGGTCATAATGATGGCGAATACGGCGGTCGCCTCGTGAATGGATGATATTGACGACCACAGCGGACTCCCCACCAGCGCCAGGTCGTCGATCGTCAGTATGAATCCCATGTTGAACAGGTTGCTGCCGAGGACATTCGAAATTGCCAGTTCGGGCGCGTTAATGCGCAGTGCAGCTATGGATGCCGACAGTTCTGGAAGAGATGTGCTGAATGCCAGGAACTGTGTGCCAACAAAGCTCGCCTCCCAGTGCATTGCATGCGCGATTCCCTCGCCGGTTTTGGCCAGCCAGATTGCTGAACCGATGATGACCACCGCCGCCCCGAGATAAACGAAGCTCGCTCGAGCTAGACTTTCCGACTCATAGTCTTGTTCATTCGTCTCGCTGTGCTCGGCGGTCCGTGTCACCCTAAATATCAGGTACATCGAAAATAGGAAGACAATCACAAGCACTATTGTAAATGGGCTGATGTACCAATTGGCCAGCGCGTCCGCAGAAATATGCTCATGAGAATAGACGGCAATTACCGTAATAATGATTACGAGAATTCCCAGGATGCCAATAAAAACCGAAGTTGTGCTGACACTGTTCAGTATGGGAGTGCCCGAATTTCTCCAGAACAGGTCCAGCAAGCCGATGATGAACAGGTTAAACAGATTGCTTCCGAATGCATCTCCCACAGCCAGGTCCGGGGCGTCAAAAAGGGTGATCGCGCTGACTCCTGTGCCCAACTCAGGAAGTGATGTCGCGGTGGCTAATAGCACCACTCCGATGAACGAGCGCCCGAGGCCCGTTCGCAAAGCGATAATATCTGCGGACTTGGCAAGAAAATTGGAGGCAATGAGAATTAGAGCGGCGGTGGCTAGTAATTGTATCCAAAGACCCGGAATGGACTGGGCAAGTGCTATCAATTGATCTCTACTTTCAGGCTATTTTTCAGATTCGCTCGCAAAAAGCGACCCCGATTCAACGGGGCCGCTGACTGTTCGTTATTCATCGCCAGAGAGATCAGTTCTGTTCACGGTTGCAAGTAAGGAGATCTGCTCGATCACCCCATCTTTCCAGGAAGCGACCATAATTCTTACGGCTCAACTCGTCTCGTTCCGCCTCTCCCAATTCTGACCAGACACGGTGCTCATGCTGTCCAACAGGAAGGTTGTGATCTGCAACTATTCTATACCCCTGAGCCTTGAATTGGAAACTGAAATCGAGATCCAGGTTGCGGTAGAAGCGGAAGGTCTGGCGTGGCAGCCCCACATCGCTCAGTCTTGCTCGTCTGAACGCGAAGCAGTACGCCTGCATTGCATCCATGTCGCCGCTCTCACCTTCACCGTCATGGAAGTGATGGAGGTCCGTCGTTCGTAGTCCGAACGGCCCCATCACACCAATGGTGTCGTCTTCCAACGCCTGCTCAATTGGCCCAAAAATATCGCCTGTTACCTCAACGCTCGTGTCCAGCATGACAACCGTTCTGCCCAGGCACTGCTTGAGTAGAATTCTCTTCGCAGAACCCTCTCCCAGGGGGTGGTCAACATGGACTACCCGCAGACGGTCATTATCCTCTGACGCCTGTTCCAGCCACTCGTCGGTGCCGTCGTTTGAGCCGTTGTCAACCACAACGACTTCCGCATCGCGGTCGCCGAGCCAATTCAGCGCGCTGAGGACGCAGCGCTGCACATCACCAAGATAGTTGCAGGCGACGATTCCGACAGTTAGATCAACACTGTCGCTCTCCTCCAAAAGTGAAGGAACCTCCACCTCTGACGAATAAGTATGCCAGCGCTCCTGCCGCATCTCCCACTCTGTCTTGGGTCGCACAAAGGTTGCAACACCGCCATCCTGCACGACGAATCCCGAGTCGGAAAGGCTCTCGCGTATGGAATCGGCGCGGGCATAGTCCTTGCGGCCCCGATGCTTGGAGCGGTGTGATATATCATCTGCAACATTGCTGGGCACCGTGTAGTCCTCAACAACACTGTCGAGGTCCAGCCCAAGCACCTTGTCAAAGTAAGCGAGAATTTCCAGCTTGTCTGCCGGATTCACATCAGAATGCGCCAACTCCCAGGTGAGCGCAAGCGCGCCCGGCAAGTCGAGGTTGTCCTCGATCAGCGACACGAATCGGCCCTGCCATCCTGCGACGACTTCGGCATCAGACGTGCTGCCGTGGGCAAGAATGCCCCACTGCCAGACCATATTGCGCAGCCTGAGCAACGCCCGCTGCGCGGCCTTCAGCGAAGTGAATGTGAAGTTCAGCCGCCTGTCGTACTGCGCCGTAAGGCACAAGTATCGAAATGCCAGCGGGTGGATGCCTTGCGCCTCGATATCCGACAGGATAAACGAGTTGCCCATCGATTTCGCCATCTTCACACCGTCGGCTAGCAGGTGCTGCCCGTGAGTCCAGATGTTGACCACTGACTCACCGGTGTAACCCTCGCTCTGTGCGATTTCGCCTTCGTGATGTGGGAAGATGTTATCCACGCCGCCAGTATGGATGTCGAATCGTGTTCCGAGGTACTTTATCGACATGGCTGAGCACTCGATGTGCCATCCCGGAAACCCTTCACCCCAGACACTGGGCCACTTCAGTTCCCTACCCGCTTCGGCAGCCTTCCACAGCGTAAAGTCCCGCGGATCTCGCTTCAGTGGGTCGGCTTCCACGCGAACCGCCTCAAGAAGGTCTCCTTCTGCGATGTTTCCTGAGAGCTTGCCATAGTCGCTGAACTTGCCTACCTCGAAATAGACGTTTCCGCCGACTTCGTAGGCTAGGCCACGCTGAACAAGTCGCTCCGTGATCTCCAGCATTTCAGGCACATGGTCAGTCGCCTTAGGAAATTCCTGCGCCGCTGTGATGTTCAGCTTCTGCTCGTCCGTGAGAAACCTGTCGGTGTAGAACTGGGCAATCTGCGCGGGTGTTTTACCCTCTGCTATTGCGGCAGCGATTACCTTGTCTCCGCCCTGCTCAAGCACCTCCTGCCGCATATGCCCAACATCCGTGATGTTCTTGATGTGGACGACATTCAGGCCGCTCAACTCCAGGGTTCTGCGGATCCAGTCGGCCATCAGGTACGATCTGAGATTGCCGATATGCGCGTCCCGGTAAACTGTCGGACCGCAGGTGTACATCTTGACCACGCCAGGCTCAATCGGGCGAACCAGGTCGATTTTCTTGGACAGCGTATTGTATAACCTGAGCACTTGCCTACTCCCCACCATTTTGCAATCTGCTGTGCAGAAGATTGTACATCGGGTAATTGCGATTGTCTAACACGGCTTCGCGAGCCAACACCTCATTCTCAGTCTACCTCCATGATGTGCAACAGGTTTGTGCTGCCCTGCGTACCCATCGGCAGGCCGGCCACCAGGACTATCGTGCCTCCGGGTTCGACCCCTGGAGTCTTCCGCGCCTGCTCCAACCCTGCACCGAATATATCGTCGCCCGTTTCCAGCTTCTTCACGACTGCCGGCATGACTCCCCATCGCAATGTAAGGAGTCGTGAGACATGCTCATAGGGCGTGAGCGCAAGTATGGGCGAATTCGGACGATACCTCGATACACGGCTCGCCGTGCTTCCGCTCTCCGTAAACGCAACTATGAGAGATGCGTCCAACTGATCGGCCATTCGCACGGCGCCAAAACTGACCACTTCGTCAGTGGGGCTCTCATCAGACGGATCATGCCTCGCGCGCAGGCTCTCAAGGTTGGGATCGCTCTCTGCTTCCAGTGCAAGTCGCGCCATTACCCTCACGACATGCGCGGGATACTTGCCCGCAGCGGTCTCCTCCGAGAGCATTACGGCATCCGACCCGTCTAACACAGCGTTGAACACATCGGAAGACTCAGCTCTCGTTGCCCTGGTGCTATTCACCATGGACAGGAGCATCTGAGTCGCGGTTATGACCGGCTTGCCGACGGCGTTGGCTTTGGCAATGAGCTTCTTCTGAATGCCCGGCACAAGCCAGGGGTCGATCTCGACGCCCATATCTCCGCGAGCCACCATAACACCGTCGCTGGCCTCAAGGATGCTGTCGAATTTCTCAATCGCTTCCGGACGTTCTATCTTTGCGATTATGAAGCATTCGGATGCACCGTGTTCCTCAAGTTTCTTCCGTGTGCTATCAATATCATCAACAGTGGTTACATTGGAAATAGCGACGAATTCCGCGCCCTTCTCCGCTGCGAATGCGAGCGCTTCCTCGGCGCGATCATCGAAAAATGGCAGCGACGGCACGACATCAGGAATGACCACGCCCCGTCCGGTAGCCTCGACTTCCCCGCCCTCCATTACCCTGCAGTGCACATCTTCGCCACTGATGCTGTCAACCCGCAGTTCTATCAGACCGTCGTTGATAAGCACACGCCGGTTTATCTGGGCATCACGATGAATACCTGCAGGTGCGACTGGGATGATTGACCTGTCCCCTATGATGTCACGGCTGGTAAGCGTAACGGTGGACCCGGAAACAATGTCAAGCTCAACAGGGTAAGTCCTTCCGGTGCGATATTTCGGCCCGGGAACATCCACCATTACTCCCACTGGCTGGGAGACACGCTTGGACATCGCCCTGACCTGCTCAAGGACAGCTGTGTGGCTGTCGTAGTCTCCGTGGGAGAAATTGAGGCGAGCCACACTCATGCCGTTCTGTATCATCCTCCTGATGACCGCTTCACTTTCACTGGAGGGTCCCAGCGTGCATACGATTTTGGTCTTTCTCAATTTCCTGCCAGTATCCGATGAGAGCATACTCTAATACCTCGTTAGCAGATGGCTGCTTACAACAACAGTTTTCGGAGCAAATCGCGCAATCTGTTCGATAGTGCCGAGGTCAGGGACATGGCCTCTTCTGAGACCCACTAGATGAGACACGCTAGACATGAAAGCACATTTTCGACTCCTGAACAGAATGTTAAACACGATTCCGAATTTTCACAAGTTATCGGAAGAAAACATTAAATCTGCACCGCACTTACCTATACGCAAAGGCGGACTCCACATTATGTTAGTAGCAGATTCACAATAATTCGATATGGCGGGTGAAATTGTCGCTGTCTGACCTTTACAGTCTTCAGGAACTTGACCTAGTCAGGGCCGAAAAGCAGCAGGCCCTCGACGAAGTTCGCGCAGAAATTGGCGACGAGTCAGACCTACAAAGGGCACGCCAGCGCTTGGCACAACTTGATGCTCGCCACTCCAGGCAAGAAGCTCTAAGACGTGAAGCTCAACGCCTTACAGATGATATCGAAACACGAGAAGGGGCTGTGCAGAATCGCCTGTACAGTGGTGCAGTGACAAATCCCCGGGAATTGGAAGCGATCCAGGAAGAGCAGGCGCTGTTGAGCCGGCAGAAGGCAGAGGCCGAAGACACCCTGCTGGAGCACATGGTCGCGGCTGAAGAGCTTCAGGATGCGCTCACCAGGACGCAGGAAGCCGTCACCGTGCTTGACGAGCGGAGGATACAGCGGCTACCTCATCTCAGGCAACAGGAACAGGCATTAAGCGCGGAAGTCGATGCCCTGGATCAAAGGCGGGCCGGAATGCTGCCTCAGATCCCGCCACAGATGCTGTCCACATACGAGACTCTGCGAGTTAGCCGTGGTGGGCAATCCGTAAGTAAGATCGAACAGTCCAGGGGGATGGACATCTGCGGAGTGTGTAGAGTAGCGCTGCCCCGTTCAGACACTGAAAAACTAAGAAGCGGCGATAGTTTGGTCCTGTGCAACAACTGCCGCCGCATATTGTACATGGAATGAGATCACCATGCGCGCCATAGGATACTTCAGAACAACTTATGGGGAGGACGACGACCTCCCCGATCATCTTCAAGAGCGGTTCAAGGAATATTGCGAACGATACCTGCACCAGCCGGTTGCGGTCTTCAGAGACACACCGGATGCCCACAGCGACTTTTCAATATTTGGAAGTGGAAATGGCAATGGCCACGGGAACGGCGCTCACGGTCGCAGGTTCCCGGAATATGGGCGTATGCTGGAGCATATCGTATCTTCCAGAAGCAACTACCTTGTCGTAGTGCCCGACTCGACTCATCTTGGCAAAGACCTCGAAGAGGTCGTCCGGAAAATCATCGAGATTGAATCTACGGGCTGCAAGGTCATCTGCGAAGACGACGATCTCCCCGACCCTCTTCAGAACGCGCTTGACGCCCTGGGACCCGCCGGAGTTTCCAAAGAGCGCAGCGAGCGCATCAAGGATTCCATGCGCCGTCGCGCCATGCTTGGCAAAGGACTGGGCAAACCGCCTTACGGTTATCGCAACAGCAAGGACGGCACACTGGAGATCGTAGAGGACGAGGCAATAATCGTCCGGCTGATTTACGAAAAGTACGTGGAAGAAGGCCTGGGCCTAAGGCTGATCGCGCAACACTTGAATGAGAGAGACATCAAGACGAGGCGCGGCGGCCACTGGAACATGGTAACCATCCGCGACATTCTCAGGAACCCCACATACACCGGCACGTATTACAGGTTCGGCCTCCGACTTCCGAAGGCGCACGAGGCAATAATCTCGCCCAAGGAATACAGAATGGCGCAAGACCAGACAAAGTCTAGGCGTCCATCTTCACGATCCGTAAACACAGAACCGTTCCTCCTGTCCGGGCTCGCAGAGTGCGGTTACTGCGGCAACAAGATGATGGGCGTCACTCGACGGCAGTCCTGGAAGCGCAAAGACGGCAATAGCGCGAGGGGCATATATCGCTATTATCAGTGCCAGAGCCGCAATAATCAGAGTCTCTGTGGCTATCACACATGGCGCGCCGGCGTGCTTGAATCAGACGTGCTCTCGCAGATACAGAGCCTTCTTGATGCGGACGATTCGTCGGCTTCAGGCCCGGTTACTGCGGTTCGGAGTCGAGATAGGGTCCAGACAATATGGGACAAGCGCGTGAAGAACGCCGAGCGCAGGTTCCTATTGAGCCTGAAGCGTGCGGCGCGCGGCGAATTTGGCCTCGGCGCGGTACAGAACAACCTCAGGCAGTTGGATAGCGCCCGAACCGGCGCTGCATCGTGGGACCGCGAGTGGGACGCCGGTAACACCATCGCCAACTGGGACACGCTCGATTTCGACGATCGGCAGGCATTCTTGCAGTTGCACGTATCTCGAATAGTTGTCCACGACGATTCGGTCGAAGTGTTTGCATAATCTGAGAGCAGCAGTTCCGCGGCCCTTGTCGAACCTACCGCGGCTGTCGGGTCCGCCCTGCGGCGCTGCCAGCAATGCCGTCTCCGTGCAATGCCCATATTCCTTATGCCATCCGTCGTGTGGACTCCGCCCTACCAATGCGGATGCGTTGCCAGTGATACAATAGGAATCACCAAGGAGGCTGGGCGACCGCTGTTCCTTCGCAAGATGGAAGAGAGGAAAGTCCGAGCTCCTCAGGGCTGGATGCCCGCTAACGGCGGGGCGAGGCAACTCGACGGACAGTGCCACAGAAACATACCGCCCGGACTACGGTCTGGGTAAGGGTGAAAAGGTGCGGTAAGAGCGCACCGCTCCGGTGGCAACAGCGGAGGACAAGGCAAACCCCATCCGGAGCAAGGCCTAATAGGGGGATCACGGGTGCCCGTCCCTTCCCCGGGTTGGCCGCAAGACCCCGGTGGCAACATCGGGGCTAGATAGATGGTCGCCGCCCGGCGCTAAAGCGTCGGGTACAGAACTCGGCTTATAGGCCTCCTTGGTTCCGGCCTCACTGTTTCCAAGTCGCTGCGACGCCCGATAACATCCAGGGCAGAAATTTCGCCCTTCATTGTTTGACCGTCAGACACCAAGCCGCTAGAATTATATCTGTTCGGCGCAGGAGCGTAGCTCAGCTTGGTAGAGCATCGGTCTCCAAAACCGAGTGTCGCGGGTTCGAGTCCTGCCGCTCCTGCCACCTCCGCCGCCTCGACCCATCCATCCACGGGATACCCGCTTTCAAAATATCGGAGCTCGCCTGCGTTTGCCCCTATACAGATGTGCAACCGCACGTACGGATATCAGGTGACGTGGAACGGTCGAGGGCACGCATCTAGTTAGACATGAGTGTGGAAAGCTGCCCGGCGAGGATTCGAACCTCGGTCAAAGGATCCAAAGTCCTTTGTGCTACCACTACACCACCGGGCATCGAAGGAAAGAAGCGAGGGCCAAATGGGCCGCGCCTGTTTGCATGGCATCATCCCCCCAACGGCCTCCATGACGAAGGCGACCACACATAAATATAGCGCATCAGAATTGCTTAAACCAGTAATTCTCCCGCTCTGCTAGTGGATTGCCGTTGCGTGCATTATACTTAGCGCACTCTGTCGTTACCGACCAATGAGCCTTTGGGCGAATGCTTGCCCATCCGAGGGCAGCAGAATACATGCGAGGCAACAGTTGACCAATACAATCGCCGTTGAAAGCGTCCAACAGATGGCAGCGCGGATTCGTGAGAACGTGCAGAAGGTCATCGTAGGCAAGGACGAGGCGATCAACCTCGCCATTATCGCCATGCTCTGCCGCGGACACATTCTTGTCGAGGATGCTCCGGGCATCGGCAAGACCACCCTCGCCAAGGCTCTCGCGCAGTCCCTGAAATGCACATTCAAGCGCATCCAGTTCACGCCCGACCTGATGCCGACCGACGTGCTCGGCGTCAACTTTTACAACCAGCGCACAGGTGACTTTCAATTTCGTGACGGTCCCATTTTCAGCCAGATGCTTCTCGCGGACGAGATAAACCGCGCCACGCCCCGCACACAGTCCTCATTGCTGGAAGCGATGCAGGAGCGACAGGCCACGGTTGACGGAGAAACACGCCCGCTGCCGGAACCTTTCCTTGTCATGGCAACGCAGAATCCCGTCGAGATGGAGGGCACATTCCCCCTCCCTGAAGCCCAGCTCGACAGGTTCCTCTTGCGAATCAGGCTGGGCTACCCAACGCCCGAGGAAGAGTCGGACATTCTCCTGCGATTCGACCGTGTCTCGGAGCCTCCGGAGATCGACGCGGTAGCCGACGCCGCTGAGCTTGGCGAAATGCAGTCGCTGGTAAGCAGCGTCCTTGTGGATGACTCGATTCGGCTGTACATCGTGGACATCCTGCAGGCGTCACGCGGCAATCAGGCTCTGACACTTGGTGCGAGCCCGCGCGCAGGCTTAGCACTGTACAAGGCATCGCAGGCGCGCGCCGCCATTGACGGACGCGACTTCGTAACGCCGGACGACGTAAAGGCGCTGGCTCAGTCCGTACTCGCGCACAGGCTAATTGTCTCCTCAAATGCCCGCCTCCGTGGACGCACGGCTGCACAGATCGTGCGCGAACTCATTGCAGGCATTCCAGTTCCAATCGAAAGGTAGCGCCCGATGCTGAGCCAGATGTGGCACGAGCTGTGGTTGCTCATATTCGTTGTGCTGACTCTCATCGGTATCTTCACGGGTGAGGGGCTGCTGATTGGCTTCTCGGTAATGGGACTTCTCGTTGTCGGCACCGCGAGGCTCTGGAACAAAGTATCACTCGAAGATGTCACCTACCAGCGGGAATTCTCCCAGCGGCGCGTCTTTATCGGCGAGACGGCTACTCTGTCCATTACGCTGACAAATCGAAAGCCGCTGCCGCTCGGCCGTGTGCGCATCGAAGACGAACTGCCGGCCTGCATGTCGCTCGACGGCGGGGATGTCGTCGGGAGTCCCAATCCTGAAGGTCAAACCCTGCGACATTCCACATCGATGTCCTGGTATGAGCGCGTGCGCTGGACATATCAGTTCCAGTGCAACAGGCGTGGCTTCTTTCGCGTCGGTCCCTCCAACCTTCGCAGCGGCGATCTCCTAGGCTTCTTCAGCAGCGAGAGTGAGCAACTAGACCGCGACTACGTGCTGGTGTACCCGCGAATCGTTTCGCTCCCGGAAATTGGAATGCCCGCTGCCCGTCCGCTGGGCGAGACGAGGGGTGGCATTCGCATTTACGAGGATATGTCCAGACCGATGGGTCTTCGAGATTACCAGGTCGGCGACCCACTCAAGACCGTGGACTGGAAGAACACCGCAAGAATGCAGGAACTCCAGGTCCGCACCTATGAGCCAAGCTCGTCGATGACGGTCGTTCTCGCCGTGGCAGTCGACACAATGGCACACACTTGGGAGGGCTACTCGGCAATCCACCTAGAGCGCATAATAACCGCAGCAGCCTCCCTCGCCGTGTACGCTTCCGAAAGGCAGTACAATCTGGGCCTTTTCTCGAATGGCACTCCGGTTCTGGCTGACAGACCGATGAAAATCGCACCGAGCCAGTCCCCCGAACAGCTCACGATAATCCTGGAGGCTCTAGCCTCGATTCGCCCCCTCCCGATGGGCTCGATTTCGGGACAACTGGCGCAGCAATGGCGCAGATTTCCCCTCGGCGCCACGGTCGTAGTAATCTTGTCCCTCCTGACCGATGACCTGCCACAGATTATTGAAGACATGCGAACACACGGCTACAAGCTGGTAGTCGTTTATGTGGGCGACGACGACTGCCCGCCGATGCCTGAGGGCATTATCCTCCACGAGATCGGCAACTCGTTTGAGGGCATGGAGTTTGCCGAGCAGAGACATTCACGGCGCTTCGCCGCGATGACCACGGACGGTGATGTCCCGTGACTGAATTGCGAGAGAGAGTCGTAACCGGCGGGCTTCTTCTATCTGAAAGCGCGTGGCTCGTCGCCCTGCTGGGAATCCTCAGCTTCCCCTTTGGCGCGACCAGCAGCCCTATCTCGTGGATTGCGGTGTTGGCGGTAATGTCGATTTCTCTCGTATGGGTCCGCACCCTCTCAATGGTGATCATGCCCTCCCTCATGGCATACGGACTGCAGATGCTGGCGGGCGTGATCGTCGTTTACCTGATGGTAGCGTCGCAGGTCTCGCCTGAGACGGGTGTCCTGAATCTCGGCTGGCTTGGAACGCTGACTTCAGGGGAGGCTTCTGACAGATATATCCTCAGGGCAATATACGGCAGTTTGGGCGGCGCGGGCCTTTGGTGGCGTGGTGGACACATCGGCGCAGCCGACATCCCCGCCGAAAGCCTCAGCTCCAGCTTCAAAATCGGCGTCCTGGTGCTTGCGATTGCCTCTGTCATCGACATCGCGCACCCTGCCAACCTCAATGTATTCCCGATGATGTTCATTTTCTTTGGCACGGGCGTCGCAGGGCTGATTGTCGCGCACATGGCGCCCTCTTCCGAGTCGTCGGTAGGCGCGCGCACCTGGACACGCATCATCGGCGGACTGGTGGGCGGGCTGGTGGTGCTAGGTATGATATTCAGCTTGCTCCAGGACAACGTCCTTGCGATAATCGCCGCCCCCATCAAGTGGGTCCTGGAGATCCTCGCCACGATCGTCTTTTATCTGGTCATCTTTCCACTGGCGTACATCATTGACTACATTACGCGGGGAATTTTCGCCATCCTTCTTTGGTTGGGTGGTGAACCCGAGCAGCAAAGAGAATTCGCTTTGGCTCCGGCCGCCGGCGCATTCGAAGGCTTCACAAGAGAGGGAGAAGCGGAACCGGCAGCGCTGCTGCTCCTCCAGATTCTCCAATGGTCTATCGTAGCTGCGATCATTATCGCCGTTCTGGTGGTCATGGCTTTGGCGTACAAGCGCCGTGCAAGGCAGAGAAGGGAAGAGAATGACGGGCAGCGGGAATCTCTAGTCGAAGGTGCAGATGTACCCTATGACTTTGCCAACCTGCTATTCGGAATGCTGCCGTCAAGGTTCCGCAGGCGCACCCCGGATCGCGCCCTTCGCGTGCCTCCGGACGACCCCGGCATAACTGATGTCTTCCGCATATACTTCGGCATGCTGACACTCGCAGAACGGCGCGGGCATCCACGGCACTACAGCGAAACGCCATCAGAGTATCAGACCAAGCTGGAAAGCCTGTTCCCGCAGTCCCTCGTCAGGACAGCGACAACCGCATTCATGCGCGCCTGCTATGGACATCATCCTGCGCCTCGCGAGCAGATAGACGAAATGCGGGAGGAACTTGAGCGAGTCGCCGAGACGAAATAGCGCAGTCAAGCTAAGCCCCGGTCGGAATAGATCAGCAAGCAGGATAAGAGGAGTGAGAGAGATTGTCCGAGTTTGAATTTGCCTCCGGGATTGAAATCTGGCAAGCGGCATTGCTAACCGTAATCTCGTTTGCTGTGGGTATTCTTGGCGGCTTCGTAGGCCTCGCGCTCGGAACTATTCGCCTTCCCGCGATGCTGCTGCTTGGCATGGCTGCCCCGATAGCTGGCGGCACAAATATTCTCGTCAGCGGCCTTGCGTCTCTCACAGGAGCGATACGCCACCTGCGTGAAGGTCGCGTCAATATGCGAATCGTATTGGTAATGGGCGTGCCGGCTTTCATAGGCGCCTTCCTGGGCGGCTTCCTCAGCGACGACGCTCCCACCGGCGTATTGATGCTGTTCGCTGGGTTGCTCGTCTTCTGGCAGGGCGTTGAATTTCTGATAATGGCACGTGAGCGAAGCAGCGAGGATGCGACGGACACAAATCTGTTCGGCGGTGAGTTGTCAGGTTCGGCGGGCATGTTCACTCCCGGTCGCATGTCGGCAGAAGCGGGCATCGGCTTTGGAGTGGGACTTCTGGGAGGCGCGGTCGGTCTGATTCTGGGCAGCATCCGCCTACCCGCTCTGATTCGCATCCTGCGCGTGGATCCCCGTATTGCCGCCGGAACAAACCTCTTTATCGGCGTACTGATTGGGGCATCTGGCTGGGTTGGACACGTCGTGGAAGGGAAAGTTGACTATGCCCTGCTGGTGCCGATGGGCGCCGCAGCCATGATAGGCAGCTACTACGGCGCGAAGCTCACCGGAAAAGTGCGTCTCGTCAACCTCATACTGGCAATGGGACTTGTACTACTGGTAGTGGGCATATTCCTTGCGGTACGCGGGGCAAGGGACATGTTCATGTAATGACGCCGCGAGCCATTGTCGGCCCGTTCAGAAAATGAACCTGCCCAGCAGGATGCCCGCAAGCGCAGCAGCCACACCAACCACAACGCTTCCAACAATGTTGGCCATGGCCCGCATCCAGTCCCCTTCGCCCACAAGCAGTACGCTCGCCACGGTTAGTGTCGAGAAAGTCGTGTACGAGCCAAGGAAGCCCACTGCCGCGAATATCCTAGCCTCCTCGGATAGCCCGGTCCGCTCGGACGCCGCAGCCAAGACGAGACCCAGCAAAAAGGAGCCGCTGACATTTGCGGCAAATGTCCCTAGCACCGTAGGACCAAGCATCCCGCTGACTGCACGGTCAACGGCATAGCGCGACATCGCGCCAAGCGCCCCACCCGCTGCCACCAGCGCCCATACGAGCAACAGCCTAGCCCCTGGGCAGACCGAGCCCGCGGCTGGCGATTATGTTGCGCTGAATCTCAGATGTGCCCGCGCGTATCGTCAGAGACACCGCGTCCATCCATTGCTGCGCAATCCTGCCATTGATGTACGCCCACTTGGATCCCTCGTCCAGCAGTCCGTACATGCCCAGCATTTGCATTCCAAGCCGGCTGATCTTCTGGCTGATCTCGCTGCCGACAAGCTTGGCCGCCGAAGCCTCCTTGTTCGGCACAAGTCCCTCGCTCTGCATCCACGCGACATTGTAAGCGACCATTCTGCCAGCCTCGTTCGCCGTCCAGAGTTCCGCAAGCCTTCTCCTGAACTTCGGGTCTTTGCTCAGTGAACCGTCGTTCAGCCTTATCTGCTTCGACAGGTCGGCAAGCTCTTCCAGGTCACGTCGGTTCGAGCCGTAACGCCCCACTCCTGACCTCTCGAAGTCGAGTGTCGTAGCGGCAACATACCAGCCCCTATTCTTCTCCCCGATCATATTCCGCTTCGGCACGCGCACATTCTCGAAGAAGACCTGGTTGAAGTAATGAACGCCGAACATGTTGATTATGGGCGCGACCTCGATTCCCGGAGTGTCCATATCTACGATCAGCACACTGATGCCCCGATGCTTCGGCGCGTCGGGGTCAGTTCTAACCATGATGTAGCAGCGATTGGCGCGCTGGGCGCCGCTCGTCCATATCTTGGAGCCGTTCAGCACGAAATCATCGCCGTCCTCAACAGCCCTGAGTTGCAGCGACGCCAGGTCCGAACCAGACTCCGGCTCGCTGAACCCCTGGCAATAGACGGCATCACCGCTGGCGATCTCAGGCAAATATTGCGCCTTCTGCTCGTCCGTGCCATAAAGCATGATTGACGGCCCCACCATGTGCGTCCCCATGCTCGTATCCCGCGTGGGCGCCCGGAAATACGCCGTCTCCTCGTTGTAAATCATCTGCTCGATATGCGGTCTTCCCTGCCCGCCGTACTCCTCCGGCCAGGCAAGCGTAAGCCAGCCCCGATCAACCAGCTTGCCCGTCAGACCGCGTATCGTCCGCCAGTTTTCATCCGTGAAATAGTCATCCGGAACAATGCCGTTCCAGTCCTCGCCGAGGTTCTCAGCAAGAAAATCACGCACTTCCCGCCGAAAGCCCTCTTGCTCCTGAGTAAATTGAAAATCCATTTCTACGTCCTGTTTTTTTGCGATGCTTTGTTATTGAAAAACTAGGTTATTCTGTTATCAGTTCGTTTAGCCCTGCGACTAACATATCCAACTCACTCTCCGTTACGAAGCCTATCGTTCCTCTAAGACGTTCAACAGAGAGTGTGTGGACCTGACTAATCTTTACCCAGGAACGCCTGGGCAGTCCTGCGTCTCTCAGCTCAAGTGTGAGAGGATAATTCTGCCTCTGTGGTTGGCTTGTCACTGACATTGCTATTACAGTTCCTGAGCGAACATTAAAACTGCCATAACTGATAACAACCACCGGCCGTCGACCCGCTTGTTCGTGCCCACGTGCCGGATACAGATCAGCCCAGATGACTTCACCTCTTAGTATTCCGGCCATTCTGACAAGTCTCTTGGAAGGAATTCATTTGCCATCCGTTGTTCATATTCTGGGTCCATCTTAGCGAGTTCTCGCTCAAGAAGATCCTTGTCGGCCCTTCTGAACTTTTCCCTTACCGCTTGCTGTATAGCCAGACTACGATCCGGATACACGGATTTTTCCACGAGTCTGTCGACGGTCTTCAGCAGTGCGTCATCCATCGTTATCGTTATCGTGGACTTGCCCATGACGATTTCCTTTCGCGATTATTCGCTACCTATCCCAGTCCCTCAACATACCGCCGCGCCGCAACCGCTGCCGTCGCCCCGTCTCCCGCTGCGCTCACCAGTTGCGCCGCCGAGTTCTGCCGGATGTCGCCCGCCGCGAATACGCCCCGCGCAGGTGTGCTCATCCAAATGTCTGTCGGAATGTGTCCCGCGTTGTCCAGTGGCAAGACATCCTGTAGATAATCGGTATTCGGATCGAGTCCGATATAGATGAAGACGCCGGACAGGTCAATGCGCGAAGTCTCCCCAACAGTCTCGTCCAGGATTGCAACTCCCTCGACCTGTCCATCTCCCAAAATCTCGCTGACAGTCGTGTTCCAGCGCACTTCGATCTTGGGATTGGACAGCACACGGTCCTGCAGTACACGCTCTCCGGTGAATGCATCGCCCCTGTGGAACAGTATGACCTTGCTCGCGTACTCCGTAAGAACCAGCGCCTCATCAAGTGCTGAGTCCCCGCCGCCCACGACGCCAACCGTCTGGTTCATGAAGAATCCGCCATCGCAGGTGGCGCAGTACGAGACACCCGCTCCATACAGTTCTTCTTCCCCGGCAACCCCTAGCTTTCGCAGAGTCGAGCCGCCCGCAATTATGACTGCTTTAGCAGCATACTCGGTTCCCCATGCCGAGATGTGCCAGATTTCGCCTTCCTGCGTAAGTTCGTCGACCTCCCCAAGCTGTATTTCCAGGCCGTACTTCATCGCCTGCTGCTGCATGAGAGGCCCGATTTCCGCGCCGGAGATGCCATCAGGAAAGCCAGGAAAGTTCTCGATGCTTTCTGCGTTGATGACCTGCCCGCCCGGCATCAGCCGCTCCAGCATCAGCGTTCTTAGCCCGGCGCGGCAAGTGTAGATGCCCGCGGTCAGGCCCGCCGCGCCGCCGCCAATTATGATTACATCGTAGATGTCTTCCTGCATCAGCATTCCTCTGCCGAGCCTAGACCAGCCCTTGGTCCCGCAGATCCGCAAGTGCGCTACCGATTCCATCCACCGAATCGTCGATGTCCTGCTCGGTGTGCGCGGCGCTCATTATGAAGCGCGCTCCGCCGTGCGCGTTGCCCGCATGCACGCCATGATTGAGCATCGCCAGGTTGAGCTGAGTCTGCATCTCCGCGTCATCCGAATTTCTCATATCACGCGCCGCGTTGAGGTTCTTTTCAGGGTCCGCCTGATCTGCATCAACATTGAGCCGCAGGAATATCAGCGAGTTGATTCCCGTCGCGCATCCCGGAATCTCAAGCTTAGTCAGCGATTCGTTTAGGCCCGCCTTTAGACGCTCACCCATCGCCGCAGCCCTCTCATTGACATCCGTATTCGCAACCAGTTCAAGCGCCTTGATGCCCGCCACAGCCGAAAGGGGATTCGCGTTGAATGTGCCGTTATGGGCTATGCGACTCTCAGGATCGTTGCCGCCCTCTATCATATTGATGACATCCGCCTTGCCCGCAACTGCACCGCCGGGCAGCCCACCGCCCAAAATCTTCGCCATGGTCGTCACATCAGGCGTCACACCATACAGAGATTGCGCCCCTCCCTTTGCCACGCGGAAGCCCGTCACAACCTCGTCAAATATGAGCACGAGGCCGTTCTTCTCCGTGATGTCCCGCAACTCATGCAGGAATCCTGGACGAATAGGCTCCAGCCCCATGTGCGCGCCCGTCGGCTCCAGTATGATTCCGGCGATGTCATCGCTCTGCTGAATCGCCTGCTCCACCGCGCCGATGTCATTCGGCGGCAGCACAATCATCGTGCTCAGCGTCTCTTGCGGAATCCCGCCAAGCCCTGCGCCGCCTGCCGCAAGATAGTCGCTCCATCCGTGGAAGTGCTCCTCGAACTTGATGATCTTCGTCTTGCCCGTGTACGCCCGCGCCATTCGAATCGCCATCATCGTCGCTTCAGTGCCGGAGCTGTGGAAGCGCACCTTCTCCGCACTGGGTATGAGCTGTTGTACGAGCCGCGCCCAGCGTATCTCCAAGTCTGATGACATGCTGAGGTGTGTGCCGATAGCGACCTGCTCCTGCACCACTCTGATTATTTCGGGATGCGCATGCCCCAGCAGCATCGAGCCGTGTCCAGTCCAGAAATCAACGATACGGTTGCCATCCACATCCCACTTGACGCCACCCTCACCGTGCGTGCCATAAAGCGGAAACGGCGACATACGGCGACCGTCGTGCGTCACGCCGTCAGGAAATATCTCCCGTGCCGTAGCCCAGCGATCAGCCGAGCCTGTATGCAGATCAAAATACCGTTGCTCAATGCTGGATACCATGTCAGTTGTCCTTCCAATTGTGCTAGAGTCCCGCCGGTCGGGGGCTGTCTGTATTATATCCCCGCGCGTATAATATGCAACGAACTAGCAACCCACGCCAATCGGCAGAATGGATGTCACAATGAAGAGTTTCCTCACAAATCTTGAATGCACTTACTGCGGCGTTGAACTCTCGGCGGATGAGCCGCACCGCACCTGCCCGGACTGCGGCAAGGTGCTCTACCCCCGCTATGACCTCCAAGCCGCGGGCAAAGCGCTTGACCGCGAAGACCTCAAGAACCGCCCCGCTAACATGTGGCGCTACTTTGAGCTTATGCCCGTCCGCGACGAGGCAAATGTGGTAACGCTTGGTGAAGGCTTCACACCGATTTTCAAGGCTGAACGGTTGGGCGCGGACATCGGCTGCCCTACCCTGTACATCAAGGACGAGGGAATCAACCCTACCGGCTCGTTCAAGGCGCGCGGACTGGGGGCAGCAGTCTCCAAGGCGCTGGAACTCGGCATTACTCGTCTCACCATGCCTTCAGCCGGGAACGCCGCGGGCGCAATGACCGCGTATGCGGCTAAGGCGGGTATGGAAGCCTACGTCTTCATGCCAAAGGACGCACCCGAGGCAAACCGCGTGGAGGTCGAAATCACCGGGGCGAATCTGGAACTGGTTGACGGCTTCATCACTGACGCCGGGCGCATCTCCGGCGAACGGGCTGCAGAACTGGGCCTGTTCGACGTATCTACGCTGCGCGAACCATACCGTGTCGAGGGCAAGAAGACGATGGGCTACGAGATTGCCGAGCAGATGGACTGGACGCTGCCCGACGTAATCCTGTACCCAACCGGCGGAGGCACCGGAATCGTTGGCATGTGGAAGGCGTTCGACGAGATGGAAGCGATGGGATGGATTGACGGCAAGCGCCCTAGGATGTTCGCGATCCAGTCTGAGGGCTGTGCGCCAATCGTGCGGGCATTCAACGAAGGCACCGAATTCGCTGAGCCTTGGGAAAACCCTGACACGCTCGCCGCGGGCATCCGAGTGCCGGCAGCCATTGGCGATTACCTGATATTACAGTCCCTAAGACAGAGTAACGGTGGCGCGATAACGGTCAGCGAGCAAGAAATATTGTCCGACATGCGTGCCGTCGCATCCCTGGAAGGCATGTTCGTCTGCCCCGAAGGAGCGGCCCTCTCGGCAGCGCTCCGCAAGCTGCTTGCGGAAGGCACGCTCTCACCCGACGAATCCATTCTGCTGCTCAACACGGGCTCGGGCTTGAAGTACCTCGATATGATTCGCTAGCGGCTGCGTCCGATTGCCGCGACCTAAAGAAGATAGGCGACCTAAAGGAGATTTACGTCCCGTACATAGGGCGCGAAAGTCCCCATGGACGCGCGGAAC
This sequence comes from SAR202 cluster bacterium bin90, assembly GCA_002238855.1. Classification (GTDB taxonomy): domain Bacteria; phylum Chloroflexota; class Dehalococcoidia; order Lucifugimonadales; family JADFKI01; genus Bin90. Next base: position 90,600 of record MPND01000002.1, read on the forward strand.
ATCTGCTCAACGAGCGCGTGATCCGGCACGCACTCCGGGCACTCTTCGTTAACGCCCTTGTGATACTTGACCGTAAGGGTTCCGCCCTTCATATCAATATATTCGAGCGAGCCGCCCTCTGAAGCGACTATAACCTCCATGTTGTCAAGTATCGCCTGCACGCCGGGATCGGTGTTAACTGCCACTGAGGTCCTCCTCTGTTCCAATCATTCATGCCTGTTTTCTGAGCCTATTATCTGCAACGAGCCATGTCAAGAATTTGACCGTTCACCCGGCATTTACTCGGATCAGATGCCGGTCTGGTCTATCGGTCTAGTCCAGACAATTATATTCCGTAAAGGGCTTCGGTATTCCGCGCGAACAGGTCGCGCTTTTCGTCGTCCGAAAAGTCCGCAACGATCTCTGTGTATGCGTCAATGAGAACGTCATAACTGCTGAAAAGGCTATCAACCGGCCAGTTCGTCGCGAATATGCAGCGTTCCACCCCGAAAGCCTCGATGCAGCCCAGCACATAGGGGCGGATGCTGTCCACCTTCCAGTTGTGGTCGCCCATGCCCAGACCCGAAATCTTGCAAATGATGTTCTCTTCGGTTGCAGCCGTCTCCATCCCCCGTTTCCACAGTTCGAAGTATTCAGGGGTGCGCTCCGCCGGATTGCCCGCGTGGTCTATAACGATCACTGTGTTTGGGAACTTGTTCGCAAGCGCCGCCAGCTTATCCATGTCCTGGCATTGCGCCGCTATGCTCGCATGCAGATTATATTTTTCCAGTAGCGCGTACCCTCTGTGAAAGTCGTCCGCCACCAGAAAGTCACCATACGAGAAATCTCGTATCCCTTTCATCTTGGAATACTCGCAGTGCCGCTCCAGCACGGACTCTACACCGGGATCGCGCAGGTCTGCATACGCCACGATCGCGTGGGGAAAGCCCGTGCGCTCCGCGGCGTCCATCAGCCACTCCGTTTCCTTCACAGGATCCTTGGAGCCGATTGCGGCCTGCACATGTACGGCCTTCGTTACATTTGACGCCCGGGTTACCTCGATAAAGTCCTCTGCGAGAAAGTTGCGCTCACCCAGTTTCCGCATCTGCTTGCCAATGAGCGGAGGATCGACATCCGGCTGCCAGTGACCGTAAAACAGCTCAGGATGCTGCATGTCATAGAAGTGTACATGCGCGTCAACAAACTCAAGCCTGTCCATGATGCGCTCTCCTTGCAAACTAAACCTAAACGCAAAACCAAGACGTCAATTCGTCGAATCCCGCTCTTCTCGCAGCGCTTCGACGAATTCTCGCTCTTCTTCCGTCAGATCGGCGTGTCCCAGAAGTTCTGGCCGTCTCTCCAGCGTGCGGCGCAGCGATTCACGCCTGCGCCACCTCTCGATCTCGGCGTGATTCCCAGACAGCAGAACCTCCGGCACCTCGCAATCCTCATACACATGAGGCCGCGTATATTGCGGAAACTGCAGAAGTCCAGTTGAGAAGGAATCGTCCTCTGTTGACTCGATTGAGCCGACCGCACCTGGGATCAGGCGCGTCACAGCGTCAATGACTATCATAGCCGCCAGTTCCCCGCCACTAAGCACATAGTCTCCGATGCTCAATTCGCAGGTTGCCACCCGCTCACGAACACGCTCGTCCACCCCCTCGTAGCGCCCACAAATCATCACCAGGTCCTCATAAGTTGCCAGATGCTCTGCGATTGGCTGCGTCAGCGGCGTACCCTGAGGTGTAAGCAGGATGACAGGCACGGAGTCCCCAAGACTAGCTTCTGTGCTGACGCTCCTGACGGCATCGAATATTGGCTCCGGCTTCATCACCATCCCGTAGCCGCCGCCGTATGGATAGTCGTCAACACTTCTATGCCTGTCTTTGGCAAAGTCCCGAATATCGTGCAGGTTGACTTCCACGAGTCCTCGCTCAATGGCGCGTGCAATGATGCTCTCCGACAAGGGACCGTCGAACATTCCAGGGAAAATCGTCAGCACATGGAAGCGCATCGCAACAGCCCACGCCATTAGGGAATGGCGTGAGTGCGCCATCCTTTGACCATCTCAAGCCCATGTGACAGCGCGGGCATCGCAACGGCAAGGGTCTCGCGCACAGCCTTCTCGCTACCCGGCAGATTAACAATCAGGCATCCTGACCTTACGCCCGCAGTAGCCCGGCTCAGCATCGCAAACGGGGTGAACTGAAGGGTCTGCATCCGCATGGCCTCGCCGACGCCCGGCGCCTCGATGTCAAGCACGGCGCGCGTCGCTTCAGGAGTGACATCGCGTGGCCCCAGCCCGGTTCCTCCGGTCGTGAGGATCAGATCGACATTGCCGCCATCGCACCACTCACTCAGCTTTGCCGAAATCAGGGATACTTCGTCAGCGACCACATCCCGCTCCACGAGCGCGTATCCATCTTGAGCCATTATCTGGCAGATGGCGTCGCCGCTCCCGTCCACTGCGCGCTCGCCGCTCGCTCCAGTGTCGCTGATTGTGAGAACTCCCAGATTGAATTTCCCGTCAGACGTGTTTGACATTATTGAACTTCACCTGAAATAAGTCTCAGAACTGTTTTGGAAATGTTGCAAACATATACACAAAAAGTCCTTGCGTAATCGGAGACCTCTTTGCGAAACTCGTTGCACGGTTAGAGAAGACGCAGTAACAAGGAATTGACTCATTCTAACATGTTGGCTTGGCTTCACACCACAGACCGTACAGAAGGGGCTGATTCCATGGGACTGAATCCCATGACTCGGCAGTCGGCTAATTCTGAGCGAGCCGTTCACCGCGGCCCGTGCCATTGTGGGAAGTGACTATATATCACACGCCGGTGATGGTGGACGAAGTGATCACCGCGCTGCAGGTGAAGCCTGGAGGGAAGTACATAGACGGGACCGCAGGAGAAGGAGGGCACTCTCTGGCAGTTCTAGACGCTGCAACACCGGCTCCGAGAATTCTCTGCATTGATATGGACGGTGATGCGCTTGGGACGGCGGAGGAGCGAATGCGAGGTTACAGCAGCAATGCCCAGACCAGGCGCGGGAGCTACGCGGAGGTAGTGAGGATTGCGGAAGAAACCGGCTATATGGGCGCCGACGGTATGCTCCTCGACTTAGGGCTATCGTCCTTGCAATTGGACAGGGGTGAAAGAGGATTCAGTTTCAGGCAGGAAGCCGATCTCGATATGAGGTTCGACACGACGCAGTCTTTGACCGCCGACACGATTGTCAATCAGTACTCGGAAGAAGAACTGGCCAACATAATCTATCAATACGGAGAAGAGAGACGGTCGAGGCGAATTGCAAGAGCAATAGTCGGCAGCCGTCCGGTAAGAACAACGGCGCAATTGGCAGAGATAGTTACAAATTCGATCGGAAGGCAGAGGGGCAGAATTCATCCTGCCACAAGAACATTTCAGGCGGTGCGCATTGCAGTTAACGATGAATTGGGCAACATACACCGGGGACTTGAAGGAGCGATTGACACGCTTGGCGCAGATGGGCGGCTCGCTGTCATCGCCTATCACTCGCTCGAAGACCGAATCGTCAAGAACACGCTGCGAAGGATGGCATCAGAGTGTATATGTCCACCGTCGCTACCATATTGCCAATGCGAACACGTGCCGACCGTCAGAATTATCAACCGGCGTGTTATCAGGCCATCCCGCGAAGAACAGCAGGCTAACCCAAGAAGCCGCAGCGCTCGCCTCAGGATAGCCGAACGACTATAACCGGCAAGCTCAATCTCGTCCCTGTCAGAATGACCAATTGGGGCACAGGAAGGAATGGAAGATGAGTGGAGTAGGAACAGACAGCTCCAGGATTATCGCGGCGATCGACATTGGCACAACTAAAGTGCTGACCGTTATCGGTAGGAGAGCCGGCGATGGCTGTGTTGAAGTGCTTGGGCACGGAGTCGCTCCGTGTGCAGGTGTTCGCAAGGGCGTAGTTGAGGATGTGCATGCGACGCAGACTGCTGTGCGGAGTTCCGTCAGCAAGGCCGAGAGCGAAAGCGGAGCGCACGTTGACACCGCCTTCGTGGGCATTACGGGCATGGGAATATCCTACGAGCGTCGCCTAGACTCGATCGACTGGGTCGGTGAGCACGGCGTGATCACATACAACGAAGTGGAGAAGGTGCCGGATTCCGTAACCGGCAACGGCTCGAACGGCAATCACTTCGGACGCAAGGTGATCCACGCCATTCCCCGCACCTACTCCATCGACGGCAAGATGGGCGTGTCAGACCCCATGGGAATGCACACCTCGAAGGTCGATGTAGAGATGCACCTTGTTCAGGCTTCGGATCTGGAAGTTTCCAGGCTGTCCCAGGCTGTCGAAGGAGCGGGCATCCGAATCGAAGCGCTCGTGCTAGAAGCGCTGGCAAGCTGCGAGTCGGTCCTGACCCAGGAGGAGAAGGTTCGAGGGTCAGCGTTGATAGACATGGGTGGCGGCACTACCGACGTCATGGTCTTCAAGGACGGCACCATGCAGTACTCCTCTGTCATTCCGGTGGGCGGCTACCAGTTCACCAATGACATCTGCGTCGTGTACAACACCTCTTACGAGGCAGCAGAAGAGGTCAAGCTCACAAGGGCGAGCGTCCTGCCCAACTCTGCGAAGATACACGAAGAAGTATCCCTCCCCATCTCTGGCGGGCACACTTCCCTGAAGGTATCGCTTCATGACATCTGCCAGCTGACACGCGAGCGCGCCCAGGAACTGATGCGGCTCATCATCCTGAAGCTTCGCGAAGGTGGACTGCACGACCTCACTGACTACCGCATCATCCTTTCAGGTGGCGCTTCCAGGCTCAACGGCTTCCACGAACTCTTCAGTGTTGGAACTTCCGCGAATGTCAGGATTGGCGCGCCACTCGGGTATCTCGGCGTGCCGCGCCAACTCCAGACGCCAATGAGCAGTACAGGCGCCGGAATCCTGCTTTGGGCGGCACAACAGCAAGACGACGACCCCAAGCCTCACGCCATTGGACAGCACAAGCGCCGCCGCAAGCAGGGCAGCCAAGAGGTTGCGGTCACAAATGGACACGGCAGCAGCAACGGACACAACGGCGCCAACGGTAATGGCAGCCATAAGAGGGGCGGCATTCTCAGCCTTTTCAGCAGATAGCATTTCACAACTAGTCAATACACAGGATTCGACCGAGACACTTCAATCGCGAAGGAATTACAGGGGAGGAAAGAATGGCTACAGCGACCAGAGAGCTTGAATACGTAAGAGAAATGGACGGTATGGCGCGCATCAAAGTCATTGGCGTCGGCGGCGGCGGCTCCAACGCCGTGTCGCGGATGTTCCGGGAGCGCGTTCCCTCCGTCGAGTACATGATTGTGAATACGGACGCTCAGGCTCTCGTCACCTGCGACGTCCCCTTGAAGATGCGCATCGGCGACGGACTGACGATGGGCAAGGGCGTGGGCGGCAATTCAGAGCTCGGCATGAAGTCGGCAGAGGAGAGCCGCGAAGAGCTGTACGACGTAATACGAGACGCCGACATGGTCTTCGTCGCAGCCGGCATGGGTGGCGGAACAGGCACCGGCGCAGCTCCCGTCATCGCGGAAATCGCCCGCGAAACCGGCGCGCTCACAGTCGGCGTCGTCACCAGGCCCTTCGCATTTGAGGGCAAGCGGCGAGCAGACTCCGCCGAAAACGGCATAACGCGACTCAAGGAGCATGTTGACACTCTGCTCGTAATTCCCAACGAGCGCCTTCACGTCATCTGCGAGGAGGAGATTACCGCGCAGAACGCCTTCCTTATGGCAGACGATGTGCTTCGAATGGGCGTGCAGTCCATCGCAGAGCTGATCACCGTTCCCGGCGAGATCAATCTCGACTTCGCCGACGTGCAGTCCATCATGCAGAACTCCGGCCCCGCCTGGATGTCCATCGGCTGGGGTGTGGGCGAGCACCGCGCCAGGAGCGCCGCGCAGACCGCAATTACAAATCCGCTCCTCGACGTTTCCATTGAGGGCGCGCGCGGAGTCCTGTTCAACATCACGGGCGGCAGCGACCTGAAGCTTTCCGAGCTGCACGAAGCGGCAGAGGTCATTCAGCGCGTCGTAGACCCCGAGTGCAACATCATATTCGGCATGGCAACCGACCTGAAGATGGAGAACGAGATCAAGCTCACCATCATCGCAACCGGATTCGAGCAGCCCGGTGACATCAAGGATACCGACGAGGGCTATGCCAACATGCTTCTCGATGCGATGGCGAGCGACACAGGCAAGCTCGACCTGCCGCCGTTCCTGCGCCGCTATTCCAAGCCGCAGAAGGCTCAGGCAAGCAAGAACGGCGCACACTAACCACAGATCGCGCGCTATTAGCAGTGAAACCTAGCCTCCCCGAAATGAGAGGGCTGCCGAATTCGGCAGCCCTCTCATTCGCGTAAGCGATAAATTCACTCTCCGGCAGAAAGCATTGCTAGACACTTGTCCCTCTGTCCTCCGCCAGCCCGCAGCCCAGAAACACTATCTACCATCTACTCAAAAGTTCTTCTCCATATCGAAAACCTTCTGCATCCGCCGAACGTGCCGCTCTTCTCCTGAGAACTCCGCCGAGGCGAAAGCGCTCACAATCTCCTTCACTAGCTCCTCGCCAATTATCCGCACTCCCATGCACAGCACATTCATGTCGTCGTGCTCCACACCCTGATGTGCCGAGTAAGTGTCGTGGCACACGCTCGCCCGGACACCCCTGACCTTGTTGGACGCAACCGAAGCGCCAACGCCGCTCCCGCACAGCACCACTCCCCTGTTCGCGTTCTCGGCAGCGACATACTCTGCAACCGCTCTGGCAAAATCCGGATAGTCGTCGAGTGCGTCATAAGTGTGCGCCCCAAGGTCAACTACCTCATGTCCCTCCGATTCAAGCACTTCCTTCACGGTCGCCTTCGCCGGGTAGCCCGCGTGGTCCGCGCCTATAGCAATTCGCATAATTCTCCCTCTCGCTCTTTCAGCCTCTCGCTCTCCCAGAAAATAGTCTGTCAAGAGTGTAATTTCGCCGCCTGCCCTCGTCAATCTTGTCTGACCTCATTTCGCTCCCGCCCCTGCCCTGGCAACAATGTCGGGATGCGCCAGGAACTCCCACCGAGAAACTCCATTCAGCCTATCCGACTCGGTAGCGCGCCATTTGAGATGCGGCCGCCCCGGTGCTAAACTTCACGCGATTCCCGCACACCCAAACCCTGCAAATTGAGGTGACGCAATGAAGATTACTGAGGTCAAGGCATTCGCGACCAGACCACCCGAAGCGACCCGCAACTACGTCTTCGTCAAAGTCTCGACTGATGAAGGCATCGTGGGATGGGGCGAGGCGACCGTAGGCGCGGTCTCCGTCGGTGCCGTCGTCGAAGAACTGGGTGCCACTCTCGTCGGCAAGAATCCCTTCCGCATCGAGGAGCACTGGCAGAGTCTCTACAACTTCGGGCACAACGTGCGCGGCGGCGTGCTACACATGGCCGCGATTAGCGGCATCGACATCGCCCTCTGGGACATCAAGGGCAAAGCGCTCAATGTGCCGGTGTATGAGCTTCTCGGCGGTGCAATGCGCGACTCCTTCTGGGCATACGGCCGCTTCGACGGACGCACGCCCGATGACGCCGTGAAGAACGCTCTCTCCTGGGTCGAGCAAGGCATGACCGCCCTTAAGGGCGACCCATTCGCGCACCAGGGCCTGTTCACGACTGTCGAGTCAGAGAGAGACGCGCTGGCAAAGGTCAAGGCGGTGCGAGAAGCCGTCGGCGACGATGTTGAGCTGCTCATCGAAGTCCATGGCAGGCTTGCCCCTCACGAGGCAATCCGCATGGGCAATGCCCTCGAAGAATACCGCCCTTTCTGGTATGAGGAGCCTGTCCCGCCCGAGAACATCGACGCCATGGCAAAAGTTACCGCAGGCGTTAACATCCCCATCGCCACCGGCGAGCGCATCTACACGAAGTGGGGCTTCCGTGAGCTCTTCGAAAAACAGGTCATCGACATGGCGCAGCCCGACATCTGCCACGCTGGAGGCATCTTGGAGCTCAAGAAGATTGCGGCGATGGCGGAGACCTACTATGTCGGCTTCTGCCCCCACAACCCATACGGCCCCATCAACACGATGGCAGCGCTCCATGTTGACGCCACCTGCCCCAACTTCCTCATCCAGGAAGGCGGACACGGCAGTTGGTATCAGCATGTCGTAAAGGGCGAATTTCCATTCCAGAAAGACGGCTACTTCAGCCTCCCTGAAGGCGTGGGACTCGGCATAGAGCTTGACGAAGCGGCGATGCTGCAACATCCGCCCGGAGAAGACAGCCACCCCGAAGGCTATCTGCAGGCGGCGCACTTCCCCTCCCGCCAGCAAAACACCTGGATTTGATTATCCCCACAAGCCGCATGTAGGCAGGGACTCTGAGAAATCTATTCCCCGGAAATGACTGCAACTCCATATTGAGGATGGAGAAATTTCCTGCTAATATACTCGCGCAGCCAATCCTGACAGGAACGGTGAGCGCTAACAATGAAATCACTAAGTAATTTAGCTGTCCGAATGGACAGTAATGGCAGAGCTTGTATCGAAAGGCCTCCCTGCGCCTTTGCGGGAAGGCCTTTTGTCATCTATGGCTATGGAAATGGCTTTGCCACTCATGGCGGTGCTGTCTGAAATGGACACAATGCGCACCGCCATAACCGATGTTCCCGGAATCCGTGTCGGCCACCACACCGATACCGATGCGGCAACGGGCTGCACCGTAGTCCTGTGCGAAGACGGCGCAGTCGGCGGTGTTGACGTGCGCGGCTCAGCACCCGGCACCCGCGAGACCGACCTCCTTCGCCCCACGGCGCTCGTCAATGAAGTCCACGCGGTGCTGCTGAGTGGCGGCAGCACGTTCGGCTTGGCCGCAGCGACAGGCGTCGTTCGCCATCTCGAATCAAAAGGCGTCGGCATTCAATTCGGCGGCGCGGTAATACCCATTGTTCCTGCTGCAATCCTCTTCGACTTGGGACTCATTCAGGGCGATATTCGTCCCACCGACGCGGACGGCGAAGCAGCCTGTCTGAACTCATCCGAAGATGCTCCCGCCCAAGGGAGTGTCGGCGCAGGCACCGGTGCAACCGTTAGCAAAATGCTCGGCATGGACCGCGCCATTAAGGGCGGCATCGGTTCGTCAAGCGTAACGCTCAGCGACGGTCTGATAGTTGGCGCAATAGTCGCCGTCAACGCAATCGGCGGCGTGTACGAGGCAACAACCGGAAGCATAATCGCCGGCCCCCGCAGCGAAGACGGCAAGTCCATTCAGGACGCAATGGAAGTTGCAATCTCGCCTCAGGTCGGCGCGCCTCAACCCGCAACCGCATCAAACACAACCATCGGCGTAGTCGCCACGAATGCCTTGCTGAACAAGGCACAGGCGAACAAGCTCGCATCAGCGGCGCAGGACGGCATCGCGCTCGCCGTGCGTCCCGCTCACCTGATGGGCGACGGCGACACGATGTTCGCGCTCGCTACCGGCAAATGCGAATCCGCTTTCAACATGAACCAGCTCCTCGCCGCAGCCCTGGTCTGCGTGAGCAATGCTATCGTGAAGGCCATTACCGAAGCTGACTCTCTTGGCGGCATCCCTTCGATCAAGGACTTGAAGGAACAAATCGTCCCGTCCCCCTCGATGGGGGAAGGTTAGGATGGGGGTGAAAACCCTTATCAACAGCAATATACAACCCAACGCCAATACCGAATAAGATCACATCGACATGGTAAATCTCGACAAGTCATCCAAAATAGGTTTCATCGGCGCAGGTAAGGTCGGCGGTTCGCTCGCGGTCGCCATGTCCAACGCCGGTTTCCCGGTCGTCGCAGTCGCTAGCAGGACGCCCGCATCGGCCGAGGCGTTTGCCGCCCGCATCGAAGGCTGCGCCGCACACGCGGATATTCAGGATACTGTTGATTCCAGCGATATGCTGTTCGTATCAACTTCGGACGACGCTATATCCCAGGTAGCCGCGTCCGTCCGGTGGCAAAATGGCAAGGGTGTGGCGCACTGCTCAGGCGCGGCGTCGCTGGATGTCTTGCAGACTGCCGCGCAGCAGGGAGCCTCACCCGGCGCGTTCCATCCACTTCAGGCATTTTCCTCTGTGGAAAACGGAGTCCGCAGCATACCCGGCATCACATTCGGTATTGAGGGCGACGATGACATGCGCGGCTACCTCGGCAATCTCGCGCGCGCCATCGGCGGAAATCCCGTATTCCTCAACAGCGAGGACAAGCCGCTCTACCACCTGAGTGGCGTCATGATGGGCAACCTGTTAACCTGCCTCGTCGGAATATCTGCGGAGATATGGGAGCACATCGGCTACACTCGTGACGACGGTGTAAAGGCTCTAATACCGATGATGCACGCAGTCGCCTACAACGTAGAGACTTCTGGCATTCCTGCAGCAGTAGCAGGTCCCTACCCTCGCGGCGACATGGGAACCGCGCGCAAGCACATGGATGCCCTGGCGTCACAGCACCCCGATCTGCTGCCTCTATACCGTGAACTGGCGCTGGCAGGCTTGCATCTCGCCGTGGAACAGGGCTTATCTGCGGACGGAGAGCAAGAGTTTCGACAGATCCTGAACGATGTCCGCCAGTATAATGACCGCCAGTAAGACGACCGACTGATCGAATGAGGGGAGACCATGAGAACCACAATTCGTGACATAGCGGCAATGAAGCGGCGCGGCAAGCGCATTTCGATGATTACGGCATACGACTACACCTCTGCGCGCATCGTGGAGGCGGCTGGCGTTGACATAATCCTTGTAGGTGACAGTCTCGGTCAGGTCGTGCTCGGCTACGACTCAACCGTGCCCGTCACTATGGACGACATGATCCATCACATCAGTGCGGTCGTTCGCGGCACCGAGAAAGTTCACATCGTCGGCGACCTGCCGTTCATGAGTTATCAGGCAAGCAGGTCCGACGCCATTCGCAACGCCGGTCGGCTGCTCAAGGAAGCAGGCGCGCAGTCTGTCAAGCTCGAGGGTGGCAGGCATGTCGCCAAGACTATGCGGCGCATCGTGCAGTCCGGCATACCCGTTATGGCGCACATAGGACTCACACCGCAGGCAGTGCACCAGATGGGTGGCTACCGCATACAGGGCAGGACCACAAAGGCGGCGATAGACCTGATCGAAGACGCCAAGGCTGTCGAGGATGCAGGTGCATACGCCCTTGTCCTCGAAGGCGTGCCGTCGCAGTTGGCAGCGATTGTAACGGAGCGCCTGACGATTCCGACTATTGGCATCGGCGCCGGCGTCCACTGCGATGGGCAGGTGCAGGTGTTCCACGACATGATGGGCCTGTACACCGACTTCACCCCCAAGCACGCCCGCAAGTACGCGCATCTCGCCGAAGTTATGGGCACAGCCGTTGCCGAATACATAGAGGATGTTCGCGCACAGACATTCCCATCCGAAGACGAGAGCTTCACTCTGTCGCCCGAAGTCCTCGCAGAATTGACTGGTAACACCGGCATAGTCTCGCAGAGCGAACGCTGATGCAGGTCATCGAATCGGTCGCCGCATTCAGGCAGGCATACGACGCGGCTGCAAAACCGCTTGGGCTAGTGCCGACAATGGGCTTCCTGCACGAGGGACACATGGCGCTCGTCCACCGCGCCCGCGAGGAGAATGCCACAGCCGCAGTCAGCATCTTCGTCAACCCCACTCAATTCGGGCCCAGCGAGGACTTCGCCACCTACCCGCGCGACATGGACTCCGATCTCGCCAAGCTTGAAGAGGCAGGCGTTGACCTCGTGCTCGCCCCGACGGTGGATGAAGTCTATCCCGCCGGATTCGACACACATGTAGATGTCGGACGCATCGGCGAGCGGCTTGAAGGCGAGCACCGCGCAGGCCATTTCCATGGAGTGGCAACCGTGGTATGCAAGCTGCTGACAATCGTCCGCCCCAACCGTGCGTACTTCGGCCAGAAGGATGCACAGCAGTGCCTCGTGGTCCAACGCCTGAACGAAGACCTGAATCTCGGCGCAGAAATAGTAGTCTGTCCCACCGTCCGCGACTCCGACGGCCTGGCCCTCAGCAGCCGCAACGTCTATCTCAGCGCAGACGAACGAGTCGCCGCACTGTCGCTGAATCGCTCCCTCCGTCTCGCACAGGAACTGCATAGTCAAGGCGAATCTGACGCACCACACATCCGGCAGCGCATGCATGAACTCATAACCACATCCCCTCTAGCAGACATCGACTACATCAGCATCGCCGACGCCAACAACCTCAACGAACTCGACACTATCGACCGCCCTGCCCTCGTTTCCCTGGCAGTCCGGATCGGCAAGACTCGCCTGATTGACAATGTGATAATATGACAGGCGGCGCAAGCCTATTCGCGCTGAAACAACCCAAAAGCAAGTTGCAAGGGAGTGGCAGAATTTGAAAATCCTGGTTACAAACGACGACGGCGTTGAGGCTCCGGGGCTTTGGAAGATGGCGGGCGCGCTCAAAAGCCTCGGTGAAGTTGTAGTAGCAGCGCCCGACCGCGACCAGAGCGGCATAGGCAGCGCAAGAACGCTCCTCGATGTCGTAAAAGTCCGCGAGGTGACGAACCCGCCCATTGAAGGCATCAAGACATTCGCGATAGAAGGCACACCTGCGGACAGCGCAATTCTCGGACTTGAAATGCTCTCGCCCGGCAAGTTCGACTTCATGCTCTCCGGCATTAACGACGGCTCCAATCTCGGAATGGACATCCTCGTATCTGGCACGGTCGGAGCAGCGATACAGGGTTACTACCGCCAGATGCACTCAATCGCAATGTCGGTCGCATCCATCACCAATCTACAGTACGACGCCGCTGCAACCACCGCAGCATCGCTCGTCAAGACCATCGCAGCCGACCCTAGCCTTCCGCCGCTCTTCCTCAACGTCAACGTGCCCAACGCGACCACCGAAGCTATCAAGGGCGCCGAAGTAACCACGCTGGGACCACGCCTATATCTGGAGAACGTCGAACGTGGCAACAACGGCCGCAGGACCTATTACTGGATCAAGCACAACAAAATGACCAATCGTCCCGTAACAGAGGACACCGACATCTTCGCCGTGCGCAACAACCGAATAGCTATCTCCGCGGTCAACGCAGTACTGGAGCCCGACTTCAAGTGCCCAGACCTGCAGCCACTCGCACACGGCGTTATGGCAGCCCTCGGACTCACCAACGGCGTCGGCGCAATTTAAGCGTCGCAGCGAAACTGAAGTCCAATATACATTCACAAGGAGGAAACCATGATCTACGAATACCGAGTATATGAAACGCTCCCCGGCAGACTCCCAAACATCAACGCTCGCTTCCGTGACCACACGATGAAGATCTTCGAGAAGCACGGCATCACCAACGTCGGCTACTTCACCGCAGACGTCGGCGACTACAGCGACCGCCTGATTTACATCATCGGCTTTGAAGACGCCGCACACCGCGAGCGCGCCTGGGAAGCCTTCCGCAACGACCCCGAATGGCAGAAAGTCCGCGCCGAGTCAGAAGCCGACGGCCTCATCGTAAGTCGGGTCTTCAACACCACGCTCACTCCCACGGACTACTCCCCGCTCCAGTAGCCCGGTCCGCGAACTGGCCTGTGAACTAAGGACGGACGGGGGATGACATTGCTAGACGGTGGACAACCATGAATCCTGTCTCAGAATCCCCCGACCGTCTCCAAAACATCGAACGCCGCACCGAACTGCCCCTTATGCTGGCATCCTTCGCCCTGATGCCCATCATCACTGGCCTCTATTTCTGGGACCTCAGCGCCGTTGAAACGCGCATCTACACGGTCTTGGAAATCGCAATCTGGGCGCTCTTCGCCATCATCTTCATCATTAAGCTCGCAATAGCTCCAAGCAAACTTAGCTATCTGCGCCGCAACTGGCCCGAAGCCCTGCTGGTACTAATTCCAGTCCTCCGACCGCTCAGAATCATTGCCGCGATTATGTTCGTCGTCCGCGACGCCTCCCGTTGGAGGCATCTCGTAACATTTGAAACCCTCATCGCATACGGCATCGGAATCGTCCTCCTCGCCGCAACCATCGTAACGACCGCCGAGCAGAACGCGGTCGGCGCAAATATCCAGTCCTTCCCAGACGCCCTCTACTGGTCTCTCGTTACCGTCTCCACCGTCGGCTACGGCGATCATTATCCCGTTACTGTGGTCGGCAAGTTCACCGCGGTAGCCCTCATGTTTTTCGGCATCGGCATCTTCGCCGGCATTGTTGCTGCGATTGTCTCCGCTTTCAGCGATTCCAGGTGACCGCCCTACATCCCTATTGCCCACAAGCTCCTCGACTTCCATCGCCCACACAACACATTATCCCTACATTAACTTGCCTTAAATCACGGCAAGGGTGTATCCTGTTTGGCGGCGTTTGGCGCATAGCGCCCGCCTCAATACTAAGGACTGCAACACCGCAGAAACCACACGGGAGGTGCCATATAAGATGGCCGATTTGAGCAAGTCGGTTGCCATTGTTGGAGTGGCAGAATCCGACGAAATTGGAAGAGTTGAAAAGTCCAACCTTCAGCTTCACGCTGAGGCCGCGTACAATGCCCTAGAAGATGCCGGGCTGTCAATGAGCGATGTGAACGGTCTTATGACCGCCGGCACCTCAACGATAAACCTCGGCGAGTACTTGGGCATAAACCCGACATATACCGACACGACAGCCGTTGGCGGCTCGTCATTCATCATACACATCGCGCACGCCGTAGCCGCAATCAACGCTGGCTATTGCGACACGGTGCTAGTGACCCACGGCGAGGCAGGACGCAGCGCCCGTTCTCGCGCAGGCGGCAACGCCTCCGACGCCGGCCCGCAGTACGAGACCCCTTACGGTTTCATCGGCGCCCCCATCAACTACGCGATGGCTGCACGCCGCTACATGCACATGTACGGCGAGCGCAGGGTGCGTCAGGGCATGGCTGAGGTTGCGGTCGCAACACGCAAGTGGGCGAACCTCAATCCAAAGGCGTATTTCCAGGACACTCCGATGTCCTTCGACGACTACCATAACTCGCGCTGGATTGCCTGGCCGTTCCACCTGCCCGATTGCTGCTTGGTGACGGACGCAGGCGGCGCCTATGTCGTGACCACGCCCGAAAGAGCGCGCGACCTGCCCAAAGCGCCGGTTTACGTTCTCGGAGCGGCAGAAGGCCACGACCACGGCATATTGAGCCAGATGAAGAACCTGACACGCACCTGGGCGCGCTACTCCGGCCCGGCAGCGCTGCAGATGGCTGGCGTAACCCATGACGACATAGACCTCGCCATGATTTACGACTCCTTCACCTACACCGTGCTGGCGACGCTTGAGAGCCTTGGATACTGCGAACCCGGCGAGGGGCCCGATTTCGTGGCGAACCAGCGCACTGCTCCCGGCGGTGACTTCGCTATGAACACCAGCGGCGGCGGCCTGTCCTACACCCACTCCGGCATGTACGGCATGTTCCTAGTGCTGGAGGCAGTGCGGCAGCTCCGCGGCGAGACCGGCGAGCGACAACTCGACGATCCCAAGCTCTGCCTCATCAACGGCACCGGCGGCTCCCTGTCATCCACAGGCACCGTCGTCTTGGGCGTTGACTAATATATGTTTCAAAGTTCCTTCCCCCTTGACGGGGGAAGGTTAGGATGGGGGTGAGTTATTTGCCCGCCCCTATGCAGAAAACTCAGGAGAATATGAATGACGCAAGCATACATTAAGCCGCTGCCTACACCGCAGGTCGAGTCCGACGTGTACTGGCAGAAGGCAAAGGAACACGAGCTCTGGCTGCGCTACGACAACGACGCCCAGCAGTATTACTTCTATCCGCGTGATATCTCCCCAATCACATTCTCGCGCAACACCGAATGGCGACAGGTAAGCGGGCGGGCGACCCTCTACACCTACGCCATCGTCCATCGCGCGCCGCACCCTGGATTTGTAGGCGATGTCCCCTTCGTAACGGCTATGGTGGAACTCGAAGAGGGCCCCATAATGCCCACCAACATCGTCATGGACGACCCCACACCGGAGAAGTTGGTCATCGGCATGCCTCTGGAGGTAGTGTTCGAGGACGTCACTGACGAAATCAGCCTCCCCAAATTCAAGCCCGCCTAACCCCACGCGAGGTAGATAAGAACAAAGAAGAGGGCTGGCAGTCGTTGACTACCAGCCCTCTTCTTGCGTTACTTTCTATGCGTACAGTTAGTGCTGTTAGTCCCCACACTCACCGCAGTCGCACATTTTCCGCAATATCTCGAACGGATATATCCCAGTGTAATGTGTGTCGCTCCATAGGAATTGCAACGCGTACCGACCGATTGGCAGATAGTCCTCCGCTTTGATGTTGGCGTCCACAGTCGCCGGGTCCAGAATTTGTCGCTGCGTCCACTCCTCCACGCACTCCGCGCACGCGCAGTTCACGCGAAGGTACTTGCCCGTGTAAAAGCTCTCATGGCCGTCTTTCCATACGATTCTGACGCCCTCATCCGAAAGCTCCACTCTATCTACGCCCAATTCCGTAACCATGCCACAAGCCTCTAACTATTGTCTCCGATATTCATCAGCAACGATCCCATCTAACCGCATGCTTTCCACTTAACGCTGACAGCTAACTCTGCTTTATCAGCTTCTGCATGGAGCGCAGCTCCTGCGGCGGGTCCATCCTGCTTCCATAGTCCGCGTATGACACTTCAGCAACATAGATGTCGCCCTTGGAGTCAACTGCAATGCCGTGCGGCGAGTAGAACCTTCCCGGCTCGTCCCCATAAGTCTGCGTACCGAGCCTCGCAAGCCGGTTGCCCTGCGTGTCGAATATGCTCACTCGCGGCCCAAGCTGCGTGCCCATCCTGTTCGGATTGATGCCGGAGAAGTACTCCCCAACATAGATCAGTTCCCGGTCGCCCTTCGTATCGAGGTAAAGGCAAGCCGCCCGCGACAAGTTAATCCACTGCGCCTCGAACTTCCCTTCCGGGCTGAAGATCTGTATGCGGTGGTTCTCCCGGTCTGCCACATACACCCAGCCGTCCTTGTCCACTCCCACGTAGTGGACGATGTTGAACTGTCCCGGGTCATTCCCCGACTCGCCCCAGGAGAACAGGTGCTTGCCATCAGGCGAATACTTATGCACCGCTGCGTTGGTGTATCCATCTCCCACATAGAAATCGCCATTTCGCGGGTCGAACGCCACATGCGACGGCGCGTTGAACGGCTTGCCGCTCATAGGCGGTGACGGCTGACCCGGCGTGCCTATCGTCATCAGGACTTCGCCATGTGGCGACATCTTCCGCACCGTGTGGTCACCATTGTCCACGCACCACAGGTTGTCATCAGGACCCACAGTCACACCGTGCGGGTTCGTGAATATGCCGTGCCCCCAAGTGTGCTGCACATTGCCCTCTGTGTCGAAGACGATCATAGGGTGCGTGCCGCGATTGAACACATAAACATTGTCGTACGCATCCACATCCACAGCAGTGGCTTCCTTATAGGTCGCGCCCTCCGGCAAATTGCCCCAGTCCTCGCCTGAGACTTCGTAAACCCAGTCGCCAGATCCCAGCAGTACCATCGTCGTTTCCTCCGTCTGTTAGGTGTTGCCTCTGTAAGGTGTTAATCGAACAATTCAGCGCCGACTCGAATCGGCTCACCAGATGGTAACAGCCACCTGCCCCATGCACAAGAACTGCTCACCTCTGCATCTTGACCCCTCTCGCATTGAGCATATAATACTGGCAATCGCATCAAGTCTCACCGACCTGATACCCACCCGCAGGCATTTGCGAAAGGGAGTGTAGCTATGGCAACCATCGAAGAACGCTATAACGAGATGTTTGGCAAGTCGATTGAATGGTACGAAAGAGGCAAGTCCCTGTTTGCAGGCGGCATTACTCACCAGACGCGTTTCACCTCTCCCTTCCCCGCATACATCGACCACGCTGAGGGCCCATACAAGTACGATGTTGACGAGAACCAGATTATTGACTATGTGATGGGCAACGGCAGCCTCCTGATGGGTCACAGCAAGCCCGAGATTATCGAGGCCGTCAGGGAACAGGCCGGCAGAGGAACCCATGTGGGCGGCGCATCCACCCACGAAGTGCGCTACGCCGAGGCTGTCAAGCGCCTTGTGCCTTCGCTTGAGCGCGTCCGCTTCACCGCATCCGGCACCGAGTCAACCTATCTCGCTCTCAGGCTGGCACGCGCCTTCACCGGAAAGACCAAGATAATCAAGTTCCACGAGCACTTCCACGGCTGGCACGACTATGTCACGCCCGAATCCGGCCAGGCTCTCGGCGGCGTTCCCAAGGAAGTCCTCGACACCGTAATAGTCGCCCCGGTGGACATCGCCGCAGTCGATGCCATCCTTACGAACGACAACGACGTCGCAGCCGTGATCGTCGAGTGCAACGGCGCTCACTATGGCACATTCCCATTGCAGAACCCGCAGTTCCTTCACGACCTGCAGGACCTCGCAAGGCGGCATGGCGTCCTGTTCATTATGGACGAGGTGATAACGGGATTCCGCCTCTCACCCGGCGGCGCGCAGGTCCGCTGGGGACTCGAACCCGACCTTACGACAATGGCAAAGATTATCGCGGGCGGTCAGCCCGGCGCCGCTGTCGGCGGCAGGGCAGACATTATGGAGCTTATGGCGTTCCAAAACGACCCCGAATGGGACAACCATCTCAGAGTAGCCCAGGGCGGAACTTACAACGCCCAGCCCGTCACGGCAGCGGCAGGCATCGCCGCCCTCGAAGCAATCGCCAACGAGGGCATCAACGCCAGGGCGGACGCAATGTCGGAACGCCTCAAGGAAGGCCTGAACGCGGCATTCATTCAGAACGAAGTCACAGGCCACGCGCACGGCATCTCTTCGATCATTCACGTCAACTTCGGTGCCGACTGCAACTGCGACCGCGACATCTGCAACATGCCATACCAGCAGATCTACGACACCATGCCGGCGGAAATGACACGCTCCCTGCGCCGCGCGATGCTCGTCAACGGCGTGGACATGATGGGCGGCAGAGCCTTCATAGTCTCGTCATCCCACGACGAAGATGTCATAGACCGCACGACCGCTGCCTTCTCGCAGTCCCTCAAAGACCTGCGCGCCGAAGGCGAGCTGTAATTGTTGATAGAATAGATTCAGGAGTATACATGACGCGCTTTGAACAACAGGTCGCAATAGTAACAGGAGCCGCAACCGGCATAGGCTACGGCATCGCCCGCCGTCTCGCTTCCGAAGGCGCGCGCCTCGTCATGGTTGACATCGACGGCGACCTCGGCGAACAATCAGCCAGCGAAATGTCGGCCCGCGGCAGCGACACCCGCCTCGTGGTCGGCGACGTCTCCGAGCAGTCCACCGCCGAAGCCGCCGTCCAATCCGCTCTAGACACATGGGGACGCATCGACATCCTCGTGAACAACGCCGGCATCACTGGCATCGACGGCGGCATCTGGGAACTCCCCCTAGAAGAGATGGACCGCGTCTATCGCATCAACCTGCGTGGCGTATTCGCGTTCTGCCATTCGGTCATTCCGCACATGATCGACCGCGACTACGGCCGCATCGTCAACATCGCCTCCATCGCCGGCAAGGAGGGCAATCCCCGCATGGTGCCCTACTCCGCCACCAAAGCCGCCGTAATCGGCCTCACCAAGTCCGTCGGCAAGGAACTCGCCAAGACCGGCGTCCGCGTCAACTGCGTAACGCCCGCCGTCGTCCACACCCGCATCCTCGACGAGCTCACGCCCGAGCAGGTCAGCTACATGGTCGAGCGCATCCCAATCGGACGCACCGGCGAAATCAACGAGATAGCCGCCCTTGTCGCCTGGCTCGCCTCTGAAGAATGCTCATTCAGCACAGGCGGTGTCTTCGACATCAGCGGCGGCAGAGCCACTTACTAACCGCCTTAAGTCCCCTCCCCCTTGACGGGGGAAGGCTAGGATGGGGGTGAAATTCCCTATCTATCCTGTCCATCGATGTGAATTACCGAAAGGAACAAAAGATGCCATGGATTCGTGAGGCCGAAGAACGCCTGCACTGGGCGAATGTCATAAACATTATGTCCATCAACCCGAAGGCAATGCAGGCCGTCAGTGACCTGAACAACGCCATTACATTCGGCTCGTCCGCGCTCACCCGCACTCAGGAGGAGGCAATAGCCACCGCCGTCTCCGTTCAGAACGAATGCCGCTTCTGAACGATGGCACACGGGGAGTTTCTCCGTCACGCCTCCGACGATCCCGAGCTGGCAAGCCACGTCATGCACGACTACCGCAAGGCCGACCTTGACCCGCAGACACGCGCTATGCTCGACTACGCCACCAAACTCACCCGCGAGCCGACCAGCATGCAAGAGTCCGATGTCATAAAGCTGCGAGAGCACGGACTCTCCGACGAGCAGATTCTCTCGGTCTGCCTGATTGCCTGCACCTTCAATTTCATGACCCGGCTGGCAGACGGCTTGGGCGTCGAAGTGCCCGAAGAGCGCCAGAAGTATGTGGAAACATGGCTGGACAGCCCCGCCCGCAACCAGCAATGGCTCATGAAACAGAAATGACGAACAGCTCACGCTCTGTTGGGGAAAGTTCAAATGGGGGCAAAATCCCAATCTGAATACGACGCCTGCCGCTCAGTCTCCCGCTGCGGGACTCTGGGCGGCTTCGTCAGCCTCCCAGTCCGGAATCAGCAGCTTGTCCGTTGGCTCCAGCACCAGTATGTTCAGCGCACCGGCAAGACTGGTCGCTATCGAAATCCACAGCGCCACATTGTAGTTGCCGAATATGTCGAATATCGGCCCGCCAATCCAGCCGCCCAGCGCCATCCCAAGACCTGCGCCCAACATCTGCACGCCATACGGCGCCCCCGTCGGCGCATGCCCATAGTACCGCCTGTTCAGTATCGGGACCCCGCCCGTCTCGCCGCCGTATCCGATGCCGAATATCACCGCGAACAGGTAGAACATCCAAAGATCGTGCGTCCAGAACAGCATCAGCACAAGAATGCCCTGCGCCGCAAAGAAGATGAACATCACCGTCCTCGTGCCTATGGTGTCGCACATAATCGGCACGAATACCCGTGAAATCACGCTGACCGCGGACAGAACCGTGAGCACGCCCGCCGCCTGCACCAGCGTCAGCCCCTCCTTGACAGCCAGCGGCACGATGTACACGAGAATGATCGCGTGCCCCACGCATCCCAGGAAGTGAATGGAGCTCATATTCCAGAATGCGGCGGTCTTCCGCATATAGCCGTTGAAGAGCTTAGTTCGCGTCGGATCGCTCTCACGCTTCCGTACTTCCCTATCCCCAGGTCTGTACCCATACGGCTGAATGCCCTTGTCCGCCGGGGTGTCTCGGAACAACCCGATCAGCAAGAACATGATCGCCGCCGACCCAACTCCTAGGGCAATGAAGCCGTTCTGCCAGCCCATCCCTTCGAGCAGCAGGCTCACGACCACGGCGGCAAGTGCCGGTCCAAGCCCCCACGACGCCATTATCAGGCCCATGCCTATACCCAGGTGCCGCCGGAACCAGTACATCGCCGCGGGTATCAGCGGAACGAGAAATATCGCCTGCGCGGTGCCAAGCAGCACACCGAAATACAGGTACAACTCCCAGATTGTGCTTATGAATCCGGTAAGCAGCATCCCCGCAAGGAACATCGCCGTACCGACGACCATCGCCTTGCGCGCGCCAAATCGGTCGCCGAACCACCCCGCAAACGGCGAAGCCAAGGCCGTCACCACGCTCGAAATCGCGTATGCGAGCGTAATACTGCCCTGGCTCCATTGGAATGTCTGCTCTAGCGGCTCGATGAACACGCCAAAAGCCATGCGGATGGACGTGCCGACCATCTGCATTACGGCGATGACGGTTACAATGACCCAGACATAGTGAGGGTAAATGACGCGCCCGTAATTCAATTGCGGGCCCGTCGTGGACGGCTCGGTTTGTCTTGCCATATGGCTAAATCTGGGTCCTTAATGTAACGGACATGCTACGAGGAAAAATCTCTCCCACGCCTGCCCTTCGACTGCATTGCCGTTCTGTAGTGCGCCGCCCGCAGCGCCCTGACCAATCGCGCCCGACAGCCCTGTGCCTACGGACGAGCCTGTATTAGTTCGGAAATCAAACTGCTGGACGTTCTGTGCTGTCGCCGGATTTCCCCTTGCGTCTATCCGCGCGTCGGCAGCCCACGCACCAAAGTATATGGTCAGCGCGAGGCTGATTGCGACGACCGCGACAAATTGCACGGGCATCCCAAACAAGCGCATATCATTCAAGCGCGATTCCACTGCACTGCCTTCCAGGCGATCAGTCAGGAATTCCTGTCATTCCTGATTACTATCGTTGGCTTAGTTCGGCACCGCTGCTTCAGCGATCGACATCAGCTCCTCATCCGTCATATCCAGCTCGATGTGGTCACCATGCGGCTGCGGCACTTCCAGACCCGTCTTGTAATAGACCTCAAGTGTATTGCCCTCAGGGTCGTCAGCATACATCCCGAAAGCATTTCCGTGGCTCACGATGCGCTGGATATTGACACCTTCGGCATTGAACGTGCGATAGAAGTCCTTCAATTCACCGATCGTTTCCACAGTAAAGGAAATCTGCTGCACCAGTTTCGCGTCTGATGGCACATCGCGTCCCTCCATCAGCACGAACTCATGATGCTCGACATCAGGATTCGCGCTCAGGAACACCATCCCGCGCTGTTCCAGGTCCTCGTCTGTAATCTCCAGTCCCATCACCCGCGAATAAAAGTCCCGCTGACCCATCAGGTCATTAACATAGATTCCCACATGTCCAAGTCCGCTTACCTTAGCCATATTAACCTCCCCGTTCGAGTCTATTGCCCTGTCTTGCCTTCATTCATCAATCGACGCTCAATACTCATCAAGCCGATTGTAACATCATTGTAAAGTGGTATAACAGTTCAAACTCTGCTTTCCGACAATCCCTAAGCTGTCGGTACCGCCTCGCACTCCAGCCGTTGCAGCAACTCTCCGAGCGGCACATCGAGGAGAGAGTTAAGCCTTATGTCCGCAGCGCCAAAGTCCATACCCTTCGTCATCGGGTTCGGAACGACTACGCAGTGGAGGCCCGCAGCCTTCGCGGCAGTGAGGCCATTCGCAGAATCCTCAATCGCCAGGGCTTTCCTCGGCTGCACACCAAGTCTGCCCACAGCCATCGTGTAAAGCTCCGGGTCCGGCTTGGCATTCTTCACATCCCCGGCGTCCAGCACGAATTCGAAGAATCTCAACAAGCCGCGTCCCTTGAGATGTCCCGCAGCCCATCCGGGAGACGAACTTGATGCTACCGCCAACTTCATCCCCATATCCTTCGCGGAATGAAGATAGTCCTCCACACCGGGAAGAACGGGATTGCTCTCGATGCGCTCCAGGTAACGTCGGCGCATCAGCGGCCTGACTACTTCACGATCGATTGCCTGCCCAGATAGCTCAGCGAGGTGACCATAAATGTCAAAGTCCCGGCTGTAGCGCCCAATGGAATACTCCCACGTACGCCGCTCCAGCTTCACGCCGTGCGATTCGAAAATCTCCTTCCATGAATCGAACTCCGGCGTTTCCGTGTCAATTATCAGTCCGTCAAAATCAAAGACGATAGCCTCTATCAAGTCACATGCCTCTCGGAAAAAGTCCGCAACCAGTATATCACCAGGCGTCCCGCCCCATTGAAGGCGCGACCTAACATGTCTGCTTGCTCAAAAGACATCTTGACAGCATGAACATCCGTGCTTATAATGCGAACATATGGTCACACAACTGGAACACCCTACAGAAGAGCAGACAGCCCACATCAGCTTCGCGGAGTCGCTGAAAAGACACGTCATCGAGCAAACCGACAACGGCAGGCGCATCATCGAAAGCGTAGTCTCCATCATGGAAGGCAATGCACCCAAATGCACCCCTTGGCACCAGCTCGAAGCAGCCAGACTCCTGGACAAGCTCGGCTCTGGAGAACCCCCGGCAAAGAAGTCCCATCCCCGCACGGCAGAGGCAACAATCACCCAGTCACTCTCGACAGCCGACCATAAGCCCCCTCTCCCCGCGGGAGAGGGTTGGGGTGAGGGGGAAGACTCCTCCCACCTTGCTTGCCCATCCTGTTCATCTATGTCCGATGAACTCATCAAGCTCAACAAGAGACTCGTCAGCCAGATCAGAATTGCAACCCACGACGGCGCATCTATGATCAGGAACCTTGTGGACATCATGGAGGGCGACGAGCCACACACAAGGGGCAAAGACAGGATAGACGCAATACAGATACTCCTGCGCCTCTGCTACGACAACCCGGCACAGCCCGACCCTGAATTCATGATGTTTTACGCACCCTGCCACCCCGACTGCCTCTGCGCCTGCAAAGACCTCCCGGAAGATCACCCGGAAGTCGTCAAAGCGCACACCCCTCCGACTGCAGAGCAGCGCGAGCAGTGGGCAAAGGAGCAGGCACAGCAGGAGATCTGGGACAAGCGCACTGACGAATTGATCGAGCGCAAGATGCGGGCGAAAAAGCAGAAGCAGTTAGAGCATTTCTACTCCCCCGATGCAATGGACGACCGACGCATCGAGCGCGAAGAACTCCGCAAGAACCGCCAGCTAAAGCGAGAACAGGAAAAGGAGAGCCGCCGAGAACTCAGGGAGCGGATATCCCGCGAATCCCGCTTCGACACCTGGCAATACGACCAGCAACAGCAAGAAAAACAACAACAGGACCGCGAGCGCGCCCGCAGTCCATAACCCAATGAAGTCCGTTCCCCATTGAAAAAGTCCCCTCTCCCCAGGGGAGAGGGTTAGGGTGAGGGGAAAATCCCCAACACAATGCATAACAGAATTTCCCACAATCCTGCGCCCCGTTGACACCTTGGTTATAATGACACGAGCAAATCCAAGGTTTGATGGTGAGAAGCAATGCCCTCCATTCAGCTCAACCTTCGCAGCGACGAAGAGATAATCGGCGAGGCCGACTGGGCCGTACTGACCAACCAGCGCCTCGTCGCGGGACTCAACAGGAAAGATCGTACCGAGATTACCGACGAGGCAGAACTCTCCGACATAGTCAGCTTCAAGATGTCCAACGGCGGGCAGGAGAGCCGAATGCAAACCGGCCTGAAGTTCCTCGCCGCCGGTGCCGCCATCACAGTACTCCAGATAATCTTCGCCGACCTGTTGCCCTCACGGCAGATCGTTGAGACGGTCCTGTTCCTGCTCGGCGCCGCGGGCGTGCTACTGGGCTTCTACCTGGTCATCGGCAGCGTCATGCGTATCAAACCCTTCACGGTTGTCGTGTTCACCGTTGTCGGCGCCCGCGACATACCCGTCCACTTCCCCGGTCAGAATAACCCTGATGCCGACCGCATGGCGAACTCGTTCACAAGAGCAAAGCGCGGTCTCTGACCGCCCCCATCCGAACCCTACTGTGCGTCGATGTCAGTTACGGGATTCTCCGGCCGCAGTGCCGATATTACCAGGGCAGCGAACATCACCACCGCCGCCGCAGTGAATGCCCGGCTCATCCCCTCGATGAACACCAGCCGCACCGCGTGTCCACCCGCCTCAGTCACAGCCGACAGGTCCGGCGCGAATCCCTGGGACGACATCGTGAATACTACAATCGCGGTGAAAATCGCTATCCCGCTCAGCCCGGCCGATGTCCGCACGAGATTCAGGAACGCCGACGCAACGCTGAATTTTCGGCTGTCTATCGATGTCATGATCGCGCTAGTATTCGGAGAGGAAAACAGCCCAATCCCCGTCCCTTCGATCACGATACTGATCATGACCCTAAGCTGCGAGGAGTCTTCATTTAGCGCCGCGAACATCAGCATTCCCACGGTCGTCAGCACCATCCCGGCAACTGTCAGCCAGCGCGTGCCGATCCTGTCGGACAGCCTACCACTGAGAGGTCCCCACACGGCAATCGCTATGGAACCCGGCACCATCAGCAACCCCGCCCTGCTAGGTTCCATTCCCAGACCCTGCACAAGGTAGAATGGCATAATGAAGTACACCGCAGACCCGGCGAGGAACGACAGAAAGCGCGCCGACACGCCCAGCGTGAACACCTTGCTATTGAAGAAGCTCAGGTCCAGCATCGGCGCCTCCGCCCTGCCCTCCCACCAGATGAATGCTATGAGCGCAATCACGGCAACCCCAAGCCCCGCAAGAATCGCAGGCGAGTCCCAGCCAAGCTTGTGTCCATTCGTGATTGAAAGCAGGAAACTGACCAGCACAACCGCCGAAAGTGCCGCGCCCGTCCAGTCAAAGCTGGTCCTGTTAGTATCTCCGGCCTGCTCGCCGATGCCTCTCCGCAAGACCAGCGAAGCAAGCACCAAAGCGACAATACCTACGCACAAGCTCGACGCGAATATAGACCGCCATCCAAGCAGACTCACCAGAGTCCCGCCGATGACAGGCCCGCCAACCGCCCCCGCCCCTATGATTGACATATATAGCCCAATGGCTTTGCCGCGCTCCTTCTCCGGGAAGATGTCCGCAACCATCGCCATCCCGTTGGCTTCGATTCCGGCTACGCCGATCCCCTGGATTATCTTCGCCGCAATCAGCACAGGGAACGCAATCGCAGTCCCTCCGATAGCAGCCGCCACCACGAAGACGCCGAACCCAAGCATGAACACATGGGTCCGCCCAAAGATGTCCGACAGCCTGCCCACGGGCATGAACATCACGCTGGTGCTAAGCGTGAATCCAAGAGCGATCCACTGCGCCGATGGCAAGTCCGCGCCAAAATGCTCGGCGATGCGCGGCAGCGCGATGTTGACGCCCGACTGGTCCGTAACCGTGAGGAACAGCCCGAGCGCAACGGACGCAAACACCCACCACTTGTAGTTAGCGCTGCGAGTTATGCTCGAAACCGGACCGAGGGCTAGGTTCATTCAGGTAATGTACTAATCAGACTCACCGGGAAGGAGGATCTTCCTCAGCGTATGCCTGCGATTGTGCGTATAGGGCCGAATTTCCTCAGGCCAGCGCCCTGACTCCGACGCCTCCATCCAGGCGTCGCTCGTGATGACATCCGCGCTCTCCACCTCGTAAATCGCGCTGTATGTTGGCTCGTCCTCGACCACAATTGTCCGAAGCTCACCGCCAATTGCAAGCGTCAACTCCTGCCTCTTGAAGCGCGCAACCGACACAACTCCTGGAACCTTATTCAGCAAAGGCACATGCTCCTCGTCATAGACCTCGTTGAACAACGCCTCCTGCTCCTTCGGAATATCCATGCTCGCTGTGAAAAGATACCGTCCAGTTACTGGCATAACTTTCTCCTTCCCAGTGTTCGTATAGTGCGCGATTATAGCAGACTCGCCCTGCTCCAAATTGCCAGAGCCCGTCTATGGACATCTCTCCTGCCACTGGCAGCGCCTCGCACTTGACACTCCGCACCACTTCTCTACAATAAGCGGAAATCACGCCATTGACGCTTTTGGAGGCGCATTTATGATTAATAGGTTCGGAAG
Source organism: SAR202 cluster bacterium bin90 (assembly GCA_002238855.1). GTDB lineage: Bacteria > Chloroflexota > Dehalococcoidia > Lucifugimonadales > JADFKI01 > Bin90. The sequence goes on from MPND01000002.1 coordinate 118,125, forward strand.
CCTGTTCGCAGGCCACATCGACTTGGACGACATGGGCTTCGACGCCACACCGGCGAACGACCGCTTCTATTCCAACGAACGCCTTGCCTCTGTTTTCGACAAGACGGACGCAATCGCAACCACGATGGATAAGAAGGGCTACGACACTTTCTGGATGGCAGAGCACCACTTCCAGCGTGAGGGGTACGAGTGCATCGGCAATTTGTTGATGGAATCCGTCCATCTCTGCCACATCACCGACAACATCAAGATTGGCTGCGGCTTCAATATTGCTCCAATGTGGCACCCTTTGCGCCTCGCTGAGGACTTCGCCACAGCTGACATTCTCACCAAGGGACGCACAATATTCGGTGTCGGCAGAGGCTACCACACCAGAGAAGTCGAAGTATTTGGAGCCCCGATGTTGGACGCGGATGCCAATAGGGACCTGTTCGAGGAGCAGGTTGACATCATGATGAAGGCGTTCAATAGCGAATCCTTCTCACACCAGGGCAAGAATTACACCATACCACCGCGTGTTCCATACCGGGGCTACGAATTGGAAGAGATTACGCTCGTGCCGCGCCCGGTGAACTATCCTGTCGAATGCTGGCAGCCGGTGGTGAGCGCGAGCGATCGCGGCCTGCGCTTCATGGCAAAGCACGGCATCAAGGGCATAATCGGAGGCGGCGCAGCACCAGGTGGCGCACAGCAAAGCGTCGTCGAAGCATGGCAGAAGATTGAAGCCGAACACGGCAGGGAGACGGAGCTGGGTGGCAACCTCATCATCAGCTTCTCCGTGTATCTCGCCGAATCCACAGATCAGGGCATTCGCGAGGCTCGCTCGTTCTTCGAGGAAAACATGAAGATGTTCGCGCCGCTTGGCTTCGTGCGCGGACTGACGGACGACCAGATAGAAGCGCTTGGCGACCCCGACCGCGCTTATACGGCAAACCTGCCCACGCTTGAGCAGGGAGTCGAAGGCGGCTCGTGGCTGATAGGAACTCCCGAGCAGGTAACCGAGCAACTCATGAGCATTCAGAAACAGTACCCGGGCCTAGAGGAAATCAATGTCGGAATGCCGGTCGGCACGCCGCAGTCAGTGATAATTGAGCAACTCGAACAGTTCGCGGAAGATGTCATGCCCGCCTTCAAGAATTAGACTGGGCAGCCCGCTGCTCCCACCAATCGTAGTATCCGGACACAGGAAGCCGTCCGTCCCTCGCTAGGCGGACGGTTTCCGCGTATGCGGCAGCCACTTGGTCGGTAAACTCGTCGAGGTCTCCATCGTTATGAAACACCCTGTCAGAAGCGGGTTCGCGGTCCTGCCACGCACGCTGGCTCGCAAGACGCTGGTCAGCTTCTTCCATCGTGAACCCGTTCCGCTGCATCAATCGCCTGCGCGCCGTGTCTTCGTCACAGGCAAACAACCATACCGACTGGCACCACTGCCCGTAACCCGCCTCTATTAGGTTCACAGCCTCCAGCACCGCGACGTCGTTCTCGCCGAGTGTCATGTTCCATTCATCCACAACGCCTTTCACGGCTTCCGCAATGTTGCCGATTGCTGTCGTCAACCTGTTCATCTCTTCAGGCTTCCCGAAGACCTTGGACCCCAGGATCTTTCGATCGATATAGCCGTCCGCTCCCACGATCTCCTCGCCGAATATCCCTACAATTCGGTCGAATGCCGGCTTCCCCGGGTCATACAGCCGGTGGACCAGTCGATCTGCGTCCAGATGTTTTGCGCCTTGTGCCGCCATCAGAGCGCAGGCGCTGCTCTTACCCGTCGCTATGGATCCTGTGACTCCTATGATTAAGGGCATCTCGTCATTCCTTTGGGTCCATAATTCTCCAAGTGTTATTATACGCAGGCAACAAATTATCCTATCTTATTGAGTCTGTCCATCTCACACTAAGGGGCATTCCTAAATGCAGATGGCACATACCGACCTGCAGCGCTTTCAACTACAAGGGAAACTCGGCGAAGGCGCGGACTCCGAAGCATTCGCAGCCATTGACACGGTGAACGGCCTGCCGGTAGTCGTCAAGCGACCACACCCGACACTGATTGTTCGTGGCCAGCACAACACCGTCGAGCGCCGCATCGCTAGCGCGGTCGCCCTGCGCGAACGGCTTGGCGAAGCACTCCCGCACGTCGCCAGGTTAATTGCCTACACACAAACATCTGAATCTGAGGACTACTTCTGCGATGCCATCGGAGAAAAATATAGCGTGGTTGTCGAAGAGCGCGCGTTGGGCGTCCCGCTGGTAGGGAGCGCCACGGATGGCATTAAGCGCCATCCCATCGGCGCACCGCAAAACCTGTTCGCCATACATCCCGTAATCCCGCACCAGAAGCGCGGCAGATTCAGCGTTGTCCGCGATCTGCTCGACGTAGCTGAGATTTGCGACAGAGACGGCATGCTCTTGCTCGATATGCGCCCGCAGAACATCTACTTTGACCCGTTAAATGCTCGAATTACAGTCATTGACATTTGTGGTGTCACCAAGGCACGGCCCGCAGTCGGACGAAAGCCTCCCCTTGATCTGCATGACTTCTACCTCGAACTCTTCAAGTGGTACATGCCTCACGCTGACCCACCGTCTGAGCCAGAAGGATACCGCCAGCCGGTCGGTATGGAGACGATTCCCCTGTTCACTCAAAATCTTGACGGCATGATTCGGAGGCACACAGAGCGGTCGGACGAAGACTGCGGAGCAGTTGAGCTTGACATTCTGCGCAAGATAAGGGCACGCGATTATCCTAGCATCCGCGCATTCAGGAGCGATTTCGAAGCGTACCTTAGTCTACTGGAAAGACGCTACGAGGAACTGTCTGATTCCAGAGCAATCAGGCAGGCATGGCAGGCTGCCCTTGAGGAACTCAAAGATGATTACTGGCGCAAGTTTCTCTTCAACTTTGGATGTTTGTCCGCCTACACTCAGCCTGCTTAACCATCCGAACAGAGATCGCCTAGCGTATTCCGGCATTCACGCCATATTCGTTCGTCGGATCACGGTAAATCGTATGATAGTGCCCTGTGTCTGCCCCAACACCTCCTTGTGTTGAGTACTCGATCAGGAGCCTGGGTCCCTGTATGCGATAGTAGATCGGACCACTATCATCAAATGGCCCATGCCATGCAAAATATATTTCATCCAGGTCGGCCTCTATTTCTGACAGCTTCTCCGTCCCGCTTGCTTCGTCCACAAGGCTGGTCCACATTGCGATGATATTAAGCAGAATGTCCTTCTGCTCACCACTCCAGTCAACGACTCTGGAGCCTTCAAGTTCAGGCAAGAATCCATCCTGTTGCGCCCCTGCCCAGACCTCGACCGGACGGTCTGTGACCAGCGCCCGGGAGCGCTGATCCTCACTGAGCGAATTCACAAGAGTTATGCCAGCATCCAATTCTGCGGCCAGTGGCGCGATGGTACGATCAGCTGCAAGGTATGACGCCGGCTCGACACCAATGAAAGTTGGGGAAAAGTAGTGCTTGCCGTCTGCCAGAGTCACATTTACGCCGAGGTGATGCCCTCCAAACTGCCAGCCCCACTTCTCCGTTATTGACGGCTCTCCGAAGAATGCAAGCCAGTAGTTTTCATCCGTCCAGGCGAAATGTCCTGCTCGCTCGGAATGAGACAGCACCTCGTCAGCGCCCACAACATCAACGACTTTCCTGTATCCCTCTTTGCTGAGCGCCACCGACAGAAAGTCAAACGCAGAGCCCACCTGCTCGTCATTCAACTCTCCCAGACGAATACCGTTACGCTCAAAATCTAAGATGCCCGCCGGCAGATTTGACCAGTTCGGGCGCAGCGGATCATCCAAGGCATACATCGCCTGTGCTCGCTGCTCAGTGGTAAGCGTTCCCAGGAATGCGCTTGCGGCCGCATCAGTCGAATACGAGCTAACTTCGCCTCGCTCCGCTCGTCTGGCGTCCAGCGCAATCCCTGTCACTCTTGATGGGGTCAACTTGAACATATCCACTGAATCCTCCTCGGAAGCGCAGGCTACTATTGTCGTTGAATCCAATAATGCTACCACCAGAGCTCTACTAAGAAATGCCAACGTCCCCTTGTCAGACAGCTAGCCTGTCTTGGCATATGCGGCAGTCCAGTGTGTGACACCGTCATCCAAGCGGCAGATCATCTGCAGAGTCCTTGGGCACATATCCCAGCACCTCTCGGGGATGTGCCAGATCACGATACGTCCACTTGTTGTTGGAAGTCGCCAGAAATACATCGTACTTGAGTGCTTCCGGCGCATCCACGCACAGATGCAATATCTGTGCCACATCGTCGTGGCTCAGGTAAATGGAGCGATCGCGCACCGCACCAAGACCATTGTCTCTCGTTACTCGGCCGATTCGCACACAGAGCACTGAAAGATCGTAATAGTCAGAGTAATAGCGTCCCAGTGCCTCACCAAACACCTTCGCCGCGCCATAGATGCCTTCCGGTCGGATCATTTCATGGGTAATCATTGGAATGTCATCGGGCACGCTGTCGTATTCACCGGCTGCAATCGATCTGTACGGCTCAACCAGCTCATAACCCCGTATGGTATTGCCGCTGCTTGCAAACACCACTCGCTCTACACCTGCAAGCCGCGCCGCTTCAAAGACATTGTAAGTGCCCACAATGTTTCCCCGAAGTTGCCCCTCGAAGTCATCGCTGCCCAGGTACGCCGCCAGATGCACTACCACATCCTTGCCCTCGCACGCCTCCTTCACCGCCTCAAAGTCGGCAATATCCGCACGGTAACACTCAACACCTTCGACTTCACTCCTGTTGAGCGCACTGAGTTCGTATCCTCCCGTCGCCTCCAGTCGATCTCTCAAAAGCCCGCCTATAAGCCCGCTCATTCCTGTAATCAAAACCTTCGTCATTTAGTCGATTTCCTTTCTCCGTTCAACTTAATCCACGTTTCGGCTACTTGCCAGATCGATTATAGGGTAACATTAAGAAAAGTCCGCTGGACAAATCTCCGGAAGGGAAGAAAAATGCCTGGTGCGTTGGACGGGATCAAGGTTCTCGAGTTCACCGAGATAATCGCAGGACCTTTTGGTGGCATGCTGCTTGCCGATATGGGTGCGGATGTGATCAAGATCGAACCCCCTTGGGGCGACCCTTGGCGGCATCCCTTCCCCATAGAACCGGGTGAGAGCAAGACTTTCATGAGTCTCAATCGCGGCAAGCGCAGCCTTCCGCTCGATCTTACGAAGCAAGAGGCACGCGATGTCGTCTATCGGCTGATTACTGACATCGACGTAGTCATCGTCAACTACCGTCCGGACGTGCCCTACAACCTAGGCATCGACTATGAGACCTTATCCGCTATCAATCCACGCATCGTCTATTGCGAAAACACGGCATACGGACGCGAAGGCCCTCATAGCCAGCGGCCAGGTTACGACATCATAGCGCAGGCAATGACGGGACTGATGGCTTCCGAAGACAAGATAAACGAGGGAGTGCCGCAGCAGGTATCGTCCACTCCCGTCGCCGATGTATCCACAGGAATCGCAACCGCGTGGTCAGTCTGTGCCGCCCTATACCGGAGGGAACGCAGCGGCAAAGGCCAGAAGATCGAGACCAATTTGATGGCGTCGGCCCTTGCCGCGCAATCAACCCGTTTTATGGAAGTCGAATCGGTCGATACCGCACCCCGCGCCGAGTTCTACGAGAGCATGCAACTCATGAAGGACGCAGGAGTATTCTACGAGGACATTCACGCCTACTACCGGCAGCATTTCGATTCAAGACGAGGGCGTGGTTTCAGCATCTACTACAGAACATATCAGGCTGCGGACGGAGCCCTGGCAGTTGGCTGCCTGAGTAACCCGCTCCGAAAGAGACTCATAGACCTTGTCGGTCTCCGTGATATCCGCTTCGAGCCGGATTTTGATCAGTACAGCGAGGAAACTATTGCCTTCTATGAAGAACTCAACGCGCAGATGGAGGATATTTTCAAGCAGAAGAGCGTATCCGAATGGCTGCGGCTCCTCGACCAAGCCGGAGTGCCGGCAGGCCCGGTGCGATTCGTAGAGGAACTCGTGGACGATGAACAGGTTATTTCCAATGGACTTGTACTGGAGCTTGATCATTCGGTCGTCGGCAAGGTAAAGATGGTCGGCCCAATGGTAAAGATGAGCGAAACTCCTCTCGAGCCCACAATTGCGTCACCTGCACTTGGCGAGCACACGGATGAAGTGCTTATGTCCCACGGTTACACTCCAGAACAGATTCAACGCATGCGTGAGCTCGGCATAACCGTGTGATGTACTGAAACACCGCGCAACTGACCAGCCGACTAGCCCCCATATTAGTTGAAAGCCAAGCCACAAGCGATTTATAATTCAGGAATAATCGCAGCCAACGGGGTGCCCGCTGGCAAATTAACAGCGATAGAGCAGGAGGATGTAGTAGAAATGACCTATATCATAGCCGAGCCTTGTATTGACCTTAAGGACAGCGCCTGCGTGGATGTCTGTCCGGTGGACTGCATCTACACTGAAGATGAGGACAACCAGTACTTCATTCATCCCGATGAGTGCATCGACTGCGCCGCCTGCGAGCCTGTGTGCCCCGTAGTCGCGATCTTCGCCGAGGATGACGTACCTGAAGAATGGCGCAGCTTCATCGACCTGAATTACGAATACTTCGGATTGACGCGGTAGATAGCACACGGCCATTCTGGCGCTGACATACGCTTGGCGGACTACGAGTACCGGGCATAACACCGGACCATCTTCAATGGCATTGTCACATAAACAGGCAATGCCATTGCATTGTTCGCATTAGCGCACGAAGACACTGAATTCGCCTATTTCTTCACACTGGGAGGGCAGCATCAATATGGTAACCATCGAATCTACGCCCGAAATGGCGGCGGAGGTATATGGGACTATCGAGCGGAATCTCGAAGTCGTACGACGGCGGCTGAACAAGCCACTCACGCTCGCCGACAAGGTGCTGCTCGGTCACCTGGACGACCCTGAGAATCAGGAAATGATACCCGGCGAGAGCTACTTGAACGTACGCCCCGACCGCGTGATACTGCAAGATGTGCTCGGGCAGACCGGCATGCTTCAGTTCATGCAGACACGGCGGGAATCTGTGGCTGTGCCCACAACAATCCACTGCGACCATCTCATACAGGCGCGTGTCGAAGGCGCGGCAGACCTGCGCGAGTCCCTTGATGAGAACAGCGAAGTGTATAACTTCCTGCGCTCCGCGGCCGCAAAATACGGCGCAGGATTCTGGGGGCCAGGCGGAGGAATCATCCATCAGGTAGCATTGGAGAACTATGCATTCCCCGGCTCCCTGATGATCGGAACCGACTCGCACACACCAATGGGCGGCGGACTAGGTTCCTGCTCAGTCGGCGTCGGCGGCGCGGACGCTGTAGAGGTCATGGCGGGCCTGCCCTGGGAGGTTTTGTATCCCCGCCACATAGCCGTATATCTTACGGGCGAGATGAGCGGTTGGACAGCAGCCAAGGACATAATCCTGTATGTCGCGGGTGAGCTTACTGTCTCGGGAGGCACAAACGCTATTGTCGAATATATCGGGCCTGGTGCACGTACTATCAGCGCCACCGGCAAGGCGACCATCACCAACATGGGCGCCGAAATTGGCGCCACCACCTCAATGTTCCCATACGATGACCATATGGCGGCATATCTCAGAGCAACCGACCGAGGCGGGATTGTGCCGCACGCGGAGGCAAATAAGCACTTGCTCGAGCCGGACACCGAAGTTGAGGCGGATCCGGAATCCTATTACGACCGGGTTGTGCGTCTCGACTTGTCAGCCTTGGAGCCACACATAGTTGGGCCACATTCTCCCGACCGCGCCCGTCCCATTTCAGACCTAGCCGCAGAGGTTGCGGACGGTTCTAATGAATTCGTGGACGATATTTCGGCTGCGCTGATCGGAAGCTGCACTAACTCATCCTACGAAGATATGAGCCGAGCAGCCGATGTCGCGGAGCAGGCAAAGGCGCGCGGAGTTGCAACGGCAGTACCGTTCATGGTCACGCCCGGCTCCGAGCAGGTGCGCGCTACCATCGAGCGCGACGGTCAGATGTCCTCCCTGCTCGACATAGACGCCACGGTTCTCGCCAACGCCTGCGGACCTTGCATCGGGCAGTGGCGGCGTTCACAGGAGTCGAATGCTCAACCGAACACCATCGTTACTTCTTACAATCGCAATTTCCCTCGCCGCAATGACGGTGCGCCTACGACGATGAATTTTATCGGCAGTCCTGAAATAGTTACGGCTATGGCGATTGCAGGCAGCCTGTCATTCAATCCGCTCACCGATACCTTGACGGACGGCGAAGGCAACGACTTCATGTTCCAGCCGCCGGCAACTGCCCCCGAAGTTCCGGAGCAGAATTTCGCAAGCGGCGCATCCGTTTATGAGCCGCCACCCACCGACAGCAGCGAGATCGAGCTGGCCGTTGACCCCAACAGCGAGCGCATCCAGTTAATGCAGCCCTGGCCTGCTTGGGACGGCAACGACTTCACGGACATGCCTGTATTGATGAAGACAAAGGGTAAAACCACGACCGACCACATCTCACCTGCCGGTCCGTGGCTGCGATATCGCGGACATCTCGATAAGTTTAGTGACAACATGTTCATGGGTGCGACGAATGCCTTCACCGGCAACCCGGGCACTGGCAGAAATGTGATCACGGGAGAAGTAGACAGGGCAATATCGGCCATCGCGCGCAACTACCAGTCCCAGGGAGTCAAGTGGATCGTGGTGGGCGACGACAATTACGGAGAAGGCAGCAGCCGTGAACACGCCGCACTGTCCCCCAGGCTGCTAGGTGGCGCGGCGGTGATAGCTCGCAGTTTCGCGCGCATCCACGAGTCCAACCTGAAGAAGCAGGGCCTGCTCGCGCTCACATTCCAGGACAATGCAGACTACGACAAGATACGCGAGGACGACCGCATCAGCCTTGTGGGACTTGCGGATATAGCTCCCGGCAAGACAGTAGAGTGTCTGATTACGCACTCAGACGGCACAAGCGAGACTCTGCAACTCAATCACACCTTTGGCGAATCCCAGCTAGAATGGTTCCGCCTCGGTTCGGCCCTCAATCTTTTCCACAAGTAGGGTCTGGTACATCAATGCTGAAGGGGCAACCAATAATGGTTGCCCCTTACTTCATGCCACTCAGTTTACTGTCCTGACTATTGGGACCCGGTTCCAACCCATCCGCCCTGCGAGATGTCGATCATCACGCCATCAGGTCCTCCATACTTGGTTTCCACATTCTGACCTTGTCCGTGGCGAGGCGCGTCCATCCCGCCGTGCAGTGCCTCATTGACCTCGTCCATAGGATGAGCGTTCGCCTCTTTCAGGCGACTGTCCATGGCATCGGCGTCATCGACCTGGAAGCCGATGTGATGAATCCCGCTGTAATCGCTTCCGGCATCACCGGTAACCGCGTCATTCTTAAATTTAAGAATAGCCATGTTCACATTGCCGTCGCTCAGGTAGTATCCGTCAGCGTTGGCACTGCTGACCTTGCCCACTTCCTCAAGTCCCAATACGTCCTTGTAGAACGCCGCCGTCTTGTCAGGGTCCTGTGACGATATTGCTATGTGCTTTATCTTTGCCATGCGTTCCTCCTGCATCTTTCCTTGGTGAAATTTGTTGCTTTGTAATGTTCAGAACTATCCAATGCTGACAATATATGAACGCGCAAGTGCATTGTCAATCACACAGGAGGGTATGCCAAGGTAGTCGAGTCGATCTCTGTGGGGCAAAGGCGCGGGAGAAAACGCCACCTAGCTAATCTCTACCGGATGACTCGCCTTATATTTCTCGAAGCGTTCGGCAATCGCTGCGTGTTGAGGAGCAGCCAGAGCAGGGTCGGCTTCCAGCAAACGGTTGGCCTCCTGCCGCGCCATCCGCATAATGTCAAGGTCGGTCAATCGCGCTACTTTCAGGTCGTTAAGTCCGCTCTGCCGTGTACCCATGTATTCGCCTGCTCCTCGAATGCGCAGGTCCTCCTCTGCAATCTCGAACCCGTCCATAGTGCGCTCGAGAATTCGAATACGCTCGTGGGCATTTGCGCCGGGGCTGTCGGACAACAGCAGGCACTGGCTGGGATGCTCTCCTCTTCCGACGCGGCCCCTGAACTGGTGCAACTGCGCCAGCCCGAACCGGTCTGCCCCGTCAATCAACATGACTGTCGCATTAGGGATGTCGATGCCGACTTCGATGACGGAGGTCGCAACCAGTACATCTATTTCCCCTGTCTGAAAGCCCCGCATCACTGCCTCACGTTCGTCCTGGTTTAGTCTGCCGTGAAGCAAGCCTAGTCGTAGGTCGCTGAAGACCAACTTCGAAAGCCGTTCGTACTCCTCTGTCGCCGCCCTCGCCTGTATCGCTTCAGATTCTTCAATGAGCGGACAGATGATGAATGCCTGTCTGCCCGACATAACTTCCTGCCGTACAATCGCGTATGCATTGTCTCGCTGGTTGGGTTCAACCCAGCGGGTTCGAATCTCCTGGCGTCCGGGCGGCATTTCGTCAATCGTGGAGAGTTCCAGGTCGCCTAGCATGGTAAGGCGCACTGATCGTGGAATCGGCGTGGCTGACATTGCAAGCATGTGGGGAGTGCCACCCCTATGACGAAGGTTCATGCGCTGCATTACACCGAAGCGGTGCTGCTCATCAACGACCACCAGCGCGAGTTTTGGAATATCGACTGACTCCTGAATAAGCGCTTGAGTGCCAATGACGATGTCAATCTCTCCGTCCGCAATTCGCCTATGCATCTCATCTTTGGCCCTATTGCTGAGACTGCCTGTCAACAGGCACACCGCGACTCGCTTTCCGTCAATGGGCAACTCTACATCGAAATAGGGTTCGGTTGTGAGTGACGATTCACCTCTGCCCAGTAAACCTGAAACCGTTAAGAAGTGCTGCTCTGCAAGGATTTCGGTTGGAGCCATCAGCGCGCCCTGACAATCGTTCAGCACTGCAAGCTGCAGCGCCGCCGTAGCAACAACGGTCTTTCCGCTGCCTACATCCCCTTGGAGCAGCCGGCTCATCGGAATTTCCTTCTCCAGGTCAGCAATTATTTCCTTCAGCGACCGCATTTGAGCGCTTGTCAGGGCATATGGAAGAGATTCCAGGAACGACTGCAGGCGACCATCGTCGGAGTGCAGTTGCACTGCGCCGCCAGAGGATTGCCACTCAATTCTGCGCCGGGCAACGGCTAGTTGCAGCATCAGCATTTCGTCGAAGGCAAGACGCCGGCGCGCCGACTCCGCCTGCTCCGGCGAATCCGGATAATGCATCGATAAGATAGCTTCCTGCGCGCCCATCATGTCGTAAAGGCTAAGAGTATTTTTCGGGATATATTCCTTTATCTGCTCCAAAGCAACGTCGAGAGCCTGCTTGACTGCCCTCCTAATCGTCCGTTGATAAAGCCCATCCGTAAGGGGATAGATAGGCACAAGTCGTCCAGCGTGCATGTACCCGTCCCGCTCATCGAAGAAGTCGTAGTCAGGAGATTGAAAGACAATCCGTCCACGATAAACCTTCGCCATGCCGCTGATCACTATCCGGGACCCAGCCTTCAATGTCCTCGTAAGGTATGCCTGATTGAACCAGACGACCCTGATATTACCGGTCTCGTCGCCCAACACAGCCTGAGCGTTCTTCGATCGCCCTCGTCCAGTTTCCGAGACTTCCCAGACTGTCGCTATCACAGTCTGAGTCTCTCCTGGCACCACTTGCGCAATCTTGCGAACACTCGTGAAATCGTCGTGTCTGTGAGGGAAGTGAAATATCAAATCCTCAACAGTCTCGATGCCAAGGTTACTAAGCCTGGATTTAGTGCGTGAGTTGATGCCCCTCAGCCGCGTGACATCATCGTCTAGTCTCATTCTCGCCGTCTTAGCCGGCCGCTTTCCAGCGCGGGGAGTCTGGCGGGGAGGAGTGCGAGTTTGCTCTGGCGGGGCAGGTTCAGCGCTGTTAGTCTTTATTGTATTGGGGCTAACAGAGCGATTAGGAGCTGCTGGGGATGCTTGGGGTTCGGGCCTTGTTTGCCCCGAAACTGTGGCCGTTCCGCTAGCGCGTGATAATACTGCCTCTGCTTTGATGAGTGTATCTTCAACCCATTGAGCGCGCTGGCCTGCTGACATATTCGCATAGGAGACATCGGAGCCAAGCGACGAGGGGATTACGTCCCGCCATAGAATTAAGAACGCGTCCAATCCGCCGATGACCGCATCGTCGCGGAACCCTCTGCGCTTCTCGAGACGCAGAATATTGGCAAGTGTCTGCAGTTTGCCGCTTTCATCTGAGGAGGTCATGCCAAAATTGTAGCGCACATCTGGCAGATACGATACGAGGCATACGCCTACATATTCGCAGAATCATGCAGCAATTCGGAGGTGAATTTGACGAGCCTAATCGTCCTCAGCACGCAACAGAGACACCCCAAGCGCGGCTGGCCCAGTGTAGGTGCCAACGGCCGGTCCAATCTGTGCCAGGAGAGGTTCCGTTCCATCTGGGAGTAATTGCTGAAGCTGCTCGGCGAAGGCGCGCGCCTCGTCAGGCGTGGTCGTATAGTTAACGCACAGCTCTTCGAGTGGGGCAAAGTCCTCGGTGACTCGTCGAAGCCTGGCGACACCCTTCTTGTGAGTGCGCTCCTTACCAAGTTCGTCAACAATGCCCTCGCGCAGGATAATCATCGGCTTAATGCTCAGGAGGGTTGCAAGCATTGCCCGCGCCTTCCCTATTCTGCCACCCTTCTGAAGATATTCCAGAGTGTCCAGAAGCACATAGGTCTCGGAACGACCAACCGCGCCTTCGGCCACGCTGACGACTTGTTGCAAGTCGCCTCCGTTCATTGCCGCTCTTGCGGCAGCGATCGCCACGAGGCCTGTACCCATCCCAGCCTGCATCGAGTCAATCACCTCGACGCCACATCCAATATTTGCCTGTTCGCCACCAGACCGAGCAGAATCGACAGTGCCACTGAGGGCAGCGGACACATGCACTGAAACAATGCCGTCTGCTCCGTCGGCAATCGATTCGTACAATTCTCGGAACTCACCGGGAGACGCCTGCGAAGTTGTAGGCAATACGGCGCTCCCGGAAACCCGACGATAAAATTCGTCGCCTGTGATGTCAACTCCGTCACGCAGTTCCTCAGTACCGAAAATTACCTTTTGAGGAATGACGTTGATTCCGTACCGATCCGCGAGTTCGCGTGGTAAATCCGAGGTGCTGTCAGTTACTACTTTTACGGTCATATCACTCACTCTATTGAAACTATGAAATGATAAAATGGCTGGCCGCCATAATAGTGCTGCAGATCAATCGAAGGAAATGCCGATTCCAACTCTGAGACCACATCATCTGCCTCAGCTTCAGAAACCGGATCCCCTCGATACAGAGTTACCAGGTCCCCGTCCCCAATGCCCGCGCTTCTCAGTATCGAAAGAGTCGTTTCCGGAAGACTCCTACCAGCGGCTACCAGCTGTCGTTCGAAGAGCCCGATAAGCTCCCCTTCTTCAGCGCTGATGCCATCAAGTGTGACCGAACGTGCCGCACGCGTGATTTCGCCAGTCCGGACTTCCCTGATCACATTTTCCATCTCGGCGGCATTTTCGCCGATGCTTCTGTACGGCTGAAATTCCAGTATTGCGGCAACACCTTGGGGAATGGTTGTGGTAGATACGACCCTGACCGTCTTTTCGGCTGCTTCGGCGGCCTGCTGAGCAGCGGGAAGGATATTCCCGTTATTTGGCAATATGATTACGCTCTCAGACGGCACGGAGTCAACGGCGTCTAATATTTCACGAACGCTCGGGTTCATGGTATCACCGGCGACCATAACGGAGGCGCCTTCGTGACGGAATACTGCCTCAAGTCCCTCACCCCATGCCACTGCCAATACGGGAATGGGTATTACTTGCGCGAGTGCGTCCTCGACTTCCTGGCGCTGCCTGGCTGCTAGGCGTTCCCGCTGTTCGTCCATGTTCTCCACGCTGACGCGGCTGACGCTTCCTAGCCCGCGGGCATAAGATAGGATTTCGTCAGGCACTTCGGTATGAACGTGGACCTTGACGAGCGAGGCATCGCCAATCACAACTGCAGACCTTCCACGAGTGGACATCTCCGTGCGGACGGAATCTACATCCAATCTCTCGCCCCGTATTACAAATTGGGTGCAGTTGCCGTATTCCTCATCCTCCGTGAGGTCGAGAAACTCCAGCGACACCCCTGTTTCAGACACATCTATGCCTTCGGGCAGCGGCATGTCAAGTTCGTCGGGCGATGTATCATCGTCCGCAACCCAGCGTCGAACACCTTCCAATATCATCCACAGCCCCAGCCCACCGGAGTCCACCACGCCCGCCTCCTGAAGCCTGGGCAACAGCGACGGCGTCAAATTTACCGCGTCTCTAGCAGCATCGCTAATGTTGGATAGCATATCTTCCGCAGGGACGCCGGACTCTTTGCTCTGCGTCGCCGCGTCTGCTGCATATGTGAACACGGTCAGCATAGTGCCCTCGACCGGGTTGCCGATAGCGTTGTACGCATGACCTTTCGCAAGGCTTAGTGCAGCAGCCAGGTCATCGCTACTTACCGATGCTTTGCCGTCAAACGCTTCAGACATGCCTTTGAATAGCTGGGAGACAATTGATCCGCCATTTCCCTTAGCCCCCATACAGGCACCATCCCACATTGCCCTTGCCACGGCTTCGGCGGTGTCGGTTTCCGCGGACCGTGCCTCTTCAAGGGTGTCGCGCAGTGTGAGAAGCATATTAATGCCCGTGTCGCCGTCCTGAACGGGGAAGACATTCAGACGATTGACCAGGTTCACATGAGATTCAAGAACCTGAGCGGCCGCCGTGAACATGCCGAGTAGTGCATCTCCAGACCAGGCAGTAGGATTGTTAGTTCGCTGGAGTGTGTCGGTCATTATCGTTGCCGTTTAACTCCGAATATGCTATCTTTGTGTGCAAATTCACAGGTGATTGTTGAGTGTATTTTTGTGCGCTTTCGCGCAGGTAGGGCATATACTTTAATGGGGTTGATTTTACTCAACCAAATGGAATTAGTAAAGGTGAACCATGGCAGTATGTGAAGTGTGCCATAAGACAGGACAGTCGGGTAACAATGTCAGCCACTCAAAGCGGCGCACACGCACACGCTGGCTACCCAACGTCCAAAAGGCTACGGTAGTAGTGGACGGCACTGCAAAGAAAATCAGGATCTGCACTCGCTGCCTCCGTACGCATTACAAGCAGCTGATGAAGGGCTGATCGATCTTGCAAGAGATTCTGCTAGTTGGGTTAAGCCACAAAACCGCGCCTCTGGAAGTGCGCGAGTCCGTCTCTTTCCTGAGCGGGCAGATTCTGGAAGCTCTTCCCAGTCTCAGGGAAGAGCTTGGCGAAGCCGTAGTTCTTTCAACATGCAATCGCACTGAGATTTATACGGTTACCGAGAATGCCGCTGGCGACACGGAGCGCATCCACAGATTCGTCGCCGACTACCACGATCTCCCTGACGACAGCATAACGCCACACCTGTATAGTTACGCCGGTTCGGACGCCGTACGCCACTTGTTCAGCGTCGCGGGCGGCTTGGACTCTCTGATCGTTGGCGAGTCACAGATACTTGGACAGGTGCGAGGCGCGTTGAGCGCTGCGACTGAAGTGAAAGCTGCGAATGTGGCGTCTGTCAGACTGTTCCATGCAGCTCTCCGTACCGGCAGACGGATCCGGCAGGAAACGAATGTGGGACGCAATCCACTCTCCATAAGTTACGCAGGCGTTCGACTTGCCCAACGTGTACTCGGCGATCTATCCAGTAAGCGGGCATTGCTGATTGGCGCCGGCGAAGCAGGCAGCCTTGTCGCCAAGGCGCTTCGCACGGTCGGCATCGGTGACTTGATGATTGCCAATCGAACTGAGAGCAAGGCAAAAGAACTTGCCGGCTACTTGAGCAGCAGGGTCGTGCCATTCGACAATCTTGATACCGCCCTACAATCCGCAGATATCGTGATAGCTGCAACAGATTCACCCAGTTACATCATCACGCTGGAAATGGCGGAATATATGCGTCGCACTCCTTACGAGTCGCCACTCTTTGCATTCGACCTTGCAATTCCACGCGACGTCGACCCCGAAGTAGCCACGGAATGCGCTGTGCGCCTGTTTAACATTGATGACCTCTCTGCCATTGCGGAGGAGAACATGGCTGAACGCCTCCGTTCCGCAGCAGACGCTGAGGTCATAATCGAAGACGAGGTCTCCAGATTCATGAAGTGGTGGGACTCGCTCGACGTGCTGTCCACAATAAAAGCCCTTCACCAGAACGCTGAGGACATCCGGCAGAGGGAGCTTGACAGGGCGTTCGGCATGCTAGAAGGCTTGACACCTGAGAATGAACAGGTCGTTGAGACTCTTACGCGCTCTATCGTAAACAAGATTTTGCATGACCCTACCGATTCGCTGAAGAGCGGGGCGACGAAGTCACAAATACGCGCTGCTAAAGATCTGTTCCGTCTGTAATTTGCTGGCTTCAATCAGCTATACTTGATGTGCTGAGAATGTAAGGCGGTTAATCACGCAGGGTCGCCGACCACCTACAGCGTCTAAGAAACTTGGACAATCCATATAGGTACTCTACGAAACTATTGATAGAGCTTGTGCAATGCGCTGAATGCTAAGCAGGTGGCGCAGGCGACTGAGGAGGCAAACATGGCCGAATATACGAAGAATGAAGCAATGGGCTGGGCCCGCGAAAACCTGCGTGGTCAGTGGACGACGCTTATGACCCCGTTTACGTCCGACGACGAATTTGATGAACAAGGGATGCGAAGCAACATTCAGCATATTCGAGCGCTTGGGACGCAAGGCGCAGGTTGCACATGGGGAATGGGAGAGTTCTGGAGTCTCACCCTTGAGGAGCGGATGCGCGTATTTGACGTCGTAGCGGACGAGGCAGGCGGGGAGTGGCCCATAGCGGCACATGTTACGCACACCTCTTACAAGGATATGATTGCTCTAGCCAAGCATGCTGAGGAGATAGGCTTCGACCTCCTCATATGCGCGGCACCCTATTTTGTCACCAAGACCGAAGAGCAGGTTGTGGACTGGATGCGAGTGCTCGCGGACAACACCAACCTAGCTATCATGTACTACAACTCGCCGCAATTTGGCATCGTGATGAGCGCACAAGGCCTTGGGCAGATATGCTCGATCCCTAACGTGGTTGGGGTCAAGGAAGCGAGCTTCAATCAGGAACTGTCCATCGAGGCGCATCAACTCCTCGGACGTGACGCAATTATCAGCACACCTGACGAGTGGATAATGTTCAAAGGCAGAGAACTGGGCTTTGAGCAGCAGGTGATGTTCGCCAATACGTCGGACTGGCGCTTCGACAGGCCCGGCAAGAATTACTACAACCAGTTTATTGACAAGGCCATGCGTGGCGACCTCGATGATGAGTTCTACGATAAGCATGTTCGCCCGATTAAAGCAGTCTCTGACAAGTGGTGGGCAAGCACTGTCCAGAAGGCAAATGGTGCCCTACCCGCGCCTTTGTGCAAGTATTGGGGAGAGGTCATGGGAATGGCCGGTGGGCATGTCAGGCAACCGCACATTAACCTGTCGGATGCAGAGAAGGCCGAACTCAAGTCAGAAGTGGAAGCGGCACTCGACCAGATTTAGATTCAAGGAAGGTACTCGCTATGATACTAATGGTGAGCGTTCAGAACATGGAAGAAGCGCTGCAAGCTCTAAAGGGCGGCGCTGACATTATCGATGTGAAGAACTTGCAGGAGGCATTGGTTGGCTCCGCGCACCCGCACACCGTCCGAGATGTGCGTAACGCTATCCCTATGGAGCGTCACGCCAGCGTAACCCTAGGGGTTGTGCCTCATCAGGTGGGCACAGTTGCGATGGCAGTGTATGCGGCCGGCGTCATCAACGCGACATCCGTGAAAGTTGGCTTTATGGACCACGAGTACGAGCTTGCGCTTGAAACTCTTCACGCAAGCCGCGAGGCGCTCAACGGCTTCGAAACGAAGCTCATTGGTTCCCTATTTGCCGACAACGCGCTCTTCGGCGGACTCGAGCCGCACCACATGAACAAGCTTGCGATGGAGACCAAGTGCGACGGCTGGCTGATCGACACGCTAACAAAAGACGGTCGAAACCTCTTCGATTTTGTTCGCGAGGAAGAATTGCGCGATATGGTGTTCGAGGGTAAAGAAGCGGGAATGAGCACCGCACTTTCCGGCCACCTTCGCATCAGCGATCTCGATGAGCTAGCGCGAATAAACCCCGACATTGTAGGCGTACGAGGCGCAGCATGCCAGAAGTCCGAGGACCGGACATCCAGCGTTCACTGGGAGCCCGTAGCCGAGTTCAAGCGACAACTGGACATGCGTCTTAGCGGCGAGGTGGACGTGTTCGACGGTGCCGCATCTATGGCTTCGGGGAATGGCACAGCAAACGGAAGCAGCGGCAGCGAGTGGGTTGTCATTGACGGCACCGGAAAGACTTGTGCCGGCATCATAGCCGCCTTGACCGAACACATCGACAACGATGGTGAGTCATTCGTAGAAGTTCTTATCCCCGACGTGCTCAATACATACGATGTGATCGTCTGGGCTGAAAGGCGCAACCATAGCATTCTCACCCAGCGAAACGACGATTCAGGCTTCATCAGGATGTTGATCAAGCCGTAACAACTTCATACCGAAATACGGCACTTAACAGTTTGAAATCGGCGCGTACCTCAGTTAAGGAGCTACGCGCCGTTTGTGTGAATTGATACCTGCCCACTTGCTATGGTCCGGTTGAGATTGTGCTTGTAAAGGGCTCGACAGATTTTTTCCTATTACAAACATTTCCCTCCATGCGTTTGCCGTATTCAGCAGGCCCGTGCTACGATAACCGTACAGGAGAGTGTCAACGCGTAATGGTTCCAGAGATAGTGCAGGACATAGCATTTTATATAGGATTCGTCAGAGACCTGCTGGTTTTAAGTATATTGCTGGTCATCCTGATTGTCGTTTTTTCAATCTATAGAAAGGTTTCACAAGCCTTGAACTCAGCGGGGCGCATCTTAGACAATACTGAGGAAATAGTAAATACTGTGTCCGAAAACATCGTAGGGCCCGCTTCTGCAGGTTCTGGATTTGCATTTGGATTGGGCAAAATATTTGCATTTCTCAGAGGTACTAAGAAGAAGTGAAAGGAAGAGTGAAGGACATGGGAAACAAGGAAAATGGCGGCTCATTTGCCGTCGGATTCATAGTTGGGGGAGCAATTGGGGCTTTGGCGGCACTATTGCTAGCACCAAAGAAGGGATCGGAAACGAGGAGCGATTTGCTAGAGCGTAGCCTAGCTATGCGGTCACGTGCTGAGGAACTTGCAGCGCAGGCCAGAACACAAGCACAGGATCGGGCCGCAGTTGGCGTCGCGACGGCAAGGGAGCGCATCGGGCCTGCCTACGAAGGAATGCGCGAACGTGTAACGCCGGTAGTCGAGCAGGTTAGCGCTCGCATGACCCGAAATAACACCGACGGCGCTGACTCCGCTGCAGCCGAAGAGGAGTCCACACAGGAAAAGGCTTAACGGTGCTTCTGACGTAGTACTGGACGAATTGTAAGAGAGACCCTCGTCCTTCTCTTTGAAAGGCGGGGGTTCTACTTTCATCAGAGAGTCTATGTCGAACACTCTAGTCAACTATTCTGGTGGAGAGTACTGCGGATAAGAACCCAGCACTTTTAGCATAGACACCTTCTCGCCGATCACATCCAGAGCGCTGCGAACATCGCTGTCTTCCTGGTGTCCGTCTATGTCGGCAAGAAAGAAGTATCTGCCGAGGCTCCTTCGTGTTGGACGCGACTCTATTTTGTTTAAGTTGATACCTCGGTTGGAGAACTCCATTAGGACCCCTACAAGACTTCCGGGTCTGTCAGCATCGAAGCTGAAGCATAACGAGGTCTTGTCCTTACCGGTGGGAGCGCTGTCTTCCGAAGAAAGCACTATGAACCGCGTAGCATTGCTGCGGTTGTCTTCGACCCCCTCTTCAAGAATGTTCACATTGAAGATAGATGCGGCTCTCTTACCCGCAACCGCAACCGCAATTCTGTCGCTACAGATCATGTCTTCAACGGCAGCGGAGTTGCTCAGAGAAGGCATGGTTGTTGCGTTCGGAAAGCGCCGCCTCAGATATTCGCGACACTGCCCAAGGGACTGTGGGTGTGAATATACTATTTCGACATTTTCAAGGTCAGTCCCTGCCTTTGCCAACAGACAGTGATGAATTGGCAACACCAACTCACTCTTTATTTTCAGCTGCGTTTCGTGGATCAGCAGATCGGCGGTGAATGTGACAGCGCCTTCCAGGCTGTTCTCAACAGGAACAATTCCCTCGTCTGCTTCACCGCAATGAACGGAGTCAATGACGGCCGGAAGCGAAGCCGCTGGCACTAGGCTGGCTTCGCTGTCGTATAGAAGTGCCGCCTCTTCAGAGTAGGTTCCGGGGGGGCCCAAATATGCCAGCCTTCGTGTCATAGGTGGATACTCCGCGTCGGTCCACAATTCGCTAATTTCTCCCGAATTCGTGAAGTACGCCTAACTTGCAAGATTATCTAGAAGATCATTGTCGGCGGCGAGAACAAGCCAGTCGTTTGCCCGTAACCGATCCTTGCTTTCGGGTTTCAGCGTTATATTCCTGCCTCGGGAGATTGCCAATACGGCCTGACTGGCGTCACGTGGGTTGGCAAAGCCCGGCAATTCATCAATGCTGAACTCGGCAAATCGGCTCGGGACTCTGATCTTGCTAATGCCGAAGTTGGGAAGAATCTCCATGTACTCTTGAACATCCGGGTGGAACAGTGAATGTGCTAGGCGTGCGCCCATCTCAGATTCCACCTGCACCACTTTGTCCACACCAAGCCGCGCCAGGGTATTAGCGTGCAGCTGGTCCTTGGCGCGGGCAACGATGTACTTCATGCCCATGTCCTTGAGCATTACTGTGACCATAACGCTGGCAACTAGATCGCTGCCAATCGCAACAATGGCAACATCGAACTCGTGAATCCCGAGTTCTCTCAGCACAAGGTCATTCGTCGCATCCCCTGTGATGGTGTGCGTCGCCTTACCCATCATTACTTGCACCTGCGATTCATCGTCATCTATGGCGAGGACATCGTGCCCCTGGTTATACAGTGACTGCGCGACGCTGGAACCAAAGCGTCCTAGACCTATTACTACAATCTGTTTCTTCATTGTCATCCACCTTGATGTATTGATTCAGGTATTAGCCTATTGTAACCCTTTCCTGCGCATAGCGGTACAGGTCATTTTCTGTGCTCTGAGACATTGTTACGCCTATCATCAATGGTCCCAATTTGCCGATGAACATTGTCATTGCGATTATAAGCTGCCCTAGCGGTGACAGCGCGGATGTAATCCCCAGGCTCAATCCACAAGTGCCGAATGCTGAGACCGCTTCGAAGATAACAGCAAGGGTGTCCGCTCCGTCTTCAGTGATACTCAACAGCATCACAACGAGGAATACGAACGCGGCGGAGACGCTGAGAATGAGGTAAGCACGCTGTACCTGCCGATCGGGTAGTTCCCTGCCGAATGCGGCAACCTTGTTCCTCTGCCTGATCTGCGCCACCAGCGCCATGAAGACCACTGCCATGGTATTTACTTTGATTCCGCCCGCCACCGATGCTGAAGCCCCACCGATGAACATCAGTGCCATCTGCAGCACATTGGTGCCGTCGTGTGCCCTACTAATATCTACTATGCCGAACCCTGCCGTCCTGTCGCTAATGGATTGAAATATGGATACTGTAATCTTGTCCAGCAAAGGCAGATTTCCGATTGTATCGGGGTTATCGAACTCCAACACGAAAATGGCCGCAAATCCCAGAAACAAGAGCGACATCGTTCCGACGATTACGAGCTTCGTGTTTAGTGCGAATCTCGAAAACCGCTTGGCGCGAAAAAGATCAATGACGACCAGGTAGCTGATTCCTCCGACAAAAATAAGGGTTCCAATCACTCCAATGACGAACTTATCTGTCTGGAACACCGCGAGTCCACTCGGATGGTTGAAGGCAATGAATCCGGCATTGTTGAATGCAGATACCGCGTGAAATGCCGCCTGCCAGATGGCCTCACCCAGTGGGTAGATGAACAGGTAGAAATAAGTGAACAGGACTATAAAGCCGAACAGCTGAATGCCCGTCGCAACAACCACTATCGCCACAGTGAGCCTGACCAGATTTCCGAACTGGTCAAGCATCAGATTTTCGCGCATCAGTAGCCGCTGCGTCAGTGTAACTCGCTGCCCAAGGATGATGAGCAGAAAAGTGGCGATGGTCATGAAACCAAGACCGCCAACGAAGATCATGCCCATAATCATCGCCTGGCCCACCCGGGTCCAGTAGAATGCCGTTTCCTGGACTACCAGTCCTGTTACAGTAATGGCGGAGGTCGCAGTAAACAGCGCTACCGTGAAGGGCGGAGAGCCTTCGATATTACTTGAAAGAGGCAGCAGTAGCAGAGTGGTTCCCATGCAGATAATCGCGACGAAGAAGTAGATGATTATGAGGGGACTTGTGGCAAATCTGGACTGCATCCTGCGGTTGGTAACCGTAACCAGCACGGACTCGGATGGCTGCTGACCGGGAGATTTCTCCGTGTCGTTGGATGATCCACTGTTCCAGATGTTCTGCACGCTACACCCTTGGGAATCTCACACTTTCACAGAATCGTCTCGTGCTTCGAAGGCAATCCTTACACTACCTATACAATGTATAATATAACACCCAAAAAAGGCAGTGCCTGAAGTCCTATCCTTGACGAATCTGGAACAGGAAGACTGACTTCCGTTTAACACTGAAAGGTCCAGCAAAATGCGCGTACTAGTAACGGGTGGCGCCGGCTTCATCGGATCCCACATCACTGACGGTTTAGTCAAAGGCGGACACGATGTGTTCGTCGTTGATAACCTCTCCGAAGGACATCCTGACAATCTTAACCCCGACGCTCACGTTCTAAGAGTAAGCATCAATGACACGGAAGGACTGGAGCGTGCGTTTGCCGAGGCCAAGCCTGACGTTGTAAGTCACCACGCCGCTCAGATCAGCGTTCGCAATTCGATGTACGATCCCACGAACGACGCCCAAGTGAACATCATTGGTTCGCTGAATGTGCTTCAGTGCGCCGTAAAGCACGACGTGGAGCGGTTCATATTCGCATCCAGCAGCGCCGTGTACTCAAAGCCGCAGCACCTTCCAATGAAAGAGAGCCATCCTAAGATGCCCGAATCCGTTTATGGAGTTTCCAAGCTCAGCGTGGAGCACTTCGTAAGATTGTACACAGACACGTACGGGATCAAGCACAAGATATTTCGCTATGGCAACGTGTTCGGCCCGCGCCAGAATCCGCACGGCGAGGCGGGCGTCGTGGCCATATTCACAGGGCAATTCATGCGAGGCGAGCAGCCGACTATATTCGGCGACGGCAGCAAGACGCGCGACTACATATTCGTTAGTGACATCGCATCGGCCAATCTGGCAGCAATCGGAGACGTTGGTGACAACGAAACTTATAACCTTGCAAGAGGCATCGGCGTGTCAGACTTCGAGATTTTCGACGCAGTGCGCGGGGCGGCCGATTCATCTATGGAACCACGTTACGCCCCCGTACGCTCAGGTGAAGCGCAGCATGTAAGCCTCGACCTTACCAAAGCCATGCATGCCTTGTCTTGGCAGCCGCGCGTCACCCTATACGATGGCATCCTTCAGGTCGTGGAACACTACCGCCTCATGCATTAGGCGCCTACCCGATGCATGATAACGCCATGCTTCCGCCACACCCTATCTGCTACAATTCAGTCAGCGACATCTTGGCAGTCACGGGCGCAATTTGCAGTTGATACACGGCAGCACATGACCACAAAACACGAAACGCCAACGCCACTGGTACAGCGCATACATGACAGCGACACAATGGCGGTCGTGTCTGTCGCCGGAGCCGGTACGGCGGCCGTAACGTGGCTTCTCGGTGTCGCCGGCGCGTCCCGAACCGTCCTGGAGATACTCATCCCCTACGCTTCGACCTCGCTGATCGACTTTGTCGGCTCTGAGCCCTCGCAGTTCGTGTCCGAGGAAACAGCGGCGGCAATGGCAAAGGCCGCATATAGACGCGCTCTTCAACTGCGAGAGACCACCGCTCCCGTCGTGGGCATAGCCTGCACCGCGACTATCGCCACCGACCGCACCAAAAGAGGCGACCACCGCTGCCACATTGCTGCCTGGAGCGGTAGTGGCCTTTCGACCTACAACCTGACATTCGTCAAGGGGCTGCGCGACCGTGCTGGTGAGGACGAGATTGCCAGCAAGCTCGTGCTGCGTGCCATCGCTGAATGCGCAAAGGTAAAGTTTGACTCCGACCTACGCCTTGATTCTTCAGAGTGTGTGCAAACGGGCACCATGCACTACACCGACCCTATCGAAGCGCTCATGACGGGGCATATCGAAAAGGCAGTCGTGGAGTCAGGCGGCAGTATGCGCGCGGACAGCCCGTTCATCGGCGGCATACTTTCTGGCTCGTTCAACCCTCTCCATGATGGGCACGAGGCACTCATTGACACAGCAACCCGAATCCTTGGTGAGCCGGTGGCGTTTGAGTTGTCCGTAGCCAATGCGGACAAACCACCGCTCCAAGAAGACGAAGTACGCCGCAGGGTGGCACAGTTCGCTGGAAAGACAGACATCGTGCTTACACGGGTACCCGTCTTCTACAAGAAAGCTGACCTGCTACCAGGCTGCACCTTCATTATCGGTGTGGATACCGCCGTAAGGCTGTTCGATCCACGCTACTACGACGATAGCAAGTCACGGATGCTGCTGGCGCTCGAACAGATGCGACAGCAGGATTGCCGCTTCCTTGTCGCAGGACGTATGGATGGCGACACATTTCAGACACTCTCGGACATTCGCATCCCCGACGGCTTTCACTCGATGTTCACCGCCATCCCAGAATCCGCATTCCGCAGCGACTTATCTTCTACTCTGATTAGACAGGGACGAGGCAATAGCAAATGAGCAGCTACAAGGACTTGCGCGAGTTCATCAGGTTCCTCGACCGCAAGGGCGAGTTGCGCCGCATAAAGACGCCCGTCAGCAGTGAACTTGAGATAACTGAGATTGCAAGCCGCGTTATCACCGAAGGCGGGCCTGCCCTGCTATTCGAAAATGTGGATGGCGGCGAAACTCCCGTCCTCATCAACATGTTCGGCACACATCAGCGAGTCGCCTGGGCACTCGGAGTTGAGAATGTAGAGGAAATAACCGAGCGCGTTCGCAAGCTCCTTGGATTAACGCAGGGGCCGCCCGCCGGTATTGTCAATAAAATCAGAACCGTCGGCGATCTCGCGGGACTCGCGCGCAGTCGGCCCAAGATTATCAAGAACGCCCCATGCCAGGAGATCGTCCTAACGGGCGAAGACGCCGATGTAAGCATACTCCCTATCCTGAAGTGCTGGCCTCTCGACGCCGGACCATACATCACGCTGCCACTTGTAATCTCGCGCGATCCCACCTCCGGCCGCCGCAATGTCGGCACATACCGAATGCAGGTGTACGACGGCAAGACGATGGGCATGCACTGGCAGACCCACAAAGTCGGCGCGCGCCATTACCGCGACGGCGAAGAGCGTCGCCTGGAGCGCCTTGATGTAGCAGTCGCACTCGGCGGTGACCCTACAACGATATGGACTGGCTCCATGCCACTCCCACCCGATATGGACGAGATTGCCGTCTCAGGCGTCATTCGCGGCAAGCCCGTTGAGATGGTCAAGTGTAAAACGATCGAACTGGAAGTCCCGGCGCACGCCGAGATCGTGCTGGAGGGCTATGTCATACCAGGCGAGATTCGGCCTGAGGGCCCATTCGGCGACCACACGGGCTACTACTCGTTAGCAGAGGACTATCCCGTATTTCACTTGACCGCAATAACCCATCGCCGCAACCCTATATATCCAACCACATTTGTCGGTGTGCCTCCCAAGGAAGATTTCTTCATGGGCAAGGCGACTGAGCGCATCATGCTCCCCGCGCTTCAGGCCGCGCTGCCCGAGGTCAAGGACATCAACATGCCTGCCGAGGGAATATTCCACAACCTTGTCATAGTCTCAATAAGAAAGGAATACCCGGGACATGCTCGCAAGGTAATGAACGCTCTATGGGGCTTGGGACTGATGATGCTCACCAAGGTCATCGTCATCGTTGACCACTATGTGGACGTTCAGGACTTGTCCGAGGTCGCCTGGCGCGTGACCGCCAACCTCGACCCCGGCTCAGACATAGTGTTTTCGGAGGGCCCCCTCGACGACCTTGAGCACGCTAGTGCAATCCCGCGCTACGGCACCAAGATGGGCATAGACGCCACCGCAAAGGGGCGTCTTGACGGGCGCACCCGCGAATGGCCGCCCGACATCGTTATGAGCGAAGAAATCAAAGCGCTCGTCGACAAGAAATGGCGGGAGTACAGGATATGAATGCAGCAGCAATTCCCGTAACCGCTGTCCGCAAGATGGGTCTATTCCTAGACGCGATCAAGTTCCACGAGAGCATCTTCGCGCTCCCCTTCGCCTACACCGGCATGATACTAGCAGTATGGACTGAGTCCGACGCCGCGCGCTGGTATCCCACGATTCACCAGTTTATCTGGATCAGTGTCGCGATGGTCGGCGCGCGCACCGTGGGCATGTCCGCCAACCGCATTATCGACCGCTACATCGACGCCCAGAACCCACGCAACGCTTCGCGGCATCTGCCCTCCGGCAAGCTAAGCGTTCGTGACATGACCTTACTGACACTGGCGGCACTCGCGATCTTTATTTTCGCGGCATATATGCTCACAGACTCGCTCAGCAAGCCGCTCGCTCTCATTCTCGCCCCCGTCGCCGTCGCATACCTGATCTTCTACCCGTACACCAAGCGCTTCACATGGACATCCAACCTGCTGCTGGGTTGGGCGCTAGCCATCGCTCCTTCGGCTGCTTGGATAGGCATTACCGGAAGCCTCACGTGGCAGCCCGTTTTACTCTCGCTCGCGGTCGCGCTTTGGGCGGGCAGCTTCGATATCCTCTACCACACACAGGACCACGACTTCCAGAAGCAAGCAGGACTGCACTCCGTTGCCAGTCGCTTCGGTATAGTGGGCGCGTTCTGGTGGGCGCGGGTGATGGACGGTCTCGCGCTCGTTGCACTAAACGCCCTCGGCATCTGGCTTGCGCTAAGTTGGCCCTACTACATCGGAATCGCGCTCGCTACCGCCTTCCTGATATACAAGCACCGCCTCGTATCCCCCGACGATCTGTCCAGCTTGGGAATGGCGTTCTTCCGCATCAATGCTTATGTATCCATCACAATGTTTGTTGCGACCCTCCTGGCGGTATTGCTATGAACCGAACAGGCGAAGGTCTTCCGGTAGTAGTCGGCATCAGCGGCGCAAGCGGTTCCGCCATTGCAAATGGCGTCATAGATGCACTGCTGGAAATGAGGCGGCCGGTCGTCGTCACTGCATCAGCAGCTGCCCGCATGGTCTGGCATCAGGAGATGGACATTTCATTCGGCGAAGCTCTCGAAAACTGGGGCGATGCTGGCGATTTCACCTACTATGCGCCTGCGGACATACAAGCTCCTATAGCCAGTGGCAGCTTCCCCACGCACAGCATGGCAATTGTTCCTTGCAGCATGTCAACGGTTGCAGCGATCGCCCACGGTTTCTCCGATAACCTCATACGCCGCGCCGCAGATGTATGCATCAAAGAGCGCCGGCCTCTGACCATAGTTCCGCGCGAGACACCCCTAAGCGCCATCCACCTAGAAAACATGGCCGCGCTGGCACGTCTCGGCATAACAGTGCTGCCACCTGAGCCGCCCTTCTATCTGAAGCCCCAATCCCTCGACGATGTCGTCGAGTACATAGTCCAGAAAACCCTCGCAAGCCTCGGGCTGATTGACACGCTTCCTGAAGCAATGCAATACGACGGGCCTCCGGGATCACAAGGATAAAGAATGTACGACTTTCATACACACACGTTCCTCAGCGATGGCGTCCTCGCACCTACTGAGTTGATTCGCCGCGCACTCCACAACGGGTATCGTGTCATGGCGGTAACCGACCATGTGGGTCCCGGCAACCTTGAGTTCGTGATCAAGACGCTGGTCAAGGATTGTGCGGCAGCATCGAAGCGATGGGACATCCTCGCGCTGCCCGGAGTCGAAATTACATACGCGCCTAAGGAAGACATTGACGAGATGGCACGGGACGCGCGCGCCCTCGGCGCAAAGATGGTCAATGTTCACGGCGAGACCGTGGTCGAACCGGTAGAGCCGGGCACCAATCACGCCGCAGTCAGCTCCAACCATGTCGATGTCCTCGCTCACCCAGGTCTCATCACACTGGAAGAGGCGCGAATGGCGGCGGACAACGGTATCTTCCTCGAAGTCTCCGCGCGCAAGGGACATGGCTTCGCAAACGGCCATGTGGTCCGCACCGCAGCCGAAGCAGGCGCTCGCATTGTCCTTGACTCTGACGCCCACGCACCCGAAGACTTACTCACCCCAGATTTTGCCATGAAAGTAGCGCGCGGTGCGGGCCTGAACGACAACGAGGCGAATCGCCTGCTGCAATCCGCCCCGTTGGATCTGCTTAAGAAAGTTGGAGTTGACTACCCTTAGTCGGGCAGCACTATAGACTCCGGATCCTCGCCACCCGCCACCTTCGCCGTATTGTACATCGCAAAAGCTCGGCTGCGCTCGCCCGACTCCTGCGTGAAAGACGCAAGGTGCGGCGTAATCAGTACATTGTCGTACTGAAAGAGCGGATTGTCCGGAGAAGTCGGTTCTTCTTCAAGGACATCAAGTCCGGCAGCCATAATTTTCTTAGCTTCCATGGCGCGAATCAAAGCGGCCTCGTCCACAACTGGCCCACGACAGGCATTGATTAACACCGCGCTCGGCTTCATAAGGTCGAACTCGCGGTCACTGATGAGTTTCGTGGTACTCCGACCAAGTGGGACATGCAGCGTGATAATGTCTGCTGTCTGCAACAGTTCATCCATCGACATTCGAGTCGCTCCAAGCTCCGCCTCTAGCTCGGGATCGACGGGAATTACATCAGAATAGATAATCTCGCACTCCCAACCTTGAAGCCGCCGCGCGACGCGAGACCCGATTCGCCCCAGTCCAATAATGCCCACAGTCTTGCCCGCAATCTCGTGCGCTTGCGAGAACCAGTCTTGCCGTATGCTCCCTGCCCATTCGCCCGCCTGCACGGTGTTGTACTGCAGTTGCATCTTACGGTACACGCTGACCAGCAGCGTGATTGTGTGCTCCGCCACGGATATTGCATTGCCGCCGCCATTGTTCGCGACTCGAATGCCAAGCTCGCCAAGTGTCTGCTTGTCGATCATATCCGTACCCGCGCTCGTGGTCTGCACGAGTCTCACACTAGGCGTCAGTCGCGCGAGCTCCACCGGGTACACGCTCGGCGACACGATGACCGCTGCGACTCCTTCAAGATCAGCCGCCTGCTGCTCTATTGACTGTGACGAGTCAACCCACTTTATCTCCGCACCCTCCGGCGCGTGTCCTTGAAATGATTCCAATAATGCTCCATCAGGTGCAAGATATGCGACGCTCGCTGCCATTGAACTCTCCTGTTTCAGATTGCAAACTCTCTTACGCAGGCCATTCCTGTCCGCCTGCAGCACAGATTATATGCAGGCGGGGTTACTGGCGCAAGCCAGCGCGGTTCTGAACCAGGGTCTTTTCATTTTCCACTTTACGCTAATTTTCATGCTCGCTCTACGGTTGTCCAAAAGTGGTTCGACAAGCTCGCCACGAACGGAACGGAGGTCGGCTGCGACAATGAACGGATCGGAGGTTGGCTGCGAGCGAGGAAGAATAGCCACAAGAAGGCACAAGAGGCACAAGAGGCACAGTGGGGGGTGTGCGTTATTCGGCTGTTGGGGGCTTTCCCCTCACCCCAACCCTCTCCCGCGGGGAGAGGGGGCTTTTGCCCCACCGCACCCTGCCCCACTGGATTCCCGCCTGCGCGGGAATGACGAGTTGAAGTGCTGGGAGTGGGGATTTTTCGGATGTGTTGCGCTAGGGGTCGTGGTAGGCGGCGTGGGTGATGGTGGGCCAGCGGATGGAGTCGAGGTAGGAGTCGAGGTCCCTGCCGGGGTTGATGCGGGTCAGGTATGCGTTGTAGCCGGCGATGTGGGCTTCGAGTTCGTCGCTGTCGGTGATGGATGCTGACTTGCCTGAGGGGAGGGAGGCGAATTCTTCGCACTCCTGCTCGCTCAGTTCGTTGCCGTCGCAGTCGTGGCGGCGGTCCTCGCACGGGCAGAAGAACGGATAGCGGTCACTGTAGTAGTCTGGGCCATGGAAGCTGAATTCGACGGCTTCTTCATAGCGTCGGCGTCGGCGCTCCTCCGCGAAGTATTGGCGTGCGGCTTCGACTTTATCCACGACGTCATCTTCGAAGTCTTCGTCGGGCGGGATGTACTCGAATCCGCGGTGCAGCAACTCCCTGGATGCGGACATCCTGTGGCAGGGCTTGAAGTCTTGGAGCTCGCCCTGCATAGCCTGCACGAGGAATGTGACTATTGCCCTGCCGTTGTCGGTCTCCTCGCGGACCATCTGGGCGAGTTCGGAGCGGATGCGCCTGTCTGCTGATTGCGCTTCGCGCTGTTCGGCCTGCTGTGAGCTGCGGCTTTGACTGCGACGAGCCGCGACGCTGTCGATGAGTGCCTGGGCTTCTTCGAGGCCGAGCCTCTGCAGGATGCGGGCGGCGTCGAGCTGGTGGCAGGGCTGGAAGTCCTCGAATTCGCCGTTCATGGCGGAGTGGAGGAACTTGATGATTGCCCTGCCGTTGTCGGTCTCTTCGAGGACGATCTGCCTGAGTGACTCGACAAGCTCGCGGTGTGATTGCTGTTTCTGTGGTGTAGGGTGTTGCTCCTGAGAAATCATATGTTCGTATTATAAGTACGGATGTTTGGATTGTCAAGGGTGTTATCTCCGACGATCAGGGTCTTTTCATTTTCCACTTTACGCTAATTTTCATGCTCGCTCTGCTGTTGTCCAACAGTGGTTCGACAAGCTCACCACGAACGGAACGGGGGGCGGCTGCAAGCTCACCACGAACGGAATGGAGGTCGGCTGCGACAATGAGAAGACCCTATTACGCCGGGCGCTGTTCTTGACCGT
>MPND01000190.1 GCA_002238855.1 SAR202 cluster bacterium bin90
TCTACATCTACGACACCTCTGTTATTACCTCGCTCGCCATTCACTATGCCGACCAGCCGAATGTCACGGTGGCGAGCGAAGTTCCGGTGGGACCCAGCCTGCCCGTGCGCAATGACGCTCGGATACCTGACCTGTTGATTGTGCGCGACGGAGACCGCGCGCTCATGGAGGAGCAGCGGGGCTTTGCGATAGACCGGCAGGGCAAGGCTCCTGACTTCGTGCTCGAGGTGGCGTCTCCCACGACTGGTAAGGTGGACTACACGGACAAGCGTGAGGACTACGAGCGCTTTGGCGTGGGTGAATACTGGCGCTTCGACCCGAGTGGCGGGGAGTACCACGATGCGGCGCTTGCCGGAGACCTGCTGGTGGACGGTGTGTATGAGCCGATTGAGATAGAGGACTTGGGAGAAGGTCGTCTTCGGGGATACAGCGAGGCACTGGGGCTGTACGTGTGCTGGGAGGACGGGATGCTGCGGTTCTTCGATCCTGTTACGGAGAGCTATCTTGACACTCACGAGGAGGAGCGAGCCGCTCGTATGGCTGCTCAAGCCCGTGCCGGTACTGCAGAGAATCGCGCCGAGACCGCCGAGGCTCGCGTCAGAGAGGAAGAGGCGGCTCGTCTTGCCGCCGAGGCTCGTATGGCAGAGCTGGAAGATGAACTTCGCCGCCTGCGCGGCGAGTAGGACCTTCCGCCAATTGCACAGCATCCTTAGCGCGCGCCATCTTTGTCGAGTGACTCGCGCGCCCCAATTCCCCCTCACGGCCCATGCAAGGAAATACTGTGAAAGATTGCAAGGCATGAACAGGATAATCGACGGGAAGGTAGCGGAGTATAGCGGGCAAGTCTTGTGCAACGAGTGCGATTGGACCTGTGAACTCACTTCACCCGATCTCATAGAAAAATCGAAGGAACACGTTATAGACGTGGCTCACTCAGTCACGATAAAGCTGACGTTACGTCTGTTCAACGACCGGGAATTCGACCGGTTGCGCGAACTGGCATCGGAGCAACAAAAGTAGGTGAAAGGGACCGTCCAAGTGGGCAGTCCCCTCGTAGCGTAGGGTAAGAGACCATCAATAATCCATACAATAATTTACAAAGGAATCGGATTCTATGCTCAAGTTCGTCGCCATTTTCTTTATCGTCCTATTTTCTGTGAGTTGTTCATCACCTGAACCCGAAATTATTACTGTTGTGGTGACTGCCACTTCGCGACCAGTAACTATAACCCTCACTTCAGCACCCCCTACCCATACACCAACCCAAACATCCACGCCCCAACCAACATCAACGCCCGAACCGACTTATACACCAACCCAAACATCCACGCCCCAACCAACATCAACGCCCGAACCGACTTATACGCCTACACGTACGCCTAGATCAACTTCTACTCGCGTTCCTACATATACACCTCTTCCCGTTAGTACGCCTACGCCTACTAACAACGATTGCATTGATTGTCCTTTGGTCGTACCGGGGAAAGCAGGTGCATTGAGGAAATATGAAGAGCTGCCTGCATCTAAGCATCACGAAGAAAAGGTCTTGCTGGTAGTTTGCGGTAGAGGCCATCGCGTTCAAGGACTAGGAGAAGTTATGGGAGGCAGGAGATCAGGCAACGCTGGTGAAGTTTTTGTGAAAGGCAGCGCCAATACTGAATTCGGAGAGTGCGTGGCTATTACCGCACAATATGACGGTATCCAAGAGGCTTGCAGACCAGAACCCTGGGACACTTCTGGTGTGGGTTGCAGTATTGGCAGAGGTAAGACGATAGAAGTGGTTACTTTCAAAAAGGTTGGGCAGATAACTTTTCTTACAACATCCGAATACAATGAGCTGTTTAAACTACGCTGAGCTAAATCGAGTATTTCAGGGCCTCGGAAGTACTCGACGGCAGTGATGCAACAAAATACGGCAATCTGTTGCGTTGAGAGCGGGCTGCCGAAAGGCTTATAATCTTCTTGAGCCAGCAGAAATAGAGTGGAGCGCCAACTGCGAGTGTCCCTGCCTTCCCCTTCTGGGATTCGAAGGCCAGCACTCGTAGTCGCCTCGTACTGTCATTCTGTGCCGTTAGGTATAACGCAGTCCGCTGACAGTCAATTGATGTACCAGAGCCTGGGTAAGTCGCAAGGGAAATAACATGCACGAAACCGACTCCAACTTTCGCCACGATTTCTTCATCAATGACAGCGCGCGCGAGGCCGGCCTCACTCAACGCTTCTGGAACCAAGCCTACCTGACGTTTCTGAAGGAGGCGGAAGGGGATACAAGCGTGCCGTTATTCGATAGGTACGACATCGCTCGCATCGCCAGAGTCCCCTTCGGCCCCGAACGCTTCGACGTACTCGTGCGGTGTCAGCCGGACCCGAGGGAGCACAGGATATATCGACTTACGGCGTTTGCGACCAGTGGTGAGCGACAACATCTTGAAGTATCCGAGGCATACGCTCGACTTAGGGAGGATCGTGCCGCGCTGGTAGAAGCCGTCCTGCTGGGTAGCAACCGCCGATGGTAGTGAGATTGAAGTGCCCTCGTCGCACATTTCGTCTGCGGTAGAATCGGACTGAGCAAGGAGAAGTTCATGACTACCCGATCCGCTCCCGCCATAGTCTATCCCGAAACGGACGGTATGCCATTGCCTGACGGAGAGTACCAAGCGCCTCTTTATCGCAGAATCGTCCGTGACCTGGAAGTCCACTTCGGCAGTGTGCCCG
>MPND01000032.1 GCA_002238855.1 SAR202 cluster bacterium bin90
CTTTCCTTGACCATCGTCGTTCTCCTTACTTCGGATCTCTCTATTCTCGATGTTAAGGATGACGCGATGGTCTGTCTCTGTACAGCCCTCTCTTTTACACCATCTTATGGGACACCACTCCGGGTGAAGATGCCACGAATTGGAAAACTAAGACACCTGAAGCGACGATACGGCGCATTGTGCGGAATACGCCTGACTACATTCACCCGTTGAAACCGGGCATGTATTGTCTTCAGGAGCTTGCGCCGAAATATGAGGGCGAATACAGCCTTCCTGAAGATGGTCATATTCCGCCTAGAGTAGAAGAGCGCAATCATTGGTATTATCAGGGCTTGCTTGTTGAACTCGGCAAGGCGCGAAATTACAAGACCTATGTCCCCGCTCAGGACAAGAACAGGACCTTTGGCAATCAGAAACTTGGCGATGTATGCGACACAACGCGGTTGCCGAATTTCGGCTATCAGAACTTTATGCGTAGGGCAAGAACCGTAGATGTAATCTGGTTCAACAGACGCGGTATGCCTGCCAAAATGTTTGAGGTCGAAATGTCCACCGACATGCTGAACTCATTGAGCAAATTCAATGAACTGCGCGATTTCTACACGCATCTGAAAATCGTCGCCCCTGCTACGCGGCAAAACCACTTTGTCGACAGAATCGGAATGGACACCTTCCACGAAATCCGCGGGCGTGTGGAATTCATGGGTATAGATGAGCTGGAGAAGAGATATATTGCAGGCAGATGGTGAATTGAACGCCAACATTACCGATATCGGCTCTCGGTTAACCTGTCCCAGCTGCGGCACCACAGAGGTGCGGGGAGACTTACGCAGACCGCGTGGCGCCAGCCTCATCATCTGACTCTAAACCCCGTGCCAAAGTCCCTTCCCCCTTGATGGGGGAAGGTTAGGATGGGGGTAAAGGACGCCCTCAATCCTGCACATCGATGTCAGCCCCCCCCTTGACAACCCAAACATCCGTGCGTATCATAGTTACCAATAAGTACATTTGTTTGCAGACCAAGGGTCATCACCCACAATCTGTGATTTCTGTGCCCTCTGTGGCTATTAATTTGAAAACTAAAACCCGGGAACTGGAAACTCAAACCCATGTGCATCACAAACGCACTACAACAGAAGATCCGCAAGCACACAGACAACGGCGACCTAATCGCCCAGTTCCTTGCCGACACCATCCGGGGAGAGTACCCAGACGCCAAGTACCATCACAAGCTCGAAGCCATGAAATATCTCGTGCGCTACGGCACCACCGGCGACGACCAATCCCAATTCTGGGGCCTAATCCCCACCCCTGAGGAATTAGCCATAGCGAAGCGCGAAGAGCGGGAACAAAGTCCCCTCTCCCCGCGGGAGAGGGTTAGGGTGAGGGGCCAAGAAAACACCCCTTCCCCCTCGACGGGGGAAGGCTGGGATGGGGGTGAATATTCCTCGAGTCCTGTTAGTTACGCCGACATCCTAAAC
This sequence comes from SAR202 cluster bacterium bin90, assembly GCA_002238855.1. Classification (GTDB taxonomy): domain Bacteria; phylum Chloroflexota; class Dehalococcoidia; order Lucifugimonadales; family JADFKI01; genus Bin90. The sequence goes on from MPND01000032.1 coordinate 1,482, forward strand.
TACGACATCGCCCACCTAATCAGGCAGGAAACAGCCGAAGGCCACACCATCGCCGAGTTTCTGTCCCACGTAATGACACGCAGGGATCAGCCCTTCACCCCAAAGAAACTCCGCATCCGCCACACAGACCGCATGGCAGCAGCAAAAGAAATCCTTCGCCGCGGCCACGGACACTGGGGCAGAAAGCCCACGCTCAAAGTCTATGCCGACGATGTCGAAGACACCAACGACTACGACACCCTGCACACCGACCTAGCCAAGCGAATACGAGAGTACAACGAGCACGGAACAGACGCCATCCGCTTCCTGCTGGAAGTAATGAACGACACCAGCCTCGACCCCGAGGAAGGCTACACCTGGCACCACAAGATGTCCGCAGCCCATGAGATAATCCGACGCGGCTGGGACACCAACTACGACAAGATCACCCCGGAAATGCTGCAAGCCTACTGGCAAGACCAGCAAAGCACGCGCCTCAGCATAGGCCAGAAAAAGCAACTAGCCGGCCTCCCCACATTCCTCGACGAATACGACCACTACGACAACGAGGACTATGAGGCCATCGCCCAATCCATCCGCGAGCAAGAAGACCGCGAAGAAGCCGCAGACCTCGAAGTAGCCTCTGCCCCCGGACAAAGTCCCCTCTCCCCTGGGGAGAGGGTTAGGGTGAGGGGAAACACCCCTGCATCAAGCCAGTCCGAGAGCAACGCAGCCACCCCAACCCGTCATTCCTGCGAAAGCAGGAATCCAGCGGCGTCAGAAAATCCCATCTCCCCGCGGGAGAGGGCTAGGGTGAGGGGAACTGAAAACACCTCCCACCCCACGACAGCGCAAAAAAGCGATGATGCGGAACAGGACAACACATCCTCCCCATCCAGTACATCGATGTCAGCCCTCGCCAACGAAGAAACCACCTTCATCGACGACCTCGACTGCTACTACGAACCCCTAACCCCCGAAGAACAGGCAATCTTCAACTACAACTCCCTCATAGAATCCGGCGAATTCGAAGAAGGCGAAATCACCTTCGTCCCGCCCTCAGAGGCAGCCCAGCGCGACTACGCCATCGCCCTCAAGCAAATAAAAGAAGCCGCCGCATCCGAAGGCATCCCCCTCCTCCCCAACCCCCTCGCCGGCACCCTACACCGTCCGGCAATCCGCAGCCCCTGACCCTCTGTGCCTTCTGTGGCTATTCCGTCCCTTGGCGGCTGACCGACCGACGCACTGACAGACTGACCAACTTAAAAACTACCCCACCAGCACCTTACGCAGGTCGATTATCTGGTCTCGCAGCAGCGCAGCCTTCTCGAACTCCAGCGCCCGCGAAGCCATCTTCATCTGCGCCTCTAGGTCCTTGACAAGCCGCGTCAGGTCGTCCTTCGGTATGTCCTCATGCGTGATGTATGGCGTCGTCGTCTCCGCCACCGCCCTCACCCGCTCGGTGATGTCCCGGATGTCCTTCCGTATCCCCTGCGGCGTAATCCCGTTCTCCCGGTTAAACGCCTCCTGTATCGTCCGCCGCCGGTAAGTCTCATCAAGCGCATACTTCATGGAGTCCGTAACCTTGTCCGCATACATGATCACGCTCCCTTCCACATGCCGCGCCGCCCTCCCGATGGTCTGCACCAGCGCCGTTCGCGACCGCAGGTAGCCCTCCTTGTCCGCGTCCAGTATCGCGATCAGGCTCACCTCCGGCAGGTCAATCCCCTCCCGCAGCAGGTTGATTCCCACCACCACGTCATACACCCCCAGCCGCAGGTCCCGCAGTATCTCGCTCCGCTCCAGCGTATCTATCTCCGAGTGCAGGTAATGTACCTTGATCCCCATCTCCCGCAGGTAGTCCGCCAACTCCTCCGACATCCGCTTCGTTAGCGTGGTAATCAGGCAGCGCTGACCCTTCGCAACCCGCTCCCGTATCTGGTACAGCAGGTCGTCGATCTGCCCCGTCGTCGGCTTCACCTCCACCTCCGGATCCAGCAGACCCGTCGGCCGTATCACCTGCTCGATCATGGCCTGGCTGTGCTCATGCTCATACGGCCCCGGCGTCGCCGACACATACACCACCTGGTTCACATGCTCCTGGAACTCATCGAAGTTCAGCGGCCTGTTGTCCAGCGCAGACGGCAGCCGGAACCCGAACTCCACCAGCGTCTCCTTGCGCGACTGGTCCCCGCGATACATCCCCCGTACCTGCGGCAGCGTCATGTGCGACTCGTCCACGAACAGCAGGTAGTCCTCCGGGAAGTAGTCCATCAGCGTATATGGCGTGCTGCCCGCCGCCCGCCGCGCCAGGTGCCGCGAGTAGTTCTCCACCCCCGCGCAGTACCCCGTCTCCTGCATCATCTCGATGTCGTACCGAGTCCGTGACCCCAGCCGCTCCGCCTCCAGCAGCTTCCCCTCCTCCTTCAGCTGCCGCACACACTCCTCCAGCTCCACCTCGATGTCCTGTATAGCAAGGTTCATCTTCTCCTGCGAGGTCACGAAGTGCTTCGCAGGGTAAATCTCGATGTCGTCGCGCTCCCCCAGCAACTCCCCCGTCAGCGGGTCCACCACCACGATGCGCTCGACCTCATCCCCCCAGAACTCGATGCGTATCCCCAGCTCCTCATAGGCGGGCATAATCTCCATCGTATCCCCGCGAACCCGGAAGTTACCCCGCGCGAAGTCCATGTCGTTCCGCTCGTACTGCATGTCCACAAGCTGCCGTATCAGCAGGCGGCGGTTCCGCATCTCGCCCTTCCGCACATACGCCACGAAGCTCTGGTACTCCTCCGGCGACCCCAGACCGAATATGCACGACACCGACGCCACGATGAGCGTATCCCGCCGAGTCAGCAGCGCGCGCGTGGCGGCGTGGCGCAGCTTGTCCAGCTCCTCGTTGATGTCCGCGTCCTTCTCGATGTAGGTGTCCGTGCGCGGCACATACGCTTCCGGCTGGTAGTAGTCGTAGTAGCTCACGAAGTACTCCACCGCGTTCTTCGGGAAGAACTCCTTGAACTCGGTGGCGAGCTGCGCGGCAAGCGTCTTATTGTGCGCGATGACAAGCGTTGGGCGCTGCACCTTCTCGATGATATTCGCCATCGTGAAGGTCTTGCCACTGCCCGTGACCCCCATCAGCGTCTGATGTCGCAGCCCCTCGTCAACCCCCGCAACCGCCTTCGCAATCGCATCCGGCTGGTCTCCAGTCGCATCGAACTCCGACACAATCTCAAATTCAGGCATGCGCTTACTCCGGGATGCTTGTCGTGGACGGGCGGTTTCTCAGGATATTATAACTCAATATCCTCTTGATCCATGCCGAACAGCGGCCTCAGCGCAGCAGCGCCGGCAGCCGCTTCAGGCTCTCCACATCCCTTGCCGACGCATGATAGTCAATGTGCGGCAGTGCCGCCTGCAGGCTGCGCGTGAGCGGCTGGTAATCGTCGCTCCCCAGCAGTGGGTTCAGCCACACGAAGCGATGCGCGCGCCGCCTCATCCGCTGCACCTCCTCGGACAGGCGCTCAGACTCTCCTGTGTCCCAGCCGTCGCTCAACATCAGCACGGTTGTATAGCGGGTCAGAACATGCTCGTGCCGCGTGTTCACATGCGCCAGCGCCTCGCCGATTCGCGTGCCGCCGGACCAGTGCCGCACCACGCTCCCAACCCGCGTCAGCGCCTCGCTGAACGACGGCGCGCTCATTTCGCGTGTTACGCGCGTCGCCGATGTGCTGAATACGAAGGTCTCCACCCGCTTCGTGTGCTGCGTAACAGCAAATACAAGCTGCAACAACAACTGCACATGCCGCTCCATTGACCCACTCACATCCAGCATCACCAGCAAGCGCGGCGTCCTTGGCACGCGCCGCTTGCGAGGCAGCACCACAGCATCGCCCCCGCTGCTCAGATTCAGGCGCATCGCGCCGCGCAGGTCCGGGATGCCTTTGCGCGGGTGCCGCTTGCGCCGTCTGCCGGGGCGTGAAGCCATAGCCCGGATCATCCGAGCCGCGATGGTGGACAGCTCCGAAAGCTCGTCTGCGCGCAGCACGCTCAGGTCCGGTGGAGTCATGGTGGCGCGGCTGCTTGCACCCGTGCGTAGCATCTGCACCAAGGTATTCTGCGCTGACTCGTCCTCCTCCGGCATCATCGCGAAGCTCGGTGTCCGCCGAAACTCCTTGGCGCCACCCACTAGGTCGTCATCGGATTCGATGTGCGGACGAAGCGGCAGTTCCTCGAAGTTCCAGAACCGCTCGAACAGCGAGTCGTAGATGGGGATCTCGTCCCGTCGCGACAGCAGCAGCGCGCGCAGCGACCAGTACACCCGCCCCCTGTCCATCATGTCCACCGCGCTGAGCGCCCGCATCACATCCGCCGTCTCCTGCGGGCTGATCAGGAGTCCGTGAGAGCGCAGCACCCGGCAGAAGTGCGTCAGATGCGCCGTGAAGTCATACGTAGTCTGTTCGGAATTTTGGATAATCAACGTCTTAAACTATAAGTAGTATATGCGACCGTTTTGAGACCTTGAGTAGCTCACATTTTGTCCGTCGCGTCAGCCTGACCATAATACAATCAGGTACATAACAACAATCATGGTGGTATTAATATTTGTCAAAAGCTTACATTGGACAATTCTTAGACACATATTTACAATAGCGCATGCGCTCTCTAATGCAAGCCCTTTTGCAAGACTTGTGAGAGACAATACAAACTATGAAATTTAATTCTTCCTAATCTTGATGGCAGTGATACCCCGTACGAGTAGGCATCACATCCACATATAGAAAGTGGTTCTCCCTATATCTTATTGATACAAAGACTGATTTGTTTCTGACGTGAGGAGCATCCTTGGCATCAGAGAACGCTAATGCATCCATCCGCTTCGAGCCGGAAGAGTCTTGTCCACCGCTGACTGCAGCTATCACCGGTTTTCAACTCGCCGTAGTTGTGATTGCGCTTGTCGTAATCCCGGTAGTCATCATCGTCCGCACGGCAGAGCAACCGGAGAGCTACCTGACTTGGGCAGTGTTCGCCTCACTCGTTATCTGCGGCATTGCAACCGTCTTCCAGTCTCTTAGAATTGGGAGAGTCGGCGTTGGGCACGTTCTGGTCATAGGCACCGCCGAACCCGCAATTGCCATCTGCATCACTGCTCTAATAGAGGGCGGACCTACGATGATGGCAAGTCTCGTTGTTCTGTCTTCAATATTGAAATTCTTCGTGGCAGCCCGCCTGTCCCTGTTCCGGCGCATAATCACCCCGGTGGTCTCCGGCACCGTCCTCATGCTGATTGCGGCAACCGTAATTCTGGCAGTGTTTGGAATATTGACCAATACGCCTGACGGGAGAGCCGTGTCGCCCTTTGCAGCGCCACTTGCGTCAGGCGTTACTCTGGGCGTGGTCACTCTGATGCTGCTTCGCTCACCCCGCTCACTCCAGCTCTGGTCGCCGATAATTGGTATCCTGGTCGGCTGTGCCGTTGCTCTGCCTTTCGGTCTGTACGACACGCATCTGGTTCTGGAAGCGCCCTGGATCGGAATCCCCGAAAACGCATGGCCCGGTTTCGACTTCACGCCAAGCCTGAAGTTCTGGGCGCTCCTTCCTGCCTTCCTGGTCATAACGGTCATCACATCTTTCAAAGCCGTTGCTGATGTTAGCGCTGTGCAACGCGTCTCCCGACGTCAACCGCGCGCCAGCGACTTCAGGCTCATCCAGGGCGGTCTAAACATCAATGGGCTGAGCAACCTGCTTTCAGGGTTAGCCGGCACGATGCCCACAATGACCGCATCCCCAAGCGTGGCGATGATCAGTCTCACAGGAGTCGCGGCGCGCAGCGTGGGGATATGGGCGGGCGTTATCTTCGTAATCCTGGCGCTGCTGCCCAAAATGACTGCTCTGCTTCTGGCGATACCTGCTCCTGTCGCAGCGGCGTATATAATGATAATAATGGGTCTGGTATTCATAGAGGGAGTGCAGACCGTAACTCAGGACGGCATAGACCATCGCAAGGCGGTGGTCGTGGCAGTCTCCTTCTGGGTAGGCATGGGCTTCCAGAATCAGGCAATCTTCTCTGACCTGCTGACCGGAACATGGGACGCACTATTGAGCAACAGCGTTACCTCCGGTGGACTCGCCGCTGCTCTGATGATCGGCTTCATCGAACTTACCTCCTCGCGGCGCAAGCGTCTGGAGGTTGACCTGGACTTCGCCTCCATGCCTGAGATCGACCGCTTCTTACAGCGTTTCGCGGTGGACAGGAGCTGGAACGAAGAGTCAACGGAGCGGTTACGCGCGGTGGGTGAAGAGACCCTTGCGATCATGGCGCTGTACGAAGCCGAAGATGCTTCGGGTAACGAGCGCCGCCTGATTATCCACGCGCAAGCTGACGACGATATCACGGAGCTGGAGTTCTTGTCGGCATCTTACGATGTGGAAAACCTTGAAGACAGGCTATCTTATCTCAGCGACCAGCCAGAAATGCTGGACGAGCACGAAGTTTCCTTCCGTCTATTGCGGCACTACGCCTCGTCAGTCCGCCATCAGAAGTTCCACAACATGGATGTCATCACCGTCAACGTCGAAGGCTCGCGAATACGGTAATCGGGTAATCGATTCACCTCAGAGACTCCGCCATCGCAGATCGGCCATAAGATCAGCCACAATACAAAGAGGCGGTCGGCCCCGCGAGTAAACACTGCGAGAACCGACCGCGTCCAATTCAGAGTACTGTCCGGATGCTCTGAGAAGCCTACTCCATCCTGGAACCACCCCACGCGCGAGAGACGCCTGCGGCTGTCGGCTCTACGATGACATTTACCACGGCCGGCTTGCCGCTCGCAAATGCGCGTTCCAGTGCCGGGCGAATCTCGTCCGGGTCGGTAACCTCTTCGCCGTATGCGCCAAGCTCACGCGCCATTCCGTCGAAGTTCGTGAAGCCCATCTCACGACCGGGCTTTCGGCGGTCGGGAGTGCGCGCCGTCCAGCCTGCATTGTTGCTGATGACCGTAACCACCGGCAGGTTGAAGCGAACGCAGGTGTCTATCTCCATCGCGTTCATGCCCATCGAGCCGTCGCCGTGCAGCACGAGCACCTGCTTGTCCGGCTTCGCTACCTGCGCGCCGATGCCGTAGGGCAGGCCCACGCCCATCGTGCCGGTTACGCCGGAGTTCAGCCTGTGTCCCGGCACATAGGTCGGCAGCGACTGGCGTCCGAAGTGTAGAATCTCGTTGCCGTCAACGCACAGGATGGCGTCGCGATCGAGGAAGTCGCGTATCTCCTTGCATAGTCGCAGCGGGTGGATCGGCGTCTGGTCCGAGTTCAGCAGTGCCGCCTGCTGTCCTGCGCGACGGTCGTTGTCCTCTTGTAGCCGGGAAATCCATGGGGACTCCAGCCTGCCGGCGAAGTCTTCCGGTCGCTCCTCTATTTCCGCGACCATCTGGCCCAGCACGGACTTTGCATCCCCTACAATGCCAAGGTCAACGTCGCGGTTGTGCGCTATCTCGCTTGCCTCGATGTCAATCTGAATTACCTTCGCCTCGCCGAAGCGCTGCCCGTAGTTGATCATCCAGTTCATTCGCGTTCCGATGACCAGCACTAGGTCGGCTTCACGCAGGGCGGTGCTGCGCGCGCCCTGGAAGGATACGGCGTGGTCTTCCGGCACTACGCCGCGCGACATGGGTTGTGTGTAGAAAGGTGTGCTCGTCAGGTCAACCAGACGCTCCATCTCAGGTGCCGCGCCCGAGAAAAAGACGCCGCCGCCCGAGAATATGACCGGGCGCTCCGCCTCCGCCAGCATGTCAACCGCTTCCGTGATCGCAGCGGGATCCCCTGCGGGCACCGACTTGCGCGCTGCGTGAGTGGGCTTGACCGCCTCGTCCTCTTCGATCTCTTCGTACAGCACGTCCGCGCCGCAGTCGATATAGACGGGGCCCGGCCTGCCGGACATCGACTGCCGGTAGGCGGTGCTGACGATTTCCGGGTAGCGCGCCGCCATCGTGGGCCGGTGCCAGTACTTGACGATAGGCTCCATGATGCGCTCCTGGTCCACCTCCTGGAAGGTGTCCCTGCCTATCTCATGCACTGCACTCGCGCCGCCCAGAATGACCATCGGGGAGCAGTCAATAGACGCGGCGTACACGCCGGTCAGCAGGTTGAGCGTGCCGGGTCCCGATGCTGCCGTGCATACTCCGGGCTTGCCGGTGACGCGGGAATAGGCATGCGCCGCGAATGCCGCGGCCTGTTCGTGTCGGAAGTCGATGGTTTCGATGCCGAAATCCTGACAGCCCATAACGATGTCGAAGTCGGGGCCGCCCATCAGGTAGAAGAGCTTCTCAACGCCCTCTTCCGCGAGCGTTTTGGCTATGAGATAGCTGCCGGTAACCTTTGCCATATCGATACTCCTGCGTATTCCTTGGATGTTGGTTGCATTCTATGCGGCGCGATGAGTCCACGCCATCAGCCGCAAGGTTACCACACAGAGGCAAACTGCGCCAAACAGGGACAGCAGGGCCAATGACGAAGCCCCTGCTCACGATACAGGCAGGGGCTTGTAGCTTAACATCAGGCGCTTTCTTCCCTGAGGTCAGTCGCTCTCCAACGGAGATCTGGGCATCGGCTCATCGAACGGCTCGCCACGTTGCTGTGCTTCATTGAAGTTCCGATGCCAGAGACGCAAGCGACGGTCGAAGTTCATCCATCGCTGCCTCTCGGCGGCGGTCCCATCCCTCATTCCTTTTTCGAACGCTATGTCCTGCGGCGCCTTAATCAGAATTCCCACCAGATACCTCCCGATGTCGACGATGATTACGCTTGTGAGGATTGAAAGGTAGCAGATATCGTCGATTTTCAGCATAGACGCTATCAGAAGATCGAAGGCAGCGGAATGCCCGCCAATTTCCCACTCGCGCCAGACTATGATCGCGCTCACTGGGGCTACCTGAATGCCAAAGACGGACAGATAGGCCCAACGGAGCCTTTGGAATATATCAAACATACAGTGCAATCGCCTCAACCAGCACCGATTATACACTAAAGGCATATAGTTATGGCAATTACTTTAGTTATACTAAAATTGAGAATATTGCAGGGCGAGATTGTTGATGCTTCGCCGCTTACATACCGTCTCTAGCCGTATAGTGCCTCTCCGCGGTGCAGGCGCAGGGCGATGTTGAAGGTCTGATGCACGGCGCGTGAAGTGGGGGCGTGCGCGGCGAGGAATCGCGCCAGCGCAACAAGCACCACTCTGCCGCCGTCCGTGCCGCGCCTCTCCTCGTACTGCTTTATCGCGGCATCGACAATCTGGAACATGTGGAAGCCGGATTCCTCGCGCAGCATCGCGTGAGCCAGCGAGGCGATGATGCCCTCCGGAATCGCGCCGCCGCTGATGTAGTCCGACACTGTCTTCGCGGACGGCTCCACAAGCTGCTGCCTGTTCATGCCGTCGAGCAGTTGCGAGCGCAGAGAATCGCCGTCAACTGCGCCGTTAGCGAGCGGGTTGGGCACTCGCTGGGCGGGCATGTTCAGGAACCTGTCGAGATAGACGCTCATCGCAGTGTCTAGAGCGCCACGCAGCAGTTCCAGCGACGGTGCGCGCATGAGTGCCTGGTGCAGCGCATTTGCAGCCGTCAGCGTGTTGTGCAGCGTGTCCCAGTCGTTGAACTCGTTGGATGTGTGGAAGCGCGCCATCCGCATGAACGCCGCATACGCGACCGCCGAGCCGACCTGCGCTTCGCTAGCGCCACGGCGCACGGCATTGACCATGGCGTCCAGGGTCGCGGCAGGGTTGTCCTCCAGCATAGTCGCAACCAGGGCGTCCTCATCGTCCCACTCGCCGCGCCGCCCCATGCCCTCGCCGTATGCCTCTGTCAGTGCCTCTCGCGCCTGCCAGGTCATCGACGAGATGTCGATTGGGTTGCGCCACGAGCTGAGTTCCTCGCTGCGCCGCACGCCTGCCATCCCTCGGACAAGGCTGGTCAGCACCTGTCCGGCATGCTCCCAGCCCAGGTGGTCCAGAATCTCAAAGGCTTTGTTAGCGAAGTCCAGCGTATGCCCAGCATCCACATATATATGATCGGTGATGGCAGAGAATATCATGTCCGCGATGGTCTGCTCAGGGATGCCAAGCTCAATCGCCGTTCGCAGGCATCGCTCCGCGCCATCCGAGTCGCGCACATCGATGAAGTTGCGGAACCACAGCTTGAACACCTCGGGCCGCGTCTCGCCTGTCGGGAGGGGATCGAGCAGGAAGCGCGGTGGCATGCCGGCGTTCGACCGCGCCACATGCAGCAGCCCCTGGAACATCGCAAGCGGGCGGTCCTCAGCTTCGAGGTACGGCAGCATATTCGCGCTGCAGGTCAGTATCGTCATCGCCTGACCCCAGCCCGCCGCCGAGTATGTAGAGCCGAAATCCGCACCGATACCCAGCGGGATGCGATAGTCAGCCTGCGCCGCATCCAGCCCAAGCACAGACTTGGCGACAACGAGGCGGATGTTGTCCTCCAGCGCGTCTTGAAGCCGCTTCGACCAGCGCGCCGTCTGGTCTTCTTCCGGCGGCGACGGGTCCACCCACACCGTGCCGTCATCGTCCACCGAGACGGGGAACGAGCGCACATCGTCGGCGAAGGGGTCGAAGGTGCCGCCGCTCGACAGGTCGAAGCGGGCGTGATGCCAGTGGCATGTGAGGATGCCGTCCTTCACGGTGCCCCTGTCCAGCGGAAAGCCCATGTGCGGGCAGCGGTTGTCAACGGCGTACACCGTGTCGCCGTGCGCGAACACCGCGATGGTATGCCCGCCGCCGGTAACGACCGTGCAGCCGCGCTCCTTGAGGTCATCCAGCGTGCCGACTCGAATGTGAGCATCAGTAGCAGTAGCCATAGCGCCCTCCTTCCGCCCGTGGGATTATGTCAAACTCACTTATAACCATAATGTAGCAGAGGATGGGAGAGGGTGCATGTCTTCGCGATTCCCTGCTAATGACGCGTGCTATAATGCGCCCATACACATGCATCTGCCGATGAACTGAAGACTGGCTTGATGACTGAGAATCTAATGGAGTCTATCTGTGGCTACATCACGAACCGACTTCTCACAGTCCGCATCCGACGAACCCGACGATCAAAGGTTTTCTATTGCCCTTGCCGATCTGGAAGATGCGGCTGACTACGCTCGCGAAGAGGGCTTTCCTATTCCATCCAAATCGTCAATTGATAACGCCAAGCATCTGCTGAGCGAGATACACAAGATTTCTCCTTTGCATCTTGAAGTTTATCCTACTGCGGATGGAGAGATTGCCGTTCACGTTCCTAATGGGCGCGGACTCTCGATTGTGTTGCTGTGCAGTTCCGATGGAGGCACGTTGTGCTTGGCAAATCTCAAAAGCGGACATCGCCGCAAGAGTTACCTGACGACGGACGCGCTTCCCGATAAGTTCCTGCGGCAGGCGGTTATGGATTTGGAAAGCGAGCAAAGTTAAAGCTCTATGGAGACTCCTGAAAGCGTCGCGCTTGATGAAAATCTGGGGAGAGGCGTTTCATCAAGCAGAATTGCGAGACGCGCGCGCCGCTCAAATTTCCAAATTCCGCTCAATGTCTTTCTGCCACCGCCAGGTGTGTCAAACATTTCGGTCGATAGGCTCAGTGTCGCGTCGCACGATGTGGCTGTCGCAATTGCCGACAAACGAGATGGCGAGCGAGAACGCACATTTTACGGATGGGCAGTCACCTCCGGATTTGCGGTAACTGACAATGGGCGAAGAATAGTCGCTTCTCCAATAGCTGATGTCAACCCATATCATGCTGACATAGTACTTCCTGACGGTGCTATTCACGACAGGGAAGAGCAGAAACGACACGCTCAAGAACTAGCAGACGCTTCACGCTGGAACGATAGGTCAACTCCACTGAGTAACTAAAATACCGACAATCCACAGGAGGCACCCCATGGTCACCCCACGCGAAGACTGGCTTCAGCAAGTTACCGAAGACCCCATCGACCCCGACCTGCCGATATGCGATCCGCATCATCACCTGTGGGAGCGGCCCGGCAACGACTACATGCTTGACGACCTGCTGCGCGACCTCAGGTCGGGCCACAACATCGTGAGTACCGTCTTTCTTGAATGCTCTTCAATGTACCGCGAGGACGGACCGGAACATCTGAAGCCGTTGGGCGAGACGGAGTTCGTGGCGGCGGTCGCGGAAGAGGCTGCCGCGCGCTCCAATGTGCAGACGAATATCAACGCTGCCATAGCCAGCCACGCGGACCTGACGCTGGGCGAGGCTGTCGGGGAGGTACTGGAGGCGCATATCGAGTTGGGCAAGGGCAGGTTCCGCGGCATACGGCACGGCACCTCGCACGACCCTAGTCCCGTGATTCCCGCCTACCGCGACAGGGGCCCCGGCGTGATGATGACATCCGAATTTCGCGAGGGCTTCGAGCAGATGCGTAGGCTCGACCTCACATTCGATGCGTGGCTGTATCACCCGCAGCTGCCGGAACTTGCAGACCTGGCGCACTCGTTCCCGGAGGTTACGATCATTCTGGACCACATCGGCGCGCCTCTGGGCATCGGCCCGTACGAGGGCAGGCGCGCGGAGGTCATGGAAGTCTGGAAGCGCAGCATCGCCGAGGTCGCGCAGAACGAGAATGTGTTCGTCAAGGTTGGTGGCTGCGGCATGCCCAACTACGGCAACGGGTGGCACGAGCGCGACACTCCGCCCGGCTCGGTTGAGCTTGCCGAATCCACCGCGCCCTACTACCTATATGTAATAGAGCAGTTCGGCGTGGACCGCTGCATGTTCGAGAGCAACTTCCCGGTTGATAAGGCGTCGTACTCGTACAATGTGATGTGGAACTCCTTCAAGCGCATCGTCGCCGACTTCTCGGACAGCGAGAAGGCTGCGCTGTTCCACGACACGGCTGTGAAGGCGTACCGGCTCTAGGGAGAGCAAACGGCGGGAACGAATACCCTATTTGTGTTGTCAGTCGCCTATTCGCCGCCGAAGACCACATGCGAGCGCAGGAAGTCGAGGTCCATCTCGACGCCCAGCCCCGGCGCATCAGGCAAGAACAGGTCGCCGTCCCTGATGTCCAAGCCCGGCTCGATGAACGCGCCATAAGCGCCGAGGTCGTAGCGCATCGTCTCCAGCTTGTAGAAGTTCGGCGTGGTCATCATCACATGCGCCCCGGCAAGCACGTTGACCGGCCCGCTCGCGTCGTGCGGTGAAACCGGGATGTAATATGCCTCCGCCATCGTGGAGATTTTCTTCAGCTCGGTGATGCCGCCTGTCCAGGTAACATCCGGCATGATGAAGTCCGCGAGGTTGTTCTCCAGTATCGGCACGAACTCCCAGCGCGTGTGCAGCCGCTCGCCGACTGAAATCTTCACCGGAATCTCGCGCCTCACCTGCTGCAGCGCGCGGTAGCTCTCGACCGGCACCGGCTCCTCGAACCAGTGGATGTCGTGCTTTGCAAGCCTGTTCGCAAGCTCGATGGCGGTCGGTACGTTGTACATGCCGTGCGCGTCGATCAGTATCTCGATGTCCGGTCCTATCGCCTCGCGCACCGCGCCCACTATCTCGTCCGCGGTCGCCAGCCCCTCCCTGCTGAGCTGCCCGTCCAGGAAGCCCGCGTTGCCGCCGGGAATGAAGCGCATCATGGGGTCGAACTTGAACGCCTCGTAGCCTGCGTCCACGATCTGCTTCGCGTCCGCAATTGCATCGGGGACATTCGCAGGCTCGGGCGGGTGCGTATAGAGGGCGATGCGATCGCGGACGGGCCCTCCCAGAAGCTCATAGATCGGCAAGCCAAGCTCCTTGCCGCGGATGTCCCAGAGCGCGATGTCTATCCCGCTGATGACCGCCGTTACCGCTCCCCGTGTGCCGACATAGGTGAATGAGCGGAATATATTCTGCCACAGCCGCTCGAACTCGTTGGCGTTTTCGCCGGCGAGGAAGTCGCTGACCTCACGAATCATCGATGCGACCGCGCGGTTGGCGACAGGTCCAGGATAGGTCGTGACCTCGCCCCATCCGGTAATTCCCTCGTCGGTGTCAACCTGCACGAACACGAGCTGCCGGTCGTGAACCAATGGCTTCTGCTCGGCGCCGACCCGCATCTCCCATGGAAAGCTGACAACCCAGGGCGTTACCTTCGTGATCTTCATTTGGTTCGTCTCCTTACCGTGACAAGTGTCTCGCGTCAGAATTTATTGAACGATGGTAAGTCAACCTTGCGACAAGGCGCAACTTGCCTTGTACATATACGATTCACGCCGCCTACGCCGCGCGCTGATTGCGGCGCGGCACTGTGCATCCTGTCAATCGCGTATTCCCTGCGTACTTGACCCTTCTCGCCCTAAAGCCGTATATTGACCCCTAACTTCTTATGCGCTTAATGCACGGCTGCGTGCTTGGCGACCAAGCCCTCACAGCCGCGCCAATTCATTGATTTGGGAGGTCAATAATATGGCATTCGGAAGTGGCGATTACATGTACGAAGTAGCAGAGGGCTGGGGTCAGTTGCCGGAAGGCTTCGAGTTCAAACAGGTTGCGGATGTTGCAGTGGACGGCAACGACAATGTGTATGTCTATAACCGGGGCACGCACAATGTCGTCATCTTCGATCGAGAAGGCAACTACCTCGACTCGTGGGACCTGCAGCACAAGGAAGCACACGGCATCTGCGTGGGTGAAAGAGGAAATGTTTATCTGGCAGACAGGGACTCGCATGTCGTGGAGAAGCGCGACCCTGAGGGCAACCTGCTGCTCACGCTTGGCACTCGCGACGTGCCCTCGGATACTGGTGAGATCACGCGCTCACTCGTGGAGAAGCCGGGCGGGCCATTCAACCTGCCGACCGGTATAGCCATTGGCAGCTACAGCGATATTTTCATCTCCGACGGTTACGGCAACTGCCGGGTGCATCACTATAATTCCACCGGAACGCACATGAAGTCATGGGGCTTGCCCGGAAAGATCAACCCCGGCGACTTCCACCTGCCGCACGGTATCGGCGTTGACTCGGAGAACAGGGTGGTGGTCGCCGACCGCGAGAACAATCGCATCCAGGTCTTCGACGAGGAGGGCGAGTTCCAATATATGTGGACCGGCTTCCAGCAGCCCACGTCGGTCGCATTTGGCCCGGAGGGTGAGATATATGTGCCTGAGCTGCAGCACCGCATGAGCATCATCGACGGCGAGGGCAACCTGCTTGCGCGCTGGGGCGACGAGCACAGCCACGAGCCGGGCCTGTTCTACGCGCCGCATGGCATCGCGGTCGACTCGCACGGCGACATATATGTAGGAGAAGTGCTGGAAGGCCAGCGTATCCAGAAGTTCATCCGGCAGTAGGGGCTTGAGTTCGCTGCCGTCTTAGTCGAGAGACAGACAATCCCTGCGATCTGACTAGCGTTCAGGAGGATACCAGCTTGGAAGTAATCATAGGGATTGTCCTCGGACTGGCCGTTGGCGCCATAGTGGGCGCGCTTCTGATGAAGTCCAGGTCCGGCGGCGAAGGCGAAGAGTGGCGCGCTGAGGCTGAAGAGAGCAGGCTGGAAGTTACCAAGCTCCGCATCGAGTTTGAAAACTCCAACCGCCGCTTTGAGGAACTGGAGTGCGACAATGCGGATCTGTCAGCCATAGCTGAGAAACGTCAGAACGAAGCAATCGAGTCTGACAAAGCACGCGCGGAAATTCAGGTGAGGCTGGACGCCGCGAATAAGCAACTCGCGGAGCGCGCCGACATCGAGAAGGTTCTGGGTGACCAGTTCAAGGTCATGGCGAACGAGGCGATTTCCAGCAACAACGACGTCTTCGTGAAAGCCGCCGACGAGAAAATCGGCGCTATGGTCAAGCCGCTCTCTGAGGAACTTAAGCGCATAGAGGAAGCGCGCAACAAGTCGCAGGGCGGACTGACGCAGCAGATCTCCGCGCTCATGGAAAACAGCAGCAATCTCGCGAACGAGACCCGCAGCCTGACCACGGCACTGAAGCGGCCAGAGGTGCGCGGCTCCTGGGGTGAAATTCAGCTTGAGCGAGTGGCGGAGTTGGCAGGCCTGGTGAAAGACCGCGACTACCGGTTGCAGGTCAGCGTCGCGACTGAAGGCGGAGGTTCCGAGCGGCCGGACATGGTCGTGGACATGCCGAATGGCCGCAACATCGTCGTGGATGCCAAGGCTCCGATGAGAGCATATCTCGACGCCGTCGATACATCTGATGAATCTGAACGGGAACAACTGATGGTACGCCATGCCCAGCAGGTGCGAGAACGCGCCCGGGGACTGGCGCAGAAATCATACCAGCAGCGGTTCAACTCTCCCGACTTTGTGGTCATGTTCCTGCCCGGCGAAGTCTTTCTGCAGCCCGCGCTGGAGAAAGACCCCGAACTCCTTGACTGGGCTATGCAGCAGAAAGTTGTCATCGCCACGCCGAATACCCTCCTTGCGCTGTTGAAGACGGTCGCAATGGGTTGGCGCGAGGTGCAGCTTGCCGAAGAAGCCAGAAGAATCGGCGCACTCGGCCAGGAGCTGCACGACCGGCTGGAGACTTTTGCGGGCCACATGGTCAGCACGCGCAATTCGCTCAATAGGACCGTTGAGAGCTTCAACAGGGGAGTTGGTTCTCTGGAAAGAAATGTGCTTGTGTCCGCGCGCAGATTCAAAGATATGGGCATCTCTTCGAGCAAAGAGATACCTGAGCTGGACGAAATCACCACTCAGCCGCGTGAATTCAGGGCGGCAACCCTGCGGATGCTCCCTGAACCGAATGGCTCAGGTGACGAACCGCTCCTCGCAGAGAATACCTCTGATGAAAACTGATATACTCACAAGCCGAAAAGCAAAACCACAGTCCAAAGGAGACATACATTGAACGGCTACGAAGCAATGGCAAAGATACTGAAGGCGGAAGGCGTGGAATGGCTTTCCTGCTTCCCGGCGCAGCCCCTCATTGACGCATGCTCGCGTGAGGGCATCCGCCCCATTCTGTGCAGGCAGGAGCGCGCAGGCGTCAACATGGCAGACGGGTTCAGCCGTATCAACAACGGCAAGAAGATTGGCGTATTCACGATGCAGACCGGCCCCGGCGCAGAAAACGCATTCGGCGGCGTGGCACAGGGCTATGCAGACTCCGTGCCGTTCCTCGCCATTCCCGGCGGCAACCCGGCGGCGCGTCAGGGCGTCCACCCCAACTTCGAGTCCGTTCCCAACTACCAGGGCATCACCAAGTGGGCGGCAGCCATCAACATTCCGGAGCGCATCCCCGAAATGGTCGGACGCGCGATGACGCATCTGAAGCACGGCAGGCTAGGCCCTGTGCTGCTGGAGTTCCCCGGCGATGTCGCAGCCGCAGAGTTCCCCGGAGAGCTGAACTACAAGCCCGTCGAAGTCCACAAGTCCGGCGCATCTCCCGAGGACGTGCGCGATGTCGTAGCAGCGTTGCTCGGCGCGAGCGGACCGGTCATCAACGCAGGGCAGGGCGTACTCTACGCCGAAGCGACTCCCGAACTCATTGAGTTCGCCGAGCTGACGAGTATCCCCGTAATGACCACGCTCGCTGGCAAGAGTGCATTCCCGGAGACGCACCCGCTGTCGCTGGGCACTGGCGCATCGTCCGGCACGCTCATGTGCGCCCGCTTCCTGGAGAACGCAGACCTCGTTGCCGGTATCGGCACCAGCTTCACCATCTCCAACTTCAACGCTCCCATGCCGTCCGGAGTTACCCTCGCGCACATCACGAGCTGCGCCGAGGACATCAACAAGGACTATCGTGCGGACTACGGCGCGGTCGGCGACGCCAAGGTTGTGCTGCGGCAGATGATCGAAGAGGCAAAGAGCCAGATTGGCAATGCCGAGGGACGCGGCGATGTCCATGGCGTCCGCGACGAGATCAAGAAGATTCGCGACGAGTACATGGCGGAGTGGGGACCGAACTTCGTATCGGACGAGGTGCCCATCAGCCCGTACCGCGTCTTCAACGAGATGATGGCGAATGTTGACATCTCCAACTCAATCGTGACGCACGACTCCGGTTACCCACGCGAGCAGATTGTTCCGTTCTGGCCCGTAACCACGCCGCGTGGCTACATCGGCTGGGGCAAATCAACGCAGCTCGGCTACGGCCTGGGCCTTGCGCTCGGCGCGAAGATGGCGGAGCCGGACAAGACGGTCATCAACATCATGGGTGACGCTGCGTTCGGCATGGCCGGCCTGGACATCGAGACCGCCGCCCGCTCCAACATCGGCACGCTCACCATCATCCTGAACAACGGTGTGATGACTCACTACTACGACCATTTCCCGCACGCCACCGAGCACTGGGGCAGCAACAAGCTGGGCGGCGAGTACGCGAAGGTCGCGGAGGGCCTGGGCGCATACGCAGAGCGCGTGGACAATCCCGACGAGGTTAGTCCTGCGATAAAGCGCGCCCTCGAAGCGACGCAGAACAACCAGCCCGCCGTACTCGAAATGATGACCAAGGAAGAGGAGAACATCTCCCGCTACTGGCGCTAGACCATACGAACATCGATGTACAGGATATATAGGATAGGATAAGGTGAGACTGACTAAGGATTGGTGCGGGTAAATCGCTTGTATTCCAGTTTAGGGTTGCCAAAGTTCAAAAGTAGCCCTACTTGGATCCCGGTAGCATTCAGATAATTTATTACCTGGGCAGAGTGTTCTGGTGCGAGGGCTGACGCAGTTTTCAGCTCTACTATGACCTTTTCCTCGACCAACAAGTCGGCATAGAAATTACCAATAGATCGCCCTCGAAAGCTGACATCAATCGGTTTCTGAGATTCAACCGAGATGCCCGCTTCTTCGAGGGCGATAATCATTGCGCTTTCATATACGGACTCTAAGAAGCCGTGCCCTAACTCGTTGATAACATCAAAGGCGCAACCAATGACAGAGCGAGTGAGTTCGCCATGAAGAAGATTCCCACTCGCCCTTATCCTTTTCATCCTGTCCATCGATGTTAGACTTTGTTAGCTCAGGTGCTTGCCGAAGAAGTCAAACATCTTGTTCCAGCCGTCAACGGCCTGCTCCTGGCGGTACGCGCCGCGGTCATAGTAGAAGAATCCGTGACCCGCGCCCTCATACATATGGAATTCGTAGTCCTTGCCGGCGGCTTTCAGCGCTGCCTCATGCTGATCAACTTGCTCCGGCGTCGGGCTCATGTCGTCCGCGCCAAACAATCCCAGCAGTGGGCATGACAGGTCGGCCGTGTAGTCGATAGGCGCAACCGGCTGCTGTGGCGTCAGGTCGTCGGGACCCTGCACCACGCGTCCGCCCCAGCATTCCACCGCTGCGTCGAACGATGTAGAGCGGCAGGCACACAGGAAGACATGCCGTCCGCCTGAGCACGTCCCGAACACGCCCACCTTGCCGTTGGAGTATGGCAGCGAGCGGATGTAGTCGGCTGCCGCAGACATGTCGGCGACTACCTGATCGTCGGGCGCGCCGCCCTCGCCCCGCGCCATAGCCGCCACATCGTCCGGCGAACCGTGCCCGAATCGGTGATACAGGTCCGGCGAAATGGCCAGGTAGCCGTGATGCGCGAATTTGCGGGTGAAGTCGCGGTACAGCTCATCCCAGCCCGGCAGGTGGTGAATCAGCACCACCGCCGGAAACGGCCCAACGCCCAGCGGCCGCGCGAAGTAGGTGTTGATGGCGTCCCCGTTATCACCGGCAATCGTGATAGTCTCCGCTATCATCCCTTCATACTGGTCGGTCGTATAGTTATGTGGCATAGATGCGCCTCCTTATGTGAATGTAAATTGATGCTAATGTCGTATGGCTCCCAATCACTGCGGGGTTGGAAGCGCCACTATGGTAATGCCTAACCAGATTTGGCGCAAATACCCCGTCAACCCCAGCCACACCCGCACCGCACGCTGGAATACTCTCGCTGACATCAATATCAATACCGTTTCAGTTGTCGCCAATATCAGTAACTGTATCAACTGAGAATGCGAAGCAGCATGCAATGTAATATCCTTCCTACATTGATGATTACTGAGATGACTACTGAATCCGCTTTTTGTGAGGCACTGCATTATGAGCACAGTATTTGACGCGTGGCGCGGACAGATGGAATCGCATGAACGGGAAATGGCGGCACTGCGCGGAGATGATGAAGAACAGGGGCATGGGCACGCGCACGGCCATGGACAAGGCGAGGGCCACAAACGATTCACGTACACCAACAGGCCGCTTGACCCATTCCGCACCAACGATCCGGTGGTGAATGCGCTATCCGCCATTGTGGGCAAAGACACGGAAATCCTCGATATCGGAGGAGGGTCGGGCCGGCTGGCGATGCCCCTCGCAACGCGGGCAATGCAGGTAACGGTGGTCGAGCCGTCCGAGGACTCAGTCGAGCTGCTGAATGCCCGCGCCAAAGACGCCGGAATCACCAATATCAAGGTAATCAACGAGGCTTGGGAGGATGTGCATGACCCGATGGCGGACATCGTTCTCTGCTCGCTGGTGCTTCACCATGTTTTGGACGCCGCACCCTTCGTGGAAAAGCTACAAAAGCACACGAGGGACCGTGTTGTGGTAGTGGAAATGATGGAGACTCCCGGGGCAACGGAAATGCCCTTTTACGAGCGCGTTTACGGCTCGGTGCCGACGCCGTTGCCGGGACTTCCGAAGATTCTCGAACTGCTTTGGGCACTGGAAATCTTCCCCGATGTGACCATGGTCAGCCCGGAGACCGCCGTTCTCGAAACTGACCGCGATGGCGCACTTGATCACCTTAGGCACAGGCTTGGTGTGGAGGAGGGCAGCGAGGCAGACGAGCGCCTGCGCGCTGCTGCTGCCGACCTGCTGGTGGATACTCCCGAGGGTCTGACTGTTCGCGGCGTCGCTCCGAGGCGAAGCGCGATTATCTCCTGGAGGCCTGCACGCGACTGAGATCACTGTATTCTGTCCCTTCCCCCTTGATGGGGGAAGGTTAGGATGGGGGTGAAAACGCCCCTCCTCATTCATTAGTGCAATTTTCTTCTTCCGAATGATGTCGGCCGTTACATCCACCGCGTGCTGTACAATGCGCGTGTTCAATAGACTGACAGACTGGAGGCAAGCAGATGCAGTTAGCACGCTTTTCGTTGAATGATCAGGTACAGTGGGGCATCGTCGAGGGCGACGACATCCGTGCAATTGAGGGTGACCTGTACGACAACCCGCGAGCAGGTTCACGGTTGTGCGCCCTCTCGGATGCCCGACTGCTCGCGCCCATAGACGCCCACGCCAACAAGGTCGTGGCAATCGCAGCGAACTACGGCGACAAGGCGGGACGCGACGGCCCCGGCATCTTCATGAAGCAGCCCGGCACGGTGATCGGTCCCGACGACTCCATCATCTACCCGCGAATTGGCGTCCGCATAATCCACGAAGCCGAGGTCGGCATAGTCATCGGCAAGCAGGCGCGGCATGTCAGCGTCGAAGAAGCTCTCGACTACGTGCTCGGCTACACCTGCGTCAACGATGTGAGCGCGAGCGAACTGACGAACAACGATGTGGGCGCGGGCATGAGCCTGCGCTGGAAGCACTTCGATACCTTCTGCCCGCTCGGTCCCGTCGTCGCCACCGACATAGACGGCGACAGCCTACGAATCCAATGCCGCGTCAACGGAGAGACTCAAGTTGACGGCAACAGCGCGGACATGCTCTGGGGCGTCGCCGAGCTTGTAAGCTGGGTGTCCGATGTGATGACGCTCTATCCCGGAGACATCATCCCCAGCGGCTGCCCCAGCGTTGACGAGATCAACATCGGCGACACGGTAGAGGTTGAAGTGGAGGGCATCGGGATTCTGCGAAATCCGGTTGTGGCGGATAGCGAGTGAACCTTAAGGGTCTTCCCGCGAATGAAAGAGCATGACACCAAGCTAGAACGCGAACTTGCTGATGCGCGCGAAAAGGTGCGGAAGGGCACCGCGCAAGCCGACGCGGGAGAACTCATACCTGCCGACAAGGTATTTGGCGGGCTGCGACAGCGGCACGATGCGGCGACGAATCAGGAACTATGACGTCTTATTATGTGCGCTGCGGACTTGCGTCATATTTTAGTTTCATTTGATTCCCTGGAACATGCCGGAGTATCCGTGTTCAGCCGGTTTACTCAACCGCTCCACGAGAAGCGTACAAATGGTCATCCCTGCCGTTAATTTGATCGTCCAGGGACCAAAATTGTACATCTCTAAAGTTATTCGATTATTGAATCCCGGGTCTATTTTGGGAGCTGTGATATGAACTCCAACGCCAAGTCGAGCTAAGCGGCTTCTGCCTTCAACTCTTCCGGCTAAATCGTGCGGCAGGCCTACAACTTCTTCAGTTCGTCCAATGATAAATCCATTTGGACTAAAGTCATAACTCTGAACACTCGACAGATCGACTTCCTCTGAATAGCGGTTCAGATGGTCTTCTACATTCAATGTCTCCGGATCTAGAGACATTCCCGAGATTGGGGCACTACTTTGTATCAAAATCTTTGAGTAAAGTTTCAGGTCGACGCAAGCGGGTTGTATGCTGTCATCATCGAATGGCTCTACGACCAATTTGCCGTTTTCTATTTCTTCCTGAATCTCTCTGCCTGATAGCAGCATTACGCCTCTCCTGACAATAACGGCGGGCGATGGGACAGGTCGCTAGAGCGAAATCTCACTAAGTTCTTCCTCAGTGATGTACCATTTAGTTGTCCCGTCGTTGCCTGTCGGCAATACCACTATCAATTCCTCGCCACGTCGGCCTATCTGTTCAGCGGGTACGAAGGTCAAATCCTCGCCAAGTGACAGTGTCGGCACCATGGCCTCGAAATGCCTGTCGCCTGCTCTGAGCGTAATAACTGCTTCGTGCCCTAGCGAAGTTACTTTCACTTGCTCAGGATTCAATTTGATCAAGTGTAGTGTACGCTTCTCATCCCACACGATTCTTGATGCAACCATGTCTAACACCTCTTGATTGGTTCGTCGTAGTTGCCGTAAATGTGGACAAGATTGTACCTATGCAACCTTGTGTCGTCAAAACGTGGACTGGACATTTATAGATTGTTTACGCCCTCCCCGCGATGAAGTCCGACATGCGCTCGCCAATCATCATCGTGGTGACGTTCGTGTTGGCGCGGATGCAGTCCGGCATTACGGAGGCGTCTGCCACGCGCAAGCCCTCCAGGCCATGCACCCTACCGTGCTGGTCAACGACCGCCATCGGATCGGACACGGGCCCCATCTTGCAGGTGCAGGAGATGTGATGCCCCGTCGTCGCGTCGCGCATCATCCAGTCGTCCAGCGCGTCGTCGGAAGCGAGGTCCGCCGCCGTCGGCTCGATGAGCTCCTCGATGATGTCCTTGAACGCCTCGTGCTCGCCTAGCTTGATTGCGCGGTGAATGCCCTCGCGCATCCTTACGCGGTCGAACTCCTCCGTGAAGTAGTTGTAGTTTAAGAAGGGCTGCACGCTGGGATCGGCGGATGTCAGCCTCAAGTCGCCTGAGCTGGCGGCAAGATATATCGACACGATGGCACGGATGCCCAGCGGCTCCATGCGCGCTCCGCCGCGATCGACGCGCTCTGTGGCGAACGACTGGAATATCATAATCATGTCGTTTCGCAGGTCGCTACCTTCCGCCGTATAGCGCAGCACAAGCTGGTTGCGCGGTGCCAGCCCGTCCAGCTCGAAGCCTTCCTTCGTCTTCCAGGTAATCCAGACGATGGGATGGTCGCGCAGGTTCTGTCCGACGCCCGGCAGGTCGTGTACCAGCGGGATGCCAAACTCAGCGAGGTGCGCGGCAGGCCCGACGCCAGACAGCATCAGTATCTGCGGTGAGCCAATCGCGCCCGCGCTCAGCACTATCTCGTCGCCGAATACCTCAAAGGTCTCGCCGCCCGACTCCACCTGCACGCCCACGGCCCGCTTGCCCTCGAACAGGATGCGCTGCGTGGCGCAGTTAGCGCGGATCGTCAGGTTCAGGCGATGCCGTGACATCCCCAGATAGCCGATGTTCGTGCTCCAGCGGATGCCCTGCGGGTTGTTGAACGGCGTGGGACTGATCCCCGACGAGTCTGGATTGTTCAGGTCGGCACTCTCCGGGTAACCCGCTGCCATTGCGGCGTCGTAGAACGCCTTCTGCGCGGGCAGCCACTCATCCTGCTTGAAGCGCCGCGCGATGATGGGGCCGTCTGTGCCATGGAAGTCGTCCGAGAAGTCGGTGTCCGTCTCCAGCTTGCGGAAGTACGGCATCAGCTTGTCGAAAGTCCAGTCATCGTTTCCCATCGCAGCCCAGCCGTCGTAGTCCTCCGGCACGCCGCGCAGGAACATTTGCCCGTTGATCGCGCTGGAGCCGCCCGTTACCTTGCCGCGCGGCACCATCATGGGCTGCTCGGCGCGTGCCGATGGCTGCCCCCAGAATTGCCAGTTGTGGTCGCTCACCATCACATCGGTGCCGGTCGCATAGCCGTAGCGCACCTCGTCAGGTAGCTGCTCGATCTCCGCGTAGTCCGGTCCCGCCTCCAGCAGCAGCACCGACTTGCTGGGATCCTCGCTCAGCCGCGATGCAACGATAGCCCCCGCCGACCCCGCGCCAACAACGATGATGTCGTACTTCATGACTCGCCCTCCATTGAAGTTAGTCAGTGTGCCGGTCTGTCAGTTTGGAGGGATGGTATATGCGGTGTGGGTGGGCGTCAAGGAGACCTCTTCTTTGATAGTATTTTAATGCCCTGGTGCAAATAGATCTGAGAAAGGGAGGGTTTGCCGCAATGCTCCCGGAATACTACCCGATACTCCAAGTTCCCCTTCCACCGGAAGCCCTTGAATCCAACGAGTTCAGAGGCAGCCGTGAAAAGTTCTGGGTGCGCGTCCCGGAACAGCGTAACTCTTGGCTGCTCAAGTTTCCAAGACCCGGCACTGGCGAACATTGGGCTGAGAAGATCGCCGCAGAGATAGGAAATCTGGCAGGCATAAATTGTGCTAGGGTCGAGCTGGCGCGATGTCAGGGACAATTGGTCGAGTTTGGGCAGACTGCCGCTCACGAAGGAGGACATTGGCAGACATACCAGAATAAGTTAGTAACCGTCTGCGAGTCGTTTATTCCTAGTGAACAAAGCGAGGACGACTCGGTTGATATTGATGTACATACCTTACACGGGTATGAAATTCTGGAGATGTTCATAGAAGGCTATGATACTAGCCAGAGATTCGGCCAGAGAGAACACAGCGTCAAGAACATCTTGACCGCTATGGCTCAACTAGTGAGAAAAGGAAGCTCGGATCCTATGCCGTCCTGGGACTTGGAATTCAAAGCTCTAACTTCATACGCTCTTCTGGACGGCTTCATTGGCAACACGGATAGGCATCATGAGAACTGGATGGTTGCTTATGTCTTTGATCAAGGTTATAAGTGGATAGAAGTGCCGCCATCATACGATCATGCGTCTTCGCTGGGGCGGGAGTTAACCGACGAAAGACGAAGGCGAATTCTTGAAGCGGACGCTATGCTAAACTACTTGCATCGCGGCAGGGGTGGTGTATTCGTCGACCGCAATAGAAGGCGCGCCTTATCTCCATTGCGGTTGGCTCGACTGCTTTGTCGTTGGATGCCTGACTTTACGCGAGAGACTCTCGCACGAATTGCCGAAGTGTCAGATTCTCAGATACGGGATACCGTTAACAGAGTTCCACCTGTTTTCATGTCGGACATCGCCAAAGAGTTCGCTCATAAGGCGATAGTAACCGGACGGGACGAGTTATTGCGGAGTGTGCGATGAATACCGTTTACATGGCTTGGCAAGACAGCCAGTCTCGTCGCTGGTTTCCTGTGGGCCGACTTGTCAAGAATGACTCCGATTACGAGTTCACCTATGTGAATGGCGCGCTTCACGCTAAGGATTCTGCAGGCTTCTTAGAAATTCCCGGCTTCCCCAAGTTGGCTAAGTCTTATCGAGCTGATGAACTGTTTCCTGCGTTCAGAGGCCGTACAATGAACATGAGCCGACCTGACAGGGCGGGA
Organism: SAR202 cluster bacterium bin90; assembly: GCA_002238855.1. Classification (GTDB taxonomy): domain Bacteria; phylum Chloroflexota; class Dehalococcoidia; order Lucifugimonadales; family JADFKI01; genus Bin90. Next base: position 27,458 of record MPND01000032.1, read on the forward strand.
TACCTGAGGCAGCTAGGGCTTGACGAAGCGAAATGGGACGCTGTGACTGAGCTATCCATTTCAGGTGGACAGAGCAGAGCCGACAACTTTGAAGTGTTTCCAGCGATCGAACCCGATAGAGACGGCAGATTTGAAACGCGCTTTGTCCTGCATGGGATGAGGCATGTCAACAGACATTCCATCGAAAGGTCTGAATCACTTCGTGTCGGAGAATCTCTCCGATTATCGTTTGAACTAGGCAATCCGGCTACCGAACATGCGATTCTGGTGTTGTCAGAAGACTATTATTCTCTTGGATGGCTTCCCAGATATCTAGTTTATGGTATGCACCGAGATAACGCCTGGATGGTTTCCGAAGTCGATGTGTATGTGGCGCAGGTTAACCATGCCGCCCCGCTCAGCCATCGCGTTCTTGTGGACTTCACAGGGAAATTGCCTAATGGCTTCAACCCCATGACGGACTTGGAACAGTTCACGCCTATCGCTGCGGCGTGACGTGCCACAATCCAATCTATTGCGACTGCGCCCGGTCTGGGCACGCAGCTAACCCCTACATCCCCCTCCTAATATAATCCGCGATGCGCTCGCCTATCATCATCGTCGTTACATTCGTGTTCGCGCGCACGGTGTCGGGCATGACGGAGGCATCGGCCACTCGCAGCCCCTCGATTCCATGCACGCGACCGTACTGGTCAACCACGTTCATTGGGTCGCTCGCAGGGCCCATGCGGCAGGTGGTGGTCAGGTGCTGTCCTGTCGTGACCTCGCGCAGCAGCCAGGCGTCGAGCGCGTCATCCGACTCGAGGTCAGCGTCCGTCGGGCTGTATCGCTCCTTCACCACCGACGCGAGATCCGAATGAGCGAAGACATCCACCGCGAGCCTTACAACCTCGCGCATGCGCCGCTTGTCCTCCGGGTCTTCCAGCAGGTGGTAGTCGAGGAACGGCTGCACATGAGGGTCGAGCGATGTGAGCGTAATCCTGCCCTTGCTCGCCGCGAGGTATATCGATCCCGTGATGCGTATGCCCGTCGCCTCCATACGATTGCCACCCCGGTTGATTCGCTCGGAGGCGAACGACTGCATCCACATCATCATGTCGTTGGTACGGATCGAGCCCGTCCCGGTGTAGCGCAGCCCCACCTGAAGGCGTGGGGCAAGCCCATCCAGCGGAATATGGTCCAGGACGCTCGCGTCTATGAATATCAGCGGGTGATCGCTGAAGTTGCGCCCGACTCCGGGCAGGTCGTGCAGCACAGGTATGCCCATCTCCTGCAGGTGGTCGGCGGGACCCACGCCCGACAGCATCAGCAGTTGAGGGTTGGCGATGCTGCCGCCGCTAAGCACAATCTGCTCCGCCTCTGCGATGAAGCGCTCGCCGCCGCTCTCCACATCCACTCCTGTGACCTGCTTGCCATCGAATATCAGGCGGTGTGCCATGCAGTTTCCGCGTATGGTCAGGTTGAGGCGGTGGCGTGCCTGGCTGAGATATCCGACATTGGTGCTCCAGCGTATGCCGTCCGGGTTGTTGCAGGGGATGGGTCCCACGCCGTGCGCATCCGGCGCGTTCATGTCGTCGACATGCGGGAAGCCCAGGTCGCGGCAGGCGTTGTAGAATCCTACCTGCGACGGATGCCAGGTGTCGCGCTTGAAGCGGTGGCAGATTATGGGGCCCTCTGTGCCGTGGTAGTCGTCGGAGAAGTCGGTATCCGTCTCCAGCTTGCGGAAGAACGGCAGCACATTCTCGAACTTCCAGTCGTCATTGCCCATCGCGGCCCAGTCATCGAAGTCGTGCGTCAGGCCGCGCAGGAATACCTGTCCATTGATTGCGCTGGTGCCGCCCGTGACCTTGCCGCGAGGGACAAGCATCGGCTCGGCTACATCGTTGCCCTTGCCGATGAACTGCCAGTTGTGCTCGTCGCTGACCATGATGTCGGTGCCGGTCGCGTAGCCGAGCTTCAGTTCCTCCGGCAGCGTTTCGAGGTCGGGATAGTCCGGCCCCGCCTCCAGCAGCAGCACCGAGCGGTCGGGGTCTTCGGAGAGTCTTGAGGCTAGTGCGCCTCCACCTGAGCCTGCGCCTATGACAATGACGTCGTACTTCATGACTCTCCTCCTCCAGAGGGATTACTTGACATATTTCAATAGCGCCACTATACGCCCGATTTCGTGAATGTCAATGCACATTTTCCGTGTCCCATCAGGCCTGTTTCAACTGACTGGTGAATAGGCGATAAATCAGATGAACATGGGGTAAAATAAGCTGTGCATCCCTGCGAAACCATGCTAATTCCATCTATCAAGGAGATATGTCTAAATGTCACTGACCTCGGAGTTGAAAGAAGCCAATAGCGAGCTTTGGGAGCGCATGGTCACCCACCCGTTTGTCGGGGAGATGGGTGACGGAACGCTGCCCCCGGAGAAGTTCCGCCGCTATTTCCTGCAGGACTATGTCTTCGTGAAGGACCTCGTGCCAATGATAGCGCTCGGTGCGGCGAAAGCGCCGACCATCGAGGACGGCGACCCGCTGGTGAAGTTCCTGGCGGCGTTGGGTCCGGAGAACGACCTGTTCCAGCGTGCATTTGCCGAGCTTGGCGCGAGCGAAGCCGAATATTCCGCCGCAAGCGCGACTCCCACCACTCAGGCGTTCGGAGACTTCATCATGCGCACCGCGTTGGGAGGCGACTTCATCGACATCCTCACAATCCTATATGTGACTGAGGGCACCTACCTCGACTGGGCGACGCGCCTGCTCGAAGAAGGTCGGCGCCCCGATACGCCGAAGATTTACGCGGAGTGGATAGACATACATGGCCCCGAGGTACTGGGCGAACTTGTGAACTGGCTGCAGGCATTCATCGACAACTCAGACATGGGCAGCAGACGCGCAGAGATCGAGCGCATATTCCGCACGACCCTGCGCTATGAGTACCGTTTCTGGGATTCCGCATATCATGGCGAGGCGTGGGACTAGATTGCCGACAATCCATTAAAGACTTCTTTCCAATAGAGGGAACCAGCCAAATGAAAAAGGTAATGACGATCGCGGGCAGCGACTCCGGTGGTGGCGCAGGCATTCAGGCCGACCTCAAGGCGTTCGCTGCGAACGGGGTGCATGGCACATCGGCCATCACCGCGATAACGGCGCAGAACACCGTCGCCGTAACCGATGTGCTCGCGCTGCCGCCATCTCTGGTCGCGAACCAGATTGATGCGATCATAGACGACATCGGCGCAGACGCGGTCAAGACCGGCATGCTCGCTAATTCCGCCATCATCGGGACAGTCGCGGAGCGCATAAGGGCGCACTCACTAAGCCCGGTGGTCATCGACCCCGTGATGGTAACCAGCACGGGCGCGCCACTGTTTCAGGACGATTCCGTTGAAGCAATTCGCAACCTGCTCATGCCGCTTGCCTCAGTCGTAACCCCCAACACTCGCGAAGCCGCAGTGCTCACGGGTGAGCAGATTGTGACACTCGACGACATGCGCCACGCTGCGCGCTCCCTTGTCGAATCGACGGGCGCGGCTGCCGTGCTCGTCAAGGGCGGACACTTCGACGGCCCCGCCACAGATGTACTCTACGACGGCAGCGACTTCACCGTGTTCACCGAGGAGCGTATCGACACCACCAGCAATCACGGCACAGGCTGCACGCTGGCATCGAGCATCGCGGCGAACCTTGCAAAAGGCGACGACCTGCCCACCGCAGTCGGCAACGCCAAGGCGTATGTAACGAACGCGATGCGTGCCGCGACGCCGATTGGCGCGGGGCATGGGCCGCTGAACCACTTTTATATGCTGGGAAGCGGAGACTAACAGGATAATCAGAATAGATAACATATTGACTGACGAGAATTGTCCTGCGAGGTCTAACATGGCTACACAAACAGAGCGGCGCATTGCCACAGCCAAAGAGCTGTTCAGCATGACGGACGACGGCTATCGGTACGAACTCGTGAGGGGAGAACTGCGCCAGCGCCAGCTTGCGGGAGGTGAAGAGGGCTTTATATCCTCTGATGTGGCGGGCAGTTTAGGTTTGTATGTTAAGTCGGAGGGACTGGGCAAATCTTATATTGCAACCGGCTTCATCATAGAGACAGACCCTGACCATGTGCGTGCGCCGAATGTAGCCTTTGTACGGCGTGAGCGCGTCAAGGCAATTGGCAGAACTACCTTCTACTGGCCGGAAGCGCCGGACCTTGCCGTCGAGGTCATATCGCCCAACGACCAAAATAGCGAGGTCAATGAAAAGGTCGCCGACTGGCTTGCTGCGGGCACGCGCATGGTCGTCGTGGCGAACCCGCGCAACCGCACTGTGAATGTCCATACGCCGGACAATACGATAACGCTGGAAATGGGCGATACTCTGGACGGTGGAGATGTCGTCCCCGGGTGGCAGATGCCCCTCTCAGACATATTCGCCGACTGATTTACCGACACACTGACAAACTACCCTCCAAGGAAGAAGAGCATCCGATGAAGAACTCCGTAGGTATAGGACTGCTGGGCATGGGCGTGGTCGGCGGTGGCGTCGCAAGCGTCATCACCGACAAGGATGCGCAGCTGGCGAAGATGGTCGGCGCGCCCGTCAAGTTGCACGGCGCCCTCGTGCGAGACCTCAGCAGGCAGCGCGCCGCAAGCCTCCCCGATGGTGCGCTCACCACGAGCGCCGACGACATCCTGGACAATCCCGAAGTGGACATCGTGGTCGAGGTCATTGGCGGCGAGCAGCCCGCACTTGACTACATCCTCAGGAGCATATCGCTCGGCAAGCACGTCGTAACCGCCAACAAGGAAGTCATGGCAAAGCACGGCGCGAAAATCCTGGCGGCGGCGCGAAAACAGGGAGTTCAGGTACTCTTCGAGGCGAGCGTAGCGGGCGGCACACCCATCATCGCACCCCTGATCCGTGACCTCGTGGCGAACGATGTGGTCAGCATCAACGGCATCATCAACGGCACCACGAACTACATCCTGACCAAGATGGCGCAGGAGGGACAGGACTTCGGAGTCGCCCTATCCGCCGCGCAGGATCTGGGATATGCCGAGTCCGACCCCACGAATGATGTTGAGGGCATAGACGCTGCATACAAGCTCGCAATCCTCTCAACCCTCGCCTTCCGCGCCCGCGTTACCGACGCCGATGTGTACAGCGAAGGCATAACCCATCTGACGGCGCAGGACTTCCGTTACGCCAGCGAGCTAGGCTACGAGATCAAGCTGCTCGCAATCGCAAGCAAGACCAATGGCGCCGTGCATGTGCGCGTACATCCTGCAATGGTGCCTTCTGACGTGATGCTGGCAAAAGTTGACGGTGTGCTGAACGCCATAGAGGTGCAGACCGACCTTGCCGGACGCGTGCTATTCCACGGTCGTGGCGCGGGCGACATGCCCACCACCAGCGCGGTCCTCGCTGATGTCCTGGGCATTGCGCGCAACCTTGTCAGCGGTGTTGAAGCGCCGCCGCTGCCATCTCTCGATGCCGATGTGCATATAAGCTCAATGGACGACCTAGAAACGAAATACTACATGCGTATGAATGTAATTGAGCGCCCCGGCGTCTTCGCGCAGATACTCAAGGTGCTGGGCGACCTAGACATCAGCATCGCCTCCGCCATCCAGAAGGAGACGGACGACACAGCCCGCCGCGCCGAGATAGTCCTGATGACTCACCGCGCGAAGGAACAGTCCGTGCAGAACGCGCTGAAAGCCATCGACAAGCTGCAGGTCGTCAACGAAATCGGCAGCCTCATCCGCGTCGAAGAGTGGGACTAAAAGGCTTGAAATGCTCTCGCAGACTTGCCAGACAGCATTCTTGCTCCTGCTACAATATTTTTATCCCATCGTTAGGAGAGCAACTATGGCAAGGACCATTAGAGCCAGTTTCGAAAACGGCGTGTTCACGCCTTTAGAACCTCTGACGGACATTGAAGAAGGTGCATTGTTTGTCCTCAATATCGAAATGGCAACGCCCAATTGGGAACCGGAAGGGACTGAACACCGGAGCGCTCCCGACGATGATCCCAAGAGGCTTAAGAAAATTCTCGCTGAAATGGAAGTCAAGGACTACCTAAGAAGTAATAATTTATGATTATCCCGGACATCAATTTGCTAGTTTACGCTTACGACAATGGGGCGGCGCACCACGACATCGCTCGACAATGGTGGGATGGGTTGCTTGGTGGTGAAGAAAAAGTTGGCTTGCCCTGGAGCGTAACGACAGGGTTCGTGAGATTGATGTCCAACCCGAGAGCGGTGAGCATCGCGCTTTCCCCCGTAGAGGCTGCCGATTATGTGATTGCCTGGTTCCAGCGCAATCACATCGTGCCCCTCAATCCGGATACTACTCACCTGGAGCACTTCAGCCGCAATCTAGCCGTTGCAGGAAGCGGAACTAATCTTGTGTCCGACGCGCATATCGCAGCATTGGCGATAGAGCACAGCGCAGAAGTCCATTCTAATGATTCCGATTTCAACCGATTCCCTGGTGTTCGTTGGAGCAATCCTCTGCAGCAATCCGGCGCCTAGCACAATTGCCGTTAATCTTGGGGCTGAAACTGACGGATATGTGACACTTGGACTTCGCAAGCATCCTCAATAACGAGATTACCCACCTTGTATTCGCGCTGATTGCTGGCGTAGCCGTGATCGTGGCGGTAGTTGCGCTGCTGATGGTGCTGAGTCAGCGGTTCAGAAAGTAAGCGCTAGAGCATGAGATTGAATGCGGATGCTGCCCGGAAAATCTCCCGCCTGACTCCTTCCGACGCTGACGAACTGCTGCAGTTCATCCGTCAGATTCAGCAGGACGCCCCTTTGCGCCCGGTAACCATCGTCGGGCCAAGCAACTACGCGCACCTCTCCTTACGCCACAGGCTCGGACGCTCCGGAATCGCAAACGTGCGCTTCATGGTCTTTGAACGCATCGCCGAGCTGCTCGGCGCGCCGTCGCTCTCCGCACTGGGCAAGCGTCCCATAACGCCCATAATCAACAGCGCGATCGTGCGCGAAGTCGCCTCCGAAGCGACGGGCATGCTGGGACCTCTGCGCGACCATCCGTCAACGCACATGAGCCTGCGCCGCACATTCCGGGAGTTGCGCCACGCCAGCGAAGACGCTCTCGACAGTCTCGAACGGCAAGGCGGACTGCGCACTGAGACGATTTCTCTCTATCGTAAGTACAGAGAGCAGACCGGGGAATACTACGATGACGAAGACCTCGCGCAGGCAGCAGCTGAGATTGTCCGTAAAGGCGATTCCAGCGCGCTGGACGATATGGGTTCCATCGTTTTCTTCCGTGTGCGCGGTCTGACTCCATCGCAGACGCTTCTGGTTCAGGCGCTGGCGGATGCGGGCAGGTGCGCCGCCCTGCTTGGACTTACAGGGGACGAACAGGCTGACCGCGCCACGCACGCGCTGTCGGGCAACCTGGGTTCGACGCCGGATGCGCCACAGGCGAGCGATGACGCGCCCGCCGAAAACTCACACCTGCTTATTGCGCCTGACGCGCACCAGGAATTGCGCTGGGTCATTCGCCGCATTATGCAGCGCGCCGAAGACGGCACTCCCTTCCACCGCATGGCCGTGCTGTACCGCAAGGAAGAACCTTACGGCACCCTCATACGCGAGGAACTGTACCTCGCTGAAATACCAGTCGCCGGCCCCAACACCTTATCGCTAGCGGACACCGCCGTGGGCAGCACGCTCACAGGACTGCTCGGCTTGCAGGAAGCCGACTTTGCCCGAGACGCGGTAATGGCGTGGCTTACCGGCAGCCCGCTCAAGCCGCCGCCCGGAATAGATGCCCCGTCATTCAACCCAACCTTGTGGGACACGATTTCCAAGAAGGCTAAGGTGGTGCGCGGCGCGGACAACTGGCAGCAGCGCCTCACCCAGTTCGCCGAAAGACAGTCGGAAGATGCCGCGAAATGGGCGGACCAGGGCGAGATGTATGAGGCGCGCGTATTTCGCATTCGTGCGGACGTTGAGGTGGCGCGCCAGCTACTTCGCTTCGCTGCCGAACTCATCGAGGCGGCAACGCCGAAAGCCAGCGCGTCATGGTCCGAATACTCGGCATGGGCGAAGAACCTGCTCGACGGCTACCTGCTCGACTACGACAGACTTCCGCCTTCTGATCGGCGCGCCTACGACCGCATCGATCGCATCCTTGAAGAGTTGCGGGCAGCGGACGACATCTCGACTAACCCAACTTTCGATGTCTTCCGGCGCGCGCTCAACGAGGCTTTGCAGGCGTCGGTCGGCCACCTGGGTTCGGTTGGTCAGGGGGTATTCGTCGCGCCATTCAGGACTGCGGCGGCGATGAACTTCGATGTCGTGCATCTGGTCGGCATGATCGAGGGCGCGGTCCCGCCCGCCGGTCGCGACGACCCGCTCATACCAGAGCGTGACCGCGAGCGCGCCGGCGGTTCGGACGCAGGACTTCCACTCCAGCAGCAGCGGAAAGACGACGAGCGTTATGCCTACCTTGCCGCGCTTGCCACCGCGCCGGAGCACACGCTCTCATATCCCGTTGCCGATCCTGCGGCGCAGCGCGAGAACTTCCCCTCACGCTGGTTCCTGGAACGGGCGTCTAAACTTGAAGGCACTCCCGTTTTCTCATCCAATCTGCCGCAGCTGAGTGGCAGACCCTGGATAACCGTAATCACATCTATGCGCCACTCGCTGGAGACGGCGCAAAACAGCGTTCACGCGGATGTCAACGACTACAACCTGGGACGCCTCAATGCTTGGAAGTCTGCAGGACTGCGCGTAGATGATCACCCGCTCAGCGGCGACGGGGTGCTTGCAGATTCCATGCGCTTGGGCGGCGCCAGGTTCGGCAGGCAATTCACCGAGTGGGACGGCAACCTCAGCGCGGCGAGTGCGAACTTTGATAATATGCTGACCGGTCGCCCGCTGTCACCCACCAGCCTCGAACGCTGGGCGAAATGCCCCTTCAGCTACTTCCTCGGCAGTGTGCTGCGCCTCAGTGCCGAGGACAGCCCAGAGGACATCTATGAGATTCCGGCGATGGAGCGCGGGCTGCTCGTGCATGAGATTCTCGAAGAATTCATTGATGCCGTGAGCAAGCAGGGCAGTATGCCCAAGCCGCAAGAAGAATGGAGTGACCCGCAACGCGCGGAACTGCTCAAGATTGCCGAAAAGCACTTTCTGGATGCGGAAGCGCGCGGTATAACCGGAAAGATCGTGATGTGGCAGATCGCACGCGACGAGATTCTGATAGACCTCGAAGCCTTCCTGGACGCGGACTCGCAGGTGCGGCAGCAGTTCGATGTATCTCCAATGCTCTCGGAGGCGGAATTCGGCATCAGTCCGCAAGGCTGGCAGCCCGCCGATTTTGCCCTGCCCGACGGCACGCGAATCGCATTCAGGGGCAAGATCGACCGGGTCGATGCCGACAACAGCGGCAAACGCGCCCTGGTGCTGGACTACAAGACCGGCGGCTCAAGGTCATACAGCAAACTGAAAGACGACCCCATAGACCGTGGTCAACACCTGCAACTCGCCATATATTCGCTCGCGGCGCGACAGGCGCTCGGCGACGACACTGAGGTCAGCGCTGCCTACTGGTTCGTCACGAGCGCAAACAAGTTCGAACTATTGCCATCGCCGGCCGTCAACATTGGCGACGAAAGCGTGATGGAACGCTTCAGCGAGGGGATGTCAACCATAGTGGGGGGCATACGGCAGGGACTATTCCCGGCAAACCCTGGCGACCCGGGCTGGGGTGGCTTCGCCAACTGCAGGTTTTGCGATTTCAAAACCCTATGCCCATCGAGGCGTGATGTGCAGTGGCAGCGTAAGAGTGGCGCAACGGAACTCGCCGATTATGTGAAACTGTCGGAGGACGAGCTCAATTCCCAGCAAGTAGATTAATGATAGATATAGCGAGCACAGCAATAACACCGACAATCAGACCCCACAACTGGGCTTTCATGAAAGTCAGCTCTTTCTCCAGATATGCCAGCCTAGTCTCGTTACTTGCCACCCTTTCTCCCAGTACTCTTTCATATTGTGGAGAATCCATTGATCACTCACTTTGCGTGATGGAGGCCTGAGCAGGCACCAAGCCCGCACCGGTTCCATAATTCACGGTTTTAGAAATAGGCATTGTTGCCAGTGCCAGAACATTATAACATAATGAATAATGTGTGGAATAGTCGGCATTAGATTTCTCGACAACTGACTTCACGAATCTAACCGTAGTTTCTCCCTCTATTTCCCATTCTGTTGAACTTCTATGACATTCATACCGCAGGACAACAAAGAACGAAAGCGCATAGCAACCTCGCTGGACGAGACACTCTTCGTGGAAGCGGGCGCGGGCACCGGCAAGACCACGAGCCTTGTTGACCGCATTCTCGACCTCGTTGGCAGCGGCACGACCACGCTCGACAAGATTGCGGCGATCACCTTCACCGAGGCCGCCGCCGCCGAACTGCGCGACCGCATCCGCGCAGAGCTCGAAAGAGCCGCAGATGACAGCTCGCAACCCGACGAAATCCGTGAGCGCAACCGGCAGGGAGTCGAGCAGCTTGACCAGGCGGCAATCCAGACGCTGCACAGTTTCGCCGCCTCCCTCCTGCACGAGCGCCCGCTGGAGGCGGGACTGCCGCCCGCGTTCGACACGATGGACGGCATTGAGAGCGAGCTCGCCTTCGACGAGGCGTGGACTCAGTGGATTGACGCAGCCCTCGACGACCCTGAGCTACAACCGCACTTTCGGATGACCCTCTCGCTCGGCCTGAAGATCGGCGGACTGCGCTCGATAGCTCTGAAGTTCCACGATAACTACGACCTGCTCGCTGATGTTGCCTTCGATGTGCAGCCCGGTTCAGGCGCTGCGGCTTCTTCAGCCGTGCGCCTGCTCGTCGATTCCGCTCCCGAAATGGAGAGTCTTTGCCAATACTCGCGACTCGCCGAAGAAGACGCCCTGTACAGGCACACGCAGGCAAAACTCACGTCCATCCGCCAGTTAGCGGCGCTGGATCCGGCTTCGCCCGCTGCCGTCCGCCTGCTGTCACGCCTGCTACCGCTCAGACAGAGGGGTGGTCGCCAGTCCGACTGGGGCACGGATTCCGCCTCCGGAGAGAACGTCTGCAAGAGCCTGAAAGCTCTGCTACTGGAACTGGACGCCGAAGCCAGAGATGCTATCGCCGAGACACGCACCGCCGCGCTGATGCCCCTGCTGAACGCGCTCAGGTCGTTCACGCTCGACTACGCCGGCACGCGCAAGGCACAGGGCCGTGCGGGATTCCATGACCTGCTCGTATGGACGCGCGATATGCTCCGCGACAACCTTGATGCCCGCGACCACTTCCGCCACCGCTTCTCCCACCTCCTCATCGACGAGGCGCAGGACACCGATTTCATACAGGCAGAGATCGCCATGTTCCTCGCCGAGGACGCCGACCCTTCCACGCCTGACAAAGACAGGCCGCGCGAATGGAGCGACATAACGCCGAAGCGCGGCAAGCTATTCGTGGTCGGCGATCCCAAGCAGTCGATCTACCGCTTCCGACGCGCCGATGTCCGTCAGATGCGCCGCCTGCAGGAGCGCATGGGCGGCGAGACGCTGAAGCTCGTGCAGAATTTCCGCTCGCAGCGCCCCATAATCGACTGGGTGAACACGCTATTCGCCGTCTGGATGGCGCAGGACAGCGGCGATCAGGCAGAGTACACTCCCATCAATCATCGCTGGACGGCAAACATAGGACATAAGGCAGCGCCGCGCGTGTGGAAGCTGGGAGACGAGTCTGAAGGGAAGATAGACGCTGTACGCCGCAGAGAAGCCGCCGAAGTCGCGATGCTGCTCCATCAGGTCGTCGGCGAGCAGTGGCAGATCCTTGATCGCTCAGCGACTGATGCCGATAATACGGAGCGATACAAAGACGCCGCATACTCAGATATCTGCATCCTGATGCCCACTCGAACCGCGCTCCGCACACTGGAACTCGCGCTTGATGACGCCAATGTTCCCTACCGGCTGGAGGGCGCCTCGCTCTTCTTCGAGACGCAGGAAGTGAGCGATCTTCTGAACTGCCTGCGCGCAATCGACGACCCATCGAATGAAATAGCGATCGTCGCCGCACTCCGCTCCCCTGCCTTCGCCTGCACCGATGTCGAACTACTGCAGTTCCACCAGGCGCGCCGTACCTTCAACTATCTGTCTAATCAGGGAAGGCGGCGCTCAGCCGACGATAGCGTCAACAAGGTTTCAGACGCCCTCGAAGTGCTGCGCGATGCCCACGAAAAGCGCATGTGGACTGCCACCGCTGCACTCATCGACGGATTCATTCGAGACCGCCTGCTCATGGAATCCGCCATAAGCCGTCCGCGCGAACGCGAGCAGTGGCGGCGCTACCGGTTCCTCGTGGAGCAGGCGCGCGCATTCGCTGCGGCGGGCGGCAACTCGCTCCGAGCCTTCCTCGAATGGGTGCAGCGGCAGGCCGATGAAGGCGCCCGCGTAACCGAGACCCCTGTGCCGGAGTCCGACGAAGAAGCGGTTCGTATTATGACCGTGCATGCCGCCAAGGGCTTGGAGTTCCCGGTTGTACTCCTGACCGGACTGAACAACAGCGCCCCATCCCGCGTTGATAATGTCATATTCGATGCCGGTGAAGTTGAGGTCGGCGTCGGCAGCGGAGTCAACGAGTTCCTTACGGCGAACTACGCAGAGTTGAAGGAGCGCGAGAAAGCGCTCGAAGAGCAGGAGCATGTCCGACTGCTCTATGTGGCTACGACACGCGCCCGCGACCACCTCGTTCTCAGCATGCACAGACCGGACAACAGGAACTCCGGGTTGGACTCAACACAGATAACCGAACTGCTTGAAGACCACGATGACCTGTGGGAGCAGGTGGAGCTACAGCCGCAATACCAGGACCAGGTGATGGCGCAGGATGCACGGGAAGCGGCGCAGTCCCAACAGCCATTCGACCACACCGAACACACCATCGAGGCACGCGATGAATGGCTGCTCAAGCGCGGCGAGGTGCTGTCCGTGCAGGGCAGGCCCGCATCCGTCGCTGCCACATCACTCGCTGGCGCATCAAAGGACGAGGCGGATGCCGACATCGTGACGGAAGAATATCAGCCGTCAAGGCGCGGACGCGGTGGCGCACCACTCGGCAGGGCAGTGCATGCCGTCCTGCAGACGATAAACCTTGAAACAGGTGACGAAATAGAAAACACCGCCAACGCCCAGGCAACTGCCGAGGGCATACCGCAGATGCACTCCAGGATAGTCGACCTCGCGTGGACGGCCGTCAACAGTGACATAGTGCGCCGCGCGATATCGTCCGGTAACTACTGGCGCGAGGCGCACATCGCCGCACCTATCGGCGAGGGCGTGCTAGAGGGCTTCATAGACTTACTATTCGAGGAAGACGGCGAGTTCGTAATCGTAGACTACAAGACCGACGACATTAACGCTAACGCCGCCGAGTACATCGCCACCAACCGCTACCGCGAGCAGGCGGGCAGCTACGCACTGATCACCGAAATAGTCACGCAGAAGCGCGTCAAGGAAGTGGTCTTCCTTTTCCTGAGCCCCAGGAAAGAAGAGAGCATGCCCGACCTGGGCGGGCTGAAGGCGGCTGCGAAGAGCGCAGCTGAGCGGCACCTCGAAAAGCACCAGAACTAGGCTCTGTGTGCCGCAAGGGCTTCAGTCGCCGTACGCTCCAGGAAATCTTCGGACTCTGGACGGCTGAAGAGTTCGTCCCACTTCTGCTCAGATTCCAGCTCTGCTAACAGAAAGCGAGCGAAGGCTTCCTGCCGGTCTTCAGGTAGTTCTGCAGCTTTGTCAAAAGCCTGTTGAAGAATCTCAGTCATAGTCATGTTTACGTCCTGAACGCATGGGGTCTGCAAATAGGGTCTAACATGTCGTGCTGGCTGACAGGATCTTCTATTCTGCCCATCTTGGGCATCCTGTTAGCTCCCCTCCCAGATACTCCCCATCTGCCACATGTCGAACGACGCCAGCCGTGCACTGCTCCCCCGCGCGAACAACGACACGCCGCTGCTGTCCTCGCGCTGCGGATAGACGCGCACCGTCAGGCACTGCCGGTCGTTGGCGAACACCTCCACGATGCTGCGGTCAACAAATACCCGAAGGTGCAGCGGTTCGCCCGGCGCCATCTTAATGGGCCCCGTCTCAGGCGTGCGCGCGAACACATCGGGATTGACCGACCCCTCGGAGATGTCGATCTGCAACGAGCTGGTGTCGAAGCGGCGGTTGTCCTGCGGATAAAGCGATATGCGCGTCCGTTCTGCACCGTCCGGCGAGCGCAGCACATACAACCCCACTTCACGAGCGTCTCCTGGCTCGATAGTCGCCTGAATCTCCACAGCCTTGCCGCCGATGCCCTCCAGCACGACTTCTTCATTTGCCGGAATGTCCATCGGTTCGACCTTCTTATGGTCATGCCGCAGCGACTCTACATCACCCGCGACCGACATCCCCAGCGTTCCGCCTTCCGCCAGCCAGTAGTAGCGCGGTAGCGACATGATGTCGTCCCAACCGGCGGGTGGCTTGCCCTCCTTCACATTGAAGATCGCCGTGAACCGCCCATCCGGACCGATCGCAGCCGACGGCGCGTGCAGGCTGCCGACCGTGTAAGAGCCGTAGTTGATTCGCCGGTGGAAGTCGGGCGAAAACTCCTGCGTGTCAGAGTCGTAGTCGCCGACATAGCAGCGCCCCGAACGCTTATGGCTGAATAGCAGCAGCATGTGCTTGCCGCTAGGGTTGCCCTCGATGTCGCTCAGCGGCCAGAACACCGGCACCGCCTGGTCCTCGCCGCGCTCCGCGAAGAATGTGTCCTCTAGCAGCGCGCCGATGTGCTCCCACTCCGCCAGGTCCTTCGATCGGAAGAGGTGGTCAATCCCCTGGCAGTCCTCCCCACGCACGCCGTCCTTGTAAGTGCCTGACACCGAGTAGTAATAACCGTCGTCCTGCTTCCAGATGCACGGGTCGAACACGCGATACGGCAGACCGTTATCGTCGATCGGAACGATGGGAATGATCGGGTTATTCGGATGCTTCGTCCA
>MPND01000003.1 GCA_002238855.1 SAR202 cluster bacterium bin90
AGAGCCGCGACAGAATTTATCCTCGCATTCAACTGGGTCAGAGCTGACAGTGACGCCCGAGTCTGCGCCAATGGCGTGGGCGTGCCCGTTCAACCCGTGATTGCCTACGAAATGCTATGGAATCTCGCTGCCCTGTTCATAATATGGAAACTGCGGGACAGGCTGCGGCCGGACGGCATGTTGTTTGCGCTGTACCTGGCGTTCTACGCTACGGGACGATTCCTCGTTACATTCCTTCGACAGGACAAGGTGTGGGCGCTGGGGCTTCAGGAGGCACACTTCATAGCCATCCTGGTGCTGCTCATCACTGTTCCGCTGCTAGTCATCAAAGCACGACCGACATCTCCCGAGCAACTCGCGGTAGAGGGCGAGGCGATTGACGAACGACGTGCTCGCAGGCTGTCGCGCGCCGAGCGCAGGCGGCGGGAGAGGGACGGGTAGTCAGCGCGCGGCGCGCAGATCCTGTACAGTGAGCTGAAGCCTTGGATGGGCTCCCCATGTGTCCAGCCCAACGGTGTACACGACGTCAACGGGTCCGCGCGTTTCATTCACCTTGTATCCCAAATTGAAGGCGATTGCGCTGATTGTTGCTCCCTGCTGCTGCAGGCGCATTCTGATGTGTTGTCTGCTTGCGCCGACAAGGCTTGCATCCAGCACTCTCACACCGCGGCTAAGGAACGCCGGAGCCGGGTTTGCTTCGCCAAAGGGTGCAAGAGATTGAATGAAGTCAAAATTCTGCTGTGTGAAGGCGGAAAGCCGAACCTCGCAATCGATTTCTAACGACGGTGATAACTCGTGGTCGGCAAGTTTCTCAGCCGCAATGCTCACAAGGTTTCGTTCAAGCTCGGGAAGGGATTCGGTGGGAATCGTAAAACCTGCGGCCTGCGGATGACCGCCATGTCGGTCGAATAAATGAGCGCTCTTCCCCAGCGCAGAAACAATATCAAACTCCGGGATGCTCCTGGCACTCGCCCTGCTGGTCTGCTCGCCTACAGAAATGGCAATTGCGGGCCGGTAATATCCTTCAGAAAGCCTTCCAGCAATCAGACCTAGCACTCCCGGAATCCAATCTTTACTCTTGACAATGAGAATTGAGGGAAGATCATCGCTTTGGTTGACCTGTTCCTCTGCTTCAATGACCGCAGATCGAGTGAGCTGCTGGCGCTGTCGGTTTTGACCTTCAATTTCTCCTGCCAGAGATTGCGCCTTCTCCTGGCTCTCGGTGGTCAGTAGCTCGAGGCTGATTCCTGCACTGCCCAATCTTCCGGCGACATTGAGACGGGGGATGATTCCGAAGGATAGGGATTCGGTATCAAGCGAGCCAATCTTCAATCTAGCGCTGGCTGCGAGCGCCCGTATGCCCAGGTTGTCCGTGCGGTTGAGGCGTTCCAGCCCTCGTCTGACAAGGAAGCGGTTTTCGCCTGTAAGGGGGCCAACGTCTGCGACGGTGCCCAATGCCACAAACTCAAGTAGATGCTCCGGCCACTCAAGTTCCATTGCGCTATGAAGCGCCTCGATCAGTTTGAACGACATTCCCACTCCGGTAAGGTCCCCGAATGGGTAGCGTGAGTCCGGGTGCCTGGGATTGATCAGGGAGTAGGAAGCCGGTAGGGTGGGCAGCACGCTGTGATGATCGGTAATGATCGTATCTATGCCTAGCTCAGACGCTAGGTCCACCTCAGCAATTGAGGTTGCACCACAGTCAACCGTTATGAGTAAAGAGACACCACTCTGATGCAGTAAATTTACGGCATCGTTGTTAAGACCGTGGCCCTCATCAACACGGTCCGGCAAGTACGGTGTCACCCTTGCGCCTAGGTCTCTGAGGGCGCTTGTCAGAAGTGCAGTTCCTGTGATGCCATCCGCATCGAAGTCGCCGAACACTCCGATATGCTCTTTGTCTTTGACGGCTTTCTGAACCCGCGCAACGGCCCTTTCCATGTCTGGAAGCAGCTTTGGATCGTTAAGATGACGCTCGTCAGAGTTAAGAAAGAGTTCTGCGTCCTCGGCGGTGCAAATTCCCCTGTTGTATAGCAGATGAGCGTGGAAGGGTGTATAACCTAGTTCCTTGGCGAATCCGAAGGGAGGGAATTCACGCAGGACCCAACGCTTGCTCATCGTACTCATGCTATGAGTTCCGGTTCCACTAACTGAGACAAAGGAGAGGCAGTGTTCTAGTCATCATAGCGCTGGAATGCCAGCGAAGCGTTATGTCCGCCAAAACCGAAGGAATTGCTAAGCGCAGCGTTTATCCGTGTGCGCCGCGACTCATTTGGCGTGTAATTGAGGTCGCAATCGGGGTCTGCATTGCGCAGATTAATGGTTGGAGGGATCGTCTCTTTGGCGATTGCAAGCGAAGTAATCGCAGCCTCCAGCGCGCCACTCGCGCCCAGTAGGTGCCCCGTCATTGACTTGGTCGAGCTGATCGGGACGTTATACGCTTCTTCGTCGAACACACCCTTCATCGCCATCGTCTCGTACTTGTCGTTCAGAGGTGTCGATGTGCCGTGTGCGTTCACATAGCCAATCTCATCGGGCTGAAGTCCTGCCTTCTTCAAGGCGATCTTCATTGCCCGCGCCGCGCCTTCTCCCTCAGGGGCCGGTTGAGTGATGTGGTTGGCGTCGGCCGTGGACCCGTAGCCTACGATTTCGACAATTGGAGTAGCACCCCGATCTGTAGCGCTTTTCAGGGTTTCCATTACGATCACTGCTCCGCCCTCTCCCATCACAAACCCATCACGCTCGGCATCAAATGGTCGAGATGCGCCTGCAGGGTCATCGTTGCGCATAGAAAGGGCCTGGCAAGCATTGAATCCCGCAACGCCAATCGGACAGATCGCAGCCTCAGCGCCTCCCGCCAAAACCACGTCAGCGTCACCTTGCTGCAAAACTTCGAGAGCCTGCCCGATGGCGTCAGCTCCGCTTGAACAGGCTGACACTGTGGAGTAATTCGGTCCTTTGGCGCCGAGCATGATGGACACCTGCCCAGAAGCCATGTCAGGCAGCATCATAGGAACGAGAAAAGGACTGATGCGCGAAGGGCCCCGAGACCCCAACACACCAACCTGTTCAGAAAGTGTGATGATTCCACCGATTCCGCTTGAGATCATTACAGAAACTCGAGTGCTGTTTTCGGCGGTTATATTCAGCCCTGCATGTTGGACCGCCTCCAGGGAAGCGACCGCGCCCAACTGAACGAACCTATCCATGCGACGGGCTTCCTTCCTACCAACGAACTGGGAGGCGTCGAACTCCTTGACTTCGGCCGCGATGGTTGTACGGAAGCCATCCGTATCAAATGAAGAAATCTGGTCAACTCCGGACTTTCCGGCTACCAAGTTTTGCCAGGTGGTGTGGCGGTCAAGGCCCAACGGACTGACAACGCCAATCCCCGTTACGACAACTCGGTCTTTCATCTGAGGCTTGCTCCCATACAGAGAAATCTGAACATCTAAGTGTCTATATTGATTCCGTTTTTCATTAAATGCTGAGACTTTGCATACGAACTGCAATTATCCCAACAATCAGTCACCTGTAGAACTATAGCAGTCTTGACACATAATGGATACCTCAAGGGCAAATCTGCCTCAGATGACTGTCGATTCAGCTACGAATGTCGCGACCAGAGCATCCTGAAGCCCACCAATTGAGACAGGATAGCCGACTCTGTGCTCATAGGCAGAGGCATTGCCCCTGGACCGGACATAAAAGACCCCATCCTCGATTGCTGATAAGACTACCGAGATGCTCCGGTCGTCTGTCCAATCAAGGGACCAGAAGCACTCATAGACTACCTCTTCGGCATTCGTGCCGGAGAGTTCCGGTGCATTCGAGCGCTGGACTGATACGCCTCTCTTGGTGTCTAACTCGCCTTGACCATCTATCAGCTCAGTATTGATCTCGTCGAGAAGCGGCAGTATCACAGAGTCCAGAAGATCCGCTTCAATCCATAATTGCAAGAGAAGCTGTGTGTGCTCGGCGCTAACAGGAAATGCCTTGGATGCTCGCTTGATGAAGTCCGCTGCCTCCTGATGATAGGAGACCATGCGGCGAGCACGTTCGACCCAAGACATTGGTTCAATGGAGGATGGGAGAGCAAGATTTTCCGAGGAAGCTGTATCAGACATACATCGATATTGAGGAGCAGTGTAGGGGAGTGCCAAGTTGCAAATTGACCGCCTATCGGGCGAATTCCTATAATAGCATGGAAAGTTCAACTGAATTCGGACGGGTTATGCCAGATCAAATGGACAGGTCAAACTCCACATTTGCCATTGAAACGCACGGATGCAAGCTAAACCAGGCTGACACGCTTGTCCTTGCTCGGGAATTCAGAGAAGCGGGGCTTACACAGGTAAGTGAGGACGGGCCAGCGGACGTCTACGTGGTCAACAGCTGCACCGTCACGCACGTCGCTGACAGGAAGGCGCGTCAATCTCTCCGGTCGGCGAGGCGGCGTAACCCAGATGCTGTAGTCGTTGCGACGGGCTGTTACGCGGAGCGAGCGCCGGAGCAGCTTCGTGATCTAGAAGAAATAGACCTCGTTTTTGGCAACGTGGAAAAACAGCGACTAGTGCAGCAGGTGATTGGTTGGCGAGGCAAGCAGCAAGTTCCATGCGCGACCGGTGAAGATGCAGAGTTCATTGACCTTCGGGTTGGACGAACGCGGGCGATGGTCAAAATACAAGAAGGCTGTGATCAGGTCTGCGCATACTGCATTGTGCCTAAGGTCCGCGGTAGAGAGCGGAGCGTCCCAGGCGATGTGCTAGTTAAGGAGGTGAATCGGCTCGTTTCCGTCGGATACAGGGAAGTTGTTCTGACCGGGACACAGTTAGGTTCATACGGCTTCGATCTGTCAGGCGATACGCTGAAATCGCTCATTGCCGATTTGCTATCGTGTACCGAAGTCGAGCGTCTAAGGGTTTCTTCACTGCAGCCGCGCGAAATTGACGAAGAACTGCTTCGTAAGTGGGACGATGAGCGGCTCTGCCCTCACTTCCATATGCCCCTGCAGAGTGGGAGTGACGCCGTCCTGCGGGGAATGAGACGGCGCTATACGGCCAGCGAGTATGAATCAACAGTTGGTCGAATTCGAGCAGAAGTGCCCGGTGCCAGTATTACGGCAGACGTCATAGTGGGATTTCCAGGGGAGACTGACTCGGATTTCCAGGCGACTTTCGAACTATGCGAGCGCATTGGATTCGCTGACATGCATGTATTCCCCTATTCGGTAAGACCTGGCACTAGTGCAGCACACTTCGGCGAACAACTGCCACCGAGCGTGAAGGCGGAGCGGCTGAAAGCGCTCTTGGAGCTTGCCAGCACGCAGGCACAGAGGTTCAGGCTAGATAGTCTGGGGGAAATCCGCAGAGTGCTATGGGAAAGCAGGAATCTACGGGAAGAAAGTCCGCATTGGACCGGGTTGACCGACAATTACATTCGCGTCAGGACAGAGAGTGAAACTAATCTGATGAATGAGATTACCTGGGCGAAGCTGATGTCTTTGTCACCGGAAGGCATCGTCGACGCCCTTGTGAAGAGTGACTAAACGCAGATAGGGGCGCCAATTGGCGCCCCTTCGACTTCGATTTGAACTCGGGCGGAATGCCCACAATTCACATTAAACTTCTACTGGAAGGAATTGCGTCGCCCCGTTCTTCTGCACTATATAGCCGGCATTTTGTTCGAACCCGTGACCGAAGACCACAAGCCACCCACCCTCTATTGCCATTTCAATAAAGTCTCGTTTCTGCTCCAACGTAGTATTGGGAAATTCGTGCATCGCAGGAATGTACGATAGAGGAAGATGGTGCGGCGTTGGGATTAGGTCGCTCACAAATGCGATCTTTTCGCTTCCGCGCTCCACCAGAACAATCTGGTGGCCTTCGGAGGGTCCATTGGTAACCTTAAGCTTAAGGCCGGGAATAACCTCGTAGCTGTCGTCCACAAAGTCAATCATTTCCCGCTCCGCAAGCGGGAGGAAGTCGTCGTCGTAGAAAGTGTCCCTGTAACGCTCATTGGGAGAGTTAGCTTCGTTCCAACTACTTCTCTGAACAAGGTAACGCGCCTTGGGGAATGTAGGTACCGGCGTTCCGGATCGGTCCAGCTTCGTGCAACCGCCTGAGTGGTCGAAGTGCAGATTGCTCAAAATTACGGCATCGACATCCCGCGCGGTGATCCCGTGTGCCTTCAGCCCCTTAAGCAACTTGTTGCCGTTAAGACGAATCGTCTCCTTCATCTTGTCCTGTCGCTTTGAGCCAACACCAGTATCAACAAGGACGTTAAGTTCGGGCGTTTGAATCAGAAGACAATTTAGCGCGAGGCGAATGCGATTTCGCCGGTCAGGCTTTATTTGAAGCTCCCACTCGGTCTTTGGCACCTGACCGAACAGACAGCCTCCGTCCATCAGGAACGTTCCATCGCTGACAACGTCTATAGTAGTAGTTCCAAGATTCAATGTTGTCTCCTTCAGGCCAATCGCCAAGAGCGAATGGGACACCAATATGCGATAAAGAGAATAGTGAAAGGACTGTTCCAAGGGAGAAATCAACGGCTACTTACAGACCAGAATTGCCGAATATCTCGTTCCAGCATGTGCCTCCAGACACATTGTGGGAACAGACCAAAGGGCCGGGAAGATGATGCCCTTCCGGAAACCACCCACTTCCAAACTTCCCGCCTCCGTGTATCAAAGGTACCTTCTGTTCTGGAAACAAGTCAATCAGGAATCAATACCTTGTTTTGGAAAAAACTCAAAGAAAACGATACACAGACAAACATCAAGTGAGCTGTTGGCGACAAAATGAGGGGAGAAGTTACGAAAATCGTAACCGCTTTTGCCTTGCATTGAGCGACTATTGGCGTGGATTCGGGGAAATGCCGAGGCATTTTGGAGGTACGCCGATTATGGAATGAGAACGCATAATCGGCGTAGCGCAGAGGTTCGAGGAGGTTAACTCTTCAGTTCTTCGATCGCAGAGGCGAACGCATCAAGGGTGTACTGTACGTCGGCGGCGGAATGAGCTAGGGAGACATAGAATTTGGTGTCTCCCTTCAGCACGCCTTGTGCAAGCAGAAGTTCATTGAACCGACCGAGCATCTGCTTGTCGGCGTGGAGTGTTGAGCGATAGTCAGTAATTTCGCCATCGGTGAAGAAGACATCGAATAGCGGAGCTTCACCGACTACGCTTGACGGAATTTCGGCCTCATTCAGCATGCGCTGAAGTTCTTCCTTTAGGCGTAGTCCCGTGCCAAAAATGCGTTGATAAGTACCTTCGCGTCTCAATATCTCCAGGGTCTTCAGCCCGGCCGCCGCTGCGACGGGGTTGCCGCTGAGAGTGCCTATCTGTGGCAGAAAACCGCCCGGTTCACCGGAAGAGGCGTCGAAGTGATTCATCAACTCTTCGTTGCCTGCCACCGCCGCGAGTGGGAAGCCGCCTGCGATGACCTTGCCGAGAGAGCACATGTCGGGCTTAACTCCGTAGAATTCCTGTGCGCCACCGTAGGCAAAGCGGAATCCGGTGACGACTTCGTCGAATATCAACGGGATACCGTACTGTGCGGTTACATCTCGCAGACCCTGCAGAAAGCCCGGCTTGGGAGGCAGCAGGCGCTGAAACGGCTCGACAATAACTGCACCAAGCTCGTCGTGATGCTGCTCGATAATAGCCGTTGCCATCTCCACATCGTTGAAGGGCGCAATGAGCACTTCGTCTTCTATGGCTCGAGGAATCCCGGCAGAGTCTGGGGTTGGACGGGGGAAGTCGTGCGGATTCACGGGCGACATGCTCATGAGCGCGTAGTCGTGCATGCCATGGTAGCCGCCCTCGAACTTAAGAATCCTATCCCGCTGACGATACGCCCTGGCGGTGCGCAGGGCGTAGAATGTCGCTTCTGTACCGCTGCTGGTGAAGCGGACCTTGTCGGCGCAAGCCACAGCGTTGACAAGCTCCTCCGCAAGCATGATTGCCTGATCGTTATTGGCAAAGAATGTGGTGCCTTTTTCTAACTGCTTGCGGACTGCTTCGTTTACTTCGGGGTGGGCATGTCCAATGAGCATGGGGCCCGAGCCGAGCAGGAAGTCAACATATTCATTGCCGCTGACGTCGCGTACCCTGCCTTCCTTGCCTTCGGCGATTACGATGTCTCTACCGATGTTGCCGAGGCTGCCGCCGGGCAATACGTTGTGCGCCCTCTGAATCAGTTCGGTTTCCGCCTGGGATGTCTTGCGCTCTGCCACTTGGCTGCTCCTTTAAGTTCGTACTAGGAATGAACGTGACTGGACAAAAGCAAGGATAGCAGAACCTGAGCGGGCTGGCATATAATGGGCGCGTTATTTGCAATGAATGGAGGACTGAAGATGAACATCAAGGTGGTCGCAGGAAATATAGCCGAACAAAACACGAGCGCGGTGGTGGTGAACCTTTTCGAAGGAGTCAAAGAGCCGGGCGGGGCGACTGGCGCCGTGGACAAGGCTATGGGAGGAGCGATTTCTGCCCTTATAGCTGATGGGGAGATAAAGGGGAAGCGCGGTGAACTCACCTTGATACACACGCTTGGGAGCATTGCCCCGAAGAGGGTGCTTGTAGCGGGGCTGGGCAAGGCTGATTCATTTACGCTTGATGGGGTGCGAAGCGTTGCGGCGGAGACTGCGCGCCACTTGAATGGTATTGGCGTGGAGTCCGCGACGACCATCGTGCATGGAGCAGGCATTGCGGGACTGGACGATCACGCAAGCGCGCAGGCACTGGCGGAGGGTGTCGTGATGGGACTGTACCGTTTCGATAAGTACAAGTCCAATGCCGGGGATAGTAGTCTGTCCGAAGTGACGGTCGTGGAGTTTGACCAGTCGAAGGTGGAGACTCTTCGGCAAGGGGCGAAAGCAGGGCGCGTGATTGGGGAGGCAGTGAACTTCTGCAGGGACATGGCGAACGAACCGGCGAACAATATGACGCCATCGGAAATGGCTGAGAGGGCGCTGGAGGTGGCCCAGGCGCACGGTGTGGAACTGGAAGTCAAGGAGCGGCCCTGGATGGCCGAGATGGGCATGGGAGCGCTGCTAGGCGTGGCACAGGGGAGCGAAGAGCCACCGAAATTTATCATAATGCGGTACAGCGGCGACCCGGAGAATGAAGAGAACAATATCGGCCTGCTGGGGAAGGGCATCACGTTTGACAGCGGTGGACTGGATATCAAGAATGCGGCTGGCATGTCAACGATGAAGGGGGACATGGCAGGCGGCGCATCGGTGATTGCGGCGATGCAGGCAATCGCTCAGCTGAAGCCGAAGGTCAACGTTACAGTGATAGTGCCGGCGACGGAGAACATGCCGAGCGGAACCGCGCAGCGCCCTGGTGACGTAGTGCGGGCGATGAATGGGAAGACGATCGAGATCGACAACACAGATGCTGAGGGACGGCTGGTGCTCGCGGACGCGATGTCATACGCACGGTCAGTGGGCTTGAGTCGGCTGGTGGATGTGGCGACGCTCACGGGCGCGATGTCAGTCGCGCTGGGAGACCAGTGCATGGGGGCGTTCGGGAATGACGATGAATTCACGCAGAAGGTTGTTGACGCTGGGAATGCGGTGGGGGAGAGGGCGTGGCCGCTTCCGATGTTCGACGAGTACAAGTCGCAGTACAGCAGCGACATCGCAGACATAAAGAACACCGGCGGACGCGGAGCCGGATCCATTACGGGAGCGCTGATAATTGGTGAGTTCAATGATGGCGCTCCGTGGGTACACCTCGATATTGCTGGAACCGCGCGGGCGCGAAGCAGTAAGGGCGCAACGGTAAAGGGCGCAACCGGTGTGCCGGTTCGAACGCTGGTGCAGCTTGTGTGTGATCTGGCGGGATAGTAATCAGTCGTCGGGCGTCAACTGTCAGCCCTCTGGCGAATTGGTCTGTGATAGAAAGAGTCGATTAGCCATCCTCATCTTGTCCATTCAGATCGGGAGGGTATGAACGACCTCATACACTCACTCGGAATGCTCACAGCCAGGAAGCCAAGCTCGACTAGTTGCTAAGCGGCGATGAAGTGCTCATGGATTCTTGCACTGTCCTTTATCCCATCCACGTTATTGACAGGGGAGGGTGCGAGGTGGCGTCTGATGACTCTTCCCGTGATTTTGCGTTGTTGTATGGGTATGTGTGCTGTGTTAAGATTTGTTCTCAGCGTTCCGTGACTTGAGAGGATGTATTGTGACTACAGCTCCTCGATGGACCTTCATAACCAACCATGGCCTTGTCCTTTCGTTTATATTTCACAACCCGCGAAGCACCGCGCGTGAGATTGCGAATTACATCGGGGTGACGGAGCGAACGACGCATAAGATAATTTCGGACCTGGAGGTTGCGGGATACATCGAAAGACGCAAGGAGGGCAGGCGCAATGTGTACCGGGTTAACCCGACGCTGCCACTGCGCCACCATACTAAGCAAGATGTAATGGTAGACGAACTGCTAGAAGCACTGACGACAAAAAATGGGGCTGAAGCGCTCTCCGAATAGGTGTGAATGCATAGCAGGCTAAGGGATATTAATCTTAGAACGGACGGGCAGCCGCAAGGCTTGCCCGTTTTCACTTTTTTGCTATGTCCGCGTTGTGCCGAATGGTTGCCTGCCGCTACTTGCTGGTCTTGATCGCCCGCCAGCGCAGAAGACTGAATCTACTCGGATTCCGGATAGGGCTGGCACCGAGAATGGTTGACCGACGAGTTGGGTGACTGCTAAAATCGGCTTATGCGGTGGGTGTGGCCCAGCGGTTAAGGCGCCAGGTTGTGGCCCTGGAGATCGGGAGTTCAAATCTCCTCACCCACCCCA
This sequence comes from SAR202 cluster bacterium bin90, assembly GCA_002238855.1. GTDB lineage: Bacteria > Chloroflexota > Dehalococcoidia > Lucifugimonadales > JADFKI01 > Bin90. The sequence goes on from MPND01000003.1 coordinate 10,824, forward strand.
CTTACTTCACCCCAAGATTTCGACTGCCGTGCCTGTTTGCGCGACTTTGACCGAGAACGGAGATGCCCTTATGTCGCAGTTCAAGGAAGTGGTTACAGTGCGAGAGGGCGATGCGGACGGCAATCGAATGGTTGTCCGCCTCGACACTGAGCAAGGCAGGCGGATTCACGCCGTCGGAGTGCCGCAAGACAATAACTCTAGAACAGGACCCACGTGGGCTTACCTGTTCGAGAACGACGGGATGACTCTGATTGACGCAGGGGCGACGGGCTCGTACCAGCATCTTGCAGACGGAGTAGCCGCGACGGGTTACCAGGTGCGGGACATCGAGCGGGTAATTATTACGCACGGACATCAGGACCACGACGGAGCAGCAGGGCAGTTGGCGCAGCAAGCTGGCGCGGAAATATGGGCACACGACATCTATGCGCGGCTGCTGAACTACAATCCTTGGGACATTCAGCGCAATCCCTCGTCACCGCTGCAGAGAGCGATGCACCGTGTGATGATTGCAGACAGGGTGAGCAATGCAGAGGAGGCGGCGAGGCAGTCCGACGGATACGCAGACCGTCAGAAGCGGTATGTGGAAGTCCGGCGTAAGTTCAATGTGAGCCGCAGCCTGGAAGCCGACGATAGGTCGGGGGACTTGTGCTTCATTCATGCGCCGGGGCATTCGCCTGACGAGATATGCGTGACGCTAGACGGGCTTGTGTTCACGGGCGATCACGTGCTGCCGGAGATTACGCCCCATCCGACGACAAAGGCGCGGTTCAGTCCGGAGATAAGGAAAAAGGTTCCGGAGCACTACCACTGTGAGGATAAGATCTATGGTCTGGAGACTTATCTACGGTCGCTAAGGATGATAGCTAACCTTGGTAATGACGTTTCGGTGCTTCCGGCGCACAGGCTATTCAGTAAAGGGAAGTTTAACTTCGAGACGACTGAGAGGGCTGAGGATATACTGCAGCATCATGTGGTGAGACTCAGGCGAATTTTGCACAGGATGGGTACGGAGCCGACATCATTGGAGCGTATCACGCGAGGGGTATTCGAGCGGCGCAAGCTGATCGGTGGGAATCTCTACATGGCGTTGTCAGAGATCGTGGCGCATATTGAGTTGCTAGAAGATGCAGGGGACTTGGAGGTGGGAGACGATATGCGGCTGCGGACTACGGGTAGGGAGAATTACCGGGATGTGATTGCGGGGCTGGGCTGACAAGGTGTAAACGGGTCCTGGAGTGTGAGCAGTATTTCTTGGTGGCCGACTCGATTGACTTGCCATAACGATGGCAAGAATATGCTAAACTGGTAAATGGCGGCGGGGTCGTCAGTGGGTTGTTTTCCGATGCGCGCCTGTAGCTCAATGGACAGAGCATCGGTCTTCGGAACCGAGGGTTGGGGGTTCGAATCCCTTCAGGCGCGCCAGAAGAGTTGGTAGATTTTTCATTAGGTTTAGCATCCCTATAACTGGCAGGCATGCGTTGCCTGCCTTTTTCATTGCAGATTGCCGAAGACGGCCATCCAGATGCACGGTGGCTGCGTGCTTGTGTATACGACCCGGTGCCGACAGCGTGCTGGCAGCAGGATGTGGTCCCCGGCGGACATGCGGTGCTTCTCGCCAGATTCGTATTGGAGGACGGCTTCGCCCTGAATTAGAACGACCCACTCGTCTTCACGCTGGTCATACCACTGTCCAGGGGGCGTGGCCTGACCTGTTGAGACGATGCGCTCGATTCTCACATCGGCCGAGCCAAGCAATTCGGTGAATACTTCATTGTCTGGGAGTGGGTCTGGGACGTCGAAGATATTGCGTGACATTTTGTTTTCGAGTGGTGGCACAGGTATTCAAATGAGCGATTATGGCATCGCTTGCAGTTAGTTGTGAAGCCTCAGGTCGGACACAGTAAGGGCAGGCTATTTCGGCCTGCCCCTACTGTTTCGGCTTAGTTGCCTCGGACTATGGGGAGGGTGATGTGGGATGGATGGGCGGCGGAGTGGTGGACCGTCTGAAGGGCGGAGACAAACGAGCCTTCTTCGCCGATGGTTCCGCCTGAGTTCATGTTACGGTCGAATCGTGGGAAATTGCTGGAGGAAATTTCCACTCGGATGCTGTGTCCCTTCTTGAATACATTGGCTGTCGCCCACAGGTCGATTGTGTACTCAACGATGTCGCCTGGGGTTACGAATGAAGCTTCAGCGCGAGGAGTGCGATATCGGGCGCGGATGATGCCGTCTGTGAGGTTGCGTGCGTAGCCGCTGGGTTCGACGTCGACGAGCTTGGCGGTGAAGTCGGTGTCTACGGCCGATGTGGATGCGTAGAGGGTGACTGTTATGGGGCCTGTGACCTCGGTGTCCTGCTCCATCGGCGGCGTTGTATAAACTAGGACGTCCGCACGAGCCTCTATGGGGCGCTGGTCAAAGGCACCGGGCGCCATGAAGGCGGGGTCGCAGCAGAGCCCGCCTCCGCCGGTAGGTACAGGATTGATGGGATTGTACACGAAGACATCAGGCGGCTCATCTCCGGGCGATTCGGGACTGAGGCCTCCATCACCGTTTGTTGTGTTGGCCCCTCCGCCGCTGTGCAAGTAATAGCGGACATTCTGGGCGCGCTCGAGGGGCCAGGCGTCTTCATATCGCCACTCGTTGATGCCCATGACGAAGATTCTGACTGGCTGATCGCCGGGGACGCCGTTGTCTTCACCCTTGAGATGGTGGTCGTAGTACCGGAGGAACTCGCCTGGGAGGTCGATTGCAGCGGCTGCAGCGCGCGTGCCGAAGTTGTACTCTCCGGAAACGGCAGGGGCGGAACCGGAATGAATCCACGGGCCGATTAGCAGGCGCTGGCCGCTGCGGGCGAGATCAGATGCGCCATTGGCCCGCATTCCGAGGTAGTTGGCGATCGTGCCGCCGAGGAAGATGTCGTACCAGCCGCCAACGTTGAATGCAGGGATGGCGATTTCGGAGTGGGACTCTGCGATACAGACTTGCTTCCAGTAGTCATCGTAGTCGGCGTGGGTGAGCCAGTCGTAGTAATAGGGGGCGACGCCTTCTTTGAGGTCGGGCATATCCTGCATGGGCAGGTGCGAGAAGCCGCCTTCCAGTGAGTCTTTAGATGTGATTAGGGCGTTTAGCTCGCTGATGTCCTTGTTAATTCGCTGTGACAGGTTCGCCCAATTAGCACTGGACAGTGCGCCGATTGACCATGAGAGGTTGAATCCCAGCTCGAATGCGCCTCCCTGCCAGGCCCATCCCTCGTGGTAGTCGTGGGCGGTGAATCCTGGGGCGATTGCGGTGAGTGATGGTGGTAGAGATTTTGCGGCGAGCCACTGCGTTGCGCCGACATAGGATATGCCGAAAGTGCCTACTTTTCCAGTGGACCAGGGCTGCGAGGCGAGCCACTCTACGGAATCGTATCCGTCATTGATTTCGTTGATGAAGGTGTAGAACTCGCCTTCGGAAGTGAATCGACCGCGTACGTCCTGAACAACGGCAGCATAGCCGCTCGACGCAGCGCGTACTATGTCGAGAGTTCCAGTGCGGTTCTGTGGACTACTCTTGTCGTACGGGGTTCGGGTGAGCAGCACAGGGAACTTTTCGCCGGGCGCATCGGGGCGGAAGATGTCGGCGTAGGTGGTTGTGCCGTCACGCATCTGGATAGGTACATCGAAGTCGGCTTTTATGGAATAGGGACCTGCCATTGCGTTACCTCCAAGTGATTTCTGGGAATGTATAGCAGAGGCGGGCAGGTGTCAAACTGGCGGAATATCGCGGAATATCTTGGATGTACGGGTTAGTGACGTCAGGGCTAGGTGGATTCAGACCAAAAGGCAATGCCTAGCAGGCCTGGACCTATGTGAGCTCCCATGGCCGGGGTGAATTCGCTGATGTATAGCTCGGTGCAGTCGAATTCTGTTTCAATTGAACGCATCATGGACTCTGCGTCTTCGTGCGCATCGGCGTGCATTACAGCGGCGTGGAGTTTGTCGGTGCTCACTCTCTCTCGCATCAGGTCGAGCATGCGTCTTATCCCGGCTCTACGTGTCCGCAGCCTTGCCATAGTGGTTATTTCCGATTTCTCCAACTTGAAGAGTGGCTTGATTCGCAGCAATGAAGCTCCCAAATGTGCAACCAGAGGCACGCGACCACTGCGCCGGAGGTATCGCAGAGTGTCAACGAATGCAAGTAGGCTAACCCGGTCGACGACTCGGGTTGCCAGCATTTCTGCTCTTGCAAGAGTTGCGCCTTCCTGGGCTGCTCGCCAGGCTTCAAGCGTTGCCAATGCCTGGGAACCGGCTGCCGCCTGCGAATCCAGTAGGCGTATTTCAGTGGATGGCAGCAAATGACGCGCCTCCACAGCGGCTAGAGCGGCAGCATCGAAGGAGGCACTGAAGCGTTCACCAGCGCTGACGCAGAGAATTGCTTCGTGTTCCTTTGAGGCTAGGTGAAATGCCTCCATATATGCTGCGGTCGAGGGGGCAGATGTCGTCGGAGAGGTTGATGCCGTGCGGAGGCGACGGTAAAACTCGTTTGTGGTTATGTCGATGCCGTCTCGATATGAATACCCGTCGAGGGTAACGGTCATTGGGGCAATGAAGATGCCCCTCTGCTGGGAGAAACCGGGAGGCAGAGAGGCGGCGCTGTCGACAACGATGGCGACTGTTCTCTGAGCAAGTGGCATAGTCAATTCGGAAGATGCTGATGGGATGGTAGCTAAGTTTAGCATGGATGAATCGGCGCGGTTTTGGTTGACACTAAAATGTGAAAGTGCGAACATGGCGGCGTGACATGGGCTAGTCTTTGGATGCCCGCTCCGCCTGCTAATCAGGCGTTAAACTGCGTATCAGCAGCGACAATATTTCAAGATTTACAGCACGGGCAGACTACGTGAGCCAATTGCAGGAACGAAGCGCAAGTAAGCAAATCGGCAGCCTTTTCGGGATGAAAGACCTCGACTCGATGAGGTGGCAGCAGAGCGACGATGCGTTAACTTGCTTGCGCTCACATATGGGTGATCGAGGGTACCAACCCATCGAAACTCCATTGCTGGAAGAGACCGAACTGTTCGTGCGGAAGGCGGGCGGCGATCTCGCAGGACGGCTGTATAATTTTACCGATCCCGGGGGCACGCCCGTAAGCCTTCGTCCGGAGTTCACGTCGTCCGTTATTCGTCACTTCATAGACAATGAACATTCGCTTGAACTGCCTGTGAGGTGGCAATATAGTGGGCCTGTATTCAGATACTCGCCTGCGGAGCAGGGCAGCTACCGACAGTTTACCCAATCGGGCGCGGAACTCGTGGGGCCGTCCGGAATTGACGCGGACATTGAGATTATTTCACTGGCGTGTTCCGGGCTTCAGAAACTGGGATTTGGCGATTTTCATCTTCGCGTCGGGCACCTTGGAGTGCTGCACAATCTGCTTGAGTCATTCACGTTATCGGACCCCGCCAAGCTGTTCATCATCAGCAATATGAACTCGCTGAGGACTGGCGAAGTTGATGTGCAAGGTCTGATGGAGCACGCCAGGGATGTTGGGTTGGTAAGCGGAAGCGTGGCCCTGGGTCTGGGTTTGGAGACTGCGCTGGAGAGCATGAGCGCAGAAGCTGCCGAGCAGTTCATCTTGGGTGTGCTGAAAGAATCAATGCCTGAACCGCTCGGTAGGCGATCTACAGACCAGATAATCGCGCGTCTGTTAAGCAAGGTACGCCAGGCTAACTGTCCAGAGTCTTTCGAGTGCGCGCTCAAGTTGGCTCAATTGCTCTCCCGAATGAATGGAGAGCCTCAATCCACTATTCGTTCCGCGCGTGAAGCTGCGGCGGAGTGTGGAGTGGATGCGGCACCGCTGGATGAAGCGGAATCGTTGCTAGAGCGCATTTCCCAGATGGGAATTGCCGAGGCACAGATTTCTCTGGACATGGGAATGGCGCGCGGCATATCTTACTATACTGGAGTGATATTCGAAATTGTGCAGGGCGACAGCGTGGCGCTTGGCGGCGGCGGCCGGTACGACGACCTCGTGCAAGCCCTCGGCGGCAGCGAGAGCGTTCCAGCGATGGGATTCGCGTACAATGTCGATGCTGTACTTGACACGTTAAACGCAAACGGAGCGCGTAACAATGGAGCTTAACGGCAGTCTGCGGCTTGCCATATCCAGTGACGGCGCGCTGTTCGAGCCTACTCAGGCATTTTTACGCGCGTGTGGGATTGGCGTGTCGAGGAGCAATCCGCGCCGATACATCGCAGAGATTCCGGCTCTTCCGGGCGTTACGGTAATGTTCCAGCGAGGAGCCGACATAACGCCGAAAGTCGAAGAAGGTAGCGCGGACCTGGGTATCGTGGGGCTTGACCGCTACCTGGAGTTGCGGAGCGAGGGGAGCGATTCGGGAGTTGTCATAGACGACCTGGATTTTGGCAGGTGCGGCCTGGTGCTAGGCGTGCCTGACTCATGGGTCGATGTAGTTTCTCTTGCTGACCTGGCTGACCTTTCGATGGAGTTTCGGCAGCAGGGCAGGGACCTGCGAATCGTGACCAAGTACCCGCGCCTTGTGGAGAGGTTCCTGCTGCGGAGTGGGATCAACCTTTTTTCACTAGTCCATTCGAGCGGCACGCTGGAGGCGGCAGTCGCGATGGGCTTCGCAGACATGATCGCTGATGTGTCAGAGAGCGGCACTACGATGCGTGAAAACCGTCTGAAGACTATTAGCGGAGGGACTATTATTTCCTCGCAGGCGTGCCTGATCAGCAATCAGCGACTGCTTGCTGAGGACACCACCAAGCTAGAAAAGGCCAAGACGCTTGTGGATGTGATGGAAGGCCACCTGCGTTCAAGGGCATATTACAGCGTGACTGCCAATATGCGAGGCGAGACGCCAGAAGATGTGGCGCACCAAGTACTCGAGCATACCGCAATCAGCGGTCTTCGTGGGCCCACGATCGCAAAAGTGTATTCGCAGGACGGAGTCGGCTGGTACGCGGCGACCGTTATAATCAGGAAACGCAGCCTGACGGACGCAGTGAACAGGTTGCGGCAAGCCGGCGGCACTAGTGTCACCGTGACAGACCTTAATTATGTTTTCAATTCTGCTTGTGAGGCGCAAGCTAGGCTGACAGGTAGCTGAAATCGACGGTCAGGATAAGGGGCTCTTATGCCCTCACCCTGACCTTCTCTGCGAGGGAGAAGGAGCTAACCGGTGCGTCCTGCGACAAGCTCAGGACAGACCATTCACACGAATCAGGAGGGACGATGCCGAATCCGCCTGTGCATATGAGCCTTGCGCGCAGGGCTGCGGACCTTCTTCGCCACGACACTATCGACGCTAATATGGGATATTACCTGATGGGTTCGACATCGCCCGATATTCGCGTGATCACCCGCAAGGACCGGTCGGTATATCATTTCGCGCAGCTCGACTTCGAAGAGATTGGCACCGGCATCAATGGCCTGTTTCATCAGCACCCAAGTCTTGGAGATGCTGAGGCGCATAGCGGAGCGACGCAAGCGTTTATGGCAGGGTATCTTACGCATCTGCTTGCTGACGAGACGTGGATTGCCAGCATGTTCCGGCCATACTTCGGCAATCAGGATGTGTTCGAGGATGGTGTGCTCGGGCTGGTAATGGACAGGGCGATGCAACTTGAGCTCGACAGGCGTTGCTGGCAGGAAATCGTTCCAATGCGAAGTCTGCTCGACATATCGGCCGAGCAGGTGCGTGTGGAGTTTATCCCGGATGAAACTCTTGCGGACTGGGTGCAGTGGGTGACGACAAATTTCGACCGCGGGTTTTCCTGGGAGCGGCTTCGGTTCATGGCGAGGCGGATAGCTTCCGGTGAGGAGAGGCATCCGGCGCATGAACTCGCGGATGCCTTCGTTAACAACTCGTCGGACGGGCTTGAGCGCATGTACGAGTACATACCGCGGGGCAGCGAGCTAGAGTACCAAGAAGCCGTGGTTGCTTCGCTGACGAAAGCGCTTGAGGACTATCTGCCGTGAGGATAGTTCGGGGACTTGAAGAGGCAAGGCAGCTGCTGTGCGAGGGCAGGGGGCTGGGACTAGACGTTGTACCGAAGTCGCTGCTGGACGGCATTGAAGGCATATTCGGCGAGCGTTTGACTCCGATGCAGGTGGTGGAGCGCATCGTTCATGGAGTGCGATCTGATGGCGATGCAGCCGTGCGCGAATTCACGGAGTTAATTGACGGAGCTGTGCCAGACAGTCTTGAGGTGCCACGGTCGGCAATAACGGCTGCCCGTGAGCAGACTTCAGCCGAAGTAGTGGAGGCATTGGAGGCTGCGGCAGAGCGCATTCGCTTATTTCACGAGGCTTGTCTGAACAGGGGTTGGACGGACTACATCGCCGGATATGGGCAAATTGTAAATGCAGTGGGGAGCGCCGGGGCCTATATCCCAGGGGGCACTGCGCTGTATCCTTCGACCGTGCTGATGACAGCGATTCCGGCGAAAGTTGCGGGCGTCCCGCAGGTAGTGATGTGTACGCCGACAAAGGATGGTGAGTTGCCCCATCCCGCGGTGCTGGCAGCGGCTGAAATAGCGGGCGTGGATAGGATCTTCTGCATTGGTGGGGCGCAGGCTGTCGCGGCGATGGCTTATGGCACTGAGAGCGTGCCACGTGTTGACATAATCTGTGGGCCGGGAAATATCTTCGTCACGCTTGCCAAGAAATTGGTGTACGGTGATGTGGGCATAGACGGGCTGTACGGGCCGACTGAGACGGTGGTGATCGGAGACGGTGCATCGAACCCTACGCTGTGCGCAGTGGATATACTGGCACAGGCTGAGCACGATGCACTAGCGAGACCGGTGCTGATTACGACCTCCGAAAGTCTTGCCAATGCGGTGGACGCAGAGGTTACGGCGCGGTTGGAACGGTTGGACAGGGGCGCTATTGCCCGAGCATCTACCCAGGAGCAGGGATGTATTGCTGTGGTGGGAGACATGGACGAAGCGATAGAACTGGCGAATGAATTCGCGCCGGAGCACCTTTGCCTGACGGTGCAGGATGCTTGGGAGCATCTCGGTAAAGTACGGAATGCTGGTGCTATATTCATCGGAGATTTCTCGCACGAGGTGCTTGGAGATTATGTAGCTGGTCCGAGCCATGTGATGCCGACTGCCGGAACGGCACGGTTCAACTCGGGGCTGGGTGTGCATTCGTTTGTTAAGATTAGCCCTGTGGTGGCGCTGAGTCAGGAAACGTCGGCGGCGATTTCGAAGGTAGCGTCGGTGCTTGGAAGGGCGGAGGGGTTGACTGCACATGCGGAAGCAGCGGAGATTCGTGAAGAGCTTTTCTGAACGCGAAATTGCTTATGTGGAAAACAGGATGAGGAAGGTGTTTAGCCTCCATCCTGGCCTTTCTCTTTCGAGGAAGCGATGAATTTAGAGGAGTCTCTAATGGCTGGGGAAATTAAGCGACTGCTGCGAGCGCATCTGGCTGATGTACAGACTTATGAAGCGGTGGACCCTCCAGAGTTGATTGCGCGGCGCGCAGGCATTCCCGAGAGCGAGATCGTGAAACTCAACGGGAACGAGAATCCATACGGGGGATCGCCGAAGGTTGCCGATGCAGTGGCTAACGCGCCTGTTCACATCTACCCTGACCCGCTGCAGCGTAAGGTTCGGAGCGCGCTGAGCGACTATACAGGCGCGGCGCCGGAAGAGATTGTCGCGGGAGCGGGAAGTGATGAGCTTATTGACTTGATGTTCAGGCTGTTCATGGAGCCGGGAGACAAGGTTCTGGACTTCGACCCCACCTTCGCGATGTACGGCTTTTTGGCGCGAATAGCCGGCGGCGAGACCGCAATGGTGCAGCGGAACGAGGTGTTTGACATTGATGTGTCGGCTGCGAAGGATGCGCTTGACGACAGGACCAAGATTATCTTTCTGGCGTCGCCGAACAATCCGACGGGCAACCTGACTCCGCGTGAGCATGTGGGCGAACTGCTGGACACAGGGCGGATCGTGGTAGTAGACGAGGCGTATTATGAATTTTGCGATTCGACGGTCGCGGATATGGTGTCGGACCACGAGAACTTGGTGGTGCTGAGGACGTTGAGCAAGTGGGCAGGCCTCGCGGGACTGCGCATCGGCTATGGCATTATGAACGAGGAACTGGTGCAGCATGTCATAGACATCAAGCAGCCGTACAACATTAGCGTAGCTGCGGAAGCTGCGCTGCTGGCGTCGCTGGAGGACGCGCCGCTGCTGCTGGACAATGTGGGCAAGATCGTTGACGAACGGGAGCGGATGATTGGGCTGCTGGAGGAGATCGGGGGCGTGACGCCGTGGCCGTCGTCGGGGAACTTCGTTCTATGCAGGCTTGAGTCTGCGGAGAAGGCGAAGGAGACCTTCGAGGCGCTGGCGCAGCGAGGGATTGTGGTGCGTATGTTCAGCTCTGAGCGGTTGCAGGACTTCTTCCGGGTTGCAGTGGGGACACCGGAGGAGACGGACAAGTTTGTAGCGGCGCTGAGAGAAGTGATTTAGAAATGGGTGAGTAGTGCGACATGCTCACCACTAACGGAGAATTGACATAACAGGATATGCAGGATGGATAGGATAGGGAAGCTCAGCAGGGAGACGCGGGAGACGCAGATCAGCGTCGAGGTGAACCTGGACGGCAAGGGCGAGTACGAGATCGACACGGGTAACGGGATGTTCGATCACCTGCTGGCGCAGTTGTCTCGGCACGGGCTAATCGACTTGAAGGTCCACGCCCGAGGAGATTCGCATGTGGGGTGGCACCACCTTGTCGAGGATACGGGCATCGTGATGGGTAGGGCGCTGAAGGACGCGGTGGGGGACGGCAGCGGGATTCGGCGTATGGCTCACTCGTATGTGCCGTTGGACGAAGCTCTGGCGCTGACGGTGGTGGACTTTGGCGGGCGCGGGTATGCTGTGATCGACGCGGGTATGTCGGACAGTGACCTTGGCGCGCTGCCGGCAGAGCTGATTCCGCATTTCCTGGAGACAATGGCGCGCGAGGGCGCATTCAACCTGCATGTACGGATCATGGCGGGGAGCAGCAATCACCACAAGGCAGAGGCGCTGTTCAAGAGCCTAGCGCGGTCGATGCGGGCTGCGCTGGAGGTGGATGAGCGGTTGGGCGGCGAGGTTGCGAGCACGAAGGGGAGTATTGGGTAGGGGATAGTACCTTATATCGATGTACAGGAAATAGGGACAGTATCGTCAAGTGTCAATTTCCCGACTCGTGACCTTCCCTAAGACGGCTGCGTACTGAGAACCTTCAGGTTCGATGAACTTGTTTATTGTCCAACCCGTATCGTCAACCATACTACGCATCTCATCTCTTGAAACGAAGAGCCAGTCGAACCATGCTCCTTTGAGATTAAGGTAGCGTTCACGATGACGGTATTGTCCGCTCATTCTACCTTCGGCTCGATTCCGCTCCTGATACGAGAGGTCAACCGGGTTAACGGTAGTGTAAGGATCCGTAGTTTCGGCAATGATTCTTCTCGCGTTGTCTGTGGTCATCTTACTGAGGCGTCGTAGGAGGCGTTTTGCCCTCACCGGGTTGCCGAAGAGTCCAAAGTTGTTACCTGTTAACACTATACTGTCAAATATCCCCAGTTTCTTGACGTTAATTTGTGTGACAGAGAGTAGCCTTGCATCTTGGATTCCACGCTCATTGCAGATCTGAATGTCGAGAGGCGAAGAGTCAATTCCAACGACACCCAAGCCACGCTGCTGTAAGTAGAGTGTCACACATCCAGCACCGCAGCCCATATCAAGAGTTCGGCCTTGAACGTATTCAATGGCCTTCTGCAAATGTGGCTCCCATTCGTCACATGTTGTGAAGTACCAGCGAGGATGGTCGTAAACTCTAATGTAACCGTCGTCGCGCTCCCCGACTTCACGATGGTTGGGAGATATGAGGCCGCGATGTTGGTCGTAGGGTTGTTGCCCGAAAGCATCTGTCAACTTTCACCCCGTTCGTCCTAACAGAGGTTGAGCCGAAAACATTTCAGCCAAGGTATCTGCTGACGCTGACGTCGGAAATTACCCTGAAATAGTTTCTAACTCGAAGCGGTAGTCTTCGATGACGGGGTTGGCGAGGAGCTTGTCGCACATGTCGCGGACTTGCTCAGAGGCAGCGGCCTCGGTGTCGGCCTGGAGGCCGATTTCCATGTACTTGCCGGCGCGGACGCTGGTTACACTTTCAAATCCGAGCTGGAGGAGGCCGCCACGGATGGTCTGGCCCTGGGGATCGCTGACTGTGGGGCGAAGCTGTATATAAATTTTGGCGAGGTACATGGAAATCCTAACAGGATGTGCAGGATAAGAAGGATTGGACGGGTAAACCGGTAGGCTCACCGCGAACGATCGTTATTGATTGGTGTTGGCTTCTATGAAGAACCGGATGGCGGCTTCATCGAAATCGCTTAGTGTCTGATTGGCGTCGGCGCCGACAAGCAGAATCCTGGCTTCCATATCGGTCTTGGGAGTGACGCCGATGGGGGAGTCTGCCGCATCGAATTCTCCGGCAATTGTGGAGAGTTGCGACACAAGATCATCGCACCCGTCGGGGCAATTGTAAAAGATGTCCACTCCCCCGAGGATAGGGTTTGGCGGTGACGGAGGAGCGACAGCCTCGTCCGCTGGTGACTCTTCGTCGGGCGTCACTACTCGAACATCAGTGACCTCAACATCAAACGCCTGCGCCTGCGCTGCTCCCGTCTCGAAGATATCGCCGCTTCCTCCGCGGAAGAGGGCGTCGAATGGCAGGCCTGGCAGGATGAGGCCGAGGATGAGCAGGAAGGCTACAAGGCTTGCTGCACTAAGTCCGCCAATGGCGAGCATCTTCTTGCGGCGTGCATGTCGTCGCCTACGGGCGGCTCGCGCCTGAGTTGGGGTTGGACGCTTTGCTCTGGTTGTCATTAATTCTCACCGAGTGGTCGTAAAACTTCAGACCCCGCTCTTGGGTCGTTACCAGCGACTTTATGTGCCGACAAGGCACACATCCAATTGTCTAGGATAGGGAGTTACCCGTCAACATGCGGTATGCTTCAAGATAGCGCTCGGCAGTGCTGGCGACCACATCGTCGGGCAGTTCGGGCGCAGGCGGCTCGTGGTTCCAGCCGGCTTCGTCGAGCCAGTCGCGGACGTACTGCTTGTCGTAGCTGGGCTGCGACTTGCCGGGAGCGTATCCATCCACGTCCCAGAATCGGCTTGAGTCGGGTGTGAGCACCTCGTCGATGAGCGAAATTTCGCCGTCGATGATGCCAAACTCGAACTTGGTGTCGGCGATGATGATGCCCTTTTCCCTAGCGTAATCGCGGGCAGTCGAATATACCTCGATGGATGCCTTCGACAGGCGCTCGGTGAGTTCCTTGCCGACTAGGTCTTCCATCTGTGCGACGGTGATGTTCTCGTCGTGTCCTTCTTCGGCCTTGGTGCTGGGGGTGAACAGCGGCTCAGGGAACATGTCGCCGTCCTGCAGGCCTTCCGGCATCGGCTGACCGGCGACTGTTCCGGTCCGACGGTACTCACCCCAGGCAGAACCCGTGATGAAGCCGCGCACGATGCACTCGACATCAATACGGTCGGCGCGCTTTACGATCATCGATCGGCGGGCCAGGTCGTCGGACAGATCTAGGTCGCTGCGATCGGTGGCAAGCGAGACGAAGTGGTTGGGGATGATGTCCTCAGTCTTGTCGAACCAGAATGCGGAAATCTGGCAGAGTACGGCGCCCTTCTCAGGGATCCCTGTGGGTAACACAACGTCGAATGCGGAAATGCGGTCGGTGGCGACCATAAGGAGCTGGCCTTCGCCAAGATCGTATGTGTCGCGCACCTTGCCCTGGTACAGGCGATTGGGCAGGGTCGTTTCTCGGATTGTGGTCATTTCTCTTACCTCCGAACTTACATTGATGGATAGAATGTGGCTGTTCTCTTCCATGGATTGGCTTTTGACATGTTCGATGCGCCATAGCAGGTCGTCGGGCACTCCCGCCAGCAGGCGAATGACGGCGTGCAGAGCGCAAAACGGAGAGCGGGCGTCTCTGCCCAACTCTGAGTCGTGTGCGTGCTCCCAGAGGTCGGATTCAATCTCGGCTCGCCTTGCTTCGCGGATTTCAGAATTAAGCCCGAATGTGTACACGCGCGCCCAGTTTCTCACCAGGCTGGGAACTATTCCGACTGATTTTTCAATCATGCGAACGAGAGTCCCCCTTTTGTTTCGCCGCAAGCGCCGACACTCGCGTGGACTGCCTTTGCGAGGGCCGCTTCGCCGGCGGGCGTTACGGTGTAAAGGCGGCGTCTGGGGCGCCTTTCTTCGGCGGCCATGAGAGGGTCTTCCCAACTACTCTGGAGCAATTTGGCTCTTTCCAGCCTTCCAAGCGCCTTGTACAAAGTGCCGTGCGCCGTCAGCAGGCGTGCGCCCTCTTTTTCCTTGATTTGCTTAGCTATGAGGAAGCCGTGAAAACTGGGCAGTCCGTCGGTTCTCATACGGATACCCGCGTCAAGGATGGAAACTTCGATTGGCAGAAGAGTGTTGGCTTTTCTTCGCATGAACATATTATAGGAAGATATATTCCTAAAAGTCAAGTGCGCGATTTAGGGGCATTTCTGATTTGGAGACGATGCCTCTTGTCTTGTCGAACCAGAACGCTGAAATCTGGCAGAGCACCGTGCCCCTTTTAAAGATGCTAGTTGACAGCACCACTTCGAACGCGGAAATGCGACCGGTAGCGACCATGAGCAGGAGGCTGTCGCCGAGGTCATAGATATCGCGGATCTTGGCCTAAGATATATACGATTGGGTGAGGTGGTCTCCCGGATTGTGGTCACTATTTCTCTAAGCCGACAGCGATCGCAAAAACCTTCGAACGCTCTACATTCATGGAAGACCGAATCACTGATAGAACGATTCTAGCGGTTCTTGAGAGACTGGCGGTAGTCGTCATAGGCGGCGCGGATGCTGTCGTGCTTGATGCCGAGAATCTGCGCAGCGAGGAATGCTGCGTTGCGTGCGCCCCAGGAACCGACCGCTACGCATGCCACGGGAATGCCTGGAGGCATTTGGGCTATGGCGTAAAGTGCGTCAACGCCATTGAGGTCGCTGCTGGGTAGGGGAATGCCAATGACAGGGAGAGTAGTCCAAGATGCTGCAACGCCGGGCAAGCCTGCGGAGCCGCCCGCCGCTGCGATAAGGACCTCGATGCCCCTATCACGCGCGCCTGTCACATATTCCATGACCTTCTCAGGTGTGCGGTGCGCGGATGCGACCGTGACCTCATTCTCGATACCCATCTGGTCGAGCACGCTGACCGTTTCGGCCACGACTGCCTCGTCGGAACTGCTACCCATTATCACGCCTACGAGTGGCATATCTTGTGTCTCCTTTCGGATGTAATCTTCAGTAGTGAGTTGTCATTCTTGGTTCGCAAATTTGCTTTCATAATAATCCTTCGACAGTCTCAGGACGAGCTGTGCTCGAATGAAGCTATATCTGTGCGGTAGAAGGCGTCTTTGAATGTGATGTGCCTGATTCCTTCGTATGCGTGATTGCGTGCTTCATCTAGGGATTCACCCATGGCGGCCACGGTTAGGACACGCCCGCCATCGGATACAACCGCGCCGTCAAGGAGCTTAGTGCCAGCATGAAATACTATCGCATCGTAGTCCACCTTAGTGATGCCTTTGATGGGATAGCCGGTGCAGTAGGCAGCGGGATAGCCGCCCGACGCAGCGACAACGCCAACGCAGGCGCGGTCGTCCCATTCGATTTCCGTGCTATGGAGTTCGCCACGGGCTGTTGCAAGCATGACTTCGGCTAGGTCGGACTTCAGGCGGGGCAGGATTACCTGTGTTTCAGGATCGCCAAGCCTGCAATTGAACTCCAAAACCTTGGGACCTTCAGAAGTCAGCATCATGCCTAGGTAAAGAACGCCTCGATAGGGACATCCCATTTCAAGCAATCCACTGACGACAGGCTCCATGATGTTCGCTCGGACATGAGATTCCATTTCGGCGTTCCAATGCTGCGGCAAGGGAGGGCTAAAGCTGCCCATACCGCCAGTGTTGGGACCGGAGTCTCCATCGCCCACTCGCTTATAGTCGCATGCCGCGACCATGGGAGAGATGTAATCGCCGTCAACGAAAGCGAACACGCTGACTTCCTGACCCACCATGCACTCTTCAATTACAACGGAGTCGCCTGCGTCGCCGAACTGTCGGTCGAGCATTGACGCGCGTATGGCTTCCTGCGCCTGTTCGCGAGTCTGGGCGACGGTAACGCCCTTGCCTGCTGCAAGGCCGTCTGCCTTCACAACTATTGGAAGGGGGCATGTGTCGAGAAATGCGCGCGCGTCTTCGTAATCTGCGAATGTCTCGGATGCTGCTGTTGGAACGGAGCAGTCGGCCATCAGTGTCTTGGCGAAAGCCTTGCTGCTTTCCATTCGAGCTGCTGCCATAGAGGGACCGAACACGAGGAGGCCGGCGTCGGTAAATGAGTCTACAATACCCATTGCCAGCGGAGCTTCCGGACCCACTACCGTGAGGTCGATTTGGTTGCTTGAAACAAAGTCGATCAGGGTAGGGATGTCTTCCGAGCCGATAGGGATGTTGCGGGCTATTGCTTGCGTGCCTGCATTACCAGGAGCTACGTATAGCTGCCCGACAGATGGGCTCTGCGAGAGCTTCCAAGTGATGGCGTGTTCGCGAGCGCCGCTGCCAACGACAAGGACATTCATTGTGGCCGGTTCCTTCTGACAAGTTTGCCGGATGATGGCTCAACCATGTGCGTCTGCAATGTCTTTTTGTCGTTTTTGATTGCCACCTCCTGACAGGCATTTGCACCGACTGAGTCCAGTTCAAGAAGAGTGCCCATTGCGACGAATGCGACGTCCGCCATTTCGTCTGCTGCACGGTCAAGAACGCCTTGATTAAGCTCTCGAGCGTGTTCGCCAGTCTCTTCCATTAGAAAGGCGAGGCGCGTGCAGAGGCGAGGAAATGGATCGTCGAGTGAATTCTTGCCGTTTAGATTCGGTATGTCAAAGCGGGCATGGAAGTCATACACACTTTCGGCGAGGCGGGAAACCGCTGAAACGAACTCTTCCCTGGAGACTGCGTTCTGCGATGCGGTCATTGCCAGTTTTACTCCCACTCAATTGTGCCCGGAGGCTTACTGGTGATATCGTACACCACGCGGTTGACGCCAGGGACTTCGTTGGCGATTCGGGTGGAGATGCGTCCGAGAACATCGTACGGGATGCGCGCCCAGTCTGCGGTCATGGCGTCTTCGCTGCTGACTGCGCGGATGGCGATGACATGTCCGTAGGTGCGGAAATCACCGGTGACGCCCACGCTGCGGGTGTCTGTGAGAACGGCGAAACTCTGCCAGATCTCTCGGTACAGTTTATTGCTTCGGACCTCGTCCATCACGATAGAGTCTGCTTCCCGTAGAATCTCCAGTTTGTCGTGTGTTACCTCGCCGATTATTCGTATGGCGAGTCCGGGGCCAGGGAACGGCTGACGATAAACTATCTCTTCGGGCAGGCCAAGCTCCAAGCCGACTCCGCGGACTTCGTCCTTGAACAGGTAGCGCAGCGGTTCGACAAGGCTAAGCTTCATGTGCTCCGGCAGTCCACCGACATTGTGGTGCGACTTAATCTTTGCGGAAACGGAATTGTCAGTGGTCTCGCTCTCAATGACATCAGGGTAGAGCGTACCCTGCGCAAGAAAATCCACTTCTCCGATGCCTGTTGCCTGCTCGTCAAAGACGCGGATGAACTCTTCGCCGATGATCTTGCGCTTCTGCTCAGGGTCAATAACTCCACTAAGCGCGCCCAGGAAGTTCTCCGTGGCTTCGGCGTAGATGAAATTCGCCTGAAAATGGCGCTGGAAGGTATCGCTTACGGCCTGCGGTTCGCCCTTTCGCATCATTCCGTTGTTCACGAAGATGCAGGTTAGACGGCTGCCGATGGCTCGCTGAATGAGAGCAGCCGCAACGGCCGAATCGACACCGCCGGACAGAGCGCAGATAACTTTGCCCTCACCGACTTGTTGGCGTACGCGTTCAACGCTGTCATTCACGAAGTTTCCAGGGGTCCAGAGAGCTTCACAGCCGCAAATTTCGTACAGGAAGTTTTCGATGATTGTCTTGCCCTGCGGAGTGTGGACAACCTCAGGATGGAACTGCAGGCCGATCATACCTGTGCTGTTGCCCATAACCACTATCGGCGAATTCTCGGAATGCGCCAAGGATTTGAAACCAGGAGGCGTCTCTGTGATCTGGTCACCATGGCTCATCCAGACTGGCGTAGACTGGGGCAAGCCCTTGAAAATGGGATCTTCCTCAGAACTGCGGGTCATTTCGGCATGACCGTACTCTTTTCGAGCGGTGGGGGCGACCTTACCGCCTAACTGGTGCGCCATTGCCTGCATTCCATAGCAGATTCCGAGCACAGGCAGGCCCGATTCGTACACCCAGTCTGGAGCAAGAGGAGCGCCCGGTTCGTACACGCTAGCTGGTCCCCCTGAGAGAATGACGCCTTTAGGGTTTAGACGTGAGACCGAACTCCAGTCGGCGGTGTGCGGTATTATCTCGCAGTAGACGCTGCTCTCCCGCACCCGGCGAGCAATGAGCATGCTGTATTGCGAACCGAAGTCTATTACAACGACAGTCTCGCGTTGAATGCGGGCACTTTCCTCAACGCTGTTGCCTTGGCTCTCTCGCACGGGGCCAGTTTCTTTCAGCATATTCCCATCGCTTTAGGGCTGATGAACCTAGTACGAACTGCTTAAAATTTACCATCTATGATATACTAATTCAACTTTAGGGTGGGTAGACGATGGGTGATTTACCGCTAGATGATGCGATGCGTGGGCAAATCAAAACCGCTGTAGCAGTGCTCAGGGACAGCGGCGTTGCCGCCATTCCAACTGACACGCTTTACGGGCTTGCCGCGTGTGCGTTCGACGAGCGGGCGGTGCTGAAGGTGTATGAACTCAAAGGACGTCCCGACGGTATGGCACTACCATTGCTGCTGTCTAACTCAGGAGACGTTGACAAGTGCGCTGCTGAAGTGCCTGAGGAGGCCTGGTCACTAATGGAACGCTTCTGGCCAGGGGCTTTGACGCTCGTCGTGCGCAAGAGCGCGGAGATTCCGGACATTGTAACCGGGGGGCTGGACACGGTGGCGCTTCGGGTGCCGGACCATGCCGTTCCCAGAGCGATTGCTGAGGCACTTGGTGCGCCATTAACGGGTACGAGCGCGAACCTGAGTGGCAGGCCAGGACTGACGAGCGCGTCCGATGTAAGGCGTGAGTTCGGCGATGCAGTCGATTTCGTGCTAGATGGCGTCGACGCGCCGGGTGGTGTTGCATCTACCATCGTGGATGTCAGTGGCGCTGAAATGCGTGTGTTGCGGGAGGGGGCAATAAGTCTAGGCGAGATCGAAGAAGTCTTAAGGACTGCATCACAGTAATTTCCCAACTTTGTTAATACGTTTAGCTAGCTCGTTTCTCTGCCGAGCTAAGGTTCAATAACATTTCATTCCATATCCCCAACAGCGTCTGGAGAGCGATTGAGTACTTCAAATTACTTTGATGAGTTGACCACGCGAGTTGACGCAGAGCTCGAGACGATTGTGAACGAGCGAGGATTTCCGCTGTATGACATGATGGGCTACCATCTTGGCTGGAGGGGCGCACCGGGCCATACAGATGACTTCCCGCGGCGGCAGGAGCGAACGCATGGCCTTCTGACAGTACTTGCCTGCGAGTCAGTCGGCGGGGATATAGAGCCGTGCCTGCCCGCCGCCGCTGCGCTTGAGTTGGTCGACAAGTTCTCGGAAATACACGACGACGTGCAAGAGGGCAATCCGCAGCGAAATGAACGCGATGCCGTCTGGTGGGTTTGGGGGCCGGCGCAGGCGATCAATGCGGGGGACGGCATGCATGCCCTTGGGCGGCTTGCGCTACTACGACTTGCTGAGCGCGGTGTGCCGGATGAGCGTGTATTTGAGATAGTTCGAATAGTGGACAGGGCTAGCTTGCGGGTCTGCGAGGGACGCTTTCGAGACTTGGAGGCGCAGGAGAGAATCGATCTGAGCGTATCGGCGTACTTGGAGATGGCAGCGGACAAGTCGGGGGCGCTGATGGGATGCGCGTTGCAGGTCGGCGCGCTTATCGGCGGCGCAGATAATGGAATCGGAGAGACGCTTGCGGAATGCGGTGAGAAGCTAGGGGTCGCTCTGCAGGTGCGCTCTGACATGGAGGCACTTTGGGGAGGTGGTCCGAATTCGCAACCCAACGTGGAGGTCCTGAACAAAAAGAAGCTGATTCCTGTGGTTTACGCGCTGGAACAGGCTTCCATCAGTGAGAAGCGTGCAATGGGAGAAATCTACTTCAAGCGCGTACTGGACGCGGAAGACGCTGTTAAGTTGCGGGACGTCATCGAGGGACTAGGAGCAAGGGCTGCCTGCGAGGACATGGCTGACATTCTGATCGCAGAGGCGATGGCTGCAATTGATTCCAGCGGCATCGGTAGCGATGGCAAGCGACGTATGAGGGAATGCGTCGAAGCTCTCGTTAGAGCAAGGTAATGCGATAGGACAATGTCTGATAAGAGAAGCGTCCGCGATGTGGATGTGCGCGGACAGACCGTACTGGTCAGAGTGGACTTCAATGTACCTTTCAAGCCAGGTACGTCTGAGATTTCCGACGACGGTCGGATCCGCGCATCATTGCCTACGCTCCGTTATCTTCTGGAGCAAAACTGCGCCCTGATTGTTTGCTCGCACCTTGGTCGCCCTAAAGGTCGAATTGACGAATCGGTCCGTATGGCTCCCGTGTCTCAGCGGCTTGCCGAACTCCTGGGCTTACGGGTCTTGCAGTGTAACGAAACGATTGGCCGGGACGTAAGTGCGCTGGCAGGTTGCCTTATGGGAGGCGACGTGATGATGCTCGAAAACACGCGCTTCCAACCTGGCGAAGAGGCCAATGACGCTGAATTCTCGCGCGAACTAGCATCGCTGGCAACTTTCTATATAAATGACGCATTTGGCGCGGCACACCGTGCGCATGCGTCCACGGAGGGTGTGGCGCACTGGCTTCCTTCTGCTGCCGGTCTGCTCCTGGAGAGGGAGTTGCGATTCCTTGGGGATGCACTGGAAGATCCACATAAACCGTTTGCCTCGATCTTGGGCGGCGCAAAAGTGTCAGACAAGATCGGCGTGCTCGACAATCTAGCGGACAAGGCGGACCTGCTGCTGATTGGTGGGGGAATGGCGGCGACATTCATAAAGGCGTTGGGCTTTAACGTTGGTGAGTCGCCGGTCGAAGATGACAGGATCGCCTTTGCGAAAAGTCTCATCTACCGGTCAGAGAGTGGCGAGGTCAGATTACTGCTACCGGATGATGTTGTGGTGGCGGACCGGTTTAATGCCGATGCAGACTCGCGGACGGTGCCGGTAGGTTCAATTCCAGGTGGCTTTCGCATTATGGATATTGGGCCGAACACTGAAAGGCAATATTGCGAGGCGATTAAAGCTTGCAAGACGGTGATGTGGAACGGACCGATGGGCGTGTTCGAGTGGGAGGCTTTTTCGCACGGCACGCAGGTAATTGCTGAAACGTTGGCGTCGCTGGACGATGCAACGACTGTGCTTGGTGGGGGATCCACGGCAGAGGCAGTTGCAGTTCTTGGGCTTACGGACAAGATGACGCATGTGTCTTCCGGCGGCGGAGCGTCTCTCGAGTTCTTGGAGGGCAGGGGACTGCCCGGCGTGGAGGCACTGCCTAACCGGTAGGTCTGAATTACTGCTCTTCGGATTGGCTCATTATTCGGCCTCCGACAGCATATCCCCGACTCCGAAGCACTGACCTGTGCCCTTTACGCATCCATTTATGTGAGGTAGAGTTGTTTCCTGCATAGACGCAGGTCAATGTGTTCCATTAACTCCTAGGATAATCTCTAAATTAAGCGAAATGTTAACCGAAATACACCTTGCGTTTGGATTGGGTCTATGATTGATCTTCCATTTCTTGCCGATATATGCCGTCCAACGGACTCAAAGATAGTTTTGCTCGTCGTGGATGGCCTCGGGGGCGCGCCACATCCTGAAACGAAAAGATCGGAATTGGAGACGGCACGGATTCCCAATTTGGACAGGCTCGCCAGTCGCAGCGCGGCGGGGGGCAAAACACCCGCGCTCGCCGGGAAAAAGCCCCGGAACGCGGCGGGCGCAACAACACCTGTCATGCACGGAATACCGCCCGGAAGCGGGCCTGGACACATGGCGCTCTTCGGATACGATCCAGTCAAGTACCTCATGGGGCGCGGTGTACTGGAGGCCCTGGGGATCGACGTGGAGCTCGGGCCGGGAGATCTGGCAGCGAGGGGCAATCTTTGCACGGTGGACAACGACAACAATATCGTGGACAGGAGGGCAGGGCGGATACCGACATCCGAGAGTGCGCCGCTCGTAGACATGCTCAACGGTATTGATATCTCCGGAGTGGATGTCAAGGTGTATCCTGTGCAGGATTATCGTTTTGTGCTGGTTATGCACGGTGAGGGCCTTGACGACAGGATCAGCGAGACGGACCCGCAGATGGTCGGGGTTATGCCGCTGGAAGCCAAGGCGCTGGACGAGGCATCTGAGGAGGCGGCAGCCCATGTGAGGACATTCGTCACTGCGGCGGCTGAAGTTCTGCGAGAGCGAGAGAACGCGAACATGGCGATGCTGCGCGGATTCTCGTTGCTGCCGGAATTGCCAGACTTTGGCGAGCGGTACAGCCTCAATCCGGGAGCAGTGGCTGCATATCCGATGTATCGAGGCTTGGCGAAGGTCGTCGGGATGAATGTCATACCGACGGGCATGACGTTCGAAGATGAGCTCGACACACTGGAAGAGCACTTCGATGAGCACGATTTTTTCTTTCTTCATTACAAGCCGGCTGATGCAGCAGGGGAGGATGGCGATTTTGCTGCGAAAGTGCAGGCACTGGAAGCCCTTGACGCGGGAGTTGGGCGTCTCATGGAGATGGACCAAGACGTACTTGTGGTTGCAGGCGATCACTCTACTCCCGCTATTCTAGGGGCGCACAGCTGGCACCCGGTCCCGCTGCTAGTACAATCAAAGTGGACGGCAGGTGAAGGGATCGAAGAATTCACGGAACGGGCTTGCTCGGTGGGATCCCTAGGGAGCCTGCCTGCTACTGAGGTGATGATGCTTGCGATGGCGCATGCGGGCAAACTATTGAAATATGGCCCTTGAGAATCTACCTCTGCCTACCTTTTATAGAAGACACAACCATAACATATTGACATATTAAAACACTTGCTTCAGGTGTTTTGCAACGGAACGAGCACAACATATGACTATATCTATGATTGTCGGCAACTGGAAGATGAACACGACGGTAGATGAGGCTGAAGCTCTGGCTACGCAAATTGCCTGCGGCGTCTCAGACGATTCGAATGTTGGAGTTGTTGTCTGTCCTCCGTTCATATCTCTTGTAGCTGTGCAATCAACATTGAAAAATAGTGGTATATCGCTAGGTGCGCAGGATGTGCATCACGAGGTGAGCGGAGCCTTCACCGGGGCAGTGTCCACTAATATGCTTGTAAACATATGTCAATATGTAATTGTTGGGCATTCGGAGCGGCGATCTATTTTCAGGGAATCGGATGCGGCGGTGAATCTGAAGGTAAAGGCTGTGCTGACAGCGGGGATGACTCCAATACTTTGCATTGGCGAGAGTCTTGAAGAGCGTGAAGGTGGAAGTGCAGAAGCTGTTGTTGAATCACAACTGCGATTGGGGCTAGAAGGTGTGGAAGCCGGAGCAGGCATCGTGGTTGCGTATGAGCCTGTGTGGGCTATTGGGACCGGCCGATCGGCTTCACCGGAGATTGCTCAGGCGATGATGGCCCATATCCGGCAGACCCTCGTGGCAATTGGTGGCGAGGAAGCTGCCGCAGAAGTGTCGCTGCTATATGGTGGGAGCGTAAACGCAGGAAATGTCGGTGGGTACATGGAGCAGGCGGACATCAATGGCGCACTGGTTGGCGGAGCGAGCCTGAATGCTGAATCGTTCGTGGAGATCGTGAGGGTTGCCGCAGGTACGGGGTAGGGGATGGCGACGAAACTCCTAGTAATCGTCGGGCCTACGGGTGTGGGAAAGAGCGCGCTGGCGATGCGACTGGCGCGAGATTTCGAAGGAGAGATCATCGGTGCGGACAGCCGGCAGGTGTACCGGCACATGAGCATCGGTACGGCGAAGCCCTCTGACGCCGATCGCGCCGAGATCCCCCATCATCTTGTTGACATCATCGATCCCGACGAGCGGTACTCGCTCGCGCTGTTCCTGAGAGACGCCAGGCAAAGCATACTTAACGCAAAAGAAGTGCGTGGACGCCTGCCCCTGGTGGTAGGGGGGACCGGGCAGTATGTCTGGGGGCTACTAGAAGGATGGCAGGTTCCGGAAGTAAATCCAAACGCAAAATTGCGTGAAGAGCTGCAATCGCGGGTAGAATCCGAGGGGGTGGAGGGGCTGTTCGAGGAGCTGCGGCATGTGGACCCAGATGCAGCGGATCGGGTGGACGGGCGGAATCCTCGGAGGGTGGTGAGGGCGCTAGAGGTTACGTTATCGCGGGGTGGAGAGACTTCAGAGAGGGGCGGGATTGCTCAAAAGCCTCGCAAGATTCCGCCTGACTATGATTCGAAAGTAATAGGGCTGACTATGGAGCGGACGGCTTTGTACGCTCAGATCGACGCAAGGGTGGACGCGCAGATGACGGAGGGATGGTTGGAGGAGGTGCGAGATCTGAGGTCGCGCGGGTACGGCATGGAACACGCGGCGCTGTCGGGTCTGGGGTACGGGGAGTTGATGCGACACCTTGACGGGGAGATGGCGCTGGAAGAGGCGGTTGAGCGGATCAAGTACCGGACGCACAGGTACGCGCGACAGCAGTACAACTGGTTCCGGCTGGGCGACGAGCGGATACGGTGGATCGAGGTACCGGTCGGGGATGCGGAGTATGCCGGGCTGGTGGGGGATGTGCGGGAGTGGCTTGTCGACGGGTGTTAACGGGATGGACAGGATGTGAATGGTGGTGGATGTGATACACTTGTTCTTAGACTGATCATTGACTCATCCGCAGATAATATTCTACTGTGCTGTGCCCGTATCAAAACAGGTGAAAACACAACCAGCGGGCGCACCTGTGTCGGACTGTCACAAGGATAAAGCGGACGCAGGAGGGATGATGGTAAAAACTATAAGCGAATTCATCAACTTGGCGGAGGCGTATCACGACGCGATGTAGATATCCGGGCGACTGTATGCGGCGCGATATGGGGTGAATTGACTGGATGGATAGAATGCGGAGCTTTTACTGAGTGGGTTGACCAAGGAAAATGCCATGAAAAATGAAGCGAATCTCCTATTGGAAAAGGCTTGTGACTCGCTAGTTCTTATACCAATTCACTTTACTTATGTCACAAAAGAGTAGCGAAATATTAACGCTACAATTAGGGTCGGGCATAATTCACAAAGCAACATGCTTCAGTTCAAAGAAACAAGAAAAAGTGAAAGCAAGCCGGTCTCAATAGATGGGCCGGTATTCCCGCCGGACGCTCTCATCGCTCTGACCTTGAGAAGTGTCACTACTGGCTAGGATATCCGGGGGGTTGTGAGTCGCGTTGCCGATCCCCCAACATTGACGATCGTGCCGGTGGACCAGTCCCACTCCGAAGCAGTCACTCTACCCTCTGCGCCAAGTGCCAGTTTACGTTCTTATACTCGGCCTGAAGTCTCTCAGGGTCAAGGCACGAATCATAGATCGCCCTGTCGTCCTGCACCCATGTCGTGCCGGGGACGCCCCTGCGTGAACTTCCTCCTGCGCCTACCAGAAACGTGAATTCGAAAATTAGCTGACGCCATATCGCTCCCCGGTCAGCCATTGCAACTGTTGGCCCATTCGCAATCCTTCCATAGGGACAGAGACTTTCAGGCCGTAGTGCCGCAACGCCGGCGCCAAGAACTCACGATAGCGCAGCCCTGCCATGAACACGACAATATCGACACCATCA
This sequence comes from SAR202 cluster bacterium bin90, assembly GCA_002238855.1. GTDB lineage: Bacteria > Chloroflexota > Dehalococcoidia > Lucifugimonadales > JADFKI01 > Bin90. Next base: position 36,895 of record MPND01000003.1, read on the forward strand.
AGATGCGGCCTCAACTGCACGAGAACTCTGTCAGCCCACAGGCGGCGGTTCTTGACAGGCATGTTGTTCAAAGTGAGTTCGTATGGATCCACGAGACGGTCCGGATGGCTGAGACCATACTTGGCCGACAGAACGAACCAGGGCAAGCCTGTGGCGTCCACAAATCTGCGCGCCTTCTTAAACCAAGGGGAAATGTACAAGTCCTTGGCGGCTGCCGGATTCGGCTGCTTCTGGCTTACGCACGACACGAGGTATATGGTAACAGTCAAGTCTCTGCTCCCTTGGAATCTGACCCGTCTTTGACATTAGAGAGGGTTCACCGCCTTCTCCATTTGCACACCTGCTAGGGCTACCTCAGCAGAGCGATGATGAAGAGACAATTACCTATGTAGCAGGCGGCCTGTAAGATTTACGCTGACAGGGGATCTCGTACTTCTTTCAGGGGCACTTCATTTTGTGCCGCAAACTGGTCTTTGTAGAGGTGCCTGTATAGGTTCGATCTAGCCAGGAGTTCGTCGTGCCGACCGAAGTCTACACACTGCCCTTTGTCTATAACCAAGATCCTGTCTGCCGAGAGTATAGTTGAAAGTCTATGGGCGATCACGACCGTCGTTGATTGACTAAGCACATTGCCGAGAGCGTCTCTCACTGCCCGTGCCGTAATAGAATCTAGAGACGATGTAGGTTCATCCATAATGAGTAGAGACGGACGTTTGAGTATGGCTCTAGCAATTGCGAGGCGCTGGCGCTCCCCTCCAGACAGTCTATATCCGAATTCACCCACTACAGTGTCGTACTTGTCAGGTAGGCTCCGGATCAGATCGCCTAATTGAACGATATCACAAGCGTCGTTCATCTCATTCAGGGTCGCGTCAGGTTTTGCAATGAGCAAATTTTCTCGGATGGTGGTATTAAATACGATACCCTCCTGCGGGACGACACTTGTGTGTCTTCGCAAAGAAGACAAACTGATATACCGGAGGTCGTTTCCGTCAATTTCTATATGGCCAGACGTCGGGTCATAAAATCGCAATATGAGATATGCTATTGTGGTCTTGCCCGCACCACTGGGTCCCACCAGAGCAACAAGCTGACCGGGCTGAATCTCAAAGGACAGCCGCTCGATCACAGGCATTGCCGGTTCGTACTCAAAAGAAACATTATTAAATGTCAATCTTCCTTGTATAACGGGTAGATCTAGGGCGCACTCTGCATCATTAATCTCAGGGGTTAAGTCAATCCAGTCAAATACGCGACGGAATGGGGCGAGTGAGCCTACGAAATTGACATGAAGATTCGCCAAGTCAGATACTGGAGTCGCAATCATCATAGTTATGACGATGAAAGCTGCAAGTGTGCCAAGGCTAAGTTCGCCACCAATGACTTGAAACCCACCGTATATGTAAATTAGGGCGGACACCAAAGTCGTAATCAACCCTAGAGTAAGTGAAACGACTCTGACAGCCATATCCTGCCTAACGGAAAGCGAGATCAGTTCATTCGTATCTTGCGTAAATCGAACGGAATCTCTAGACCTGTCATAACCGAAGCCGGAGAGCAAGATAAACCCACTTATGTTGAGCCTTTCGTAGGTGAACGAGGTCATTTCCTCCAGTTTCCTGAACAGTCTGTTATTTGTTGATTCATTAACGTGGCCCATGAATAGACTGACGAGGAATATAACAGGTAGAAGCGATACAGCTATCAGAGCCAATGTCCAGTTCCAAATGAACATGACAGTAAGAGCGACAGCTAATAGGATCAAGGCGCCGAACACTTCGGACAACCCAGATGTAACTGCCGACTGTATTCCGGTTACGTGATTCCACGGCCCCAGAGTTAGTGTTCAAGTAGAAGCGGTACGACTGGCGCTGAAGTGCCTCAAATAACATAACTCTCACTGAGTTAACAATACGCTCAGCGAGAAGTGTAAGAAAGTATCCTTGAACGAGGCTTACGAGACATATCGCCACTGCCGAACCAATCAGTCCCCAAGACAAGAGAATTAGAAGATGTCTGTTTTCTCCCAGAATTGCTCTGTCAATGATAACTCCAATCAATATAGGGGGAGCCATCAATAGGAAACTCAAGACTGCGGACATGGATGACGCTATCATCAGAATGCGCCAATGAACAGCAACAACCTTGATAACTTTTGGGATTATGGGACGAAACGCGGGCTTAACTTGTCCTGTCGGGTCTAGTTCTGAATGACCGTACACGACCTTTTCCATAGCCATACTGATTTAGCGGAATGCAATCTCTTACCCTTTCAACTCAATAATCCAATCTAGGTAGTCCGGGTCCTGACTAGGTATGTGCCAACTCGACCCAAAGTTCTGCGTCTGGCCCCGAAACGGCAATTCTCTACTGTCTGGTGATATAGCAGTGAAGTAGAACTCATTTAATTGTGGACGGCCCAAATCAATCCATTCCGTGCAAACGGACAGAAAGTGCTCCAGAGCCTCATAGTCTCCGTAGCTTTCGCAGGAGTGTTCTCCATCACCATATATTGGTCCAAAAAAAATGGTCTCATTCGTCGCAGCATCGACGATTACCGGTCGCCAACCATCTCCGGCCTTAGAACCCTCAATTATCATATCTAAGATATGAAAGTTTGGTCGAGCCAATTGCAGATAAAAACGAAAATCATCGTCATTTAGTAAATCGAAGCCAGCTTTTTGCTCTCTCGATACCTCCATATAGGCGTTTAAGGGTATATTGACTACTGGATCGGGAAAATCAAAAAGCGCCACTGGTTCATCTTTAGTGCGGTTTAATTCCGGATAAGCTGCGAATCCCAGAGATGGTCCGGAAAGCAGGCCATCCTTGTGCTCCAGACGCAATAGTTGTTGAGTGTGCGAATCCTTTCTAATAGAGAGCAGAGTTCCTCCCGAAGTCAACTGATGTAGCCAGTTCGTCGGTATGTGCCGACAAGTGCTATTTACCAGAATTTTTTCGTAGGGGCCACCTGGTTCATATCCAAGTCTGCCGTCTCCTTCAACAATTCTTATCTCGTCCAGGCCAATGGCGCGGAGATTATCTTTCGCCTGGTTAGCAAATGAATGGTCAATCTCGACCGATGTTATAAGCGAAGGGTCTTCGGCTATCTCTGACATTAGCGCGGCAGAATAACCGGTTCCAGCACCTATTTCAAGCACCTTCATTCCCTTCCTCATCTGAAGGGCTTCCAATGAAACCACTATCACCCCAGGGGCTGTACAGGTAATTGACGGCACACCGTTCCTAGCTTGAACAACAAAAGATTCATCTCTGTATGCAAGACGACGGTCATGTTCCCTCCTGTAATCCAAGTTATACGGAAGCCAATCAGTACCCTCTTCATTGCTCTTAACGAAGACCGTCCTTAAGAATGCGTGCCTCGGCACTCTCAGAATCGCATCCGCAGTTGATTTCGAAAGTTGCCCACCAGAGGCTTCCACTGCCGATAGTAGGTCTTCAGCATGTGGTTTATACCATAAGTCGTTCACTCTGCTCCTCCACTTGACAGAAAATCCGCCAGAGCCGCAAATATCGGCAATCCGGTCCTCTGTTCCACGAAGCCGAATTGCCCACCAGGATTGATTTCCAGGAAGACGTGCTCATTACTCGGCGTTACAACAAAATCTATCGCTCCATAGGCTAAATTAAGCTCAGAGGTCAATTCCAAAATCTTACTTTCAATGTCGGAGGGAAGACAATATGGTTCATACTTCAAGCTCAAATCTGTCTCTCTTCTCCAGTCATGTTTTGTATTTTCGAACTGCTGCGAATATATGGCGGCACTGAAAATACGTTTGCCAACAACCGTAGTTCTGACTTCAAAACTTTTCGGAATGTATTCCTGGAAGAGACAAGGAGCCGCACTCACTTGATTCACTCTTTCGAGATGGGAAAGTGACACAGGAGAAGTGTAAATTAAGCGACCGAGGTGGACAAAGTCCGAGGCGCTTAAAGGTTTGTAAATTGTATTTCCACCACATTCGTTGTAAAAGTCCCTTACTTCGGAAGGGTCATTTGTTATTAATGTCCTAGGGATTACAAAGCCTAATCTGGATGCAATTTGTAGCTGATAGGGTTTGAGTCCTGCCAATCTGTCAAGCGTCGGATGGTTTACCCATAAGGCAGGTAAAATCTCCCACAGCCCTTCAATTGCATGATTTCTCTCTGCACCTATGAAATTGCCTATCCCTAGTTCATAAGATTCAGGCGGCTGCCATTTAGTGGGACGCCTTAGCCAGACACTACTCACTTGCTGAAGATCAACAACATGTTCCTGTGCTGACAAAATGTACTGCCAGCGAAACTCGTTTCCGCGCATAGAGATGGTTGACCCTTGTGGAAAGTCACCAGGATCAAACCGAACGACGTTCACACCTCGCCGAATCAGAAGCTGCGTCATAATATCGGCATCAGGATCGTCTTCATTTGTGAGGATAAGGACTGTATTGACCACTGACCAGTCTACCTACAGTTAGAAATTGCAACAGTGTTAAATTGGCATTAGTGGATAGACATCGTTTGACTTGTAGATGCGGCAAAGAGATACACCCTCCAGCTTCTCGAAATGTGAAACGAACCCACGACAAGAAGGCTAAAGGGTGTACTTAGTTAGGGCTAATCCAGAAACGGGAGACTTAGTCTCCCCTTATGTCATAAGAGACCTTGCCGTCAAGGTAATTCTTCGTACTCCTCCGGGTGTGACGATTATCAGGATACATGAATGTCAGCCTGCCATCAGGTCTTTCAGTAACTTGATAAGTTGGCTGATCAGTGCCAGGATTCACTCGAAGTTGTAGCTCCAAGCTGTAGCTGCTGTCGTCTACAATCAACGGGATATCCCAATCTTGCGGATTCTCACCAAACTGCAATGCAAATGGAATTCCTTCCATCACTTCGGTTGTCATACTGTCCTCCCTATTTGATTAACGAATCTCTTGACGAAAGTCATTATGCCTACAGCATATGTAGATGTCAACCTCACTGTTCGTCAGTTAGCGTTTCTATTGGGATGGTCGAATTAGCAAAATCCGTTCGTTCTGAGCTTGTCAAAGGATGGAATCCGCAAGCAATCCATCTGCAAGGAAACGCTACCGTTCGTCAGGAGGTAACCTCGGAAGTAAATTGAACTTATTGACTTATACCCGTTTCCAATCTTTCAATCCTGTTCTTGAGTTCCCTAACAATTTCGGTGTCGTGGTCGCTTTGTGCCTCGCAATTGGCGACTGCAGTCTTCGCCTGTTGAAGCAAAATCTGTGCCGAAGCCAATGAATGGTCACCGATAAATGAATGCTCTGCCAATCTTATCTGGGCAAGGAGTCCGTAGTTTGCCGCTAGATTAGCTCTACGGTGGATCTGACTCTCTAGAATGTCAATAGCTTTAGATAGGTCGCCAGAGAGATAAAATGCATGTGCTAGCGAGTGAGCAGCAATTTGCCTTTGGTGACCGTTGATTGCCAACTTCTCTAATGATCGGACGTGAGGCATAGCATTGTCCTGTCGTCCGGCGTCAAGGAGCAGAGACACTAGGGTGTGTTGCGCTGTGAAGTCTTCAGGATTGAGGCTGACTGCTTCGCGTGCTTCGTCTACAGCAACGTCCTTTCGTCCTAAGGCGCTAAGGATTTGGGCTAGCCTGCGGCGCAGGCTCCAAGACCTCGGATTGCGAACGACCGCCAAGTTCGCCGCTCTGAGCGCCTTTTCGTACTCACCTTCTTCTTGATAGATGCGAGCTTCAAGATCCAGGATGAAGGGATTGTCGGACTCAATGCCCTTAGCGCGTTGCAATAGCTCCAACGCCTCCGGGATTCTATTCAGGCGGTATAGGCAGTCAGCCGCGTCTCTAAAGGAAGCGGAGTGGTCGTTTCTTACTGCCAAAACACGAGTGAAGATATCTAGAGCTTCTTCATATCGGTCCTCTCTGAGCAGTCTCCAGCCACTGGCATGCAAAGCACCTGTGTCGCGGGGGCGTTCGTGCAGCAAGTCTGCAATTAATCGGTCCGCTTCTTGCCATCGGCGCTGACGGATGCGTATGCGAGCTAGATATAGCCGCATTCTCCAGTTCTGTGAATCTACCTCTAAGAGCTCGTTAATGAATGATTCAGCAAGTGCAAACTGACGACGGTTATAATGCGTAATCGCTGCCTGAGCTAGCTCTCCTGTCAAATCGCGTCTTATCTTGAAGGCCTCTTCGAGTCTGTTAGACAATGCATAGAGGCGGAATATGGCACGCAACAACGGCACATATGACCCAGAGTTCTTGGACAAACCACTAAAGTATCTATTGACAGCTTCTGCTGCAATGCTTGCTCGTTCTCTGTAATCTCCGTGGTCGAGGTGGGTGCGCCAGAAGTGTTCACTGAACAAAGGGTGTAGAGTCAAGTGCCCAGAATCTGTAGTTTCGACGATACCAGCAGCTGTGGCCTCTGACACCGCTTCATGGAAATGGTCGGGATCCGTTCTTAAGGCCTCCACCACCACTCCAGAGAGCACTGGAACCCCGACAACAGCGAGGAGTTCCATTAGATCATATGTAACCTGTTTCAATGACAGGTCTCCTATCATTGTCTTCGCTAGGTCCCTACGAAGAGTTACCATTTCCCGTGGATATTCCAAGAGGTACTCCACTCCAAATTGCTCCACAAGATTACTTGCTAGTTTGGCGGCGAGTGGATGCCCATGCAGTTGTGATGCAACTTCAGACAACTTGACCCTGTCAGGTGTCGATCCAGTAGACAGGTCCAACCACATTGCAAGCAAGGATGCAACATGAGATTCCTCGAGCCCTTCTACTCGCAAAGGGGATACGGGCTTTAATAGGTCTGGCGGAATCCGTGGGAATCGAGTCGATGTTATGAAAATGGGGCGCTGAACTGTCTCGGAAAGAGCCGCAGATTGACGAATAATCGTCGGAAGCGGTTCTTCCAATGCTCCCTCACCATCCAGCCAGTGCTGCACATTGCGGAAAATAAGGAATTGTCCCCGCGAGACGATACTTCTTACTGACAACTCGATTGCCGCCAAGGCTTCAGTTTGAGTCATTTCTGGAAGAAGTGCGCCTGATACTTCATGGTGCAGCTGAAGCGCTATTTCCACAGGACCTATGCCACGGCTCACTTCTACATCAACGACGGAAGCGCCCTCGAAGAAGCGGCGCAGGGCCTCCTTTGCCAAAGCACCCTTCCCAATGCCTTGGAAGCCACGCAATATAATTGCTTTGGTTTCCGAGTCGAGGATCATATCTTCTACACGTCCCAACTCGGCATTTCTATTGAGAAATCTGTTCCGTACTCCCTGGGTGGGTTGGGCTAAGGCTTCTCGCAATGCAGCAACGACATCAGCGACTGGGTTCTGAGAATTGACAACTGACAGGTGATGATACGGCTCCAGCCGGAGCGGCAGCTCTGTCGTATCCAATCGAACGATTCTCAGTCGGATGGCACGCCGCAACACCAGTTCCATAAAAGCCATATTCAACTCTACATCCACCCACGGAGATTTGGCCGAATGTCTGCTCCAGAATAATACAAAGTCGGTAGCAGCCTTGATGCCTGCCTCGATCTTTTCGAGAAATATATTGCCCCATTCAAGTTCAGCTCTGTCGAGCCACAGACTCTCTGGCTCCAGAGCGTCATAGACTTGAACCACGAAATCCTTATCGACGGAAGAGTGGCTTAGGAATGCTTTCATTCGGATATATCTCCAGTTAGATGATTGTAAGAAAATAGTTTCCAGAGAACGTTTTTCTACTGAGTGGTGGACGAAGGGGCGAACGCAGTTGAATTAAGGCGCTGAAAGCCATGTTCCTGTTGCCACACCTTCCCCCGACTCCCAGGAATCAAGAGGTCAATTTCCTTAGCTTTGTGTCCGCCTCGACCGTGGTGATTCGACACCCCGTTATTGGGTGCCTTCGAGGATCTGACGTAGATGTCTTGGCCTGGCCAGACGAGCTGCAATGCCTTTATACACATCTCAGATGTCTGACGACGCTGATCACTCCTTACAAGGATTGCCGCATCCTGGGCGAGATGCTTCTTACACCTAAGAAAGACCTCATTTATCAAAGCTTGATAGTCGGCTTTGTTTGAGAATTTCGCGGCTTTTCGCCAATCCTTCCTCTGTCTGTAACCCAGCACCCACAAGCGAAGCCAGTGATCGTTCCAATAATCTGTAACACCACAGTAGGGAGGGGAAGTGATGAGGAGTCCCGCATTGAGCGGCGACAGTTTATCAAGCTCTGTCCTGGAATCTCCGAGAATGGCGTTTCCGGGCGATTGTTGGGGCACACCGTATTCGTACCGGCGGCGAATCTTGTCTTCAAGTAACGCTGCAGGATTGACTTTGGGAGGATCGAATTTCTTTTGCCTCGTCCACCACTTCATTGCATAGTTAGGTGAGCATGCGATTGTAGGCCAAAGTACGTTTGAGAGGCCCGCCCCCTCTTTGTCCTGCATATGGAGAGCAACAAATGCCATAAGAGTCCGGTCGATCTCACACCCGTCGGGCTCCCATTTCAGATGCCGGCGGGCAGAACGCAGGAAGGCGCGCACATCAGGCGACCAGAGCATTGTTTCGAACGGACTCTGGCTCTTTCTGTCCTGTGGCCTACTTGCCTCATCAATCTGCTTGAGCCTCTCTAGGACCTGCTCCATCTTTGTTGCGGGGCGAAGTTTGGCGGCAGTGTAAAGCCATGCAATGGGATTGATATCTATGCCTGTGGCTGGGCGATTTAGCACCGTCGCGGAAAACGGGCCATTCCCTCTACCGCAGAACGGGTCCAGGACATGTTCGCCGTGACGAGTTAGCCCACTAACCGCATTGTATGCAAATGAGGAAGGAAACATCGCGTAGTAGCGCCCTAGGGCATACCATCGATGAATGGACGTGTTCCTTTTCCAAGGATAGGCATCCACTGGCTTCGGGGAAGTATCCTGAGAGGTCATGGCGCTAGGCTCTTGATGAGGTCTGTACCGGCCCGCAAAGGAATTGCTGCCTGCTGGTGGGCGCGGCGGAGTGCAAGAAATTGATTCGTTCCCACACCGAGTGGACTAGCAGTTGCTATCGCATCCCTGAGCGCCTCGGGTTGAGGGGCTGCGGTGAGTGGTGGATCCGCTTCCGGCTGAGCAAGATTGAGAATGAGTCTCTGACCGTTGGAGGTCTTCAAGATTACTGGGCGCCCGAAGTAGGTCAACTCCCCCCATGCGGTTGGGCTATTTGCGTGACGCGCCACGATATGGTCGCGAATATATTCGTTGTCGGGTAGCCAGAAATGGTCACGGGGAAGTCGCTCGTCGGGAGCAGGTGCTCGGTCGAGATCCTCGGCATGTCGCACGAATTCTCCGGATTTCACACCCGACATAACTAGAAGATTTGCGCCAGGATAATCCTGTCTAACAGAGTCCTGTATCTTCCTGAGTTCCTTGTGAACCGCAGCGGTCAACACGGCGATCGTGCCGAACGCTGCTAAGGGACCGTCCAACACAAATGCTGTGTTGGCTATCGCTGCACGACCTTGCTTGGTTGTATTAAGATAGCGGAGCGCATTGACCAAGGTTAGTAGTTCGAGGGCATCCCTGACCCGATGGTGACATTGAACTGGCGATGCGTTGTCTTCGAATTGAGTATGGATGCGAAGTCCATCAGATAAGAGAATGGACTCACCGCAGGACTTGCAAGTGTAGCACTGGCCAGGGCCGGGAGTGGTCACGTTATTCTCATTGCAGTCAGGGTTTGGGCAATGCGGGATCACACGGTTGGGGCCGATGAGATTGTGTAATGTAACGGCCAGCGTTTCGCCGCCGAAATGTGTACTGTGAAGTTCGTCGTTTAAGATTTGCCGGAACCAAGTTCTAGGGGAAGTCCCATCATCTTTCTCCGCATTTTGCCCAGGCAACATGAACCCCAGGCTATCCCCTTCTTCGGTGGCGCGCAGATGGCGCGGGTTAACTGCTCCACTATCGGGCAGAGTTCTAAGTGAGGTCAGTTTCTTGACATCGATAACGACAAGTCCAAGTGAAACGATCCCGGCTTCTGTGCAAGGAAGTGCCCCAGGTATAGCGTCATAAACGTTTGAACCGTCAATCGCGAGAATGTGAGAGCGGGGAGTGCCCGCCGGACAGGGCTTAAAGTTCGGGAGCGGAAGAGGCACTCCCGTGTGCCTGTCCCTCATCTGAGAGCGGAAGTCATCAACGACACCGCGCTCGACTATTGAGCGCAATGCCGCAAGACCGGCTCTCTCGTCCTCGTAAGGCATCGGCAATTACCCTCCACCTAGTCCAGAATACTATCCGACACATTACCATCCAGGTGTTCGATGTAACCGTTCCCGTCAGAGGGTGTGCCGCCCGTAGCCGGTGGGGCGGTGGACAATTCACCGATGAAGAATTTCTCAAGCTGGACTGGAACCGTATACGCCTGTGAAAGCGTGCGTATACGCACGAAGCCCTGTTCACTGACCTTGCCTATTTGCTCCAGGAAGTCCGAGAAATCCATATAGCCTGCAACTACGCGGCGCTCATTCTCGGAGTTCAGGTAGGAAATGATCCAATTGTCCGTCTCGCTGAGTATTTCAGGCATAATGGAACTCGGAGCCTGAGTCGCCAGGACCATGCCCAGGTTCAACTTGCTGCCTTCCTTCGCGGAACGTGCCCAGACTGTGCCTAGGTTGTCGGCTGCGTTTGCCCTTGGTAAAAGGTTGTGAGCTTCTTCTACATACACAATGATGTGGTCTTTTGTTGTCTCAGTTTGCCCGGGGTTGATTGCGAATCGCTGCTTAAACAGGTCCTCCTGGGTTCTGAAAATGCGCCACATTACTCTCTCAGCCGCAGCCCGGTTCTGTTCAGGCTCGCCACCTGACTGGTCGATGATGACCAGCTTACCCTGCCTCAGATCATTCACGACATCCTCGGCAAAATCGACCTTTGTCTTCGGACTGTGTTGTTCTTGGGCGACCTGGAATGTTCTGGGTCCGTTTGGATACCTAAATATGCTGATGATAGCCTTCAATCTCGGGTCTGCCCATTCACTCTCAGAACTGGAGGATGTTATGTATTCCTGCTCGAAATTGTTGTAGTTACTCTTGGGGTCGGTCACAAATGTGTCGAGAGCAGTAAATACAGTTGCAAGCTGCGCCCAGGAGATGGTCCGGTTCTTCTTTGCGTTCTTCAGGATAATGCTAGCCTGATGATAATCGTCCTTTTTCTCAGTGAGGGGGTTCATCGCCACGGACATCGCTTTGATGATGGTCTTGTCGCCGAACAAGCCAGCTATGGAAGGAGACCAGACTGGTGGTGTCAACCCTGCGGCAACAAGGGCGGTTTGATAGGCAAGTATAGATAGCCTGTATCTCACTTGCCCGCCATCATCGCCTGTCAGACCTGTAGGAACGGATATATCCGCGTCCCGGAATGACCTGATGTATAGCGAGGACTGGTCAGCTAAAATACTCTGAATAATCTGCCGTCCGGCGAGCAACTGGCCAAGGGCGCCTTCGACTGCCTGAGTACTCCATTGTTGCGGAAATCGCTCTCCAAGGAAATTCAGCTTCATTATCTTTCGCGGCTTATCCCAATCCACCTCGATAAGACCGTAAGTTGCCACCTCCGGACCTCTGTCAAGTCCCAGCACTTCGTGAATTCGATGCAGTGCCTTGCCATCCTGCTGATTGTCCTGCGCGTACTCTCCGCTGATATCAAATATTAGTTGTCCGACACGGTTCTGTGTTGGGTCTCCCTCGCGTAGCTTGTAGACAGAGGATGCGACTACTTTCAAACCGTTTGACTTGCCAGAGCGCGACATGCCAAAATATGCTGTCCGGCGTTTCATAATGTCAGTTGGGTTGAGTTGAAATGGCACCTTAGCCGCGGATGGCCTTTCGGCTGCCGCAAATCGAGTCTCTCCTATCGGAATCGTAACCTCTATTGGAATGCCATTTGACCGATTCCTGTAGTTGACAATTAAGTTTAGGCTCTGCGGGTCAGGTTTCCAGACCATAAGCTCATGGACGGCGTAATAATTGTCGATGTCCTCGGCATATATGTACGTGCCGTCCCCCTGGTCCATAAACGTGCCTAGCACGCTGCATTCTAATGCATGTAGGGAAAGTTGGTCACGCATCCAGGGATCCAGTCTGTCGCCCCAAGACTCCTCATTTCCCGAGGCTTCGACTCCCTGTTGACGTGCAATATCATTGGCTGCAGCACTTGGTAGTCTGGCTTCCTTCTGCACCCTCAGCAAGATAAATGTGCCGTCACCCTCCGACTTGGCGGCCATAAGGAATATACTCTTGGGCAGGCCACCTGCGTCTTCTCGGTCGTGGTCGTAGATGGCGACAATGGCCGAACTGTAGGAAATCGTATAGACGCTGCCTACCCTGACAGCCCTCTCACGAAAGGCCATAGGGTCCTGTGTAGCAGATCCCGCACCTTTGACCAGAGAACCGAGGAGTGAGTTCGACTGAGAATTGGTGGTGTCATCCTGCATACTACGCTCCGATTGCTCACGCAAATTCTGTATAAAGACTCTAAACGGCAACAATCGTAATGTTACATGACATAGGCGTCAACCCGCTAGTTCCCTTGAACTAGCGGGTTGGACCAAATATGCAGGTGCTTGAATAAACTGAGTGTGTGCTGCGAATGGCTGTCGCTTGTCCTTGGAACTATAATGCTCAATCAGTTCGCGATAAATCGTGGCAAGGACTCTCTGGAGTGGCAGAGTCCCAAGATATTGTGCGGAGAGAAGGTGGAGCGGAGTAAGTAGAGCCACGATGTCATCATTAGCCCGAATCCACCGAAGCGCGTTGTGGCTGCACCGTAAGCGAACAGGAGGACCTGGCATGAGATCGTTAGGACAGATTTGGGGTAGATGGTGCTTCTGGTATTCCGCTGGCAAGCCTCCGGCAGCGGTGAGGAGAGGCCCTTTCAAACCCTAAAGCCGGCAGGGAGCAACCGCCGGACTATCCAGCGACAAACCTCTGACGACCGACTTCGACGCCACCGCCTAGCATGTGTGAAGTGTGTTTGACAGATGATGTCCTCGAAAATAGAATGGCACTTGTCCAATGGTCTGGGATGGTATAAGAACTTTCTGCGCATCGGCGAGAATCAGAGAGGCCGTGACTCGAAGACGAGATATGGAAAGCTTAGACTTGCAGTTGCGTGTATCAGACCACCCTTTACTAGACTCCGACACCCGAAAAATCGTCAATGATATTCGAGTCTTTGAACCTTTATCTCATAATGCCCAGGCTAAGTTTCTTAAGAACATAAATATCGGAAGTGGCTCTCTTGTCCTTCAAGTACAGGAGGCAGCAGTTATCATTGATGAACAATGGGTCGTGTCCATACATGCACATAAGTTACGTCAATGTGTTTCAGCAATGGCAGTGCTGCTGAATAGCTTGGGTGAGGAAATGGCATCAAGAGATGCACGGATATCGATACAGATACTCGAAAGAGTGCATGATGATGGGCTCCCGTTAGACCTAGCTCTTGAACGACAGGAAAGAATGGAACGCATCGCAGGATATCTTGAGAGTGCCGTTTTCCTCCTATTTGGCGTGGTGCTGAGTGGACTGGCTGGTCTCGCGATTGCATGGTTATCAACGAAAGGCGCACTGCCATGACAAAGACGCTGGAAATGCAATTTACGCCGGAACTAGTTGCAGAAATCAAAGACTTTGGCTATGACGCAACTCAGGACCCACGAAAAATTCCTAGCAGCAGGGGCTGGCTCGGCATGATCGGCGGTCCGAAGTACCGGCCGGACATTTTGGTTCAACAGGGCGATAAATTCGTTTTGGTCGAGACTAAAGTAGGCCCTGTACTACTTGGAAGCGTAATTAAAGCCCGCAATTACGCCGACCATTATAATGCGGGCGTTGTGCTCTGTGTTCCGGACGAATCCCTGATACGTACGCCGCAGAGTGTAAAGGAGTTCGCCCAAGACAATCATATAATACTCTGTTCAAAGTCCGAGATTGAAGAGACTTTAGAGGAGATATTCAATTGAGTTGGGTGGACACTGCAAATGCTATCTCTTTAAATCGGAAACTATTCCGGAGTTGTTAGCAACAATGCCGTTTCTTCTCTTGGTCGTAGGCATTATAGCTGTACTTGGTGGCGCCTTCCTGCTGAAGAATGATGTCGGTCAATTTGGTGTGCCGATTTTCCTAGGTGGACTCCTCTGTTGTGCAATAGGAGTAATCGCTCTTTACTTTGCTTTCACCTAAATGGACGTGCCGAGTCCCGCATCGTCTGACTATGGACCTACCTATATTCGGGATGCAAAGAATGATCGGAGACCCCAGATTGGCGACGAGGGCATGAGGCTCAGAGTAGTTCGAATCGGTATAAGTAAGCTTCGATGAAGAAAGATAAGTGGGGTCCACTCCAAACCCAGAATCGGGATGTTTAGTCTCCGGTTATGTCATAAGAGACATTACCGTCAATTCAGATAAGCCCTCATACACGCCATCGCGTTCGTCCGTTGTCATCCCAAGCGCATCGAATACCGCATTGTCAATCTCTCGTCGCTCCGCTGACGGCTTCAGAACGCCCCAATCGACCGAAGCGTATAACTCGGTATCCAATTCCCTCAAGAGAGATGGGTCCACTACCAGCAGGTTAGAGGCGTCGCGAGTCTGGATTGACCGAACGCCGTCACTATAGTTCGCTCTCGCCTCAGTGAAGAACATCAACTGGAACAGGGTCGAGTTAAGTGCGGCACAGAGGGAAATGGCTGACACGTTGCCTCGAACAGTCAATACCTGAAAATTGTCGGTGAAGTGCAGGCCTGACGGAGAGAAATAGATTCTGGCGACTTTATCGGCTAACTTGCCCATAGCCAGGTGAACCAAGTCCTTCCTGCCCAAGTCGTACCACCGGGGACGCGACTTCACGCTGGGCTTCAGGTGGTAACCTTGATCCTCCCCCCAGCGTATGTAATCCAGCGCACCCGTGCCTGACAAGTCGCTGATTTCATCGTGGCACATGAAAAGCTGGTTCGGCAGGAACTGCTGATCAACCGCGATGCTCCGCGACTCCATCGGACTGGTCATTACAAGCCACGCATACGCCGACTCTATGTTCCACTTGTTGATCGTCTCCTCCGTCAGGTAGAAGAAGTTCTTCGCGCCGGTCAAGATGCCACTCTTGACATCCGCCAGATCTCCAAGACGGACCAACTCGCTACCGTAACGGTTCAGGATGCAGTGGTATATGTCGGGGGCCCTCAGGAACTTCGCGCCCCACTTATCACCGATATAATTCTCACGACCGCGACCGTCAGTGTCAACGCCGGATTCCACCAGCTGAGCACGATTCAATGTCCTTTCCCGACGTAGATTCGCATCGGAGACCGCGCGCTCGAATTCAGCCATCAGGTATATGAAACGAGTTCCGTGACCACAGTCATTGACTCCCTTCCTGATAAGGCTGATGAGGGTCTTGGTTGGGGTGGTCGATAACTGTCGGTCGACCGCGCTCTCGTATATCGCCTCAATGCTTGCCGTCTTCAGAAGGTGCCCCCGAAGCTTCGCGCCGTAATCCGTATCGAGCCAGCCGCTTGAACACGCGAAGACGTGCATGCCTCCTTCTCGCAGCAGTTGCAACCCGCGGGCGTAGAAATAGCAGTAGAGGTCGGAGCGCGCGGTAACCGCATCTTGATAAAGGTGGAGAAGATCAGGCTTGTCCTCAATATCTTGATGCCTCTGGTGGGGAGGGCTTGAGATCACGATGTCGAAGCCGCCGTCGCCCATTATCACGGCGAACTCCACTTGCCAGTCAATCGCTTTATCGCTTAGGGTGGTTCCATCAAGCGCACTTCGGATGTTCGCCTGCGTCTCGGCTATTTCGACACGCAGTCTGTCTCTATCGGCTCGTGTCCATGCTTCCATGAACTTCGCTGTCAGGTCTGCGATTCCACTATCGCGCGCCAACTGGGCAAGGAAGGCGCTATTTTCCTGGGGGTCCCGGGACAGGAGGCTGTCGCCGGAGGCTATCTTGAAGTCGAGATTTGGAAGGGACTTGGGCCTGTCGCCTTCGTCTTCAATGACGAGCGAAAGCCAGAGGAGAAACTTCGCGAGGTTCACGGCGAATTCGTCGAGGTCGGCTCCATATAGGTTGTTCCTGATGATTTGCAGCTTGAGGTCGTAAGTGGATTTGGTCTCCGCACCCAGGTCAATGAGTGCCGTTCGCAAGCCCACAAGCTCGCGCATCATTCCCAGCAAGTACGCGCCGGAGCCGCAGGCCGGGTCAACCACCGTGACGCACTCCAGCGCTCGCGCTACAGAGCGGGCTTCCTCAACCGAAATCTTTCGAGTTCTACGCTCGTCCACAAGTTCGGCAATCACCTCATTGCTCAATCCGGTGCGTTCCCCGGACAAAAACCCCTTGAGCGCCTCGCGGCACATGAACGATACGACCGGACCCGGTGTGTAGCTTCCACTGAGGCGGTGTCGCTCGTTCACCAGTTCCTCGAACACCATCCCCAGTAGTTCAGAGTCAACCGCGACACTGGGGTTGTCGGGAGAGGATTCGGTGATCGTGAAGTCGAAGCGACCGAACAGCTCAGTGATGACAGGCTCAATGGCCTCGTCGGGTACGTGAACGTCTTCACGTCGGTCAAGTTCGTTTTCCTCGAATAGGTCTCCTCTGAGAGATGGCGCATCCCCAATGGCAGCGTGAAGCGCGGGACCATCTCCGCTAAGGCTAGAGGACTGAGGGTTATTCAGCCCGGAGAAGAAGAGGGGTTTCAGGCGGGTTGTATAGAAGTTGGACTGCAATGCCTGAGACCAGTGGTCGCTCCACATCGCGGTCAGGTAGTCTTTGTTGCCGTCGTATGTCAGCCAACCTTTACGCGAGATGAAATGCACGAACATCATTCGATTGAGGAGCGCCTGCGTGAACAGTTCCCGTTCGCTCTCGTCCGCGAAGCCCACGATGTGGCTCTCTACGGTGGCGAATATGCGTTTGTATTCGGAGTAGAACCGCTCAGTCATTGATTTCCCGCTGAATGCACTGGCTACGGTACCGTGGACGGGTTCACCGTCGCTCCGATTCTATCACTTTCTCCTGCATCCAGTGTTTCAGCGAGGTTAAAGCAGAACTTGTGCGAATGCAACGCCCTCTCAAGTAGCGCCGCCGCCACCGAAGAAGCCTCTTCGCAAGCCAAAGGTTTAGCAGGGATGCTCAGAAGGCTGACAGGAGTTGTCAATAACTGAATGCGGGCTACGAATCAGGAAGACTTCCGCCCTGAGCATACTAAATAGGCTACTGGATGCGGCGTCCCCTCCGTTGGTCGGCGCACTGTCACCGCTTACAACAGCGGCAGTTGCGGATCAGAGAAAGGGGAGAGGCAGGAATCAGATGGAGTGAGGTAGCTGGAGGATTACAATAACTCAATGCGAAACGACAAATTTCGTCCCGCGAATGTCAATTTTCCTCTTGGCACTCTCAACGATTCTGTGAAAGACTAGCCGGGAAGGTCTTAGTTTTGACGGACTCAACCTTCCCGACATCACAACGGAGTAACGGTTCGTGGCATTTCATGCGCCGCGTTCTGTCGCTCCTTATGACTCTGATAGTACCACCGGCGGGGCTGCTTTACTAGAAAGCGAAAAGAAGTATTTGAAGAAGGGAGCGTACCGTGAATGAGAGAGCCAATTTCGTTTCGGAAGAGGATAAGGCTTCCTGGAAGAAATATGACAAGGAAGCCATCGCTTCCCTGATGGCTAAGCTCGCGAAACTGGAATCAAAAGAGGACGAGCTTCTTTCACAGCTCACTCCCATCAGGGCGGAGAGGGAGAAGACTGAATTATGGATTTCTCTGCTCAATGGAGAGCAAATGATGGACATGACGGAGGTTCCTATGTTTTCGGACGAGAGGGTGAATGGGCATGTCAAATCCAAGGAGAATGTCGCTGAAGAGGAAGTCGTCTGCGGCAATACGAGGCTCAAAGACCTCGCTGGTTGCCCCTCCCAGAGAAGGGCGATGTATATCGTCGGCGAGATGAACGGTGGCATTGTTGATCTAAATCAAGCTGCTGCACTCGTGGTGGCGGCGGGAATGTCAAAGACTAACGTGCGTACAGTAAGTGCAACACTGCATAATTTTATGTCCAACAATCCAGATTTCGAGTGGACCTCGCCCAGTTTTTTCAGGCTCAGATCAGGCGACGACCCCGAGTTGACGACCGGTGAAGAGATGGTCCAGGCGGAGCGAAATGGCAAGTCTGTCCGAATATGAAAGTGCGTGTATCATCAGTTGCCGAAATACCACAGAATCTCTGGCGACCGAATAGGCGGGAATGCCTTAAACATGCGGTAAATCATCCCTTGCACATGTTGCGAACATGTATCCTAATATGCGATAATATGGACGTGGAACTCAAGGACATTTCCAACGGGAAAGAGAACCGGAGGCAGTAGAAACCAGACCAGTAATTGGCGATAGGCCGACTAGAAATTAAAGAGCGAGGCCATCAGGGTTGCACCCCTGACGGCCTCTAACCACCAGATAATCCCTAGCTTGCAACAGGAGACAAGTTGATGGTCGTCAACGATATTATAGCACGGAAGCCGCTCCCGCAACTTTCCGGTGAACTGGCGCCGAGCACAACATGCGGTTCGGATAGTGGAGGCTCGTCATGAGCCGCCCGCTCGTCATAAATTGGCGCGCGGGCGATACCGAAGAAAGTCTGATTGACCGATACAAGTCGGAAAAGGATACCAGTATTCGCACTCGGTTACACGCATTGGCGTTGCTGCGACAAGGCTTTGCTGTAGCCAAAGTCGTTCATATTCTTCGCGTTACCGAGCGATCCGTTCGTCGCTGGATTTCGTGGTATCGGAATGGTGGAATAGAAGAGATTCGGGCGCACAGGCAGGGTATCGGCGGCGGCAGGCCCTGTCTTCTCGATGCGAGGCAGCAGGGGACGTTGTTGGCGAAGGTCGCGTCAGGCTTCTTCGTGACCGCAGGGGAAATCCGCGAGTGGATTACAGAGCGCTTTAGCGTCGATTACGCTCAACAGAGCGTGTATGGCTTATTAAAGAGGCTGGGCGGCGTGTCCAAGATCCCCAGACCGCGCCACGAAAAAGCCGATGTCGAAGCGCAGAAGCATTGGAAGGCGGAAGGGCTGAGAGAAGCTCTCGTCGAAAGCGGAATGTTGTCCGGCGATCCCTTGTTCTTCTCCGACGAAGCCCGCGTCGGGCTGTACGGCTCAAATAGGAGAGTCTGGGGCGTGCGTGGCATCAAGGTTATACAACTCACGCAGATTCGGAGGCAGTGGAAATATCTCTTCGCGGCGGTCAACCCAATTACGGGAGCACTTTATTGGAATTGGATCGATTCGATGTCCAAGGAGAACACGGTCGAAGCGCTCTCTAAAATTCGAGAGCGAAGCGATATTCGGACACTGGTCTGGGACGGAGCAGGCAGCCATCGGAGCCACGATGTTCGAAGCATTGAAGGCATTGATTCTATCACCCAACCGCCATTCAGCCCAGAACTCAATCCCGTCGAGAGGCTTTTTCAAGAAGTGCGCCGGTGGACGGATGGTAGAGTTTACGAAAGCATCGAAGAAAAGATGTCTGTGGCTGACGACTTCCTGCGCGGACTCGCTTCGGATCCCAAGCGAGTGCAATCATTATGCGGCTTCGAGTGGATCAAGAAAGCCGTGCGCGACTTGCCCACTTGATGCCTCTCGCACTGTTATAACTTTCAACCGCCGCTGTTCCATGCGGCCAGACCGCCGCAGTTATCCCTACACGACCGATTTCCGGCTGTCTGTGCGTCATTTGTCTCACAAAAGCGCGCTCCATATCCACAGAGTAGGAGCGCAAGCCGTCTACCCGCATTTGCGAGATTGACACAGGTCCGAATACGCGGATAGACTTTCTTCACCATCTCTGATTCTGATGCGGATGGGAGTCTCATAAGGCGCTTGCCCTGAATCACATCTGCACCCCGGATGACGACTACCTGTCTCGTCCATTGCTGAAGCAAATGCCCCAAAAAGCGTTCGAATTACCTATGCTTCAAGCCACCTGTTTTGTGACGTAAGTAAAGCGAATTGGTATTAGCGTGGAACTCTTCAACCGTCCAAGCAATAGAGGACGCATTAACGCCACCTTGATACATCTGGATCATTGCTTTGAAATGTTTTTGAAGGCGGCCATATTGACACGAGGAGGTACGATCGTCGATAGGAAGAGGGCCGATATGACAATTGGGTTCGACAATTGCATAAGGGTATCTCTAAACAATGGTAGGGTGAAATACTTGACCGAAGAACAAGCGTCAACACTCAGGGCAATAAATGCGCTTCGAGACTTCGCTCAACACCATCTCTTGGATATATCGGAACACCAACTCTACATCCACGTGCAGTCGAGGGTGACACTCTTTCGTAAGTTGCTGATGGGAGTGTTTGGCCAAGAACTTGGAAGTTATCTGCCTACCAGAGTTCTGCCCATCTCAACATCACCGCCTACAACTATCGAAGCATTGTTTATAGCCGAAATCGAAGAGATTAAAAGACTCTTGCATCCAAGGCAACCAATTGGAATTGATGCTCTGGCCAAATTGCGTCCCTTAGTAGTATTGGATAGAACATTACGTGGTCAAGAATTTCAACTTAGCAACCATCAATTGCAACGCTATGCAGATGACATCGAAAAGGGGAAGGACTGGCAGGAAATATTTGTTGGCGCTGCAGTGGTAGAACTTTCGTCTAGCAGTGAGGGACCTAATTTGTCCTTGACAATCTCAAAGAAGGACGGGGTTCCTTTCCAGTATGTCCCTGAGGGCACACCTGGCGCCACCTTGGTAGCAACTAGACGCGTCAATGAGTTGGACTTCTACAATTTAGGCGCGAAGCAGGTGGGAGAGAATCTAGGCTTGTCAACAAACAAAGTCGTCGCTGTTGTCGAGTACTTGGGTATTCGTAGCAACCCCGATTACTATAAAGAAATCAGAATTGGCAGGTCCCTGCACAAGCGATACTCCCAGAAAGTCTTGCCAGTTATCCATAATTCTGTAAACGATGAAGGAATGAATAAGATTTGGGACTGGTACAAGCAGCACAGCCAGAAGAAGAAAGCGAAATCTCCGTCGCGCAAGATAGTATCCTGATATGATGTCGGAAATCTAGAAAAACTAGGCGATTTTACCTGTGACAAAGAAATTTACGGAGACGATAGAATTGCAATTCACAAAGATGCACGGTGCAGGCAACGACTATGTTTATGTTGACGCGCGGGGGCAAGACCGGGACTGGCCGGCGCTGTCGGTGGCGATGAGCGACAGGCACCTGGGAGTGGGATCGGATGGGCTGATCCTTGCGCTGCCGTCGGAGAAGGCGGACCTTCGGATGCGGATGTTCAACGCGGACGGGTCAGAGGGGGAGATGTGCGGCAACGGGATCCGCTGCCTGGTGCGGTTTGCGTTCGACAACGGGATCGTGCCGGCGGAGGTGTCGCCGGTGCGCGTGGAGACGATGGCGGGGGTGCTGGATGTTACGCCGCTGGGTGATGAGGGTGACGGCATGTCCGGTGCGCGCGTGTTGATGGGCGAGCCTCGGCTGATTCCGGCGGAGATTCCGGTTGCGCTGGATGGCATGGATGTGGTGATAGACGAGCCGCTGGAAGTTGCCGGGCATTCATTTCGGATGACATGCGTGTCGATGGGGAACCCGCACGCGGTGGTGTTCATGGACGAGCCGGTAGACGAATTCCCGCTGACAGAACTGGGCCCTAAGGTGGAGCATCATCCGCTGTTTCCAGCGCGGGTGAACTTCGAGATCGTGAATGTGCTGGACGGTGGGAAGGTGCTCAAAACTCGGGTGTGGGAGCGTGGGTCCGGGATCACGATGGCGTGCGGTACTGGTGCTTGCGCGGTGCAGGTGGCTGCGCGGCTGAACGGGCTTGCGGGCGACCGTGCAACGATCGCGCTACCGGGCGGCGAACTGACGGTGGAGTGGCCTGGTGAGGGCGAGGTGGTTATGGAGGGGCCCGTGGCGTCCGTGTTCGAGGGCGAGTGGGAGGTATAAGGTAGGACTGACGGATATACAGGATAGTTGGATCTTATGGTGCGCCCGCTGCCGATTTAGCAGCGGGCGTTTCTTTTGCGGACAACCCGACTAAGGTGTGTATCCTTTACGTCTGCCTGCATTTGTCTTAACATGGCGCGGAATGCACAATGGGCTAGGGATGGATTCCTGCCTTCGCAGGGACGGCCCAGTAACGAAGAGTTTTGCGTAATCTAAGTGGAGATGAGATGAAATTTGCCAGCCGTATAGAGAAGGTGCCGCCGTACCTGTTCGTGGAGATCAGCAGGAAGATTGCGGCGAAGAGGGAGCAGGGGATAGATGTCATTAGTTTTGGCATCGGCGACCCTGACATTCCGACGCCGGACAATGTTATCGAAAAGCTGCGGGAGACTGCGCTCGACGGACCGAATCACCGTTATCCTGAGACGGACGGATTGCCTGAGTTCCGGCAGGCGGTGGCGGACTGGTACCAGAGGCGGTTCGGCATCTCGGTGCATCCGGACAAGGAGACGCTGCCACTGATCGGGGCGAAAGAGGGCATTGGACACGCGGCGCTGTGCTTCATCGAGCCAGGTGACATCGCGCTGGTGCCGGATCCGGGCTACCCGGTCTATTCTGTGGGCACGTGGTTTACGGGCGGCGAGTGCCACTGGATGCCGCTGCTGGGGGAGAACGGCTGGATGCCGGACCTTGACGCGATTCCGGACGAAGTGGCGGACAGGGCGAGGGTGATCTGGCTGAACTACCCGAATAACCCGACGGGGGCTATTGCGGAGGCCGGCTACTTCGAGAAGGTGGTGGAGTTCGCAAAGGAGCATGATATCGCGGTGATGCACGACGCGTCCTACTCTGAGGTGGCGTTCGACGGCTATAGGCCGGTGAGCTTCTTGGAGACGCCGGGCGCTATCGATGTGGGCGTGGAGTTCCACTCGCTGTCTAAGAGCTACAATATGACAGGCTGGCGGCTGGGCATGGCTGTGGGCAATGAGGACATAATCAGCGCGCTGATGGTCATCAAGTCGAACTTGGACTCGGGTGTACCGAACGCCATCCAGTACATGGGCATGGAGGCGATGGAGCTGTCGCAGGAGGCGATCGACGAGCGCAACGCGATATACGAGCGACGGCGCGACCGAGTGGTGCAGACTCTGCAGGAGATCGGGCTGGACGCGATTCCTCCGAAGGCTAGCCTGTATGTGTGGACGCGCATTCCGGAGGGCTTCACATCGGCTGAGTTTACGGCGCTACTGCTGGACGAGGCGGACATCGTTGTGACGCCGGGGAACGGGTACGGGGAGTATGGCGAGGGGTACATCCGGCTGTCGTTGACAATCAGTGACGAGGACATGGAGAAGGGGCTGGCGAAGCTGTCGGAGTGGCGGATTCCGTCTAAGGGCTGACCAGGCTGTCATTGGCGTACAAGATGGGCAAGATAGGAAAGCGAGGGGCACTATCGCTAAACGACGAATGAAATCTACGCGGCCTAGGCTTGAGCGCGCAATCACTGTTGGCGTGGAATTAAGGCGACGGCGAGGACCGTGGAGGCTAAAGGACTCACTTGCGGAGCTTGGAGAGCTTGCCAGAAGTGCGCGTGCCATAGTAGTGGGTACGGTATCGCAGCGGATGGACAGGCCCACGCAGGTCTATCTAGGCAAGGGCAAGCTGGAAGAGCTGAAGGGGCTGATCTATGCCAAGCGCGCAAGCACGGTCATCTGCGACGACGAACTGACGCCCACACAACAGCGCAACCTTGAGAATGCGCTAGGCGAGTCGGTCAAGGTCATAGACCGCACGGCTCTCATCCTTGACGTGTTCGCTCAGCGGGCGCGCACGAAGGAAGGACGTCTGCAGGTGGAGCTTGCACAGCACGAATACCTGCTGCCGAGGCTCGCCGGGCAGTGGACGCACCTGGAACGGCTGGGCGGCGGAATTGGCACGCGGGGGCCGGGTGAGACGCAGATCGAGACGGACCGGAGGCTGGTGCGGACGCGCATACAGAAACTGAAGCGGGACCTCGAGGACGTGCGGCGGCACCGCGCGCAGTACAGAGCGCGGCGCATTGAGATGGAAGTGCCCGTTGTGTCTTTAGTTGGCTACACGAACGCGGGGAAGAGCTCGCTGCTCAATAGGCTAACCAAGGCCAATGTTATGGCTGAGAACCTACTGTTCTCCACGCTCGATCCTGTTACCCGGCGCATTCACACTCCGGCAGGACGGGATGTGCTGCTTACAGATACGGTGGGCTTCATCCAGAAACTGCCCACTGCTGTTGTTGCCGCATTCAGGGCGACGCTCGAAGAGGTGCAAGAGTCCTCGCTGGTGCTGCATGTCGTAGACGTCACGCATCCGAACGCGGCGCAGATGGTGGATGTGGTTGACAACATACTCGCCGAGCTGGGCGTCTCTGAGAAGCCACGACTGATGGCACTGAACAAAGTTGACCTGATGGAAGAGGATGTGGACGAAGAATCGCTCGGCAGGGTACTCCAGCTTGCGGAAGGGGAGCAGGGTAAGGTATTTACTTCAGCGGAGACTGGAGTTGGTCTCGAAGAACTCGTTCGTGAAATAGACGCAGCCCTGGATTCCCAGGAAGAATTCGGAGAATTGCCCGAGCTGCTTGATGGAACTTACGGGTCGCGACGGCGCTAGGGATAGAAACGCAGAGTCGAACCCTTTGGATAAGTGGGATGCTTCAAATAGAAGTATCCCATTTCTTTCGCCTGACGGAATGCCAATCAAAGGACAGGTGGCCTTGTAGGGAAGGGGTGCAGATGTGATTTCGGGTTAGGTGGCCGATTAACGTTCACTATGCGTATGTTCGCACTATAAATCTTATGTAAAGTATGGCATTGAATCTCGACTGCATAATTGACATATCTTACTCTGCTTTACATAATAGACCAGTGCTATAGGGGGAGACTATTGCCCCAACCCCGGCTGGCCGTGATTTCTCCAATGGTAGGTTCAGAATTATGGGCTGGCACGGCTTGTTTCATCTGATGTGTATGGATTGAAAAACTCATCGCTCCAGATTCGCCGTAGAGCCATCGTTTTCGTGACTCTGGTGTCTATGTTCTCGGACACCGGAAAATTGGAGATTCGTGCCGGAGTTGAAATCGGCCGGATTCGCCGCCTTTATGCCGAAACGCTGATGACACCCGCTCTGTGCAATGCAATCAGTAATCCCATGCCGGATTCGCCGGGACGGTCGTGGTCGAAGTCCAAGTGACTGAGCCCGTCGAGGTTGATGCTCAGACTGGCACCGCCTTCGTGCAACAATACAACGCGATCTTCGAAGAGCACCGAGGCGGCACCGAGCATGCCTATCATCTTGTCGCGAGACGACCAGGCATTATCGCCACTGCGGAATACGAGAACAGCCGCACTTGATTCCCTCATCGCCACAGAAACTTCTTCGGATACTAGGAATCCGGTATCCTCCTCCGGTATCTGCGGGCTGGCACAATGGATTCCGAATTCATCCAGCATTGTAGCCACGTATTTCGCAGCATCAGATTCTCCGATATGGCCAATAAAAATAGTCCTTGTAGACTCGACTGCCGGATCCAAATAGACTGGTGACTCAGGATTTGGGCGCGGTTCAATCCGAGTTCCAGTCTCCTCCTGAGTAGAGCTCCACGCAGCTTCCGGTGCGTCTGGCAAATTGTCCACCTCTGGGAGTTTGACCAGATATTCGCCATCAGCCTCTGAAATGATTCCCGCAAATTCCCCGTTATCGCGGAGGATGCGGAGACATTCCTCAGTCAAGTCCTCGCGCACACCCAGATCTCGTTGGAGAATACTTCGCAGATTGGCGTTCCGAGGAAGGCGCTTGCCGTCGAGCATGTCGTAGAATCTGCCGAATGTGTCGGGGTACTTCGCAGCCTGGATTAATGCCGACACGCGTTCGATGTGATTTTCGGATGAGACAGCAATCCCTCCTAGTTCTGTAAGGCTAATGTCGGGGTCATTGTAGCCGCCTTCTGTGAGACCATACGCGGCCGAGGCGTTCAGACGGATGGTGAACGCGCTGCTTTTTGGGGTTGTGCCAAGCGCGCGTGCAAGCAGTTCTCTGTCGAATGGAAGGCCGGCGTTTTCCCGATAAATGGTTTGCGCAACACTCAGCGCGTCCTCCAACGTGTACGAAGGATAAGGTCTTGTAATTCTGGTCCGCCTACCGACATCAGTAGCTTGCACCATCGAAGCTCTCCTTCCCCACAGCCGATCAAGAGTGACCCTGATATATACCACCAGATCGCCGCTCTCGGAGGAACGACTACATGAATGAATATAGGTGAGGTTGATTTTCCTGTCAAGTTCGCTTTTCAGCGCTTCAGAATATCTTTCCTAGTCTATGTAGGCACCTAAGCTATTTCATTCTGAGCGCTGAAAAAGAATATCTACCTTTTATCGGTAATTCTTCACTGAGTTGCCGCTGCTATTGGAGCACCTCCATTTCTTGGCAATTTCGACAATCTTGCGCAAAGCGGATCGCTCCCACTCAGTTCGGGATCTCTGCCACTCGGTGTTGTCTAGGTGGGCGCGTGTTAGAATGGGTGCAGAGGCGCAATTTAGCGCAGACTAGGATCCCAGGTGAAATAAAATTGCCTTACTTATCAAGTTTCAGACGTTGGAGTATTGCTGCGGCCGGTCTCACATTGCTAGTAGCGGCAGCCTGCCAGATGGAATCAGGCGTTGAGCCCCAGCAGGCTCCAACCTCCGCAGCAGAAACCGCGGTATCGGCAGAGTCCACTGTTGCCGCAGCACCCGCACCGGCAAGCGTTCCGTCTGAAACACCAACTTCTTTTGCCTCCAATGACGGCGGGACTTCGGCTGTCAAGGAACTGCCGACCAGGACACCAAGCGAAACTATTTCCCCAGACGCTCCCCTACTCCCCGAGCTGATTACACAGGAAATGCCTCTCGAGGTGCCCGAAGGTGTGCCCGAGGAGCTTGCCGTTGTGTGGCAGGTATGGTCGATGCTTGCTTCCGAGCATGTGGACCGTGGCACGTTCGACCCGGAGATATTCACCGAAGCGTCCATCAGAGGGATGTTGGTCGCACTCGATGATCCTCACACTAACTACGTCAGACCCGATGTGTTCAATATTGAGAATGAAGACATACGCGGGCGATTCGAGGGTATCGGGGCTCATGTGTCAATGAACGCGGACGGGCGGCTTGTGGTCGTCGCGCCGATCGCTGACAGTCCGGCGGAGAAGGCTGGCATCCGCCCCGGAGATATCATCCTGGAGGTGGACGGTGAAAGTATTGTGGGATCGAGCCTGATCGAGGCTGTCTCAAAGATCCGAGGTCCACGTGGCAGTAAGGTGTTACTTCTCGTTCAGCATGTGGGAAGTGTGGACAAGGTTGTAATCGAGGTGGAAAGAGGAGTCATACCGTTGCAAAGCGTCTTGCTGCGCAGCGAACCCGGGCACCGCATAGCGCACATCAGACTCACGAACTTCTACGAGGACACGGCCGACAGACTCGCGGAGGAAATTCGTGAGGCACTGGATGCCGGATCTGAGGGCGTGGTGCTTGATCTAAGGGACAATCCTGGCGGACTCTTGAATTCAGTCGTAGATGTAACAAGCCTATTCTTAGAAGAGGGGCTGATCTTATATGAGATGGACGGCGAGGGAAATCGCAGAGACTGGGTAGTCAGGAAGAACGACGATGTGCTGGAGGAGGTTCCACTCGTCATACTTGCGAACCAGTTCAGCGCAAGCGCAAGCGAAATCCTTGTGGGGGCACTGCAAGACCACGACCGCGCAACGGTTGTGGGCAAGAAGACATTCGGCAAAGGAAGCGTGAACATTCTGCGTCAGCTGGACAATGGCGGCGGACTTTTTATCACATTTGCGCGCTGGTTCACACCGGACGGTCGCCTAATCGACCGTAATGGGCTTGAACCGGATATCGAAGTTACCCACGGAGACCCGCAGCAAGAAGACATCAGGCAACTGGAAAGGGCGGTCGAGACGCTTGAAGACGAACTCCATCAGAGCGCTCCATCAGCTGTAAGGCCGGCGGCATGAAGAAAAAGAAAGAGTCAGGCGCCAAGCAAAAGCAGAGCGGCACCATCGTCAATAACCGCAGGGCGCGGAGGAATTACGACGTTCTCGACACCGTCGAGGCGGGACTGGTCCTCACTGGAACCGAGATAAAGGCAATAAGAGAAGGGCGTGTAAACCTCAGCGACGCCTACGGAAAGCCAGAAGGCGGCGAATTGTGGCTGGTCAACATGCACATCGCGCAGTATTCAGCTGGGTCTCGCAATAACCATGAGCCAACCCGCCCGCGTAAACTTCTGCTTCATAAGGATGAGATAGTCAGACTGTCGCGCCAGGTGTCCGAAAGAGGGCTGACCCTGGTCCCGATGCGACTGTATATCCGGCGTCACAGGGCGAAGGTAGAGATTGCGGTCGCACGTGGTCGGAAGTTGTTTGACAAGCGCCGTGCGATGATTGACCGGGAGAGGGAGCGGGAGGCGATGCAGGCAGTTCGGCGATAAGGATGTGGCGCCCTACCCGACTATCGCTCGGTATCTGCGGACGTTGCAATTTGCAGATGTGCTGATCTATTACCGGGTGTCAACTCACCCGGACTTATAGAATAGGCGAATTGAGCAAATGAAGAGAGCGCCGATTCGATATCGAATCGGCGCTCTTGCTTTCACTTCTTCCTGTGGACCGGTTCGGTAAGATTTAGCCCATACGCTTTACTTCCAGAGTCTCACCGGGAGCGAGGGCAACTCGCCTGACGATGATGTCCAGCTTCAGCAGCCAGTAGCCGAGGGTGGCCTTGCTGACTCCGAGGTAGTCTGCGGTAGCGGACAGGCCGTTCTCCGTGACCATCTCAGGCAGGAGCTTCTCAAGCGGCTGATTGAACTTCTCTTCAACTGCCAGCATCTTCTTGGTCTTGCGCCTCATATGTCTCCCTCCTTGGAGTTAAATTAGACTTTGGTTTAACCTATTGAACACATATTAGCGTTGCTCCATATAATGGGTCAATGCCTTTTTCAACACTTTTCTTTAATTTTCTGATGGTTTCCAGGTCGTTCAAACCTATTCAACGGTTTTCAATTTATTTCTAGCTCATTTTACCTCGTGGCAAGAAATGTAGTGTAAAATGCTCATCTACAGGCAGAAGGCAACAGATCTGGGGAGGTGTATGCAGGTGATCCGAGAAACATTGAGGCGTGTGCGACGCAACCATGCGCTAGAGCATGCTACGGTCACATTCATGCTGGACGAAGGCGTGCAAGGACCACTTGGCGGATACTCGACTCCGTGGGGGTTCATCATCGCCGGAAGACTCTCCGCAGAACAGCTGGCTCGCATAGTTGACAATGCGCTCGAAAGCCTCAGCGAGGGGCGGAGTGAACTGGCTATATCACCTCACTGCGGTACCAATATGGCCGTAGCTGCGCTATTCTCCGGTGTCTTGACTAGGCTGGTGCTGGGGAGAGAGAGGCGTGGTAGATGGAAGAGGCTACCGCTGGTGCTCGCCGCCGTTGTGGTAGGAGCGGTACTTAGTAGGCCCGTCGGCAATGCAATCCAGAAACGTTTTACCACCTTGTCCGAGATGGATGGGCTGGAAATCATCAGCATACAGAAGATATGGCCGGGAGACGAACCGCGCCTTCATCGCGTAAGGACTCGGATGCCATAGCGACGTCTTCCCTGCCCCATTGCTTGACCGAGCTTTCGGGCGTTGCTACACTTTCTAATAGACAGTCCAGTTGCGTCCCTGTAGCTCAGTTGGATAGAGCGGCTGCCTTCTAAGCAGCGGGTCGCGGGTTCAAATCCTGCCAGGGACGCCAATCCCCACACCACCGCCTTCTTCCGCCAACTTGCCTTTCTTTCCTGAGTCAAGCTGCTGAGTGACCCCATTGCATATTAACATATGTAATCTCGCAATTTAGCAGGATAGCTGTCTGATAGCGGGTCGGCATATGTTAATATTGTTATTGCTCTCTAAGCTCCTATTGAGTCGGTTTCTTAGTATCCACCTCACCTAGCATTGCCGTCACCTCCTAATCTGGCTGATATGGGTGAACTGTGCTCCGTTTGCAGTAACTTCATCGGATTCGGCTAATAATGCCGGTACATTGGCTCAGAAAAAGTGAATTCCCCGCAGAATGCTCGGAGAGCGCATTTTTTTGACGCATGAGGGTCAAGATACTAGTGAAAGCAGTTACTAACCACTAATTTTCGGTCAAGACGATGTAATAGCTTAGGGCGGAACATACTCTCTGAACAAGGTCATCTCAGAGATCTGTGTCCCCTGAGTCGAAAGGAGATTTCAGAGTCAAGCGCTTTCAAGTACTAATTTATGCGTATTGGTTGGGAATCAGCGCACTTTCATCAATTCGCGCCATTGATGTGGTGATTAACCTAACGGCTGCAAGTGCATGCCTGTCCTACATGCGCTGAACGGTAGAATTCACTGGCGATAGCCGATTTGAATAGGTAACTCCTACATTCCCGATTCACACTATGATCTCTTGTCCACTCACCGAATGAATGAAAATCGGCGACATGCTCAGCCAAACCCCTCCCCTACCCTGCTTTGTCCTTTGTCTATCCACTTTCTTAAACTTTTCGAAGCGAATTCCTAGGAATACTCTTATCTATGCCCTGCCAACTGTGCTGGATTTCCAGAGACACTTCCCAAACCGTGCGAATGCTTGGGCCTGTGGAGTTGGACGAAATCGGCGAGACCTCGTCCACTGTGTTATATTTGTCGCATCATTGTGGGCTCCGGCGGTAGAGCGCAATCAAATAAGGTAGGACATAAATGACAGAGAGTTTTTCCGAAGTTTTGCGACAAGAGGCACTGCCAATCTGGGAGAGCATCTTCGCGCACCCATTTCTTGAGGAGATCCAAGCGGCGTCACTGCCGGTGGAGAAGTTCCGCTATTATGTCGAGCAGGACTACCACTATCTTGCAGGTTTCGGCCAAGTAGTAGCAACGGCACTTTCTAAGGCGCCGGACTCCCGGACACTTCGAAGGCTCACCCGGCGAATCACCGCACCAGTAGAACGTCCACTGCATGGCAAGATGTTCGAACTGCTCGCGATGAATGAAGAAGATGTGGAAGAAGTAGCGCTCTCCCCTACAAACGCTGCATATATCAATCATATGCAGACTGCTGCCTCCGTGGGCGGCGTGGGTGAAGCCGCCGCCGCACTTCTGCCCTGCCCGTGGACCTATCATGAGATTGGCTCAAAGATCTCGGTTCCGGAGCACCCGATTTACAGCTACTGGGCGGAACCTTACCGGGATGGCTTACTGGAGGAGAGCACGGCAGCGTGGCGTGAACTTGTTGATGAGTTTGCGGCGAACGGTGGACCGGCTGTGCGAGAGGCAATGCGAAGTGCGTTCATCACCAGCTCGCGCTATGAGTTTATGTTCTGGTCGATGGCGTACAACATGGAGAGGTGGCCTGTCTAACGGCGAGCTGGCAGAACTAGGATCCCATGGCTCCCCCCGACACTGCCCATTCAGTTACAAATGCTCCTTAGGAAGGGCCGAGGCGAGAGAAGAAATGCAGACCAGCAGAATAAGGAGGTCGGCATGAGTCCAAGAATGTACCAGGGACAGGTCAACGCGCCTGAATTTCCTGATGGTTTGGAATGGATGAACACAGACAGACCGCTGACCATGTCAGATTTGCGCGGCAAGGTGGTGGTTCTGGACTTCTGGACATACTGTTGAATCAACTGCATGCATGTATTTCCGCAGTTGCGGAAACTGGAAGAGAAATACTCAGACTCCCTAGTCGTCGTGGGAGTACACTCTGCGAAATTCTCAGCCGAAAAGGACTATGAGAATGTTCGAAAGGCCGTACTGCGGCTGGAAATTGAGCATCCGGTCGTCAACGACAAGGACTTTCAGGTATGGCAGCAATATGGCGCCCGCGCATGGCCCACGCTGATGTTCATCGACCCCGAAGGCAAGGTGTTGGGCAAGCACGAAGGCGAGTTCGCGGTTTCAGATCTGGACGGCCTTCTGTCCAAAATGATTGACGAGTATGACAATAATCAGCTCGTAAACCGAACGCCTATAACTCTGAGCCTAGAAAAGGATAAAGAGTGGGAGCGTGCTTTTTCGTTCCCAGGCAAGGTGCTTGCCGATGAGGCGTCTGACCGCCTATTCATCGCTGACTCAAATCACAATCGTATTGTAGTTACCGACCTGCGCGGGAATCTTGTAAGTGTGATAGGAAGTGGCGATCGTGGGCTCCGGGATGGCGGCTTTGACAACGCAGAATTCTATGATCCACAGGGAATGGCCCTTGGCGGCGACACATTGTATGTAGCTGACACAAAGAACCATGCGATTCGTGAGGTTGACTTAGCAAACCAAAGCGTAAAGACAGTCGCCGGTACCGGAGAGCAGGCTCGAATGTTTCACAGGGGCGGTAACGCTCGCTTCGTGCAGCTAAACTCACCCTGGGATTTAGTTCTCGAAGGAATGAACCTTTACATAGCGATGGCGGGCTTCCACCAGATCTGGCGCTACGATCTGCTCACAAAGGAGGCAAACCCGTACGCTGGCAACGGGCGTGAACGCATCACGGACGGAGTGCTTTTCAATGCGGAATTGGCACAGCCCAGCGGCATTGTGAGTGATGGCGAGAAGCTCTACTTCACTGATAGTGAAACAAGCGCTGTCCGGTCAGCAGACTTAAACGGAAAAGGCCTCGTCGAAACCATCGTGGGCCTGCACCTGTTCGAGTTTGGAGATGTGGACGGAGTCGGTGATGAAGTGCGCCTGCAACATCCAATAGGCATAGAGTTGTACGATGGCGTGCTGTACATCGCAGATACCTACAACAATAAGATAAAGCGCATTTACCCGAAGACGCGCGGTGCATCGTCATTCTTGGGGATTGGAACGCCCGGACACGAAGACGGAGCAGGCGTGTTCGCACAATTCCACGAGCCGGCAGGGCTAAGCATCGCACGCGGCAGGCTGTACATCGCCGACACGAATAACCACGCAGTCAGGGTCGCGAATCTGGAGACGGGTGAGGTTAGTACGCTGGAGATTGTCGGACTGTAAGCACCTATCCGCGCCGAGGCGCGCCCAATTGGAGTCAGAATGCCGAATCGCCTAATTGACGAGACCAGTCCATATCTGCTGCAGCATGCGAATAATCCTGTGGACTGGTATCCGTGGGGCGATGAGGCGTTGGAACGTGCACGGGCTGAAGACAAGCCCATCCTATTGAGTGTTGGCTATTCGGCGTGCCACTGGTGCCATGTTATGGAGAGGGAATCGTTCGAGAACCCGGATATCGCGGCGCAAATGAACCAGAGCTTCGTGAGCGTAAAAGTTGACCGCGAGGAACGCCCGGACATCGATTCCATATACATGACTGCGGTGCAGGCGATGACCGGTCATGGCGGCTGGCCGATGACGGTATTTCTTACGCCGGACGGTAAGCCCTTCTATGGCGGCACGTACTTCCCACCTGAGGACAGAGGCGGAATGCCGAGTTTCCCACGTGTTCTGGAGGCAATTTCAGATGCTTACCAGAACAATCGTGGCGATGTGCTGACGACTACCGAGCATCTGTTGGACCGGATGCGGCAGATGTCGGCTGTAGGCCAGCAGGGTTTCGAGCCACTGACTGATGAAGTCATGCGGCTGGCGATGCGAAAGTCAGCCGAAGACTTCGACGACAGACACGGCGGATTCGGGCTACAGCCCAAGTTTCCGCAGCCGATGACCTACGAGTTTCTTCTGCGCCACTACCTGCGGACCGAAGACTCGGATGCGCTTCACATGGTCGAGTTGACACTACAACGAATGGCACTGGCGGGCATCTATGATCAGATTGGAGGCGGCTTTCACCGGTATTCCACCGATGCCTTCTGGATGGTGCCTCACTTCGAGAAGATGCTCTATGACAATGCGCTTCTGGTTCGGCTGTACCTCCATGCCTTCCAGATTACGGGCAACCCACTGTACAGGCGTATCGTGGAAGAGACGCTTGAATACGTTACACGCGAGATGACATCGCCTGAGGGCGGGTTCTACTCTGCGCAGGACGCCGACAGCGAAGGCGTCGAGGGCAAGTTCTTCATCTGGCTGCCACACGAGATAACTGATGCGCTAGGCGACGAGGACGGCGAGATAATCTGCCGTTACTTCGGCGTAACACCACACGGCAATTTCGAGGGGCGAAACATACTGCGTGTGGCGATAGACGCTGCGAATCTGGCGCGTGAAGAGGGCATGGAAGCCAACGAATTCGGAGAACTGCTGACGCGCTCGAAGGAAAAGCTACTAGCAGTCAGGAATCGGCGCATCGCCCCCGGCCTTGACGATAAAGTGCTGACATCCTGGAACGGGTTGATGCTTGCGGCATTCGCGGAGGCGGCCACGGTGCTCGGACGATCAGACTATGCCGAGGTCGCGGAACGCAATGCCGCTTTCTTGCTGAAGCACATGGTCAGGGACGGCAGGTTGCTACGCACATACAAGGACGGAGAATCCAAACTGAACGGTTACCTGGAGGACTACGCCTTCCTGATTGACGCCCTACTGATACTGCACGAGGTTAACTTTAGTCGCAAGACACTGGACGCAGCCATTACACTGGGAAATCAAATGGTGGAGTTGTTCTGGGATCCGGCGACGGGCCAGTTCTTTGATACCGGACATGATCATGAAGAGTTGGTCGTGCGCCCCAAGGATGTAACGGACAACGCTATCCCTTGCGGAAGTTCGATGGCGGTGGATGTGCTTCTCAGACTCGCAGTCATAACTGGTGACGGAGACATGGAACGAAGGGCAAGCGGGGCGCTGCGTGCTGTGCGGCAATTGATGATGACTTTCCCGACGGCTGCAGGACACTGGCTGGGTGCACTCGACTTCTACCTTTCGAGTCCGAAGGAAATTGTAGTCGTTGGTGAGCGTGGCGATGCGGATACAAATACGCTACTGGCAGAGGTACACAAGAACTACCTGCCGAATCGCGTGCTTGTTGGCGTTGAAGGCGATGACGGCACTACCGAAGGGCTTCCCCTGCTTGCAGATCGTCGCCGCATTGACGGTCGAGCGACGGCCTACGTGTGCGAAAATTATGTCTGCCAGCTTCCCGTGACCGACGCAAGAGCTCTCGCTCGCCAATTGGTAGACTGATTCCGGCGGCGTCCTGATCCGCATCCTGCGCATTTTCTTGGCGTTCAGATGGTCCATCCTGCTATCATGTCGGTTGACCCGAAGCACTACAATTGGCAATTTCAAGGAAATGCATGACGGACCCACTTGACGCCCCCGACATAATCATCCAAGTGGATGATTTATCCAAGCGCTATGAGGATTTGAGGGCGGTAGATGGCATTACCTTTGCCGTAGAGCGCGGCGAGGTTTTCGGCATCCTAGGACCGAATGGGGCGGGCAAGACCACCACACTGGAGTGCATAGAAGGACTTGTCGAGCCCACAAAGGGTAGGACCACCGTTTTAGGCTTTGACACTCAACGAGAGCCACAGAAGGTCAAGCAACGGATTGGGGTGCAACTTCAGGCATCAGCCTACTTCGACCACCTCACATTGAGGGAAATTCTCGACCTGTTTGGCATGTTTTACGATCGGAGAGTGGATCCAATCGAACTGCTGGAACAGGTCAATCTTGCTGACAGAGCGGACACTACCGTTAACAAGCTGTCAGGCGGACAGCAGCAGCGGTTCACTATTGCCGCGACACTCGTAAACGATCCAGAAGTGGTGTTCCTCGACGAGCCGACGACTGGCCTCGACCCCCAGGCGAGACGAAGCCTCTGGAGTTTTGTGCAGGGGATAAATGGCGCAGGGCGAACGGTGGTATTGACCACGCATTACATGGAAGAGGCAGAGTACCTGTGTGACCGAATTGCCATTATGGATCAGGGCAGGATAGTTGCACTCGATACGCCCGTAAACTTGGTGCGCTCGCTTCCCGTTCCATACCAAATCAAGGTTGGGCCTGAGTGCTTGGATGCCGTTGATGAACTGCGGGTGTTGGCGGCCGTTAAGGAAGCAATCTCAGAGGATACCGGAGTACGACTGCTTTCGGCCGACGCATCAATCACTGTGCCTGCGCTAATGGAATGGGCAAGGGCTTCGGGTAGAGACTTCTCACACCTCGAAGTGGTGCCTTCCAATCTTGAGGATGTATTTCTGTCCATTACCGGACACGCGCTTAGAGAGTAGCGCATTTTCTCAATGCTTTTGTTCCACCTCACCATCGCCAATTTGAAGATGCTCGCACGAGACAGACAGGCGCTGTTCTGGGCGTTGGTCTTTCCGCTTATCTTTGTGGTGGTTTTCGGACTGTTCTTCAGGGAGACTGAATCGCCACGGACACTCGCGGTGATTGACTACGCGGAAGATTCCGTTTCGGCACAGCTCATTGAGAATCTAGGACAGGTTGACGATCTCAATGTCAATTTGCGCGCGGATGAGGGACAGGCGCGGAAGGAACTGAACAACGGCGATTTGAGTCACCTGCTGATAATTCCTGAAGGGCTTGAGGCATCAGTTTCTGATAATCCGCCAGCGAAAATAATCCTTCTATACGATGACGCCGACCCGCTCAGTGGCATTGTGTTAGGTATGATATGGAGCTTTGTGGACAGAGCGAATCTTCAGATGGCGCAAGCCCCTACCCGCCTTGAACTCGTTCCTGAGGGCGTTTCCAGGCGAAATATCAGCTACCTCGACTTCCTGATACCTGGCCTTGCTATCTGGGGAGTTATGAACTTCTCCATAATCGGGATCGCTACATCGATGGCAGCATATAGAGAGAAGCGGATTCTTATTCGACTCCAGGCAACGCCGCTGAAGGTTCGAGTATTCTTCGCCGCAAGAGTCTTGTCCGCCTTAATTCTTTCGGTGTTGCAGGCGGCAATGATTCTGGCGGCTGGCTGGCTGCTGTTTGGTGTGGCAATAGAAGGAAATTTGCTGCATATCGCGCTGCTGGTGGTGCTGGGCAACCTGGTGTTTCTAAGCCTGGGTTTTATCGTGGGCTCGTTCTCCAAGACTGTGGCTGCCGCAAGCGGACAGGGCAACGCAGTTGGGTTGCCCCTAATGTTTATGTCCGGAGTTTTCTTCCCTATTGAGAATCTGCCGACAGCGCTGCGTCTCATCGTCGAGTATCTGCCACTCGCTCCAATACTGGAAATTGTTCGGGGAATAACTTTGCACTCAAATGCAATATGGGAATTTCCCCTGCAGCTCGCGATAATTTGCGGGTGGATTCTCCTGTCTGCGGTCGCCGCGATACGAACGTTCCGCTTCAGGTAGAACCTCCCCAAGGGGTCTCCTCGTTTGCAACGCCTACCTTTATCCACTATCATAATCTCACGCATTCTGGAGGTGCGACTTGCAAAGGACGGAAGTGTGAAGCTCGATCTAATCAGGGAATTGCAAGGCATTGTAGGCGAAGATTACGTCGTCTATAGGCAAGAAGACCTGATTGTGTATGAGTATGACGGATCCGCGGACAAGGCAATGCCCGCGATCGTGGTCATACCAGACACGGCAGAGCAGGTTGCCGAGATCGTCAAGCTGGCGCGTAGGAATGATGTACCGATTGTGGCGCGCGGCGCGGGCACAGGCTTGAGTGGTGGCGCGGTCGCGCAGATGGGTGGTATTGTCGTAGCGCTGACGCGCATGACTCGCATTCTCGAAGTTGATGTGGAAAACCGCATCGCGGTCGTGGAGCCGGGCGTCATTAACCTGCACCTGACCGAGCATGTATCTCAATATGGGCTTTGCTACGCGCCCGACCCTTCCAGCCAGAAGGCTTGCACTATCGGCGGAAATGTTGCTGAAAACTCAGGTGGTCCCCACTGTCTCGCTTATGGTGTTACTACAAACCATGTGCTTGGAATGGAAGTGGTAATGGCCGATGGGTCCCTACAATGGGTCGGAGGCAGAACTAGGGAGACACCAGGCTACGACCTGCGCGGGATCATCATCGGCTCAGAAGGCACGCTTGCAATCGTTACGAAAGTGATTGTGCGGCTGCTGCGTCAGCCTGAGGCCGTTAAGACTCTGTTGGCCGTATTCCGGGAGCTCGATCAGGCAAGCGCGGCTGTATCCGGCATTATCGCCGCCGGTATCGTGCCCGCGGCAATCGAGATGATGGACGACCTGTGCATTCAGGCAGTGGAGCCTGCGGTGAACGCGGGCTATCCGGCGGATGCGGGCGCGGTGCTGTTAGTGGAAGTCGAAGGACTTGCGGAGTCGGTGGAGGAAGAGGTGGAGGAGATCGAGAATGTCTGCAACGAGTTCAACCCGATAGAGATACGCACCGCAACGGACCAGGAAGCCCGCGACAGGTTGTGGGCAGGACGGAAGGGTGTGCTGGGCGCATTGGGGCGACTTGCCCCCAACTACTTGCTTGTGGACGGAACAGTGCCTCGCACGAAACTTGTGGAAGTGCTTTCGCAAATTCGCCAGCTTTCCCGTGACAGCGGATTTCCGATCGCCAATCTGTTGCATGCAGGTGACGGGAACTTGCACCCGTCGGTGCTATTCGACGAGCGCAAGCCGGGAGATACACAGAAGGCATTGGCTCTGGGCGGCGAGATTCTGAAGATGTGCGTGGATGCAGGCGGCGTGCTATCAGGCGAGCATGGTATAGGCTTGGAAAAGCAGGAATACATGCACTTCATGTTCAATGACGACGACCTAGAAGCAATGGCGCGGCTTAAGCCAGCATTCGACACGCGCGACATGCTCAATCCGGCAAAGATATTCCCCACCGGCGCATCCTGTAATGAGGTCGCGTTCGCCGGCGCAATTTCCCGTGCAGGTGCTGACGCTTGGATCTAGTTTCCCTTGTTCAGATACCGCTCGCCAGACGACCTCAGTTCTCACCTGATAATAGTGAATGATGCCGTGCAGTCGGACGTCGTAATTCAGGTAACAGTTAGACAGTAGTGCAGTTTCAATGAGTGAAGACTTAACACCACCTCTGCAGCGTCTCGCAGATTCAATTGGCCCCGATCTCATCTTGTCGGGTGGAGCAAGAGATGCGATAGACGGCGTTGAACCGAGCACCGTTGTCTCGCCTCAGAATACTGAGGAGCTTTGCAAGCTGCTGTCCGTCGCCGACCGTGAAGGACTAGCAGTCGCACCTCGTGGTGGCGGTACGCAGCTCGCCCTCGGGAATCGATTAAGTAGGCTTGATATTGTTGCGGACATATCCGGCTTAAATCGGGTTGTTCAGCACAATGCCGCGGACTTAACTCTTGTCGTGGAAGCTGGAATTTCCCTGAATTCATTGCGAGAGACACTAGCCGCAGAGGGGCAGTTTCTAGCGCTGGATGCACCCCTTCCTGACCGCGCTACGATTGGCGGCACGCTCGCAGCGGGAGTAAGTGGGCCGCTTAAGTGGCAGTACGGCAGCGCACGCGACCTCGTCATTGGAATGAAGGTGGCACAGGCAGACGGGAGAATCACGCAGAGTGGTGGCAATGTTGTAAAGAATGTGAGCGGTTACGACATGGCACGGCTGCATGTGGGCGGGCTTGGTACACTGGGCATCATAACAGAAGTGTCGTTTAAGCTTACGCCGATGCCCCGACATGAGACGACTCTTCTGGCAATGTTCGACTCGGCGGACGAGTGCCTGAGCGCCGCGCTCGGTATTTTCAATGGCGGTGTGATGCCGATGGCATTGACTGCCTTCAGTTCCGGTGTTGCAGCTCGGATCGGGCAGGACGGTGTCGAACAAGGGGAATACGCGCTTGCGGTGAGGCTGGGTGGGAGGCCACGAACCCTGCGTAGAATGGAGAATGAGGCGTTTTTCGTGATACGAGGCCAGACGGCGCGGGTTGAAAGGCTGGAGGATGAGGCTTCGAATCTCTGGACAGGACTTGCGGATTTTGGTCATTCCGAGGGCGAAGAGCCTGTCGTCTCTGCGCGCATCGGTGTGCTACCAAGCAACATTGCGCGAGCAATCGAGGCACTAACTGAACGCGAGGAGC
Organism: SAR202 cluster bacterium bin90; assembly: GCA_002238855.1. Lineage (GTDB taxonomy): Bacteria > Chloroflexota > Dehalococcoidia > Lucifugimonadales > JADFKI01 > Bin90. The sequence goes on from MPND01000003.1 coordinate 76,941, forward strand.
CAGCATTAGTGGCTCAGCCCGGGTATGGTATGATGAGCGCTCACTGGTTCGATGTGGATGGCGAACCGGAGGCGGCTATTCGCAGCTCCCGCGATGCCATCCACGGCCTTGGCGGTACCTTGGATGTTGAGCGCGCTCCCCTCGAATTAAAGGACACTCTTGATGTTTGGGACTACACGGGAGAGTCAATTGAAATAATGAGGAACCTGAAGGCGCAGTACGACCCAAATGGCATTCTTAACCCGAACAGGTTCACCGGAGGAATCTGAATGGCAACAGCCCCGGAAAAGCCGCGCACGGACGACGGCCTGAATATCTTCGCAGGTCCGGATGCACCGCAAGAGTCGGAACTGTACAAGTGCGTTCATTGCGGGTTCTGCCTGCAGGCCTGCCCCACTTATGTCGAGACTGGGCTGGAGGCAGAGTCGCCACGTGGTCGCATTGCCCTGATGAAGGCGGTCAATGAGGGGCGAATCGGCATTACTGATTCGGTGATGCGCCATTGGGACCTCTGCATTCAGTGCCGAGCGTGCGAGGTAGCTTGCCCTTCCGGAGTGCCATACGGCAATCTCATCGAGGCGACGATGCAGCAGGTCGCCGATCGCCGAAGTCCTGGCTATGTAAACGGCAAGATAGCTACGCTCGCCTTGAATAAGCTTCTTCCTAACCAGACTCTTCTGTCTATGGTTATAGGCGGCATGCGTATGTATCAGCGGTTCGGCGTGCAAAAGGTGATGCGCAAGAGCGGGTTGCTGAAGTTGCTGCCGGGCAACATGGGTGAACTGGAAGATTCTATGCCTACGCTTCCGACTGAAGTGTTCAAGGCAAGCGGACAGGTGTATAGAGCCAGAGGCGAGGTGAAGGCGAAGGTAGCACTTCTATCAGGTTGCGTGATGCCTCTGATCCACGGCCCTGAGATGAATGCCGTGGTGCGTGTGCTAACGCGCAATGGGTGCGAGGTGGTTGTCACCAAAGAGCAAGGCTGCTGCGGCGCGATCAACTCTCATGTAGGTGATCTTGATATGACGCGCGAATTGGCAAGGCGCAATGTCGATGCATTTCTTGCTGAGGAAGTAGATTATGTTGTAGTGGCGTCGGCGGGATGCGGTTCAAGGATGAAGGAGTACGGCCATCTGTTGAGAGACGACGCTGCGTATGCCGAGAAGGCGGAGGCTCTGAGCGCTAAGGTGCAGGACATTCATGAGCTGCTAGCATCGCTTCCGATTGAGCCTCCTAAAGGACATCTACCCTACCGGGTCACATACCAGGACTCCTGCCACCTATCTAACGCGCAACGGATAACGGCTGCGCCTCGCCAGCTACTTGGTTCGATTCCGGGCATTGAATTTGTCGAATTGTCGAACGCGGACAAGTGCTGTGGCGCCGGTGGTACATACACAATCACCGAACGCGATTTCTCCATGCGCATTCTGGACACGAAGATGCGCGCCGTGCGACAGACTCAAGCCAACGTGATCGCAACCGCGAATCCGGGCTGCCTGATGCAGCTACAATACGGCGCGCAGCGCGACGGAATGCCCGTGCAGGTCAAATACATCACGGACCTGCTTGACGAATCATATAGCAAGGAATCGAATGGCGCATCCGGTACGCCACAATAGATCAGAACAAAGGAGATTTGACTCAATGGATATGGGACTTAATGGCAAGGTTGCACTCGTAACGGGTGGCAGCGATGGCATTGGCAAAGGCACGGCGACATCACTGTGCGCTGAGGGCGCAAGTGTAGTCATCTGCGCGCGCCGTCAAGAGGTGCTCGACGCTGCAGCCGAAGAGATTCGAGCAGAAACGGGTGGCGAAGTTACTCCAATACAAGCGGACGTTACCAGCGACGAGGCTGTAGATGCACTATTTGACGCCATCGTTGAAAAGTACGGAAGGCTGGATATCCTCGTAAACAATGCGGGTACATCCGCGGCCGGCCTATTCGAGACGGTTAGCGATGAGGTCTGGCGGTACGATCTGGAACTGAAGCTTTTCGGGGCAATCCGCTGCTCGAACAAGGCGATCCCGCTGATGAAGGCAAATGGCGGCGGTCGCATAGTAAACATCACGACCCCAGGTGGCAAGGCGCCTACGGCGGGTTCGGTGCCGACATCGGTTAGCCGTGCGGCAGGAATCGCGCTGACAAAGGAAATGTCGAAGGATTACGCGGGCGATAATATCCTGGTGAACACCGTGTGCATAGGTCTCATCAAGGCCGGGCAGCACGAGAGGCGCTGGGAATCTGCGCGCGATGGTAATCCTGAACTGACCCTGGACGCCTACTACGATGAGATGGGCAAGCGAGTGCCAATAGGACGTGTGGGCGAGGCTCGTGAGGCAGGCGACCTGGTTACTTTCTTGGTGTCCGACCGCGCCGCTTACATCACCGGTGTAGCCGTCAACATAGACGGCGGCACATCGCCGGTCGTTTAAGCTTCCAACAACAAGAGCTAAATCTAGAAGGGGCACCTGAATTGGTGCCCCTCTTTCTTACAAGCTCTTGCGAAATTCGACCTTGCCAGGATTCATCCCTGTGGCCGGACCATGGTCAGCAATTTACACGCTCCCACGCTGGCCTCGCTGGCGCAAAGCGTGGTCCGCGAGTACTAGCGCCATCATCGACTCCACGATGGGCACCGCGCGCGGGAGTACGCAGGGATCGTGCCGGCCCCTGCCCTGCAACTTCACATGGTTGCCGTCAACATCTACCGTATCCTGTTCACGCATGATCGTCGCGGTGGGTTTGAACGCGGCTCGAATGATGATGTCCTCCCCGTTGCTGATACCGCCTTGGATTCCTCCGGAATTGTTGGTGCGCGTACGGATTCGCGCGCCCTCGCTGTAGAAGGGATCGTTATGCTGTGAGCCTGTGAGCGTCGTGCCGCCGAAGCCGGAGCCGACTTCGAATCCCTTGCAAGCCGGCATGGACAGGACGGACTTGGCAAGATCGGCTTCCAGCTTGTCAAATACAGGCTCGCCCAAGCCGACGGGAACGCCGCGCGCAACGCATTCAACGACACCACCAAGTGAGTCGCCGTCCTTGCGTGCCTCCTTGATGCGCTCTATGATCTGCACTGCCATGTCCTGGTCCGGGCAGCGCGCGATGTTGGATTCGACATCCTCCTGTGTCACGCTTGACGGATCGACATCGGCGTGAAGCTGCCACACCTGTTTAACATATCCCACAATCTCAACCCCGAATTCGCGCGCGAGTATTTTCTTGGCGATCGCACCCGCTGCGACGCGGCCTATCGTCTCCCTTGCGCTGGCACGACCACCACCCTTCCAGTTACGGATGCCGTACTTGGCGTCGTAGCTATAATCGGCGTGGGATGGACGATAAACCCGGCGCATGTGGTCATAGTCCTTGCTGCGCGCGTCGCTGTTCCACACCCCAATGAGGATAGGAGTGCCGAGAGTTTCGCCTTCAAACACGCCAGACAGAATCTCGGCGCGATCACCTTCGCGGCGTTGCGTGGAGATCTCGCTCTGACCGGGGCGTCTGCGGTCGAGTTCTTTCTGAATTTCCTCTACTTCAAGTGGTAGGCGAGGTGGGCAGCCATCTACTGCCACTCCGATCGCGTCGCCATGTGACTCCCCCCAGGTTGTTATTCTGAATAGGTGCCCAAATGTGTTAGCCATATCGCGTTTCCTTCAGGTCTCTTAATTGCGCTTGGCTTTTCAGTACGTGTGGTGCCCTGCTAAATCCGAGTAGTCAGGCATTCGTCCGGGTACGCGCCAAGCCAATACATCCTATCATTCGCAGGCAACATTGTGGTAGAATTGCCGTCCACAAGCTTTGAGAACGGGTCTGGGTTGAACACCTGTGAGTGCCTACCGCTAGTCGGAAGAGCGCTACTTGCAGCCCAGGCCCCTTTTCTTTGGCAGCAGGCCTTGTGCAAGCCATTTGACTGCACCGGAGCAGGCTCCAATCTCGCTCGCTTGCGCCTTCCCGTCCGCAGGTATAGACTTGCGTGCATGTCAGATTCCCCCGACATTCCCGCGAGACGGGAGTCTAGCGCGGCGACACAGACCGCAACAACTCCTTCCCCATCATCCAGATCAGCCGCTACGCCGCCGCCTCGGCGAGAGCGCAGAACGTCTCCGCAGGCAGATTGGCGCAGCACATTCAGTTCCTTGGGAAATCGCGATTTCCTATATCTGTGGCTCGGCATGCTGTTCCTGATGGCAGGAATGCAGATGCAGATGATTGCTCGTGGCTACCTTGCATACGAGTTAACTTCTTCACCGTTTCTGCTTGGTGTGGTGAATTCCGGTTTTGCCGTCCCACTTCTGGGTCTCTCCCTATTCGGAGGCGCATTCGCGGACAGGCTGGAACGCAAGTACATCATTCAGGCCGGTCAGGGTCTGTCCGCAGTTTTGGCCATATTCATCGGGATCGCCATTCATTTTGACATTGTCTCGTGGTTCCACCTTTGGTTGGCGTCCATCATTCAGGGAGCGCTGTTCTCCTTTGTAATGCCGGCCCGTCAGGCGATAATTCCGCAGTTGGTGGGCCAGGAGCGACTTTCCAACGCCATGGCGCTAAATGCATCAGCTATGAGTGCGATGACGCTCGCGGCACCTGCCCTAGCGGGATGGGCATACGCATATCTCGGACCCTACAACGTCTATTACATAATTGCCGGCCTTGCCGCAATTTCCTTCCTGTTGAGCGGGCTAATTCCAAAGTCGGGATCGGGTGCCGGTCGCCGCCCTGCCCCAATGATAGGCGATATTATAGAAGGACTGGTTTACATTCGGCGCAGTCCGCTGGTGCTGGTCCTGCTCCTGATGGGACTGGCGACAGCACTTCTGGCGATGCCGTTCCGCTTTCTCATGCCGATTTTCGTCGTGGATGTTTACCGGCTGGGCCCGGAGGCAATGGGGCTGCTTGTTACGATAATGGGCGGCGGTTCTCTGGTTGGATCCCTGTTCATCGCCTCCCTCGGCAGGAGCGGGCGCGGCAAACTGCTGATCGTAGGAAGTTTCATCTCAGGCGTAACCTTGCTCCTCGTAGCGTCCATACCGATCTATATGGTTGCCGCATTTTTGATGCTGCCGCTTGGACTTGGAGACGCGGGAAGGCGCACGCTAAATCAGTCGCTGATAATGGAGGAGGTAGAGGACAGGTATCGCGGTCGCGTAATGAGCGTGTTCATGCTCAATTTTGGCCTGATGCCGCTGGGTGTGCTGCCAGCCGGCACAGCAGCAGAATACATAGGCGGTCAAGCCGTGATCGGGATACTCGCAGTGCTATTGCTGGCGGTGACCGCATTCATACTTGTTACGCAGAAGCGACTACGCGATATGGCGTGATAGTGAGTTTACTTGCAGGTATCCGTCTGGAGGTGAACAACGAAGGGCCCCGAGACTATCTTTGAGGGAAAGACGTAGGTTTCAAGCTCGTCCTGCGTGTCTGCGACGTTCAGAGAGAATATCCAGTTATCCCTCGTCGCAAGCGGCTCGGCGTCCTGAACGCTGTTAAGCAAATTGGCAATTATGGTGGTGCTTTTCCCTTTGCATACGTTTAGCACCTCACGCTCAATAAGGGCGCGTGCTTCCGGTTCGGAAAGTTCGGTGGATACATCGGGCAGACATGCCATAAGTCCAATCATCGCCAGGGCCGCAATCAGCAGAGTTCGCTTCATTCATTCACTCTCATAAACTGAAGTATCCGATATCCTCGCCGCCCGTCCTACTTCAGACTGCGGAGTAACACACGAATAGCGAAGGAAAACACCAGAATACCGTAGCAGGTTTCCATGCAATAAACAATTGATTTTGGTGCTTCTTAATGGCACAGCCCCGCAACGTGTGCCGTCGCGAGGCTGCAACATCTGAGCTCGTTCGTTTTGGATCCTAATGACTACTTGGCGTTTGCCGCCTGCATCTCGGTTGCGACCTTTTCTACTTCAGCCACGCTCTCCGCAAGCACTGCCGGATTGAGTCGTGCCGCGTGGTCCGTGTAACCTGCACGGTCGAGCATTGCCGCCAACTTCCCACCTTTGAAGAGGTTGAGCGCCCAGTCCAGCGGATCAGGCGTTGCCGTCATATCCAGATAGAGGCGCTGGTTCTTCGCGCGAGGGCCATAGTGATAATGTGGTGCGCGCTCAAAGCAGTCGAATGTGAGAAGCTCGTACTCTTCGCTGCCCAAGTCACCGAGGACGTGGATAGCCACTCCTCTGTCATTGGCGAGTTCGCGGAACTCAACGCCGAATCGCACTGGACCGGCCTCGACTATTACATCGCCTCGGTCGTGCATTACTGTGCGTCGCCCGTCCACCGCCATCTGCTTCGCCGTGGACTCAGTCTCGGCAAGCGCATCCTTCAGGCCGTCCATATCGATGCTATCGGCAAGGTCTTCGTATCCAGCTCGACGCACCATATCCGGAAGGCGCTCATTCAGCTGCTTGAGTGTCCAATCGAGCGGGTCGCCTTCAGTCGTCTTATCGAGCATCAGGCGCGTGTTGCGCTTCTCCGGTCCATAGTGGTAATGCGGCTCATGGTCAAAGCAGTCAAAGCGCAGAAGCTCGACTTCTTCGCCGTCAACATCGCCCAATGCATGGAGGCAGACGCCCTGATCGTTGAGCAGGTCGCGGTACTCCAGTCCAAACTTGATACTTCCGTCACCGATTATTACATCGCCTCGCTCTCGTGCCATTGCGACACCTCCTTTTCGAGGATTCTGTTTGTTGGGCGGATTATAACGCCAAGTGCGTCACGGCGCAAACAGGGGGGCTGTCAGGGTGTATCGGCGTCAAGATGAGAGCACCTGTCCGGTCAATTGATCAGCAATTGGTCCTATCCTGGTGACAGCAGCCTTTGATTTCGTGTGCTCCCGTACTGGACAATGGGAACTTCTTGGCGCACAATGCGTCCTATCTGGCAGGTAGGCACTTGGAAATCGCAGGAGGTGACGCCATGCGACTGGAAGGCAAGGTAGCAATCATCACAGGCGGTGCCGGCGGCATGGGCGCCGAAGAGGCCCGGCTGTTCGCGCGAGAGGGGGCGAAGGTCGTAATCGCCGATGTACTAGACGAGGAAGGCAAGCAGGTGGAGGCGCAGATAGCTGAAGCCGGTGGAGAGGCGACTTACGTGCGTACGAATGTCACCAGTGATCATAGCTGGGAGCGCCTGATTACTGAGACTATAGCGCTCTACGGCAAGCTTGACATCCTGGTGAATAACGCAGGAGTTAGCAGTGGATCGGAGGATGACAAGCTAGGCTTCGACGGCTGGAAACGGATTATGGATGTGAACGCGACGGGCGTGTTCCTGGGCACGAAATATGCTGTCGAGCGGATGCGCCAGACTGGTGGAGGCTCAATCGTCAATATATCCTCGATTATGGGCTTTGTCGGCGGTGAGGGTGGTCACCCCGCGTATCATGCATCCAAGGGCGCGGTACGGATATTCACCAAGGCGATGGCTGTGCAATACGGACCTGAGGGTATTCGAGTAAATTCGGTACATCCGGGTTTCATGCCTCCAATGAGGACTGCAACACCAGATCCGGACTCCCGGGAGGAGCTGATTCGCCTGACCCCACTTCGCCGGACTGGTGAGACTATCGAGGTTGCCAATGGCGTGCTGTTCCTGGCTTCTGACGACGCGTCATTCGTAACAGGGACTGAGTTGGTGATTGACGGCGGGTTTATCGCGCGCTAGGGACCGCCTTCACCAACTAAGACGCCAACAAGCAGGAATCCATCCCTGCCATCCTCATGCACGGGATAAGGCAGCCGCTTCGCTAGGAATCCTGCCTGCTGTATAAGGTTGAGCCAGGTATGGATAGAGAAGATCCCTGTAATGTGACGGTCTTCTTCCACTCTGACGCTGCCGTCGGTGTTCTTGATGATGTAGATGAAGACAGACTCTAGAGTGCTGTCGTGCGGGTCCGGGTCATGGTCATACTCAATGGAGGCAAATTCGGGCGTTACATCTCGCCTTATGCCCGCATCCAGTTTAGTGCCGGGGTATGTCTCGGTGTACCAGTCAGGCGCCATAATGAGAACTCCACCTTGACGAAGATGCGCCCGCGCGGTGGCAAGGGTCGCGCTGATGTCATCTTCGCTCGTCAGGTAGCAGACTGCGTCGTGAATCAGCATCGCGTCGAACGTGTCGTTCAATCTCACCGCACGCATGTCACCAATGTATTGCGTCACTGTTGGATTTAGCAGCTTGCAGTTGGCAAGCATCTTACGGGAGGGATCAACAACGACAGCGTCATGGGCCGGGCGGTCGTGCAGCATGTGCTCACCGTTGCAAGCGGCATCGGCGGAAATGCGCCCGTCACATTCGGGGTATAGTATGTGGTGCAAGTTGTTTCCGCCGCCCACACCCAGCTCAAGGATGCGCAACCTGCCCTAACCCAACTCGGCAGTGAGGGCGTTGCGCCAGTGGACAGCTTCTTCCTCGTAGTCTGAGTGGTGGCTGATCAACGGCCAGAGGTTTGCAAAGTCTTCATACATACGGTTCATAGCTTCACCAGTTGTGGTTGTGATTAACTAACGAGCAAAATATAGAGGAGGTAAGTATGGCTGACTACATTTCTTATTTCAACGGCGAGTGGGTGCCTCTAAGCCAGGTTCGGATAGATCCAGACGACAGAGGATTTACCACAGGTGATGTGGTGTTTGATGTGGAGCGCACCTTCGATGGCAAGACTTTCCGTATGAACTATCACATCGCCAGATTGTATCGTTCGCTCCAGTACGCTCGAATGGATCCAGGCCTGTCGCCAGATGAGATGCATGCCATCAGTGAAGAGGTGGTGACGCGCAACGAAGACACAAGGGCTGAGGTGGGAGACTACTACATCCGACAGTTCGTGACGCGGGGCAAGGGCATCTGGGCGCACAGCGCAGGTCCGCCTTCAGTTTGCGTCCGCGTGAGCCCGATTGATCTGGGACGTTACGCCCCAGCGTACTCAGATGGTCTGCATGCGGTGATAGCACGCACACGCAGCTACTCGCCGGAGTCGCTGGATTCGAAGATCAAGCACCAGAGCCGAATGAACTTCGAACTGGCGGAGATAGAGGCGGGTGATGTGGACCCCGAGGCGTGGCCGCTGCTACTGGACTTAAACGGCAATATCACTGAGGGTACATCGAACAATGTGTTCATTGTGACGGATGGCGTGATACGGACGCCGGGCGACAGCACAATACTTCAGGGCGGATCGCGGAACATGGTACTTGATCTTGCGAAGCAGCTAGGGATTCCAGTCGCGCAGGAGGAGTTGCAGCCCTACGACCTTTACACTTCGAGGGAAGTGTTTTTCTCGCGCACCGGACCGTGCATACTACCGGTAACGAAGGTTGATAATCGCATGGTCGCGGACGGCAAGCCGGGAGAGATTACGCAGCAACTCCTCGCAGCATGGAGTGAGACGGTTGGCGTGAATATAGTGGATCAGGTAATGAGCATGGCGTAGGAGCGGCGAGAGCGACAGGAATAGAAACTGAAGGGCTTGGCAATTGCCAAGCCCTTTGGATTGATGTTGTCGTGGTGCCGAGGAAGGGACTCGAACCCCCACTCTCTTGCGAGAAGCGGATTTTAAGTCCGCCGCGTCTGCCATTTCGCCACCTCGGCAATGAGGGGCAATTGAGTCCGCGACTATACCCCTCGCAGATAAATTGTAGCACAGACATAGATGGGCAATGAGAATTACAACGATGGATCGGATACGAAATGATCCGACGGCAGTGCCAAATACCGCCGCCGGATCGCGTTAAGCGAGTTCGTGAGATTTACAGGAAGAGCGGGGCAAACACCAGCGCGACTATTGACATCAACTTAATGAGGATGTTCAGCGCAGGGCCGGACGTGTCCTTGAACGGATCGCCTACGGTGTCACCCACGACAGCCGCGTCGTGCTGAACTGATCCCTTGCCGCCGAGGTTGCCAGCCTCAATATACTTCTTGGCATTGTCCCATGCGCCGCCTGCGTTCGCCATCATGATGGCAAGCAGGAAGCCAGTGGCAATTGCGCCGATGAGCAGCCCACCCAACGCTGCCGCACCCAGAATTATGCCGACCAGTACAGGCACGATAACTGCGAGGAGACCCGGGACGACCATCTCCTTCATCGCGCCGTTCGTGCTGATGGCGACCGCCCGCGCGTAGTCCGCCTCTGCGGTGCCTTCCAGCAGTCCGGTAATCTCGCGGAACTGTCGGCGCACCTCCTCGACCATCGCGCCTGCCGCCCTACCCACAGCCTGCATCGTAAGCGCAGCAAAGAGGAAGGGCATCATGGCGCCAATTATGAGCCCCATCAGCACTTTTACTTCCAGCAAGCTGAAATCCGCCCTGTCGATTCCAACGGCAACCGCGTACGCCGCCATCAGACCCAGTGCGGTTAGGACTGCAGAGCCAATAGCAAAGCCCTTGCCTGTTGCGGCAGTGGTGTTGCCCAGAGAATCCAGCGCGTCTGTGCGTTCACGCACGGCCGGGTCAAGGTGCGCTTGCTCGGCGATGCCGCCTGCGTTGTCGGCAACGGGTCCGTAAGCGTCGGTAGCAAGCGTGATCCCGAGCGTGGAGAGCATCCCTACGGCTGCGAGCGCTACTCCATAAGTGCCTGCGAACCAATAGGTCAGGCCCATCGCGGCGACAATTACTATGCCGGGGATGACCGTGCTTAGCATTCCAAGCCCCAAGCCACCGATCATAATCGTCGCCGGGCCTGTTTCCGCCTGTTCGGCGAGTCGCTTTGTCGGGCTGAACTCGAAGGATGTGTAATATTCAGAGGATGTGCCTATGATCTGGCCTGCAACCAGACCAATGAGGACTACCCAGAACAGACTGAAGTCCAGTCCCAGCATGTAGATCGCAATGCCAGTGCCAATCAGTACTAGCGCCCCCGCTGCCAGAATGCCGGTTCGCAGCGACCACAGCAGTTTGCCCATGTCAGCGTCTTCGCCGGTTCGTACCAGGAATGTCCCCAGAATTGCGGCTCCGATACCTATTGTGGCTACAAGAATCGGTAGAAGCAACTTAGGGTCATTCCAGCCTTCAACAGAACTCGCAAGCCCAAGCGCTGCTACGCCAAGCGCAATCGTGGCGATGATCGAGCCTACATAGCTCTCGAACAGGTCCGCGCCCATGCCAGCTACGTCCCCGACATTGTCGCCGACATTGTCTGCGACGGTGGCGGGATTGCGAGGATCGTCCTCGGGAATACCTTGCTCAACCTTGCCTACAAGGTCCGCGCCCACATCAGCAGCCTTGGTGTAGATGCCGCCACCCACCCTGGCGAATAGTGCAATGGACGATGCACCGAATCCGAAACCAGCCACCACGGTTATGTCCCTAAAGATGAAATACAGAATGGATACGCCCAACAGGCCGATTCCAACGACCGATATGCCCATCACAGTGCCGCTGTTGAATGCCACTCGAAGCGCCGGGTTCAGTCCCTGCATTGCCTTGACGGCTGTTCGCGTGTTGGCGCGGACTGCGATGCTCATGCCTATGTAACCCGCTAAGCCTGAGCCAATCGCGCCCACGAGGTAGGAGAGCGCCGTGCCGGGAAAGCCTCCGCCCCCTCCAACTCTGCCCGTCACATCGAAGTCGATGAAGACCGCGAGAATGATGGCAATCACCACGACGAATACTGCCAAGAGCGTGTATTCTCGGCGCAGGAACGCATTTGCGCCCTCTTGTATGGCGCGCCCAATGAACTGGATTTCCTCGCTGCCAGGGTCTTGACGCGTAACATTCATCGCTAGGATCAGCGCGAACACAAGGGCGACGATACCAGCCACCACGGCGAGAAGTATTATCTCCACAGTTACCTCCACAAAAATGGTCTCCCCATTCTGGGAAGACCACATCTCTTATTGAATCGTTCTATGTTTCAAAGATGTAAAAAAAGTATCACAGCGCAAATGTCAAGGTCAAGTTTGGTGTGCTCTTAGCCTACATCACCGCGCTCTGAAAGCAGGGCTTCAAGGCGCTGCTGGCGCAGGGCAACAGTGAGGTCTCCCCTGGTGCGCTCAAGGATGCCCCGCACCATGTCCGTGCTTCGTCGCAGACCTCGCGTAACGGCGTCAGGGAAGTCCATCGTCACAAGTATTGTATAAATCTCGTCCATCAATTCCAAAGTCTGCTCACAGCGACTGAAGTCGTCTCGACGCAGCCTGTCTAGGATGAAGCGCCGTAGCTCTCCCACAGTGTCCGAGAGGCCGCCGAGATAGGCTGCCGCTCCGACCTGCAGTTCATCGGCCGTCGGCAATGGCCTATTCTCGATTAGGGCGAGCACCGCATTCGCCTCCACGTATTCTTTCAGGGCGTCCTGCACATACCCGGTAAAATAGACTTCTGGATGCTCGCTTAGCAGTATCCTCGACTCTTGCACGAGGGAGGACGCACTCTCTATGAGCTCGGACGCCCCGTCAAACTCCCCACGATGGATTGCACGTATAGAGTCGGCCGAGTGACGGATCATTTCGCGGGACAGGCGCAGCGCCCTCTCCCGCGCCCTGTCCGTGTCCGCGAGCGACTGACGTGTGGAGTCGGCGGTGCCTCGGAGCCGGCGTATGTGTTCCGTGTGTACTTCCAATGCTTCGGTCAATGACTTCTCCCCAGAATCCAAGGTGGGCTAACGGGCGCCCTCGATAAGTTCTACAAGCTCGGATGCCGCCCTCGCAGGGTCATCGGCGAATGTGACGGCGCTGACTACACAGATGCAATCCGCGCCAGCGCTGGCAACTTCAGCAATGTTTGCCGCATTTATGCCGCCTATTGCTACAACTGGGGCAGTGACGGCCTGTTTCACATTGCGAATCATTTCTGCGCCGACCGCAGTCCGACCGCTCTTGCCCATCGTAGTGGTCGAAAACACGGCTCCGACGGCAAGGTAGTCGGCGCCCTGCCCTTCCGATTCGAGGGCTTCTGCGGTGCCGTTGTTCGAGCGTCCAATTATCTGTTCGGGGGATAGTACGCGCCGAGCCTCACCTACGGGCAAATCAGTCTGTCCGACATGCAAGCCATGTGCCTCCGAAAGAAGCGCAATGTCCGCATCATCATTGACTATGAAGAGCGCGTCATGCCGGTCACAGAGCTCCCTAATCCGGCGGGCGACATCCAGAATTTCGCCCTTGTCCCGTGTCTTGTCGCGAAGCTGAATTACGCTGGCTCCCCCAAGGAGCGATGCCTTCGCAATCTCGATTACATCTCTGCCTCTCGTGGCTTCGGGATCAACGATCACATACAAGCCACGGATCTTCTCGATGCGCTTACGGTACGATTCGTTAGATGAGCTCATAGTTCCTCAGTGGATTCAGATAAAGGCATATAGTTACCAGTTGACAGTCGAAATTGTAGCATGAAGGACAGGACGTCGGATCTTACATCTCAACTGCATTGGGGATCACATCCAGTCTCGAAACACCGTCATTGCGGTCAATCTCGACAGCTACAATATCAATGCGCCAGTGGCGTTCCCACTTGCCGGATGCATCGAGGTAGGCGTGCGCTGCAGCGAGCATTCCGTGCCGCTTCTTCGATGTAATGGACTCTTCAGGTATTCCCATGCCTTTGCCTCGCCGCGTGCGAACTTCCACGAATACAAGCGTACCCTCATGTTCGGCAACGATGTCGATTTCATTCCTGCCACAGCGAACATTCGAGCCGAGGACGGAATATCCAATTGACACCAGATGCCGGCGAGCTGCCAATTCTCCCAACTTGCCCGTCTCATTGCGGGAATTCACAGGAGTGTCCCAGTCAGCCGCCTGACAGGAGCAAATGTGAAGCGATGTACCTCGCAAGGGCCAATATTTTCAAGGCCCTTCAAGTGCTGGCGAGTACCGTAACCTTTGTGCTGAGCAAAGCCGTAGCCGGGGTATTCCACATCGAGATCGCGCATCAGCGAGTCGCGGGTCACCTTGGCGACGATGGACGCTGCGGCAATCGACAGGCACTTGGCATCGCCCTTGATGATTGAACGCTGGGGAATATCAACATCGGGCAAAAAGATTGCATCCAGCAGCAGGAACTGCGGTCGGATTGGCAATGCGTCTATCGCCCTGGCCATAGCTGTCCGCGTCGCTTCGATGATGCCAAGTGCGTCGATTTCCCCTGGACTTGCCACTCCGGTCGCCATCAGGACAGGCGCATCCTGCATGCGCTGCAACGAGAGTTCGCGCTGGCGGGGTGTGAGACGTTTGCTATCCCGTACTCCAAGCAACCACTCGCCACTGGGATGAACGGGCAATATCGCCGCACCTGCAACGACGGGACCGGCAAGGCTTCCGCGTCCGGCTTCGTCCACTCCGGCAACTATGCCGTATCCCTGTTCAAGCAGTGCGGCTTCTTCTTCGTAGGTCGGTGCTGCGTCCACAGGCATCGTGGTTAGCTCTCGAAGCCGCGCTGAAGCCCGCGAATGTAGGCTACCTGCCCCGCATGCTGCGCTTCCTCTACCACGATGTGCTTGAGAGTGTCGCCCATTGGGTATTCAGGCCGCCTCGGATTGGGAAGGCTTGTAAGATCTTCCTCCGAGAGTGAATCTATGAATTCGAACAACTCGACACGGACTGCGCGGTAATATTCCATCAAAACCTCAACTGAGAATTCTGGAAGATTCGTCACCTGCTCCGCACTGAAACGATAGCCGTTTTCGCTTTCGGCGATGCCAAGCCTCTCACCCCAGCCGCCGCGCTCCCAGATTTCCTGGCGTCGCAGGATGGCGCGGTTTAGCAGCGTATCTTCTACGCGAGCCATGTGCCAGACAATGAAGTCGATGTGATTGGCTTCAGGCGAAGGCTGATAGCGCCTCTCCTGTGGTGTGAGACCTTCTAACGCGTTTCCTAACGCTTCCGAATATTCGGTCATCTGGGATTTAAGAATGTCTCTGAAGTCCATCTATCGCCTTCCAGTGAGCACTTCGAGCGGGGCCGGCTCTTCGATTTCAATAATGCCTCCACCGATTATTTCCTCTCCCCGGTAGAATGTAACTGCTTGACCCGGAGTAACGGCCCTCTGCGGCTCTAGAAAGTTCAATTCTGCCCAATCGCCGCGTGGTGTCAGGGTTGCGAGCGCCTCGCTCGCCTTGTATCGAATCTTTGCCGTGATCTCAGTCGGCTCGTCCGGTGGTTCGCCCGCCAAGTAGTTGATTCGAGATGCCCAGAGATGAGTACGCATCAGATCGTCGTGGCTTCCGAGCACTACACGGTTTGATACTGCGTCGATGGATGTAACATACATTGGCTCACCCGTGTTGCCCTGTAAACCCAAGCCCCTACGCTGCCCGATGGTGAAGTACTGGATGCCAGGATGTGTCCCGAGTACCTTGCCACTTGCGTCAACCAACTCGCCTGGCTTGGGTGTCACCCGCTCGCCAACGAACTTACGGTAGTCGCCATCCGGAATGAAGCAGATCTCCTGGCTATCAGGTTTGTCTGCTACGGGCAGGCCGGCATCGGCAGCGATTCGGCGGATGTCGCTCTTCGGAAATTCGCCAACCGGCAGCAGCAGTCTCTTTAGCTCAGGCTGGCGTAGGGTGAAGAGAACATACGACTGATCCTTGCTTGCGTCGATGCCCTTTAGCAGCCTAGCGCGCTCGCCATCTCTGCACACGCGAGCGTAGTGACCGGTGGCGATGTAATCGGCGTCCATGAAGAGCGCGCGACGAAGCAAGAAGTCGAACTTGATCTTATCGTTGCAAGCGAGGCAGGGATGTGGCGTTCGTCCACGGTCATACTCGCGCACGAAGTAGTCAATTACATACTGCTGGAACTCGCGCTCGAAGTTTATGTAGTAATGGCGCGCGCCAATTGCATCGCACACGCGGCGCGCGTCCTGCACATCCTCCACCGAGCAGCACCGCTTATTCAGCGGGGCGGAGGATTCGTCCTCGACGGACCAGAGGCGCATCGTCACCCCAACGACATCATACCCCTGCTGCTTCAGAAGCAGGGCTGCCACGGAGGAGTCCACTCCCCCGCTCATGGCGACTACGACACGCTTATTGCTCATGAAAAGAGCGTAACATACGGTGTTGGGGCGTTCAATGAATTCTAACGCAGTCGCTGAGATCTGGAGTCAAGGATCGCATTCCCTGCATCCCTTTCAAGGCCTAAATGGGATTTGCTGGAGGGCGACCTTCCCTCTCGTTGACCTTGAAATGACTCAATTCTATAATACAGGTTATGACACAACATACAAAAATGGCGCCGCTTGATTGCGCCCGCTATGCCGCGGATGTCGCCTCGGACAAACTGGCGTCAGACATAGTAATGCTGGATATTGGCGAAATAAGCGACTTCGCCGACTACTTCGTGATCCTCAGCGTCGAGTCAACGCGACAGATGCGCGCGATTGTTGAAGACTTGGAGCACGCGCTCGAGGAAAAGGGAGGCGTGCGGCACCATCGAGAGGGTACGCCTGAATCCGGGTGGATGCTGCTCGATTTTGGCGATGTCGTTATCCACGTTTTCGGTACCGAAGAGCGGCAGTTCTATGATCTGGAATCTGCATGGGCAGAAGCCGCTGAGCTGGTTAGGATTCTATAATCCAGTCGTCCACGCCTCGCTCGTAGTCGATGATCTCGCCTTTGCCAAAGAACAGAGCAAGCTCTGTTTCGGCCGATTCAGGCGAATCGGATCCATGTATGAGATTCATGCTGATCGTTAGCCCGAAGTCGCCGCGGATCGTGCCCGGCGATGCCTCGACGGGATTGGTCGCACCCATCGTGGACCGCACCACGTCCACAGCGTTCTCCCCTTCAACGGCAATGGCTATCAGGGGGGACGATGTGATGAAATCGACCAATCCCTCGAAAAACGGCTTGTCCACGTGTGCACCATAGTGTCGGTGCGCGAGTTCCTGCGTGACATGAATCATCTTCAAGCCGACAAGTTTCAAACCGCGCCTTTCAAGCCGAGCAATAATATCTCCACTGAGGCCGCGCTGCACGGCGTCCGGCTTTATTAGTACCAAGGTTCTCTGCATCTTTACTGAACGCTCCTGTTTCATCTGTTTCGCCAAGTGCGATTGGCCATGTTAACTTGCGAGCTCCGTAGGTAGAGTGGTTCGAGCGTCATCGCGTCGGCGATCTTCCCTTGCTGCAACTGCTCATAACCCAGCGATGCCAGCACGCCAGCACGCCGAGTCGGTCCCTGAGTTTCCGCTACCACGACTCCGGGTTCACTGTCCAGCAACTCAGCTACCTGTGACACACCTTCCCCACAGAAAATCGAGTCTGGGGATACTGAAGCAAGCAGTTCTTCATGCGCGACCACCCTGTAGGCGGGCTCTGACGAATCCTTGAATTCACCGAGATAGACTCTCGTCCTTCCCGCGCCGATGAGCGCGCAGACGGTACTGCCAAGTCCGAGATATGGCTGTGCTTCGATATTGAGAGTTCCAACCGATACCAGGGGAATCTCAAGGGACATCGCCATTGACTTTGCCGTACTCATCCCGACCCGCAGCGCGCTGAATCCCCCTGGACCTGATGCGATGCAGATAGCTTCAAGGTCACTGACAGAGATGTCCAATCGTCTCAGCAGGCTGATAATGCTGGGGGTCAATTCGACTGAGTGATTTCTGTCCGAGCGCCAGGTCAGTTCAGCCGCTAGTTCTCCATTATTGGACATGCCAATCGAGGCGAAGCGTGTGGATGTGTCAATAGCGAGTTCCATCAATTTGCCTCGCCTTGGGTTGATTCGAATTCATTCGCGTCTGCGAGCCGACTGAATCGCTTGGTCAGTGCATCGATAACGCTAGAATATCGAGATGATTCCGCGCTGACTTTGAGGACGCGGCTTTGGTCTCCAATGTGTTCAATATGGACGCTGATGTGATCGCCGACAAATGCTTCGGTTCCCTTGTCGGCCCACTCGACCACGCACACGCCATCTCCCAGAAAGTAGTCATCAAGTCCGAGGTCGACAACTTCGTCTAAGCTGTCCAGACGGTACAGATCCATGTGGTAGAGCGTCAGTCGTGCTGGATACTCGCATATAAGGACGAAAGTCGGGCTACGGGCATACTCGACTCCTCCAAGACCCCAAAGGATTCCTTGCGTGAGGCATGTCTTTCCAGCACCAAGATCGCCGGTCAGAAGGAAAACATCGCCTGCATCGGCATATTCGCCAAGCAACCTGCCGATGTCCTGGGTCTGTTCGGGGCCGGAGGTCGTGAGGGTGACGGTCTGTTGATTTTCGGAGTTCACAGGATTTCGGTCAGGCCCGCCTAAGGGCAATCAGCGGTGTATCATGTAATTTCAAGTCGCACTCGCGCGGGTTATCGGCCGCGCAATTCGCCCAAGACAGGATAACAGAACGCGGCTCGTGCAGGTAAGTAAATTTGCGTTCAGGAGGTTGCCTAGGACAGGATGAAGGCGCTAATAGTCTCGGATATCCACAGCAACAAGGATGCGTTCCAGGCAGTAATCGAGAACGCGCAACTTCACGGCGGCTTCGAAGAGATATGGTCGCTTGGAGACCTTGTGGGCTATGGACCGGAGCCATCAGCCTGCATTGAGCTGCTGTGCTCCTATCCACACAGCGCAGTCGCGGGCAACCACGACCTTGCCGCGACCGGCAACCTGTCGCTGGATCGATTCAATCCCTACGCTGCAGCTGCAAACCGCTGGACTGCCGCGCAGTTGACAGTGGACCAGGCAGAATTCCTTGGAGAACTACCGCTTACACTGGAAATCGATGAGTTCACGCTTGCCCACGGCAGCCCGCGTGACCCAATCTGGGAGTATCTGATCACGGAAGAAGCCGCAATTGCCTGCTTCACGCATATTGAGACATATTGGTGCCTCGTGGGACACTCCCACATGCCATTTCTGTGCATTCCTCGCGCTGACGGCGCATCATTCATGGCATTCCCGGAGGGCAGATCAATTCAGCTAGACGAAGGCGCGCTGATCGTCAACCCGGGCTCTGTAGGTCAGCCGCGTGACGGCGATCCAAGGGCGAGTTATGTCCTCTATGACGACGAGGCACAGACGATTCAGCATCATCGGGTTGTCTACGACTTTGCTGCCACACAGGAGAAGATGCGGTTGAATTCTCTTCCTGATTACCTGATTGACCGACTTGCGGCAGGCAGGTAGTCCACGCGTTCAGTACTAGCATCCCCTACTCGTCATCGTAGTCCTCATCGGCGGATGATGATCCGCTTCCGAATCCAACGCTGGGCGATGACGTCCCTCTGCCGCTCTGGGACCTGCGGCGTGGCAAATTTGCGATGTCATCCTTGATTCGCTGAATTTCACTGCCGGCGTCTGCGATATTCACAGCGATTCCTGTGACTCCGACGTTGCGCAGTGTTTCAAGTTCCGACTTGCCAAGTTCAGCCGGAGCAGTAAGAATGGTACGCTTTCGGACAGTAGCGCGCATTGCCTGTACTCCAAGCAGTTTCTTCACCGTGAGTGGTAGAAGTCCGTCCTGAGGCGTCAGAAGAGCGCCGTCTATGTCCAGTGTACGAATTGCTTTCGCCTCATCTTCGGCGAACTCTGGATCCTCAAAGTCAACCGCGATGACGCTGCCGAGATCGTCGTCGTTAAGCAGCGCGGCGGAAGTATCCTCCGGATCGAATACAATGAAATCGCATCCTGCTTCTTTCAGCGAGCTCGCAACTTCTGCGCTCGCTATGCCCACTCGCGCGCCCCAAAGCTTGTCCTGCAGGGCTTCACCGGCACGGCTGACGGCGCTGGAGTCGGACGGATCCAGGGTCACCAGCAGGGCGTCGGTCGGTGAATCCGCAAGACCGGAATTCTCCGCTAGCTCGGCGGCTGTAACTCGACCGATCAACGCGATGGCAGGAATGCCGGCGGATTGCCTCGATGCCGCGAATCCAATGCCCGGCGAGGCTGTCTGCGTCTTGTCCAATAGATCTGTAAGTCTGCTCATTCATTTACCTCTGAGAGGGCATACGGACTGCCAATACGACTCAATCCGACACCCAATTCGCATTGTGTGATAACAACGGCTCTAAGTTTATGGTTGCAACCGAGTTCAAGTCAACGCACTTGCTATTGCAGCCACACGGTATTACCCTTTGACCGACTTGTCACAAGGGAGAATGCACTTGATTATAGACCCAAGCAACTACGAAGGCTTTAACCGCGTACTGACGGGAGTAATCGTCCCACGGCCCATCGCGTTTGTATCATCGGTTTCCTCGGAAGGGATCGTAAATCTCGCGCCTTTCTCCTTCTTTAACGCGATGGCGTACGACCCGGCGACGATTGTAATGGGTATATCTCGCAGCGCAGGCTGGAAAGAGAAGGACACACTCTCGAACATCGAGGCGACCGGGGAATTTGTGGTGAATGTGGTCGTGGATGACATTTCGGAGGCGATGAACAGGACCGCCGCTGAGTTCCCTGCCGATGTGGACGAATTCGAGATAGCCGGCCTCACCGCTAAGCCGTCTAAAAAAGTGCGCGCGCCTCGTGTCGCCGAATCGCCCGTCAACATGGAGTGCAAACTAAGCCAAGTCGTGGAGATTGGGGACGGCACCAATCATGCCATCGTCATCGGCGAGATTCTGCTGATGCACGTCCGAGACGACATCATCAGCGGACACCGTATCAACCACCAACGGCTGCAGCCCGTGGGAAGGCTCGCCGGCAACATGTACTGCAGCACCCATGAAGTTTACGAGATGGTGCGCCCGCAGTATGACGGCGAGGAGGGCTAAGTTGCAGGCGAGACAGCTTGAGGGCAAAACCCTCCACTACATCGCCGTAGAGCCGGACGGATACGACCCCGACCGAACCTATCCGATGATTATCTTGCTGCACGGATTCGGAGCCCACATGGGAGATCTGGCGAGCCTCGCACCGGCAATCGACGCGGAAAGCTACGTATATATCTTCCCGAATGCACCCATTCCATTCGAGATCGGGCCAGGCGCCACGGGATTCGGCTGGACATATCCCAGACACATTCCCCAGGAACTGCGCCGCGCCGACGATGTAGATTCCGTGGTGGAAATGCTTGCTGTGCTGGTTGATGAGGTAACCGAGAGTTACGCCATTGAGCAGGGACAGGCTATCCTCGGGGGCTTCTCGCAGGGCGGCATGATGACCTACCGTTACGGATTGCCCAATCCTGGGTTGTTCAAGGGGCTTGTTGTATTGAGCGCAGTCGTGCCGGATTCAGGTACGATGAGGGACACTCTGCCCAAGGAACGTTCTCAGCCCATATTTGTAGGGCACGGCACAGGCGATATGGTGGTTACCGTACAGTCAGCGCGAGACGCGCGGGATTTTCTGGAAGCGGAAGGGTACGCACCCGAATATCATGAATACCCGATGGCGCACGAAATCAGTCAGCAGACGCTCACGGACCTCGCGCAGTGGATACGACAGACTCTTCCACCTGTGAGAATGCAGGTGTGAAGGCATTAGATCAGAAGTAGTGGGAATCTAACAGGCAATTTGAAGCCGAAAAGTGCCGAAGGAGGCAGTAGAGTGGTACGAATAAGAGAGAACAACATCCTCGCAAGAAACCGTGAAGGTAAGAAGGGACTGGGACTAAGCCTTGTATTCCCCAGCGCGGAGGCAATCGAGCTAGTCGGCATGCTGGGCGGGTTCGATTTCGTCAACCTTGACGCAGAGCATGGCCTGTTCACGCAGGAGTCCGTAGATGCGATGGTGCGCGTAGCCGATGGCTATGGCCTGACCACGATAATGCGCGTGCCTGATAAATCTGCGAATTTCATTAACCTCTACCTCGACAGGGGCGTGATGGGCGTTCTGGGGCCCCATGTGGAGACTGCGGATGAAGCGAAGGCGCTCGTAGATGCCTGCAGGTTCACTCCCGAAGGTGAGCGCAGTTGGGGCGGCGGCAGAGGAACTTTCTACAATGACAGCGGCTTGATCGACCAGCCAGGCCTCGACCGCAGCGAGTACATGGAGCTTACAAACAAAGAGATGCTTGTGATGGCGCAGCTTGAATCTGCAACCGCATTCGATAATCTCGACGCCATTCTTGCAGTGGAGGGAATCGACGCCTTTGCGTGGGGAACCAACGACCTGGCGCAGTCGATGGGCTATCCCGGAAAGCCGGAGCATCCAGTCGTGCAAGAAGCACAGAATGCGATAGGTGAGCGCATCCATGCTGCAGGCAGGCATCTGTCATCCGACATTCACACGGCGATTGCACTCAATGACCTTATTCTGAATGGTTCGCGCGAGTTCCTCTCAGCTAATTCGTAGATAGTCTGGCCGCAACTACCTATAATGAACCACAATAAACTTGGGGAGGTTGCAAAATGGCAATGATGAAAGCGGCTTTCTACGACGGCAACGGCACTATGACCCTAGGTGAGTATCCGCAGCCTGAAGTTGGGCCCGGTGACGCGATCGTGCGAATACGCTCTACCGGCATCTGTGGCTCCGACCTCCAGGTCAAAGCTGATCAGAAGGAGGCGGATGAGTCTCCCGTGGGACACGAAGTTGCCGGGGAAATCATTGCCGTGGGTGACGGCATCGACTCAGACTTGGTGGGCACGCGCGTGGCGATTGAGACCATCGGGCATGGGCGGGCATGCCTGCGGTGTTGGTACTGCCGTATGGGTCAGTACAAGCAGTGCATGGAAATGGCGCCTCCGGAGGGTGGTGGATTCGCCGAATACATCAAGCGAAAGGCTTGGGGATGCTACGCCCTTCCGGACAGCATGTCTTGGGAAGAGGCGGCGCTCGTGGAACCATTTGCCGTTTCGATTCACGGTGTGAGGCGAGGCAATCTGATTGGCGGCGAGACGGTGGTTGTGCTTGGAGCCGGAAATATCGGACTGACTGCAGTCGCTGCAGCGCGAGCTTTGGGCGCTGGCACAATATTTGTCACGGCACGCCATGAGCAGCAGGCATCGCTCGCCAAGCAGCTTGGTGCCGACCACGCATTCGCGCCCGACGACCCTGCTCTGAACGAGGCTATCTTGGATGCAACACAGGGACTTGGCGCAGACCTCACGGTAGAAACGGTTGGCGGCTGGAGTCCGGACCCGATCACACAGGCAATCGAGGTCACCCGTGAACAGGGGCGCTTTGTTGTAATCGGCGGCTATCGCAATCCGATCACCGTTGACTGGCTGACGCCAATGCTCAAGGAACAGACGATATACTTCTCTTCATGTTACGGCATCATCAACGGCAGGCACGACTACGAGGTCGCAATCGACCTTATGGCGTCGGGCACAGTTGACTTAAGTCCTATGGTGACACACATCTACACCCTGGACGACATTCAGGAGGGCTTTGCTACCGCCTACGACAAGACGACCGGCTCCGTGAAGGTGCAAATTCACCAGGGGGTATAGCGTTGCAGTATCGTACTTTTGGAGACTCTGACCTGGAAACCTCAGTCATCGGATTTGGCGGCTGGCCAATGGGCAGGGGGCACTATGGCTCATTCGATGATGCCGAAGTTCTGCGCGCAATTGACGCCTCGATTGACCTGGGCGTGACTCTGTTCGATACAGCAGCCGTCTATGGTTGGGGCGAGGGTGAGAGACTTCTGGGCAGGGCGCTCCAGGGCAGGCGCGACAAGGTAGTGCTGGTCAGTAAGGGCGGACGCCAGTGGCATGACCCGGACAATCCCCAGTTGAGAGACAGCTCGAATGAGGCGCTGACCAAGGGGCTTGACGAGAGCCTTGAACGTCTTCAGACCGACTACCTCGACCTTTACCTTATTCATTGGCCTGACGAGTCTCGCCCCATGTCCGAGCCTATGGAGGCATTCGCCGAGTTCCAACGGCAGGGGAAGATTAGATACGGGGGCGTGAGTAACTTCAGTGTGCACCAGATGTCGGACTGTCGCGACACCTTCCCAATTGTCACAAACCAGGTCGGCTATCACCTTTTCGATTTTCGGCCTGAAGAGAGCGTGTTTCCCTTCTGCACGCAACGTGGCATGGGCGCGATGGCATACGGCTCGCTCGCTCACGGACTTCTGACAGGAACAATGACGCCTGACACAACTTTCGAGGAAGACGACTGGCGGCGCAGTCTGATGGCTTTCGGCCAGCCCATTTTCAAGGGCGCCACTTTCCTTCAGAACCTAAAGAAAGTAGAAGCCTTAAAGGCAATCGCCTCGGAAAAGGGAATGACGGTCGCTCAACTGGCGCTGGCGTGGGTAGTCTCAAACCGCGCTGTCAGTGTGGCACTGGTAGGTACGCGCAGAGCCGCAGAAATGGAAGAGAATGCTATTGCCGCCGACTGGGTCATGAGCGACCAAGAACGCGAGGACATCCGCGCAGTAGTCGCTGGGTAACAGCAGAGATTGGATTCCTGCCTAAACCACGCGCCCTCTCAAAACGAGGTCCCCTCTGTCGAGCGAGTTCAACATACCGGCCTAGCGCCATGCAAGATTCTGAAGGTATTCGATTCTGTTGCGAGAATTAGGAACGCATCACAGGCTCTCGGCGCGCAGGAAGTCAAAGTCGCAGCCTTGATCGGCCTGGGTGACATGCTGAGAGTACATCACGCCGTAGCCCCTACCAAAGTGCGGCTTTGGGACTGGAATCTCAGCAAGTCGCCGCTGCACTTCCCTCTCCTCCACGAGGAGGTCGAGCCTGCGGTTGGGCACATCCAGCTCGATGATGTCACCGTTCTGCACGGCTGCAAGCGGGCTGCCTGACGCGGACTCCGGTGTTACATGCACGACGACTGTTCCAAACGCCGTGCCGCTCATGCGAGCGTCGCTGAGCCGCACCATGTCGCGTATACCGCGCTGCAGCAGCTTCCTCGGCAGCGGCAGGAACCCCCACTCAGGCATACCGGGTCCGCCTAAAGGTCCCGCGTTACGCATCACCAGCACGTCGTCGGGATTCACGTCGAGGTCCGGGTCATCGATTCGGTGTTCCATGTCATCATGGTCCTCGAAGACCAGCGCTCGTCCGCGGTGCGTTAGCAGGTCCGGAGAGGCAGCCGTGGGCTTTATGACGCCCCCATCGGGAGCTAGTGAGCCGTACAGCACCGCCAGGCCGCCCTCTGCGTTAAGTGGCTCGCTAAGGCTCCGAATCAGGTCAGGGTTGTGGTTGATCGTACCCTTCACATTGTCACCGATTGTTCTGCCGGTGACGGTCATCTGCCCGGTATGCAACAGCGGACGCAGTTCGTTCAGCAGCGCAGGTAGCCCTCCTGCGTAGAAGAAGTCCTCCATCAAGAATTCGCCTGACGGCTTCAGGTTCAGGATGAACGGAGTAGTTCGGGAGAGCTCGTCGAAGAGCTTTAATGGCAGCTCGATGCCCAATCTTCCCGCGATTGCCGTGAGGTGGATTATCGCGTTTGTCGAACCTCCAAGAGCGTGCAGCGTCCGGATAGCATTCTCAAATGCCTCGTGGGTCATGATTTTGGATGGTCGCAGGTCCTGCTCGACAAGTTTCATTATTTGACGACCGGAGGCTTCGGCGAGTTGTATTCGCCGCGAGTCAACGGCCGGTATGGCGGCGTTACCTGGCAGCGCAATGCCTAGCGCCTCACCCATGGATGCCATAGTGGAGGCTGTGCCCATCACCATGCAGTGACCGGGGCTACGCACGATCGAGTTCTGTAGCTCTGCCCATTGCTCTTCGGTGATGCTTCCGGCACGCAGCTCGGTATGGTAACGGCGGCAGTCTGTGCATGAACCAAGCTCCTCACCGCGCCAGTTCCCCTTGAGCTGAGGACCACCCGTAACAAGGATAGCCGGGACATCCGCGCTTGCCGCGCCCATCAGGACAGCAGGCGTCGTCTTGTCACAGCCGGCAAGCAGCACAACACCGTCAAGTGGATTTGCCCTGATAGACTCCTCCACATCCATACTCATTAGATTTCGGAAGAGCATAGTCGTCGGGCGCATGTTGTACTCACCCAGCGACATAACCGGGAATTCCATCGGGAAGCCGCCTGCTTGCCATACACCGCGCTTGACCGCCTCGGCGAGCTGTCGAAGGTGCGCGTTGCAGTGGGTCAACTCGCTCCAGGTGTTGCAGATGCCGATTATAGGCTTGTTCTGGTAGGCGGGTTCGCCAAAGCCCTCCGCCTTAAACGCTGCTTGCCTCAACCAGCCATAGAGTTCCGGTGTGTCAAACCACTCGCGACTTCGCAATGGGCTACCGTTGGTTGTCATTATGGGTTTACTCCTTATTGTGCCTAGAACGATTCGCGGAGGGCTCTTTCGAAATAAATGCTATGGCTGCGAGACGGCGCGCATCTGGTCGCCAATCCAGCGCCTTAGGGCATCCAGAGCAGGTGGCGCCACGAAGAAGACCTGAACATCAGTGGGGAACTGCACACGATGTCCTTCGCTGATAAACAGTACGCCCACTTCGTTTTCCTGCAGTGTCTCAGAGATTCGCTGGCCGATATAGTCAAATCGTTGCTGCGTCGTCTCCTGAATACCGGTGATCGCGAGATTCATCACCTTCTCGCTCATCAGGCCGATGGAGAGGCACCGCTGCCAGTCGCTATGTTCTTCCACAACTGCCTGATCCTCCGTAGCTTCTAGCATTGCGCCTGCGCCACACAATGCTTGGATGAACGAGCAGCCAAACGGATTCATCACTTCCACCATTTTCAAGCCGTCTTCGCTCCCAGCGTAGATCGTCTCATGAAAAACATATCTGACGGCGCCGAGCGATCGTTCAAGGTTCTGAATCTGGTCACGCACCTCGGTCCAATACCGTTCCAACAGTTGAGTCGCGTCATCGGGTGAGTCAGGCGGGAACAGGAAGATGGGTACGAGAAAGAGCTTACGTTGCCCGGAAAATTGCGCTGCCTCCGGCTTTGGCATCTGCGTAAGTGGCGTCGTCATGGGGCGTCCCTTCCAATGTTAAAATTACAGGGGAATGATACCAGAAATGGAACGTGGTGCGGTGCGACTAGTGAATGGAGGTGCTACAATGCGTCGGCTCAACTAAACGACCCAGATTCTTCCAGGAGCAATGATGACAGCCATTATTGGTATCGATTTCAGCGGAGCCAAACATGACCGCAGCACCTGGGTTGCTCATGGAATCATGACTGGAGACGGGGCGCTCCAACTGCAGCGTGTCGAAATGACACCCAGAAGCGCAGTCCTGCAAGTTCTATTGACTGCACAGCCGCCCACAGTTGCGGCGATTGATTTCCCGTTTGGCATACCGCGCGCATTCGCGGAGTTCATAAGTGTTGGCACACTGGAATCAATGCTTGATTCTTGGCGTGTCGTCGCAGATCTGAACCTCGAAGACTTCATTGCCGCACGAGACGCGTTCGTTGGTAGGTTCGGCGAACCCCAAGCGCGCGGGAGACGCAACTCATTTTCCGGAAAGTTACTCTCCATTGCATAAGGTGAACCCGAACATGCTCCCAATGACCTATTACGGAATCAGGATGCTAAACGAACTGCACGAAAATCAATCCAATAGATGGGCGGTGCCTCCTTTGAAACCAAATCGCAACGATTTGGGTGGCTCGGTTACGCTCTTGGAGACTATGCCAGGGGCATTTCTCAAGTCCATAGGCACAATTTACAAGGGTTACAAGAAGCCCAAGTCTCAAATGTTGCGAGACGAGCGCCGCAACACTGTACTGGATGCTTTAAAGGACAGGTCCGGCGTTGAACTACCTAACCTGTCGAACTTTCGAGAGGAATGTGTCGCCAATGACGACTGTCTTGACGCCGTGGTTGCCGCGGTCGCAGCCGCATCCTGGTCGCAGAATCAATCCGCCTTCCAACATCCCAGCGATGATGAGTTCGCCGCGGCTGAACTCGAAGGTTGGATTTACGTGCCTCAGTCAGCAGAATGAACCGGCTCTGCCACCTTCTCGATTCGCACTGCGCAGACCTTATATTCAGGTATGCCAGAGAACGGATCGAGCGCATCGCTGGTCAGGAAGTTAGCAGCGTGCTCCTGCAACTTGACGAAGGGCACGAATACTTCACCAGCTCGCATCTTCTCCGTGTAGAGCACCCTACCCTCCATCACGCCACGCCTTGATTTCAAGCTAATCCACTCGCCGTCTGCCACACCGTACTTCTCTCCATCTTCAACGCTCATGTTTATCTGAAGCTCCGGAGCGCGCGCCAGAAGGTTGGACGCCCGACGGGTTATCGTACCACCGTGCCAGTGGTACAGGACTCGACCGGTGTTCAGGATCAATGGGAATCGCTTGCTCGGCATCTCCTCCGCCTGAGGACCCTGATTGAATCCGACGAATTTCGCCCTGGAGCCACGTGGGAAGTCAGTTTCATATAGAAATCTGGTTCCGGGATGTTCAGGCGTTGGGCACGGCCATTGGATGCCGCCTTCATTCTCTAGACGGTCGTATGAAATGCCGGCAATTATTGGCGTATTGTCAGCCATTTCCTGCCAAATTTCCGAAGGATGGCTGAAAGCGAACTGCTCTTCTACGCCAAGTCCCAGGTTCGCACTCATTCTCTGCGCCAGGTCGCATATTATTTCCCAGTCAGGACGGCTCTCGCCGATTGGCTCCACTGCTTTGCGGACGCGCTGCACTCGCCGCTCGCTGTTCGTGAATGTTCCATCCTTCTCTGCGAATGATGTTGCAGGCAGTACGACATCGGCAATCTGGGCAGTCTCGTGCAGGAAGATGTCCTGTACCACGAGAAACTCCAGCTTCTGGAAAGTCTCTTCGGCGTGACTGAGGTTCGGCTCGCTCAGGAGCGGATTCTCGCCGGTAACATACATCGCCTTAATGCGCCCAAGGTCCATGTCTACCATCATCTCCGTGATTACGAGGCCCTCCTTGTCCGGCAGCGAATGATTTCCCCACGCCTGCTGGAACTTGGTTACCGTATCTTCGGAAATGATCTGGTAGCCGGGGAAAGCATTTGGCAGACATCCCGCATCGCCGCAACCCTGCACATTGTTCTGCCCTCTGAGGGGCGAAATACCTGAGCCGGGTTTTCCTAGCTGTCCTGCGACGAACGATAGGTTAAGCAAACTATGGGCGTTGGCAGTGCCCATCATGTGCTGTGTGATGCCCATCCCCCAGATGAGGCAAGACCCGCTGAACGGAGGCTTGGCATAGACTCTAGCTGCCTTCGCAATGTCCTCTGCAGGGACACCCGTAATGCCCTCAGCATATTCGAGGGTGTACCTGTCCACTACCTCGCGCCACTCCTCGAATTCCTCCGTTCTTCCGCTCACGAATTCCCAGTCAACAAGGTCTTCATCCAGAATGACCTTCGCCATAGCGTTTAGCAGAGCGACATCCGTGCCGGGGCGGGGCCTCAGCCACAATTCCGCGAAGTCGCACATCTCGATGCGCCGCGGATTGATTACGATCAGCTTCGCGCCGCGCTCGATTACCGCACGCCTCATGCGCGATGCGGCGACCGGATGGTTAGAATTGGCGTCGGAGCCGATGATGACAAGGCAGCCCGCTTCTTCATAGTCCTGATAGGAATTGCTGGTTGCGCCGCTTCCGAGCGAAGTCAACATTGCCTCAACGGACGGCGAGTGACATAGGCGTGTACAGTGGTCGATGTGGTTGCTTTGCATTACAAGGCGTGCAAACTTCTGCTGCACATAGCCATCTTCATTCGTCGCCTTCGCCGAGCAGAGAGTGGCGAATTCATCGCCGCGGTATTTTGCGAGATTTGTCGCAACGTATTCCAATGTCTCTTCCCAACTTGATTCCGTCAGGATGCCGTTCTTACGGATAAGAGGCGAAGTAAGCCTGTCCTCGTGGTTTACGAAGGAGTAGCCGAAGCGACCCTTGACGCAGAGCATGCCTACACTGGACTCGTTTTCGGGATCGTCGAGCATCGCAACGATGCGGTCGGTGTCGTCCACCTGCGCCTTGATACCGCAACCTACGCCACAGTACGGGCAGGTGGTAGTAATCTCCTTGGAGACTTGAAGCGGCGGTTCCTTTACCTCGATGGCTCCTGTCGGGCAGACCGAAAGGCACTGGCCGCAGGTCGTACATACGGATTCTACAAGCGGTCGCTCGGCGAATGTGCCGATCCTGCCCTGAGTTCCGGTACCGAGCAGATCGATAGCGCCAATGAACTGGTGGCCGTCCTGACAAGCCTGCACGCAGCGCTGACACAGGATGCAGCTCTCCATCGCTATGTTGAAAACCGGGTTGCTGTTGTCAACAACTTCGCGCTCCCTCCCCTGCCAGCGAGACTCCTTGATCCCGTGCCTGTCAGCAGCGATGGAGAGTTCCTTGTAATTCCCATTGCCACTGGCGCCGTTTGAAGGGAACATTGCGAGCGTAAGCTCGAGCACTCCCTTACGCATCGCTTGAACCTCGGGAGAATCCGTCCATACGCTCATACCTTCATTGGCGGGCACGGCGCATGAAGCCGGATAGCCACGGGAGCCTTCGATCTGCACGAGGCAGGTGCGGCAGGCGCCGATGGGTTTCATGTCGGGATCTTTGCAGAGCTGCGAAATGTAAGTGCCAGACTGATTAATGGCGTCCAGCACAGTCGCGCCATCGCTGACATCGACCTGATAACCGTTGATACTAAGAGAGATGCTCATTTCGCGCCTTCCAAATTGTCGCAGTTCAGAATCGTCACGGTATCTTGTTTGGCATACGGGTCGCTATGTAGCATCAGCCATCATCGCCAACTCATCACCAAAGAAATGCAGCACGCTCAGTACCGGATTGCCAGCAGCCTGCCCCAGTCCGCACAATGATGCCGCATTCACCAGTTCAGCAAGGTGACTCAGTTCACTCAGGTCGGATGTCTTAGCCTCTCCCGCAATCAGGCTGTCTACCAATTCCACCATTCGCGGGGTGCCTTCGCGACATGGTGTACACTTCCCGCACGACTCGTCAGCATTGTACGCGGCAAGTTTGCGCATCATGTCAACCACGCTGACACTATCATCAAGCGCGATAACACCGCCTGCACCAAGCATCACACCCGATTCGTGGATGAATCCCGGCTTGATGGCCGCATCCAACATAGACACCGGGAATATGCCGCTTGAAGGGCCCCCCACAGCAATAGCGGTCAATTCCCTACCCTCTGGCACTCCGCCGCCAATTTCGAATATCAATTCTCGGAGAGTCGTTCCAAATGGCACCTCGACCAGCCCCGCATTTTTCACCGAACCACTGAGGCTGATTATCTTAGTGCCCTTGTCTTCTTCCGTGCCGATCTGGGAAAAGGCGTCGGATCCGTTGGCGAGAATAAACGGCACGCTGGAAAGCGTCTCCGCATTATTGATGACGGTTGGCTTGCCCCACAGGCCCGCCTCTGTGGGAAATGGCGGGCGTTGGCGCGGCTCACGGCGCTGACCTTCCATCGTGTTCAGGAGTGTCGTTTCGTCACCGCACACGTAGCCGCCGGCGCCACGCATGATCTGAACCTCCAGCGAAAATCCTGATGAAAGAATGTCAGACCCAAGGAGCCCGGCTTCATACGCCTGCTCAACAGCAAGCTGCATGCGCTCCGCTGACAAGTTCGCTTCCGCATTGATGTAAACGTATGCCTCGTGTACATCCGCCGCGTAGGCAGCAATGATTGCTCCCTCGATCAGGCGATGCGGCACGCCTTCCATCAGGTGACGGTCCTTGAATATGCCCGGTTCGCCCTCTTCGCAATTAACTACCAGATAACGTGGAGCATTCTTCACGGCTCGCGCTCCCCGCCACTTGAGTGCCGCCGGGAAGTAAGCGCCGCCACGTCCGCGCAGTCCCGATGCCAACACCTCTTCGATAACCTCTTCCGGTGTCATTGACAGCGCGCGTGCCAAGCCTCCGTATCCCCCACTTACTATGTACTCTTCGATTCCAAGCGCGTCCAGCATCCCACAGCCAGCAAGTGTCAGGCGGTGCCGCTCCCTTATGAAGTCCGCGCCGCTGGAGTGAGAGGTCTCAGGCGAGTCTGCGGGCCTCTGGAAGACAAAGCCCTTTCTCACTGTTTCGGCTGTTATGTTCCAGTATTCGTCTGACTGACCGTTCGGCGCAGCAATTGACACTTTGGGGGCGGCAAAGCACGCACCGTCGCAGCCAGCGGTTGTCAGGTAGGCATTTTCAGGCAGCGCGAGAGCGACTGCCTCCACGATATTGGCAGCACCGACCGCTTGTGAACAATGCCCAACTTGTACCACAACACGCGTCTTGTCCATTCGCGCCTTCTGTATTTCGACAGCGGACTCGCGAATCGAATTCAGGGCGTCCGAAATGGTGTCAGTCAAGACGACACCTCCCCAATTATCGCGCTGACAATCCCTTCATCAACTCTGCCCCGCCACTCGCCATCTACCTCCACCACGGGTGCCACTCCACACATATACGCGCAAGGGGTTTCTTCCAGGGTAACCTTGTCGCTCGATTTGCCGTCTGAGAGGGCGGCATGCGCTTCTGCCATAAGGCGGTTGCCTCCGTTAAGCCAGCAGCTCAAACCGGTGCATACCCTTACGGAATGTTCGGCAGGCTGGTTAATGCGCAGTTCGGTGTAGCTTGTCGCCGCTCCATAGACTTCGCTCGAAGGTATGCCGAGGTGCCAACCCACGACTTCCATAGCCCAGTCCGGTAGATATCCGAATTCGTGATGTAGAAAGTGCAATGCTGGCAGGAGTTGCCCACGGCTGCGCGGGAATTTCTGCCGTAGAATGGAGCGCAGTTCGTTTCTTTCCCTATTCAATCTTCCCTCACATGTGCCTGTTAAT
Source organism: SAR202 cluster bacterium bin90 (assembly GCA_002238855.1). Lineage (GTDB taxonomy): Bacteria > Chloroflexota > Dehalococcoidia > Lucifugimonadales > JADFKI01 > Bin90. Next base: position 109,545 of record MPND01000003.1, read on the forward strand.
CCGACGCCTATTTGGAAAGGACCGGGGTTTCAACGACTTCTTCCAGATCTAGTTCCCGGAACTTCGCGCTTGAAATTGTCCCATCCTCTTCCCATCCTCGTGCGCGGTAGTAGCTCTGGACCATCGCATCCAACTCCAACCGGCTCAGACCTACGCCTTTGACGACTCCTGTTGGCAGCACCTCGTCGAATATTCGCCCAGGCAGTGAGTCGTCCTCATGTGCCCATCCCTCGCGGATGTTGAACGCCTTCTTCAGGTTATTGATGCGTTCGCCCGCTACCCGAAGTTCGTCTGAAGTCATATCCCATCCGGTGATGTGGCGATATATCTCGGCCGATTCTTCATAGAGGTCGGTGAAAGCCTTGCGCAGGAACTTGCACCAAATTAGCGAGTCCAGTACAGCGGAGAAGTCTTCACCTTCAGCTGTGATGCGACCACGTTCATCATCCACTTCAAGCCTGTTTACGCGTGCTGAGAAATCGGCTTCGTAGGCTGAAGATCTGTTGTGGCATGCGCCACGCGTGCTGACGGCGAGGCCGAGCGCCATTGTCTTCAGACTTCGGGGTTCGTAACCCGGCATCTCCAGACCCTTGACCTGCATCGCCCATGCGTCGCTATCCCGTCCGACGATCCGTGACGCGCGCAGACTGCCTTCGGCGAGCAGATTGCCAATTCCTTCACGCTCCGCTATGAGCCTAATGCACTGAAGCAGTTCTTCGCTGCTGCCGAACCTGAGGTCAATGCCGTCAGTATCTTCGAGAGAGATTATGCCACGCTCAAAGCACTCCATTGCCCATGCGATCGTAGCACCTACACTAATGGTATCCATGCCGAGCTCGTCGCAAAGCGTGGATGCGCGTATCACGGTGTTTCCATCAGCCACGCCTACCAGCGGCCCAAGCGCAAATGCACTCTCGTACTCCATGCGACCTTGCGCCTTCTTGCCCTTGTCGCTTGTGATGAGGATTTTTTCACATCCGATGGTGCAGTTGGCACAGTGCGCGTTCTTTACAAAGTTCGACTCGTGGAACTGCTCCGCACTCACGCCCTCAGCACCGTCGAAAGTTGATTGTTGGAAGTTTCTAGTTGGAAGTGTGCCGAGGCTATTGAAAACCGAAACATTCGCCATCGTGCCGAGCGTTCTGTACTTTTCGGTCGCGGGACCCAAGCTTCTGCGCGTAAGGTCGTTACCAATTGCATTCAGAGCATCACCGTCATATACGGGAACAGATTGAGTGCCCCTTACGGCGATTGCTTTCAGGTTCTTTGAACCCATCACAGCGCCCGGTCCGGTCCGCGCTGCCTGCCTGCCGCCATCGTTCGTAATACTGGCAAAGCGCACCAGGTTCTCCCCGGCAGGCCCTATGCAGGCAACGCGTGTGCGATGCCCCAGGCGCTGCTTCACGGCGACTTCGGTGTCTAGCGTGCCTAGGCCCAACAAGTCATTGCCATCGAGAAAGGCGACTTCACCGTCATCAATCGACAACAGGCAAGGGTGTTCGCTCTTGCCCATAATAATGAGCGCATCGCATCCTGTCTTCTTCAACTCGGTTGCCATAAAGCTTGACGATAAGGAGTCGCCAATATATCCGGTGAGTGGCGATTTTGTGAGAACTGCGAACTTGCTCGATGTAGTCAGTCTGCTGCCGACGAGCGGGCTCGTAACGAATATCAGGGGGTTGGAAGGGTCGTAAGGATCAATCCCAGGCGGGCAGAAAGTGTACAGAAGATATGTGCCAAGGCCTGTGCCACCGATGAAACGGCGTAACACATCCGTATCGAGGGGCCGCCAGTGGCTTTCCTGGTGTGTAAGGTCAACGACCAACACCCTACCGTTATAGCCGTAAAGCAAGCTAAATTCCCCACCTTAAATTTGCCGAGCAATCGGGCAAGAATGTACCCAACTTGCGAACATTGTACCATGTGAGGAATGCAGGACTTCACCCACCCGCCTGACTGGAAAAGAGCAGTAATATATCGCCGTCACTTAATGTCAGTTCGCCCTCATCAACAAATTCGGCGGCATTTAGGTTAAGCGTGTAGCTCTCAAGCAATCCGCTCAGGTCATCGCGCAGTGCAACCCCGACGAGATCAGGGCAGATTTTCGCAAGTTCAACAGCTACCAGAGCGGCTGAGGCAGGCACGGGAAGGAGCAGATCAAGCACCCTTTTTCCACATGCAATGCGGGCAGTGCCGAATAGTTCCACTGTGATACTGGCAGTAGCGCCCACGTCACCCCTACCTTCCTTCTTCAGCGAGCGTCACAGCACGTGCGAGGTCCTCCGGTGTGTTCACATTGAAGAAGCTAAGACGCTCCGGGTCGAGATCATCAACCTCCACTTCAGAAAGTGTCCTGACACGCACATCATCGAAGAAGCCTGCTATCTTGAGTTCCCTTGCCTCCAATCGGCGCTGTATGTCGGGAAGGCATGCACTAGAATAAACGGCGTGCGTGGGTTCTGGGTATCCATTGAGCAAAGGAACCACAGCGTCGTAGTCAGAGCGCAATGCGAGCATGTGCAGAATCAAGTCAGTATTCAAGAAGGGCATGTCACAGGCAACAACAAATCCCCACTCATTCCTTGCGGCGGTAAGACCCGTAAAGATACCTCCGAGCGAACCTGAGTCCGGAAATATGTCAACGGCAATTACGGCGTCATGGGGAAGCGGAAGCTCTTTGCCGCGAGCTTCGCTGTTGACTACGACCACAGTTTCGTCGGTAAACCGGCTAAGACGCCCGATGACACGCTGGATGAGTGGCTCACCTTCGAATGGCTCTAACGCCTTATCCCTTCCAAGCCTGCGGCTCAGTCCGCCAGCAAGGACGATTGCTGATACTCCCATACTCCCAACCGGTACACCTCTCTGCGCATCCAACGCCTCACGAAATCTCAGCCACAACCTGTCCCATCATCGAAGTATCGTATCCGCCTAAAGAGTCCACATCTTTCCTGAACGCATTGCTGCGAATAATCGACAGAGTGTATTGCACCCGCTCGCTCTCGTAGTACTCAGTTGGTATAACGAGGTCATATTGCTCCGACAATAGCGGTACGAAGTGCAATCTCATTGCTTTCGCTGCAGAGAGAATGCCAAGACCTACGTCCGCACGACCTCCCGCGACTGCAGCCGCCACCGCAAGATGCGTGTATTCTTCTCGGTCGTAGCCACGTATATCTTCGGGGTCGATGCCGTATTCCCGCAGCTTGTAGTCGAGGAGCAGCCTGGTCCCGGAGCCACGCTGCCGATTTATAAAGGTCATTTCTTCACTAGTCAGATCTTCAAGCGTCTTTACGGCCTTGGGATTTGCTTCCGGCAAAATCAGACCCTGTATTCGCTTCACCAGGTTTACCAGCACAACACTGCGACCCCTTAGAAAGCGGTGAATATAGGAGAGATTGTACTCCCCCGTGGACTCGTCCAGGAGGTGCGATCCGGCAAAATGTGCCTCTCCTCTCGACAGGGCCGCCAGGCCGCCCATGCTGCCAACGTTTGTCGACGCGAGAGTCATGCGTGGTCTAGTGCGTCGGACATGGCTTGCCAGCAAGTCCAACGTCATATCGTGACTACCGATTGCGACTACGGTGTCCTCAATTGCCTCCATTGTACGAATTAGATCGACGCTCACCTCTGAGCCGGCATCCAACCCCTCTGAAAAGCGGGGAATCCTCACGATGCCGTCTGCCCGGACCAACGACATTATGACGCCGGCGCCGCGTTCAACAGGGGAGGCGACCAGTTTCTCTCCAACTCTACCCAGACGCACTCGCAAGAATTCGTCCTCGCCCATCGGCGAAAGCGTCTTACGGGTGATCGTTGCTTTAACACTGTCGCGGGCGGATTGTGAGATTCCCAACTTCCGCTCAATGAGGGGTTTCACAAACAGTTCGCAAGTCAGCGCAGCCGAGACAGGATAACCCGGAATCCCGAGCACCGGCTTCCCACGCACTACGCCAAGCCCAACTGGATGTCCGGGACGGATTGCAGTTCCGTGTACAACTAGCTTACCCAAGTCTTCAATGACTCGTGCCGTATAGTCTTCGCTTCCTGCGGAGGAGCCTGCATTTACTAGCACAATATCGTATCTTTGAACCGCGTCTTTCACTCCATTAAGCAAGGCATCATGGTCGTCCGATATTGCTTGAAGGGTCTCTGCTTCGCCTCCCCACTCATCAACCATGCCCGCAAGAACGAGCGAATTGAACTCGATTATATCGCCAGGATTGACGTCGCTGCCCACCTGGACGAGTTCGCTCCCAGTCGGTATAACGGCTACACTCGGCTTTCGGCGCACGGGCAGCTCGGACAGCCCCGCGGCCGCACACGCTCCCAAGTCAACCGGGCGCAGCGTGTGACTTTCGGGTAGTACAAGCTCAGTGGCGACGATGTCTTCTCCTAGAGGACGCACATGCTGGTAGGGAGCGGCAGGCGACTGAATCTCGACGGCATCTTCGGCAACTTCATGCACAACCTCCACCATGATTACGGCATTGAACCCTTCGGGCACGGGATCACCGGTATCAACCCATGCTGCCTGTCTCCCGATTTCGAGTCGGATCGGCGACGTCTCAGTCGCTCCAATCGTATCCGAGGAGTGTACCGCGATCCCGTCCATTGCTGCAGAATCATAATGAGGAGAAGAAATGCGCGCCCAAATTGGTTCTGCCGTTACACGACCCCTTGCCTCCGTAAGTGGAACGACCTCGACGTCCGAGAGTGATAGCGCCTCTTCACTGTTCAGTGCGTCGAAATAGCTTCCCAGCGCATCCTCTAGCGGAATATCGCTAAGATAATATCTTCTGCCCTGCCGGTGGGAATGAGTGGTCAATTCACGATTTCCCTGATATATCTGTAACTGTTTGCCAACATTCAGATGGAGTATCGTGTCCCAGTTCAGTATAGCCGCACACGCACTGCTTCTCCCGCATACAGACCTGATTTGTCGAGCGGCACTTTCACGATACCCTCTGATCGAATGAGTGTGTAAATCAGGTTCGACTTGCCGAATATCGGCATCGCCCTTGCACATTCTCCAGTCTGATCGAGGCTTACCGGAATGTAATCCTCCCGCCCCGCCACTGAAGGAATGTCGCGCTCGAGTGTTGCCTGAATAGTGGGGAGTGACGGAATTCTCAAGCAGCCGCCCAGGTGAAATATTGCGGGTCGGACTAACAGATCGAATACCACCATTGCCGACACTGGGTTGCCGGGCAATCCGAATACTGGCTTGCCGTCCACAATTCCCATCACGGTCGGCTTTCCTGGCTTAATTGATATGCCATGCGCTATGACGCCAGGCTCGCCTAGGCTATCTATAACTTCGGCCGTGAGATCACGGCTGCTTACAGAGCTCCCGGCGGAGAATACCAGCGCGTCACAGGATAGCAGACCGTTAAGTGCTGCAATTCGTTGCTCCTCGAATTCGTCGGGCGCCAATGCCAGAGTTATCGGTTCGCCCCCGCATTGTTCTACAAGCGCTGAAATGGTGTATGTGTTGATATCGCGAATCTGTCCCGGGCCCACTTGTGCATCTGGCGGCACAAGTTCGTCGCCAGTTGAGATTATTCCAACCCTGGGCTTACGGCAAACGGTAATGCTTGTAACACCCTGGGCAAGCAGTCCGCCAATGTCCTGCGCTCTGACAATGCTTCCCTTTTCCAATATTGTGTCGCCCGTGCGTACGTCCTCTCCGACCTGCACGACATTCTCGCCGGGAGCGACGGCTCGCAGTACTTCAATTGCTGTCTCATCAAGCATCTGAGTGCGTTCAACCATCACAACTGCGTCAGCGTCCCTGGCAAGCATCCCACCTGTGTACGCCTTCGCAGCTTGGCCCACAGCGAGGCGGAAGTCCGCCGCTTCGCCCATTCGCACTTCGCCAACCACTTCAAGATACGCGGGTAGGCCTTCGCTAGCGCCAAATGTGTCGCGCGACCGGACCGAATATCCGTCCATGGTTGAACGCTTAAAGGCAGGCAGGTCTTCCGGAGAGCAGATATAGTCTGCCGTGACACGCCCGAGGGCACTGCTTGTGAGCACGACATCTCTGTCGTCAAGAGGAGTCAGCATCGGCTTCAGCGCCTCAAATGCTACATCAGGAGCAAGCACATTGAAGAATTCGGGCATATCACTCGCGCCTAGTCAGTGCGCCACAGACATTGGGTTGAGGTCCCAATGACTAGTAACCTCTGCTGGATAATTTTTGGGACACAATTGAGCGCCTTCGGCACCCGAATGCGTGAACTACAGCCCCAGAATGTTCCCCTCAGCATCCACATCCAGCGCGCGAGGTGAACCCGGAAGGCCCGGCATTGTCATAATGCTACCTGCGATCGGGTAGATAAAACCTGCTCCAACTGAAGCGCGCACATCATTCACCTCGAAGGTGTACCCTGACGGCCTTCCCTTCAGACGCGGGTTATGCGAAACGGAAAGATGCGTCTTGGCCATGCAAACGGGAAGGCTGTCCCAGCCCAATTCCGTGTAGCGCCGCAGTGGCCGACGAGTGGATGGCGCCCAGGAGACATCTTCCGCGCCGTACATCTTCTGCGCTAGCGCAAGAACTTTGTCTCGAATGGAAGCGTCCTCGGGGTACATATAAGAAATTTCGGGATCATCCCCTGCTGTCGCTTCGATCACCGCTTCGGCCAGGTCAACCCCGCCTGCCCCTCCTTCGGTGAATACGCGCGTATCCACCGCATCGAAAGCGCCTGCCTCTTTGCAGCCTTGTTTGACTATGGCGATTTCGCCTTCGGTGTCGGACGGGAACCTGTTCAGCGCGACCACGACCGGCAATCCGAATGAGCGGATCGCGCCAATGAGATGTTCCAGATTCGACATTCCCCTGCGAACTCGGTCCTCATCGGAGTCATCCAACTGACGTCTCAGCGCACCTCCGTGCGATCTCAAAGCTCGTACCGTCGCCACGATCACAGCGCCGCTCGGCTCGAGGCCGTTGAACCGCGCCTTAATGTGCATGAACTTTTCGAAGCCGAGGTCTGCGCCGAATCCAGCCTCGGTAAGAACATAGTCGGCATATCCAAGTGCAATTCTGTCGCCCATTACCGAACTGCAACCATGTGCAATATTCCCAAAGGGTCCGGCATGCACAATCACCGCCTGCCCCTCTGTCGTCTGCACAATGTTTGGCTGAATCGCATACCGGAGCAGCGACATCATCGAACCGACTGCGTTTACATCTTCAGCAGTCACCGGGTCGCCGGAATCTGTGAGCCCCACGACTATTCGGCTCAGGCGCTCACGCAGGTTTTCAAGGCTGGATGACAGGGCAAGGACAGCCATAATTTCGGACGCCGTTACGATGTCGAAGCCTGATTCCCGCATTGGCGCATTCGGTGAGCCGCCGATCCCGGAGACAATGGTGCGTAGCGCCCTGTCCTCAACATCTGTAACACGCCGCCAGGTGATGCCCTTAGGACTGAAGCCAGGAATCTGTCCACGTTGCGCTACATTGTCCGTCAATGCAGCGAGAAGGTTGTGTGCCGAGCCGACTGCATGCGCATCGCCTGTGAAGTGGATATTCACCTCATCTTGCGGCTCAACAAGGGACAGACCGCCGCCTGTACCGCCGCCCTTGATACCGAATATTGGACCCAGCGACGGTTCTCGCAACGTGGCAACGACCTTTTTCCCCAACCTGCCGAAACCCTGCGCCATGCCCACGGTCGTGGTTGTCTTGCCCTCTCCCGCAGGAGTAGGTGTAATCCCCGTTACTACAATCAGTTTGCCGCGCTTACCGTCTTTACGTTCGGCGCTCAGCGGAATTTTCGCCTTGAATTGTCCCTGCGGGATGAGAGTCTGCGTGTCCAGCCCTAGCTCCGCCGCAACATCCATTATTGGACGCATGTCTCTATGCTCCTATTTTGGGAATTCAATTAATCAGTTATTTGACCCAGCTCGAAATTTCCAGTGCTATGCACCCGCATTTTAGCACATCCGGTGCCCCAGGCTATCCGGTTCATCGTCCACAGTTAAGAGCCTAGTCCCAGTTGAACACCACCTTGCCGGTGGTAGCACCGTTGAACAGGGTGAACGCCTCTTCGGCCTTGTCAAGGGTGAACCGGTGGGTGATGATGTCGCTCAGCGGGATTCCCCGCTCGACTACCCAGTTCGAAAGTTCTTCCAGCACAGTCTTGCTGAATGTCCACGAACCGTAAAGATTGAGCTGTCTGTGGATAATGTCTGGGGACGGTTCGACGGTCATCGTACCACCTTCACCAACTAGGCAGGCGCGGCCCCAAATGCGCGTGCTGCGGATTGCATTGGCACGAACCTCGCCAATACCGGTCGCATCCAGGGTGCAGTCCGCTCCCCTTCCGCCTGTCAACTCGTAGATTGCGCTCACGGGATCGTCTTGCATCGGGTCAATACTCTTCCACGCGCCCGATGCCACTGCGAGTTCGCGGCGTTCTGCCACCGGATCAACGGCAATTACCCTCGCCCCCATTTGCGCGCCAAGGAAAGTACCGCTCAGTCCAACAGGGCCTTGCCCGAATACCGCGAGAACATCGCGTCCCGATACATCAAGCCGTCGCAACGCCTGGTATGCCGTTCCAGTGCCGCAGGCTATCGCCGCTCCTTCTTCGTAGCTGAGACCTTCCGGCATGGGAACGCACATGTAATCTTCTATGAGTTCATAGTCGGCATTTCCGCCGTGAGCCCCTGATCCATAGACCTTCTGATATTCGCTCTGGCACAGCTGCGTCCATCCGGTCTGGCAGAATTCGCATCGCTGGCAGCCGCTATAATGATGCACCATCACACGATCTCCCACCCTCACATTCCTCACACCTGCGCCAACCTCCGCTACAATGCCGCATGGCTCATGTCCGCTAATAATTTCTGTGCGTGGACCAAGCTCTTCAGCCGAAGAACGGTAGGGTCGCAGATCGCTACCGCACAATCCTGACGACTTCATTTCCACAACAACCTGCCCAACTCCCGGCGACGGGTCACCAAATTCCCTAATTTCCAACTTGCTTTCGCCCGTGAACACTACACCAAGCATTCTCGTACCTCCAGATAGGCCAGATTTGACTTCGCATTCATTTTGACTGCGCCATCGAGTCCGATTCGTACAGCAATGCTCCCGCGATCGAAACCACGGAACCTCCTTGTGCGTCCGCAGGGCACTGATCATACCCCATTGATTCACCAAACAGTTCCATATTATTCAGAAATTCCAGCATCAGGTAAATCGGTGAGATGCCGCAAATGCGCCGAGAGTCAGATTCAGCTCTGGAGCGCTCAAAGAACCCCGCAGCATCGCCGTTACAGATGTCCGTCATAGATGAGCTGTCCTCCGCCGCGAGCTTCGCGCGCGCTACCGCGTCCATCGGAGCGCTGTCGCCAAACGCCGGTCCCATGTGCGCCAGGTCTCCTGCGGCTATGACAAGAGTTTTACGCCCTGCTGTTGCATCCCTAAGGTAGTTGAGCGCGGAGGCGATACCTTGGTCTTCCGACGGGTATCCTTCGCCGGCCACAAAGTGATGTAAGGAACCGCATAGAATAGGCACTACGCTGCATGCTCGCCCGTTCAGGAAGTGATGCAGCCATACGGACGCCAACTCAATTGAATGCTCTCCGATGTGGTGTATTTCTTCTCGGAATGCCCTGCTTTCTCCAAGAACATCAGCGAGTCCATCAACAATTTCCATATCGGTTGGAAGCTCACCGTGGGGAGTGAAGTAATTCTGTCGCGTGGGAGTGATCATGCCCAGCCCGCCCGAATGGTCGGTGCCGAACACTATGACAAGTTCGACATCGTCTAGAGACGGCTTTGCCCGCTGCCACAGCTCGGAATATGTTCTGTTCCCGCGGGCGTAGTCGATGTGTGGGCATAGCATACCCACAAGCGAACCTTGGGGAGCGTCAATTCCCTGCTCAACCGTGGTCTCTGCGCAGTAATCGTCAATCAATTGCGTAAGGCCCGCTACATCAACGGGATAGACTGGACCGGCATGGGACGGCGGGCGATGTCTGGCAGCACGATAGCGGAGCACAACCTCCGCCGCTGCATCCTGGTAAGCGCCATTCTCAATCAGCAGCGCGTCGTCTAGCTGCTGGAGAATCTGGACGATAATATGCGCCGGCAGTGTGTCGCCGGTTCGCATAAGCAGTCCTGAGCGAAGGCCTGTCACATCGCGTGTTCCGTCACACAGCGACAGCAGAGGCGCAAGAGGCTGCGGAATGAGCGCCCCGTCCTTGGCTATGCCGAGGCTGTCGTGCAGATAGATCATCTGCTGCCCCTGGTAGTCCACCAACTGTGGCTCCAGAAGCCTGAGTTTTGGACGGCTCGGAAGCCCACGCACCGAATCACTTGCCAACGCTGGTAACCTCCGCTATTCCCATTCACCAATTCGGTTCTGCCTTGATGACGCGCTGATTATAGACCAGAAACCGGGGTATGGCTATCATTGGCAGAATTCATTTAGCAGCTCAATATTGGCGAAAACTCGCACATTGTCGCATAGAAAGCGGAGAGATCCCCTATGCTATAATTGCCGTCCGACATGGTTTTCCAATATGCTCATTAGATGCAACATGACCGGGTCAATGGAGCGGTCCAAGTGCGGCAAATGACATGCGATGACGCTCTCAGAGGGTAGCAATGCCTTTTTATGAAGACTTGAAGGTTTTTACCGGAAATGCCCACCGCAAGCTTGCGATGGACATCTGCTCATACCTCGACATTCCTCTAGGAAATTGTGAGGTGTTCAAGTTCAGCAATGACAATACCTTTGTCAGGATTCTTGAGAACATTCGCGAGCAGGATGTCTTCCTCGTTCAGCCCATCGCCTATCCGGTGAACGACCACCTCATGGAACTCCTGATCATGATCGATGCCGCCAAGCGAGCGTCAGCAGGAAGAATTACCGCCGTGGTGCCCTACTTTGCGTATGCCCGGAGCGACAAGAAAGATCAGCCTCGCGTTCCAATAACGGCGCGCCTTGTCGCAAACCTCATTGAGACGGCAGGAGCAGACCGTGTGCTCACACTTGAGCTGCACGCAGGCCAGATTCAGGGATTTTTCAACATCCCGCTCGACGAACTTAGCGCTATCCCGCGACTTGCGCAGGACTTTAAGAATCGGGATGTCGGCAATGACATCGTCGTCGTGGCCACAGATGCCGGCGACGCCAAGCGCGCCCGAAATATGGCTCAACGGCTTGATGCGCCACTCGCCATCGTCGAGAAGGTCCGTTTGGGTAATCAGGAGCGTGTAGAATCGACAACGCTCATCGGCGATGTGCGGGACAAGTCTGCGATAATCGTCGACGATGAGATTGGCACTGGAGGCACCGTCATCGCCACTGCGAATACAATTCGCAGCCGGGGCGCGCGCGATATCTACTGCTACGCCGCTCATCCGGTTCTATCAGGTGAAGCAGCCCGAGTGCTAGAAAATAGCATCATTAAGGAACTTGTCGTTACAGACTCGCTGCCCATACCAGCGGAGAAGATGGGCAAAAAGACCAGCTTGATTTCCGTTGCCCCGTTGCTTGGCGAAGCTATACAGCGTATACATAGCGGCACATCAGTCGGCGCGATGTTCAACGGCGGAAGCGCATAGGCCTGATGCCCCGGGTCCCCGTGCATGTACCTCTTTAAGCAGCGTCATTCTCCCCTTCCCAATGGCAGTATAAGCAGTCGCCAAACTCAAAATTCCATTTGAGTTATAATAGGCATTAAAGGCACGCTGTGCGCTTACCTGCCAGTTGCAATGACGTTAAGCGTTTGCCAGTCGCGGGAGCAAATCTCTCGGATGCGATAGCGCATCTCTTTACAACGGGGGCATATCTCTCATGCTTAAATCTCTAACCAGGCTTCTTGGCGGCTCCAACGAAGGAGCGCTGAAAAAGCTGCGCCATACTGTTGACGACATCAACGATCTCGAAAGTGAGTTCCAGCGCAAATCGGACGCCGAACTTGCAACGATGCGCTACAAATTCCTCCAGCGCCTCGAAAGTGGCGAGGAACTGGACGATATTCTACCTGAAGCATTTGCTGCTGTGCGGGAAGCCTCAAAGCGAGTGCTTAGCATGCGCCACTTCGATGTGCAGCTTATCGGCGGCATGGTGCTGCACCAGGGCAAGATTGCCGAAATGCGCACTGGTGAAGGTAAGACGCTCGTCGCCACACTGCCCGCCTATCTGAACTCTCTCGTAGGCAGCGTCCATGTCGTTACTGTCAACGACTACCTCGCTCGCAGAGATGCCCAGTGGATGGGAAAGATCTATCACTTTCTAGGCGCATCAGTTGGTGTGCTGCAACACGATGCCGCGTACCTTTTCGATCCTGAAGCTGAAACCACAGAGCGGGGCATGGACAGTTTACGCCGCGTGGAGCGCCGGGAGGCTTACGCTGCCGACATCACCTACGGCACAAACAACGAGTTCGGCTTCGACTACTTGCGTGACAACATGGTGATGGATATCGAGCTGCGGGTGCAGGGCAAGCGAGACTTCTCCATCGTTGACGAGGTTGACAACATACTCATCGACGAGGCACGCACCCCGCTTATCATCAGCGGCCCATCTCAGCAGTCGAATGACAACGAATACAGGCGCTTCGCACGAATCGCAAGAAACCTGAGTGCCGAGGATGACTTTACCGTAGATGAAAAGCATCGCACCGCCTCTCTGACGGTAGACGGCATCGCCAATCTCGAAGGAATGCTTGGCATAGACGACCTGTACCACCACAGGAACAACTATCTCGTGGGATTTGCCGAAAACGCACTGAAAGCGCAAGCCGTATTCGAGCGCGACCGGGATTATGTTGTTCAGGATGGCCAGGTGATAATAGTCGATGAGTTCACCGGGCGTCTTATGAACGGACGCCGCTACTCCGAGGGTCTGCACCAAGCCATTGAAGCTAAAGAAAACGTGAAAGTGCAGCAGGAGTCCGTAACCTACGCCACAATTACGCTTCAGAACTACTTCAAGCTGTACAGCAAATTGTCCGGAATGACAGGAACTGCCTCCACTGAAGGCGAGGAATTCTGGAAGATATACAAGCTCGAAGTAGTAGAGATTCCGACAAACATGCCGATGACGCGGCAAGATGACTCAGACCTGATTTACCCTAATCAAGACGCAAAATATCGCGCTGTTGTAAGGGAAATCAAAGAGCGCAGTCAGCGGGGTCAACCTGTCCTTGTAGGCACGACAGACATCGACAAGTCAGAGTTGCTTAGCGGTCTAATGCGCAAGGCGGGCATCAAGCATGAGGTTCTCAACGCAAAGCAGCATGAACGGGAAGCCCAGATTGTCGCACAGGCAGGACGCCCTGGCGCAGTAACTGTAGCAACGAACATGGCGGGGCGAGGCACGGACATTATACTAGGCGGCAATCCGGATGCGCTCGATCTTTCTGACAACGAATGGCAAGCGGATCACGACAAAGTCATCGCGCTTGGGGGACTGTTCATTCTGGGTACCGAACGCCATGAAGCGCGCCGCATAGATAACCAGCTACGCGGTCGCTCAGGCAGGCAGGGCGATCCAGGCCAGACTCGTTTTTATGTCGCTCTTGATGATGACCTGATGCGGCGTTTTGGCGGCGACACCATCAAGCGCTTCATGAACTGGGCAATGGAGGAAGAAGGACACATCGAGAGCAAAGCGGTCAGCAAATCTATCGAGTCGGCGCAGGTCAAGACCGAGGCCTTTCACTTCGACATTCGCAAGCATCTTGTGGATTACGATGACGTGGCAAATGCTCACCGTGATGTCATTTACAAGGAGCGAGAAAAGGTTCTCGCCGGCGCCAACCTAAAAGCCAATGTTGTTGGCATGATAGAGGCAAATATTTCGGATGTATTGGACCAGTACCTGAAGGATACTCACCCCGGTAATTGGGACGAAACAACACTCATGATGGTTGGTCAGGAACTCCGGGCAGTCATCGACTTGCCAGCCGAATTCAACGATCCCGAAGAGCTGCGGGAGTACGACTTCGAAGAAATTCACGACATCCTGACTTCACACGCCAGGTCTCTGTACGATGAGATTGAGGATGAATATGGCGCGGAGAACCTTCGGGCTCTCGAACGATTCATAATGCAAAAGGTCATTGATGACAACTGGGTAGAACACCTTACTTCAATGGAGCGATTGCGTCAGAGTATCGGCCTGGAGGCGTTTGGGCAGCGGGACCCTCTTGTAATGTACAGGCACGAGGGGCATAGAAAATTTCAAGAATTACAGGACCAAATCAGACGTGGCGACTACTATGATGGTCAGGTAGGAGCCAAGAATAATTTCACTCTTCACTCCATCCGCAACCTCGCGCAGATAGGAGCGCAGGCGCATGCCCACGCGGCAAGAGGGACAAATGGGACTCGCAGTAGAGGCCGCGCGGCTGTCGGACCCAGTGTCATGACCAAAGTTGTCCCCAGCGAACGTGAAGCAGTGCCCGCGGGTATCCAGAAGGTCGGCCGCAACTCGCGCTGCCCTTGTGGAAGCGGAAAGAAATACAAGCGTTGCCACGGTGCCTAGCCTGTCGTCGTGCTTATGAATTTACTGTGAAACACTTCTGGATAATGCGATGAACAACGCGCAGATTGCCGAGACATTCGAGAACATTGCAGGCCTTCTTGAAATGAAGGGCGAGAAGGTGTTCACGATTCGCGCCTATCAGCGGGCTGCACGCACCATTGAGCGGCTACCGATGGAAGTCGGCGATATGCTGCGTGAGGAGCAAGACCTCAGAGAAATTCCTGGCATTGGCAAGGCAATCTCGGAAAAGATCGCTGAGATGGTCCATACCGACGAGCTGAAATATTATGATCGCCTAAAGGCCGAGTTCCCGGACGGTATCCTTGATGTGATGCAGATACCAGGCCTTGGCCCTAAGACTGTGCGTCGGCTCTGGCAAGAACTCGGCGTTACCGATGTCTCCGGCCTGCAAGCGGCCATCGACGACGGCAGCCTTGCCACATTGCCCCGGTTAGGCAAGAAGACTGCCGAGAACATAGCCCGCCAGATCCAGTTCCAGCGCAGCCAGAGCAAGCGAATGCCAATTGCCAGGGCGCAGCCGATATGTGACAGGCTAATCGCCTCCCTGTTGGACCAATGCCCGGGAATCCACAGGCTTGAACCGGCCGGAAGCATGCGAAGGTACGAAGAAACGATTGGCGACATAGACATCGTGTGTACGGCGGACGACCCGCAGCAGGTGCTCGGCACTTTAGTAAATATGCCGAATGTCGCCGATGTGCTTCGCCACGGTGACACGAAGGCATCAGTCTATCTCAGCGACGGCATTCAAGTTGACCTGCGAGTCGTGCATGAGCGTCACTTCGGCGCACTGCTTCAATATTTCTCAGGCAACTTACAGCACAACATTCTGCTTCGAGACAGGGCAAGTTCATTGAATCAGTCCCTCAACGAATACGGCCTTACCGACAAGGAAACGGGTGCCATCGAAGAGTTCTCCGACGAAGCAACGCTGTATAACAGGTTGGGACTGCAATACATCCCACCGGAATTACGTCAGGGCGTCGGCGAGGTCAAGGCTGCCCTCGAACATCGAATCCCAACGCTGGTGAACGTGTCCGACATTCGGGGCGACTTACATGACCACAGCGACTGGAGCGACGGCCGTGACCCTATGGAAATGATGGTGCTCGCCGCGAGAGAACGAGGGCTCGAGTATTTCGCTATGACGGACCATTCCGTCGGCAGAGGCATCGCAAATGGCCTAAGCGTCGAGCGGCTCGAAAGACATAAGGCAGCAGTACGTCGGCTGGATCAGGACATCGATGGCATACGCCTGCTTTGTGGAACAGAGATGGACATTCGCGCAGACGGCACGCTCGACTACGAGGACGATGTTCTTGAGCAACTCGACTGGGTGGTAGCGTCAGTGCATTCCGCGATGGGACAGGATGCTGCGACCATGACCGAGCGGATCATCAAAGCGATGCACAGCCCGCACGTGGATGTCATCGGCCACCTTAGTACACGTCTCGTAGGCGAACGTCAGCCAATTGAGGCCGATTTCGAGGCTATTTTCCGAGCTGCGAAGGAGACCGGTACTGCCCTTGAAATCAATGCCTCCCCGGAGCGACTCGATCTCAGGGACAGCCATGCCGCCCGCGCCCGGGAGCTCGGAGTTCCTTTGGTTATCAGCACCGATGCGCACACCACTGAAGGGCTGAACAACACCCGTTTCGGCGTTGGTGTTGCCAGACGCGCGTGGTGCGGGCCATCCCACATCCTTAATACCCTTACCTACGACAGGTTTCACGAATATCTCAATATGCCCAAGACACACAGGACTGAAGCGTTTGCAAGACTTGCAAGAGCCTGACGTATTGGATGTCGCTCCAGCCGCTCATGTGGACGGAGAAGATGTCGAGGCAATAGCGTACCTAATTGGTGCGTTAGGACGCGGTGTGGACTGGCCGACAGCACTGCTTGAGTCGATGTCGATGTGGCGCACCGCTACAGAGACAATCGATGACAGGCGTAACAATTACTTCGTTGGAGGAGAAGCGTTTGACTGGATGCTGATGGCTGAGCGACTGATTGACGCAGCCGGTGAACTCATCCCTAGCGAAGAACGGGAGACCTTGCTTTTCACGGGGCGATTTCCTGAGAGCTTCGAGGCAGAGCGCTTTAAGGAATTGCTCGGTGTCCAGAAACACAGCGGATACCTCAATTACTACTACGGAGTTGTCGTTGAAGAGGCGTTGCAGTTAGCAGTTGAGCGAGAGGTGCATAAGCGGGCGGTCAGCAATGGTAACCAGTATCAGGACGACTTCTCTGAAGAGGCGTTCTTCAGGATTTACCGCCGCAGCAAGTCCGACCTCTTACGAGAGTTCTGCACGGATGTAGGATATATCAATGAGGGAGTGATCTCTCTGAGCCAGTGCAAAGAGTTCCTATACTGGCTGTTCAAGTACCGCATGCGAATCTCCGACAAGGCAAAAGTTGCAAGCGATACGCGCAAGGGCATAGCACAGCTCAGGGAAATCGCCCTCGCCCATCCCGATTCCAATGCCCTGGGATTTGCACCTGACCAGCCATAGCACATCCACGAACATAAGGATAGCAAAGGCCTAACCTTCCTCCCTAACTTCCTCTGGCGGCCTTATTCCTCGGAACATCTGCAGCAACAGGGCATTGTAAATCAACTTTGTTACCGCGCCCACCAAGAATGGCGCACTTAAATATGCCACCTGCGCAATCACACCTGCCAGTGTCGGGCTAACGGTCTGGGCGACATTGCGCCCTAGATTATTCAGACTTGCCATGGCCGTCCTCGATTCAGGAGGGACGATTGCCATCGTGTAGGACTGGCGAGTGGGCACATCCATGTCGTTGCAGATCTCGTGCAGTAAAAAGAATGCTACCGCCAGCCACACGTTGAACGAAAAAGCCATCCCGATAAACATCATGTTGGCAGCAATCTGAGTGAACGCCATAGTGTTTACTAGACCAATGCGTTTCGCCACCGGCGCTGCAAGCGCGACCGACACAACATTCAACAGCTGGGCTGCGAAGAATATGCCGGAAATGCCGAACAGGTCAACACCGAATTGGTTCACGAACCAGAAAGACACAAAACTGCGGACGGCGAATCCTCCACCCAGAGCGTCTAATGCCGAAAGTCCGGTCATTTTCAAGATGACATTGCGCGCCGACGTCGCCTCTGATCTGGCCGTTAGGTCGCCTTGACCCTGTCTCCCCTTTCTCACTTCCACATTGGGCGACAGGCGTGAGTACAGCAGTATGCCCACCGCGGCAATTGCGGCGTACACCGCAAACATCAGCTTGTAGGAATCCAGTTCTCCAATGTCCGACCAGCGCTGTAACAGCGCGGGCAAGGCAATGAGGAGCGCGCCAAGAGATCGTGTAAAGATCGTGACGAGGTTGTACCAACTGAAGGCAATTGTGCGCTGGGTGGATGAGGTGTTTTCTGCTAACACCGCCGTGTCCAGGGATATGAACGCAGTGCGGTCGCCACCACCGGAAGTGGTCACGGCGAACAAGCCAATCAGCAGCAATACGATGAAGTCCGTGGAAAGCGAAAAAGCAACACCGCCCGCAACCATCAGTACAGACATGGCGATGAACATCCGCCTGCGCCCTATGGTATCGCCCTTCCAACTCGCAAGCGTGTTTGAGAGCGCGCTACCTGCCATAATCGCGCTGAACACCAGGCCTGCCTGCACAACGCTGAACTCGAGCAGAGTCAGATAGACCCCGAGGAATACGCTGATGAAGCCGTAGTCGAGTGTCCGCAGCGCGGCGGCGGCAATGATTATATTGCCGTCCCGTCCCACTTTAGGCAGAATGCGTGAAAGTACCAATTAAGCGGGAGACATCTGACTCCCTCGGAAAAGAGGAGGGCCAGCATCTTGAGGATATCGTCGAAGCCCCAGGCACAAATGAACGCACATTTTAGCCGCCTATCCGCGACAATACATCCTCCGCCCTGCTCTTGCGCTCCTCAATGCTCGTTAGGCGTTCACGCTCACGCTCTACTACCTCGGCAGGCGCTCTGGAGAGGAATCTGTCGTCGCTCAGCCTGGCCGCGAGCCGTTCCCGATTACCGTCAATTTCGCTGATCTCGTCGCGAAGTCGCTCGCGCTCTTTTTCCAAGTCCACCAGCCCACCCAATGGAATCGTTACGATGCCCTTGGACAGAACGAGAGATACACTATCACCTGATTTCGCTCCATTGCTGGAGGCGCCAACCTTAAGCGGGTCCACTCTGGCGAGCATTTTGATCGCATCAGCTTCAGCTTCGGCAACAGCGCTGAACTCAGGCAGGTCCAACACGGCTTCAATACGCTGATGCTGCTGGATACGGAATTCCGCACGCAGGTTGCGAATTGACCGCACAGTCTCCATCACTAGCGATATGTCCTCTTCCGCATCGTCACTGTAGAACGCTGCGTCGGCCGAAGGATAGTCCGCGACTATCAGCGCATCTGGAGCATCCGGATCAGCCGGCACGCGCTCACCCAGAGTCTGCCAGATCTCTTCTGTCACGAAGGGCATAAACGGGTGCAGCAGCCGCAGCACTCTCTCAAGTACATAAGCCAGGTATGGTAGTGGCGATGGACCGTCGGTCTCGGATCGCAGCCGGATTTTCGCCATCTCGATGTACCAGTCCGCATATTCGTGCCAGAAGAAATCGTGAATAGTGCGCTGAGCCTCACCGAATTGGTAGTCCTGCATCAAGTGCTCAACTTGATCAGCCACGCGGTTAAGGCGGCTCATTATCCAGCGGTCCTGCCTGTGGTCGGGCACGCTGGGACTGTGCCATCCGCTTAACACATCGCCTGCATCCTCAAGATTACCCATCACGAATCGAGCGGCGTTCCACAACTTATTGGCGAAGTTTCGACTGGATTCCAGCTTCTGCTCGTTGAGCCGCTGGTCGTTGCCGGGCGAGTTCCCAATAGTCAGCGCGAATCGCAGAGCGTCAGCTCCGTACATCTCAATGAGCTGCAGAGGATCAAGCACATTTCCGCGCGTCTTGCTCATCTTCACGCCTTCAGGGTCCAGCACAAGCCCGTGCAAATACACGGTGTGGAACGGCGGTTTACCCATGTTCTCGATGCCCATCATCATCATCCGCGCCACCCAGAAGAACAGGATGTCGTACCCGGTTTCCATCACGCTCGTCGGGTAGAAGTACTCGAGGTCCTCGTCCTCTCCCGGCCAGCCTAATGTGGAGTGCGTCCACAGTCCAGAGCTGAACCAAGTATCCAGCACATCTTCGTCCTGCGTGAGCGAGCTTGAACCGCAAGCACTGCAGAGCGTTGGATCTTCTAGTTCTACTATTACATCGCCACAGTCGTCGCAGTACCAGACCGGAATGCGATGGCCCCACCACAATTGCCGACTTATGCACCAATCGCGAATGTTGTCCATCCAGTTGAAATAAACCTTGGTGAAGCGATCAGGAATGATCTTTGTGTCGCCGTTTGTCACGGCGTCTCGCGCCGGCTTAGCGAGAGGCTCCATCTTGACGTACCATTGGCTGGTGACAATCGGCTCGACGATGCTGTCACACCGATCACAGTGACCGACAGAATGTTGATACGGCTCCACCTGCTCAAGCAGTCCTTCGTCTTCCAACTGCACCACAATGTTCCTGCGCGCCTCATTCATGCCCTGCCCTTCATAGGGCCCTGCATTGTCATTCAGCGTGCCGTCAAGGTTCATTACGTTGACTGTCGGAAGTCTGTTGCGCTGGCCAATCTCGAAGTCCGTCGGGTCATGTCCCGGCGTGACCTTCAACGCACCCGTGCCGAATCCGAGTTCTACCGCATCATCTCCAACTACAGGCAGTTTCCGACCAAGCACTGGCAGTATGACACTACTGCCAACGTACTTGACATATCGCTCATCCTCTGGATTGACCGCAACGGCGGTGTCTCCAAGAAGCGTCTCCGGACGAGTGGTAGCCACAACCAAGGCACCACTGCCATCTTCAAGGTCATAGCGGATGTGATAGAGGTTGCCGCTCTCTTCGCGGTACTTAACCTCGAGGTCGGAAAGCGCAGTGCGACATCGCGGACACCAGTTAGTAATGCGCTCGCCCCGATAAATGAGACCCTTCTTGTAGAGTTTTACGAATGTGGCCCTCACAGCCGCGCTTGGGCCCTCGTCAAGTGTGAATGCTGTGCGGGTCCAGTCGCAGGATGCGCCTATGCGCTTCGTCTGCTCATAAATCCTGCTGCCGTATCTGTCCACCCACTGCCACACGCTCTCGTTGAACTGGTCGCGCCCAAGGTCGTGACGTGTAACCCCTTCGCCTGCAAGCATCCGCTCCACAACCACCTGAGTCGCAATGCCCGCGTGGTCCGATCCCGGCAGATATAGCGCCGGCTCTCCTTTCATCCGATGCCAGCGTACCATCAGGTCCTCAAGCGCAATCGTCAGCGCGTGCCCCATGTGAAGTTCACCTGTAACATTTGGCGGCGGCATGATGACGGTGAAAGGCTCTCGATCGTGGTCGATCTCTGGCGTAAAGTACCCGCCATTCGACCAGAAGTCATAGATGCGCCTTTCGACGCTCTGTGGCTCGTATGCTCGTGGAATTTCGCTCAGACTCTTTCTCTGTGTCATTGGTTCCGGTCCTCGGTTAAGGGCGGACTGATATCGCCCGTCCCGCTAATCGACATTTGCCCTTTCCTAGCCACTGTAGATGTATTGCCCTCCGACCCTGTCGCAATTCAGACGCCGGTTCAAGTGCAGTCCTTCCAGTATGAACTCAACGGCTGATGCGATAGCCGCCGGATCATCCGACTGTTCTATCTCTTTGATGAGCTCGCACGCCTCGCCCATGCCGGCAAATCCGCTCATGTAGTCCGACGAGGGCTTGTCGTTTCCGGTTTCTATCAGCAGGCCGTCTTCAAAGCGTTCCGTCAGATCAGCAAACTGCCGCGCCTGATAATACCGTCCGAAAGTATTCAGCACAGCCTTCTTGACCAAGTCGTCGATGACCTTATACTCTCGACCTTCCTCTACGCTCTCCATCTCAATCTTACCTGTGGTGGATGCTACGATTGCAGGCAGGTCGCTAACCCTCGGAGACGCGGGCTCGTTATGCCTCAGGCTGCGCTTGAACGCTGCGCTCAGTATAGTTTCATAGTTTGCAATGGAAACACGCAGGCTTACACCCGAACGCTGGTTGATGTCGGGGCTGCGTCGTGCCAGCGCAGTTACTTCCGCGATAACTTCCTTCATATATTCGGGCACTCGAACACGGCTTTGAGTGTCGTCGAAATGGGAATATTCCTGCTCCACAATGCCCATCTCATCGTCAAGCGAGCGTGGGTAGTGTGTCCGGATCTGCGCCCCGTACCGGTCCTTCAGCGGGGTGATTATGCGCCCGCGATTTGTGTAGTCTTCAGGGTTCGCTGTTGACACAAGGAACACGTCCAGGGGCAGCATTATCCGGTAGCCCTTAATCTGAATGTCGCGCTCCTGCATTAGGTTGAATAAGCTGACCTGTATGCGCTCAGATAAGTCCGGCAACTCGTTGATGCAGAAAATCCCCCTGTTTGTGCGCGGAATCAATCCATAGTGAATCGTCAGTTCGTCCGACAGGTAACGACCCTCGGCGACTTTAATCGGATCGACCTCCCCTATTAGGTCTGCGACCGTGATGTCGGGCGTAGCAAGCTTTTCGCTGTACCGCTCATCCCTGTGCAGCCAGGCTACCTCGGTGTCGTCGCCATCTGCCGCCAGCGTTGCCTTGCACTCAGCGCATATTGGCTGCAATGGATTGCAGTTGAGCTCACACCTATGCATCACGGGAATCTCTTCGTCCAGCAATGAAATCATGTGGCGGATAAGCCGAGACTTTGCCTGTCCTCGCTCGCCGAGCAGAATTATGTCCTGCCCAGCCAGAATCGCGTTCTCAAGCTGCGGTATGACCGAGTCGTCGAAGCCTATTATGCCGGGAAAGAGGTCTTCGCCCTTCTGAATCTTGTTGATGAGGTTATTGCGTATCTCCTCGCGTATGGTCAGGGGGGTGTAGCCGCTCGCTCTCAATTCCCCAAGTGTCGTAGCCTTGTCCGGCATATTCGCTCTCCCATCCCCATGCTTTCAGGGTGTGCGGCGCGACCTGCCATTTCGCGCCAACTTCGCCTAAATTACGTGTACAATGCACAAAGCAATAATAGCAGACATCCTAGGTTACTGACACTTTGACAAGCCTGAGATGCGATATACGGACGGTCGGCATGGAAAACTACATTTGCAGAACTTGCGGGGTGGAATTCACCGAGAGCGAGACTCCACCGCCAAATTGCCCCATCTGCGACGACCCACGTCAATATGTGGGTTGGGACGGACAACAGTGGACCACGATGGATGGGCTAAAGGAGCAGGGATACTCCAACGAAGTTCGCGAGATCGAACCCGGCCTGACGGGAATAGGCATCGCGCCTTCTTTTTCGATTGGGCAGCGCGCGCTGCTATTGCAGACGCCGGGAGGAAATGTGCTCTATGATTGCATTAGTCTGCTGGACGACGATGCAGTAGCCGCAATCAATGCTTTGGGCGGGATACAGGCAATCTGCTTCTCGCACCCGCACTTCTACGACAGCATGGTCAGTTGGAGCCTGACATTCGACAACGCGGCCATCATTGTCCCAGAGGCAGACCGTGAACATGTGATGCGGCCGCATCCAAATATCCAATACTGGGATGGCGAGCCACTTGAGGTCATGCCCGGCGCTACCTTGATCCAGTGCGGTGGGCACTTCGAGGGCAGCGCCGTCCTGCATTGGGCGGGAGGCGCGGATGGCGAGGGCGCACTCTTTGTCGGCGACTCCATCACCGTGGTCCCAGACCGCCGCTTCGTCAGCTTCATGACCAGCTACCCTAACCTGATTCCTCTGTCCGCGCCTGAAATTGACCGCATTGTCACCGCTGTGGAGCCATATGAATTCGACCGCATATACGGCGGCTGGTGGGGACGGAATGTTATGCAGGGTGCTAAGGACGCCATACGCCGTTCTGCCGCGCGATATGTTGAGCACATTCGGGGAGACTTACAAACGTAAGTCTTACTTCAGATTTACTCCCGCCGCCTGTGTATTTCCAGTCCCGCATATGTCAGGATGCTTCCCTTGATTGCCACTTCCGGCTTCTTGATGGCAACGGTCACGCCGACAACATTTAGCTCAGAGAGTATCCGACCCGCGATTTCTCCCGCGACGCTCTCTATCAGGTCTTTGCTTTCGCCTTCTACAATTTCCTTGGCAATCTCGTATGCCGGAATATAGTCCACTGCGTCGGCCAGATCGTCCGATAACCCGGCAGCGCGTGCGTCGCATTCAAGTGTGATATCCACGATGAATCGCTGCCCCTGTGCCTTCTCGTGCGGGCTCACCCCATGGTATCCGTAGAAGGCGAGTCCCTTCAGCATTACCTTGTCGGAGTGTTCACTAGGCGACATTTCCAATACCTCACTTCTTCCACAGTTAGAATCTCGTCATCTTCCGTCCTCAATCGATTTCGCCAGTTCCAATAGCGCCTGCGCCCTCTTCACCACAGGAACATCCACCACCTTGCCATCAAGTGAAGTTGATCCACGCCCTCGGCGTTCGGCCTCTTCGAACGCCTCAACCACTCTACGCGCGTGTTCCAGTTCCGAGTCTGATGGAGAGAACGTTTCGTTGATGATGTCGATCTGAGCTGGGTGAATTGCGAACTTGCCCTTGAAACCATACTGGCGGGCCACGCTCGCATTCTCGCGTAGCCCATCGGGGTCACGGAAGCTGAAATAAGGCGTATCCAGGGCCAATACATCCGCCGCGCGCGCCGCTACCGCAATGCTGTTGCGGGCGAAGTATGTCTCCGACTCCGATTCCGTTCTTTCGATTCCCATGTCGTTCGTGAAGTCCTCCGCACCGAACGCTACGCCCACTATACGGGGAGAAGCGCTGCAAATCTCGTACAGATTCACGATGGCCATCGCGGTTTCTATCCACGGAAGCAGACCCACGCTGCCAACTTCAATCCCCGCCTTGCGCTCCAGAGCTTCCAGTTTTCCACATATCTCAGCGATGTCGCCGGGCGTGTAAATCTTCCCCACAGACACTCCGAAGATATGCTCGCCTACCACTGCTTCGAGGTCGTCGTCTAGCAATCCCGTTTCCAGCGAGTTCACGCGCGGAATCACGGGTGTCCCCTCTTTCCCAAGCCGAGATAGGTAAGAAGCCGTGACGGCCCGGGCATTGGCCTTCTCGTCCAGAGGCACTGAGTCCTCCATGTCAGGAATGAACGCATCTGGTTTCAGACCCGACGCCCTCTCCAGCATTCGTTCCTGATTGCCCGGCACAAATAGCAGGCTTCTCATTATAGTCATTTAGTTTCCTCCCGGAGCGATATGCTCGCAGCAAGACTTGCTGATATACTGCAAAATCAGTAGTTAAATCAGTACGGCGAATCCATGTTAGCCTTCATCGCGGAGAACGCAAGCATGTCATCAGTTCCACGCCTCGAGGTAATTGGCATCACTGGCATTCCCGAGTTGACTGGCGGAGAGTCCCTCGGCAGCCTAATTGCCGATGCAGCGCAGGCTCAGGGAACACCTCTGCAGGATGGCGATGTGCTGGTTGTAACCCAGAAGATAGTATCCAAGGCGGAATTTAGGCTAGTTGACCTCAGCTCCATCGAGCCTTCTCCACTAGCCGTCAACTTCGCAGATGAAACGCAAAAGGACCCGCGCCTGGTAGAGCTTGTCCTGCGAGAAAGCAAGTCCGTCGTGCGTATGGACTCCGAGCGGGGCATAATCATAAGCGAGACAAGGCATGGATTCGTCTGCGCCAATGCTGGCATTGACAACTCCAATGTGCCGGGTGACGACATCGTCTGCCTGCTTCCCGAGGACTCCGACCGCTCGGCGCGCACAATCCGTGAAGAAATCAAGCACGTCACCGGCGGTACAGACGTAGCAATTGTTATCTCCGATACCTTTGGTCGCGCCTGGCGGGATGGCCACGCCAACATAGCAATTGGCGTCGCCGGCATGAATCCCGTAAAGGACTACCGGGGCACCTTGGATGTGAATGGTATGGTTCTCAAGGTAACCACCATCGCCGCTGCCGACGAACTGGCTGCCGCTGCTGAGCTTGTTACGGCCAAGGCAATTCAGGTGCCCGTCGCCCTGATACGCGGCTACGATTACGAGCCCATTGAGGACGCCACAATCGCCCCACTCATCCGCGAGCGCTCGAAGGACATGTTTCGTTAATATCTGCCGCGGGCCGACCCGCACAGCCTGCACCTAGACCGACCACTCCTCCATCCGCCACGCCGCGTCCCAGAACATGTACTCATACCGGCTGCCCGTCACAAATGCCTCGCGCATTCGCTCCAGCTCGTTCTCACCGCACTCTGCGGCAATTCGATCCAGAAATTGGCGCATCCGCGCAGCCAATTCTGCGAACTCCTGCGAGTTGTACATCTCGATCCAGCGAGTGTACAGTGGCGCGTCCTCAGGTAGTCCCCTGTCGTACAGCATCTGCCCTATCTCGCTGTATCCCCACATGCACGGCAGAATCGCGCATGAAATCTCGCCGATACTCCCCCGGTACGCAGTCTGCAGAAGGAAGCGAGTATACGCCTGCGTCGTGGGAGAAGGCTGCGTTGCCAGAAGTTCGGCCTCGCTGATCCCGAAGTCCTCGCAGAAGCACACATGCAGCGCCATCTCCGTGTTCAGCGTCTCGTCCAGCAGGCTAGCAAACCACCCCATGTCTTCGACATCCTGCGTTTTCGCCGCCGCAAGCGCAATCACGCGGCAAAAGTCGATTAGGTAGATATAGTCCTGCCGCATGTAGTATCGGAACTTGTCCAGTTCCAGCGTGCCGTCGCCAATGCCGGACACGAGGGGATGGTTGTGCTCCGTATCCCAAATCTCGGCGCATTGACGCCGCATTTCTTCCGAAAATCCCATCTCTCCCTCTCAAATTATCTGCTTCACGCCGTTAGTTTTGTCAGTTCCCTGCCCTGCCCACTACAATTTTCGTCCCAGACCTCACCTGCTTAAGCACCGCCGCATCCCCCTCAATAGCGCCCAACATATTCACCGCGCTCGCGGCCCGTATCTCGTCGCCTCGGCTCGCCGGAGTGCGCCCGAAGAACAGGCACAATGCCTGACCTGGCGGCCAGTATGCCACCGCGCCCATCGGTACGACATCGCCTGCATCATAATCCTCTTCCGCTTGGACGGTAATTCGGAAATAAATGTCATCGCCCCATGTGTTTGCGGACGCCTCCAGCGGAAGCGCTTCCCACAGCAAGTCAGACGTCTGGCTGTCATTCAGCACGGCGGTTACTGTCACGTCGCCGGCCGAAATGCTGATCATTCTTTCTGCCATTTACTTGAACCCCTTCACAATTGATCACTGTCCGTCATATACTCACGGCGGCATTATAAACCAAAAATCGACATCCATCCCGCGCCCGTCGATGATCTGACGTTCACTATGTTCCCATCGAAATAATCACGGATCGGTGCACCGTCAAGTCGAGAGCCAGGGAGGATGCCCTAAGTCCTCACCGAGATTGGAACTATGACCTCACCGGGTTACATACTTGCAATTGACCAGGGAACGACAGGCACCACCGCCCTGTTGGTGGACGGCGGGGGTAAGGTCATCTGGCAGTCCTACCAGGAAATCACGCAGATTTATCCTCAGGCGGGCTGGGTTGAACACGACCCAAGCGAGATTTTCAACTCCGTAATTGACACCGTTGACGACCTTCTGGATGCCACTGAGATCAGCCCTCGCCAGCTTAACTCTATTGGCATAACTAACCAGCGTGAAACAACGATCATCTGGGAACGGAGCACCGGGAAGCCTGTCTCCAATGCAATCGTATGGCAGTGCCGCAGGACCGCTCCACTTTGCGATTCCCTGAAAGCTCGTGGACTCGAAGCCGTAGTAGCGGGCAAGACTGGCTTACCAATTGACGCTTACTTCCCCGCAACTAAAATCCGTTGGATTCTTGATAATATCCCTAACGGACAGCTGAGAGCGGAACGCGGCGAGCTCGCATTTGGCACCGTTGATACGTGGCTGCTCTGGAATCTCACCAACGGCACAGTCCATGCTACGGATGTCAGCAACGCATCTTGCTCTATGCTATACAACATCAACACCCTGGAATGGGACACCGACCTGCTCAATGAACTCAACATTCCGGCCACCACTCTTCCTTCGGTGTTGCCCTCCAGCACCACCTACGGCTACACCGGCGGCAACTTCTTCGCCGGACAGGCGATCCCGATAGCTAGCATGGTAGGTGATCAGCAGGCTGCACTCTTTGGGCAAGCTTGCTTCAAACCGGGTATGTCGAAGAATACCTATGGCACCGGCTCGTTCATTCTAATCAACACAGGACCTGACCGAGTACGCTCCGAACACGGCCTCATGTCCATCATCGCCTGGGATCTAGGGGACGGTGTGACCTACGGCTTGGAGGGCAGCATCTTCTCCACCGGCGCGACTGTACAGTGGCTTCGCGACGGCTTGCAGATCATCGAAGAGTCCTCCGATGTTGAAGGACTAGCTGCGTCCGTTGAGGACAACGGAGGTGTCTATCTTGTGCCCGCCTTCACCGGATTGGCGGCACCACACTGGGATATGTACGCTCGCGGCACTATAGTAGGTATAACATGCGGCACAGAGCGTGGTCACATTGCTCGTGCGGCACTTGAGTCAACCGCTTACCAGACGAGGGATGCGGTTGATGCCATGCAGAGTGACACTGGCTTGGAGATTCCTCTCCTACGAGTAGATGGTGGCGGCACAGCCAACGATCTCATGATGCAGTTCCAGGCGGACATCCTTGGCATTCCCATCGAGCGTCATGCCATTGCCGAAACTACCGCACTCGGCGCTGCCTATCTCGCCGGCCTCGCCACCGGCTTCTGGAAAGACACAGATGAAATCGCGGCCAACTGGGAGAGCGATAGACAATACATTCCATCTATGGGTGATAGCCAGCGCACACGTCTTTACGACGACTGGCAGCGCGCCGTAGGCCGCTCCAAGAATTGGCAACAATCCTAATCCTATATGATCGATGCATGAAGTTTGATTTTAGGAGAGCGAAAATGCCCACAATCCAGTCTGACCGACTACAAAACATCGCTGCGAAACTTCTGATGGGAGCGGGTGCGAGCGAAGAGGAAGCCGCCATCGTCTCCCGCCATTCAATCGGCGCCAACCTTGCGGGCCACGACTCGCATGGCATAATCCAGATCCCCACATACATCGACCGGGTTAAGCGCGGTCACATCGTTCCCGGCGCACCCTTCGACATCATCCGCGAGTCATCAACCACAACAGTAATTGACGGCAACTGGGGATTCGGCTATGTCGTTTCCGAGCGCGCCATGGAAATTACCATTCACAAGGCAAAGCAGCACGGCGTCGCCGCTGCCACCGTCTATCGCCAGAGCCACGTCGGAAGAGTCGCCGACTACCCCATCATGGCGGCTGGCGAGGATCTGATCGGAGTAATGACCGCCGACTCGGGCAGGTCGTCCAAAGGCGTCGTTCCATTCGGCGGACGCGAGCCGCGATTGGGCACGAATCCTATCTGCATAGCAATGCCCAGCAACCTCGAAGGCACGATGTTCATCGACATGGCTACTAGCGCAGTAGCCGCAGGCAAGCTGGGTGTCGCCGTTGCGCGGGGCGCATCTGTCCCGGAAGGCTGGATAATCGACAAAGACGGAAACCCTTCAACCGACCCTACTGACCTCCGAAACGGGGGCGCGGTCCTCCCGCTTGGCGGCCCCGAAGGGCACAAGGGCTACGGCCTGTCAGTAATGGTCGAGATACTCTCCGGAATACTCACGGGGTTGGGCTTTGGCCACGACCCTTCAGGCCGGCACAACGACGGTTGCTTCCTTGCCGCATTCAATGTGGACGCCTTCCGGCCTGTTGAAGACTTCAAGCAGGAAGTAACCGAGTTTGCTCAATATCTCAAGAGCACACCCACAGCGGCCGGCTTCTCCGAAGTCTTCTACCCCGGCGAACTCGAACACATCAGAGAGAAGGCTCTTCTCAGCGAAGGCATCTCCATAGAAGACGCCACTTGGGACGCTCTCAGAGCCCTGGCAGACGAATATGGCCTCACAGAATCGCTCGACATGGCATAAGTTGCGACTTAGCGGAACCACGGAAGGCGGTCCTACGATCCGCCTTCCCTACCCTTTTCCGCGTCTCTCGCGCCTTAACACCATCTCCAGAATTACTGTCAGAACGGCAGCAGTGCTAACTTTTATCCAACCTAGCGGCGTCACTTCATCGTTATAGCCACTGGGGACGGACATGATGTCTTCACCTCGCACGCAGTCGATACCGGTACTGACCAGAAACCATAGAACCAGAAATCTGAGAAACCACATCTTATCTGTTATCTGCCGTGCCATCCTAAGCGTAGGCACTTCCAAACAGTGCATTGAAAAGGAGCTTATAGGTCCCTCGCGCCTGCGCCCTGAAGTGGGGCCTGAACCCGAATAACACGACCTCCCCTTCGCCAAGAGGCACGCTCGCGAGCGCTGTCCTGTTGTACAGCTTCTCCGGACCTATGAGCATCCCGCTGAAGAGGGGATTACGGAGCGGGTATTTTGCGACCACCCTTCCTCTCCGGATGTCAAACGCGGGCCCGTCATAGAACATCACCGCGGCGAGTCTTGGCATTCCGAAAGCCATCGGATGCCCCGCGTCCAGCAGAACCGCCAGCAGGCTTCCGGGACAATAAAAGTCCGACCGTTTCAGGTCAGCCAATACATTCCTCACGGGCAAATCAAGGTGTCGTATCGCATATCTGGCTGATCCGTCCCAGGTAACGAGGGTTCCCCCTTGCTCCACGAATTCTCGCAGTCTTTCCGCGCCCTGCTCCCCTAAACCACCTGAATAATCGGGGTGGTAGTACGATTCTCTATGACCCCAGTGAATGTGCCGCACCTGCTGATGGGGCAGAAGGATCGCATCAAATCGTTCCCGTAGGCTACCCTCTCTCATTTGCTCGTTCACGACCGAGTCGTAGTCGAAGCCGTATTCGTCCAAAACATAGCGCGTCCACCCCTCCTCAACGGAAGC
The DNA here is from genome assembly GCA_002238855.1 of SAR202 cluster bacterium bin90. Classification (GTDB taxonomy): domain Bacteria; phylum Chloroflexota; class Dehalococcoidia; order Lucifugimonadales; family JADFKI01; genus Bin90. The sequence goes on from MPND01000003.1 coordinate 140,170, forward strand.
GATGTAGCTCTTGTAAACGCCGATGCGTGGCTTCTTCATTTCTCGATTTGGAACATCGGGCATCTCATCCAGCGCGTGAAAAAGCCCTGCAGCCGTGCCGGAAAACAGATCGTCCACTCTTCCGGTATTTTCAACGACGAACGCTCCTTGCCCAATTGACACGCCATCAATCGTTGTCGGCTCCCAAAGGCGTGAAACAGCCGCACCTGAAGACAGCGCCGCATTGACCAAGTGTGCGCTCGCATTCGACTCTGGAGGAATTACACAGTACTGTGATTGCAATCGCCCACCAGAGCATTGCTTAGCAACAGAGACTCCTGTGCGTGACTTATCAAGCGGCATCGAAGAGTCGCCCTCTTTGAGCAATCTGGTCCGTGCCGCGAACCGTCCCCTGATCTCGTATGTGTTCACGCCCATATTTATTGGCATGCAATGCGCGGTAACATCGTACGGGGCCTTGGGGGGCCCGCCTGAATGGGTAAGCAATTGAGGATATTCTTGCTGCTCCAGCAGCGTCTTCGCAAACGACCAGTATGGTTGACCTCTGAGTATAACTCGCGAACCGGCTGCGAACGGGTGACCATCAGCGCTGAAAGACTCCGTCGCTTCATGCACCTCCACCATTCCCATCCGCAGCGCATCCAATAGCTCTGCAGCCGCGCCATGGTCATGCTGTTGTGTCGGAATGACGAAGGCAAACGGTGGCCCACTTTGCTCGGTCGCGTTCTTGCCTACCTGGTAGAAGTTCCCTACCAGTGTCTCTCGGAGGCGGGCCGAATGGCTCAAGCACGACATTGCGGCCGCCAGATCGTATTCAACAATGTCCTCTAGTCGCCAGGTGCCACCCTTCCACGGCAGAGGATGGTTCCAGGTTACTTCTGTGGGATTCTCTCCCCTGTCGGACTGCAGGTCACGTTCCGGCACCTTGACAGGGGTGGCGATGCGTACACCGGCTGCCTCCGTAAGCATACGTATCCCGCCATGATACTGCTGGTATGAGCGATTGGGGCTGTACGCGTCGTAAACCACATTCATCGCGACCCCAGCTTTGCCCTGGGCGGTAAGGTCAGCTGCAATCGCTGCTCCGAGCATTGCGCTTTCGGCGTTCAGAATCGCATCGACATTCGGCCCCATAGGGTCAACAAAAGGCGGCACCATCATCCTGACGCCGTTGGAGCGCGTCTGATGCATGTCAAGGACGACATGCGGACGCCACGCATTGAAGCAGTGCTCAGTCACATTGCGTGTTTCCTGCTGCGTAAACATGAACCAGTCGCGATTATTATCGTGGCCTGTGTAGTGCTGGTAGAGGAATGGCGGCATTACGCCTTCGTAGGACTCTCCAAGAGTGCTCTCATACCATTCCTTTACATCGATGAGACCGTCCGGATTGGCGCTCGGCACCAGCAGCAGTATCACGTTGTCCAGAATACTATGAACCCATTGAGACTTGGATGTTGCCAACCGGTGCGCGAGAAGTAGTGACATCTGGGTAGCCCCGACCTCTGTGGCATGAATGCTGCATGTGATGGCGACCACCACCTTCCCGCTTGCAATCAACTCCGCTGCCTCGGCATTGTCCTCAATGGTACGAGGATCTGCTAATCTCCCTTGTATCGTCTTGTACTCGTCTAAGCGGCCCAAATTCCGCGGAGAAGAGATGATCGCCATCAGGAATGGATTGTCCTTCGTACTACGCCCAATTTCAATAGTCTGAACCCGTTCTGATTGCTCTCCAAGTATCTTGAAATAGGCGACTATCGCCTCCCATCCTCCAAGCTTTCTGTCTTCTCCAACCTCGAATCCAAGATGCTCAGCAGGTGTCGGTATTGATTTCTCCATAATTTTCTGACTATCCTGTTAGATAATTCCAATCGGCCCGGTTTCCACCCGATAGCATACAACAATGGAGGATAAGCCATGTCAGAAAAGCGCTACTGGCTCATGAAGTCCGAACCCAACGCCTACTCCTTCTCCGACCTCATGAATGAAGAGGGCAGCACAGCAGAATGGGACGGAGTGCGTAATTACCAGGCGCGCAACACGATGCGTGACGACATGAAGACTGGCGATGGCGTGATTTTCTACCATTCCAACGCAAAGCCACCAGGGGCGGTTGGCACAGCCGAGATAGTTCGTGAAGGCTATCCCGACTTTACCGCATGGGATCCCGACTCCGAACATCCGGATCCAAAGAGCACGCCCGACAATCCGATCTGGTATATGGTGGACATCAAGGCAGTTGACGAATTCAAGCGTCTCGTCCCGCTGAGAGAGATCAAAGCGACACCTGGATTGGAAGAAATGCCCCTCGTCAAGAACTCACGCCTTTCGGTCCAGCCTGTCACCAAGCCGGAATGGGACATTATTCTCGCACTAGGCGACCAGGACTGACGTCGACTCCGGCTGCAGCAAGCCTTGATTACCGCCAGGCAAAGACAGAGTCGTGGGGCTCAGCGATACAGGCGCGATCTCCGCATGAAGGTCGAAGAATGAAGTGATAGAGCCGATGAAACCATTAATTTCGCTTTCCTCCGTCGTACTGCTCACCGTATCCGCCTGCATCCCAGGTACGCCACTAGGACAGGCAACCCATGCTGACAGACTCGAGATTCTGACGACGCTCCAAGATCGATCCTTCCGTATGTTCAAGCCATCCGTGGACTCGGAGATGAGAAAGAGCGTTATCCTTGATTTCTTCGGTCCAGTGAGGATGTGGGCGCAATATGCCGTTGGCGATCATGCCATTGACGAGTGGGAGATTGTCGCCCACGACTATCGTATAGAAAGGAACGACGACTTTTCGGAGGTCATCATACACCTGGAAGGAGCCTATACCAGGCGCATTCTACCCAGCGACTGCGAAGACTGTATACCAACCGTTGGCGTTTCCATTTCCATTAGAGATCTGTTCCGACATGACAAGATCGCATTCAAGGTGAACGACCCGAACAGTGTTTTGCCTACACCATTCCCCATATTCAATTCGTGGACCAGATTCCCCGAGGACGAGTACCTCAACGGAGGATAGAGCTGGAATCAACATCTAAGTTTCAAAGGGTGCGCCAAATGCCTCCCCGCTGAGTGCCTCCACTTCGATGTCGTCTTGACATACGGTTCCTGTAATGACACCATCGCACTGAATCTGGCGCTCACACTTGCGTCACAAGTTATTGCCACTTTGCAAAGGGTCCCCTGTCATGCAACATCAGCACCACCCCAGCGGGGAACACGAACACGCTCACAATGACGAGCAGGACGATAGCCACGGAAATCACCAAGGGTTGCGAGGCAGGGGCGGCTTCATTATCTCAGGTCTTACCGGAGGGCACGGCGTCTTCCACTGGTTCACGCAGAGCTTCATCGCAATGCTGCCTGAAGTCCAGGCTGCCTTCGCGCTAAGTGGCGTTGGAGTCGGCGGCATCACCTCCATTAGAGAACTTGTCTCCGGTATCGTAACGCTACCCGGCGGCATTATAGCCGATGCACTGCGAAAGTATTGGGGTCTCGTCCTTGCCTTGTGTATGGCAGTCTTCGGTGTTGGCTGGTTGATAATTGGCGTCGCACCCAACTACTACATTTTGCTGCTTGGCATGGCGGTAGTGGCTCTTGCAGCATCCATCTGGCACCTGCCCGCAATGGCGTCCCTGTCGCACCACTTCTCGCACCGCAAGGGCACAGCCCTCTCATTCCATGGCGTTGGCGGCCAATTAGGCGATGTCCTCGCCCCTCCCGTGACCGGATTTCTGCTCGCCTTCCTTGCCTGGAGGGGCATCATCAGCATCTACGCTGTGATACCCATATTACTCGCATTACTCGTCTACTGGGCATTCAAGAACATTGGCAGGACTGGAGGAGACGATGGCGCCGAAAGGCAGGGCCTCCAGATGCAGGCAACCAAGCGTGTTCTCCGGAACCCGATTCTATGGATTGTCGCATTTGTTGGCGGAATAAGGGGCATGGCTTTCATCGGACTTATAACCTTCTTCATTATCTTCTTGAACGACCTTGGTCTTGCTCTGGACGGCAAGCCATTCGCAGTAGAATTAACTATTCCGTCGCTCTTCTCCATATCACTTGGAGAATTCGAAATGACCACATTCGTCCGAAACCTGCACTTTGGATTGCTGCTCGCGGTTGGGATTGTGTCTACGCCCGTAGTAGGATGGCTCTCTGACATATTCGGCAGGAAGGCTGTGCTAGTGCCTGGCTTGCTGTTGCTTGCCGTCCTCTCGTACCTGCTTGGTAACTCCGTCCCCGGTCTTGGTCTGATTGTCATAATCGCTCTGATGGGCACATTCCTGTACGGCGACCAGCCTATCCTCACCGCCTTGGCTCTAGATGTTGCCGGTGACGAAGTCCCCACCACAGTCCTGGGAATCCTGTCTCTCGAACGCTTTTTGCTTAGTTTCGCATCCCCACTCATCGCGGGCGCGCTCTACGACAATGGCTTCGCATTCGGCGGCATCGACCTCAACGGTCCCCAAGCCACATTCACTTATGTCGCTGTCCTCTTCCTGATTGGTGCGCTGATTTTACTCTTCATTCCATTGCCGCGACCCTCACATCAGGCAGACCACCACTGACCCCATCCACGGAGCATGTGAAAAATACCCAAACGGGATACAAAGGCATATAATATCCCGTGCGATATTGTGCGCCTAAACCAAACCCTTGGGAGTAATCAATGAACTATTCAATTACGGTTCTGCCGGGTGACGGCATAGGTCCCGAAGTGGTAGCCGAAGCGGTCAAGGTCCTGAACGCTGTCGGTAATCGCTTTGGCCATACCTTCGACGCGAGCTACGGCAGAGTCGGCGGCAACGCTATTGACGAATTCGGCACGCCATTGCCGGAAGAAACAGTCGAAATGTGTGGCGAAACAGACGGCATATTGTTTGGTGCGGTCGGCGGCCCCAAATGGGACGATCCACGCGCACCAACTCGCCCTGAAGACGGCATCCTCGCCATTCGCAAGAGCCTGGGTCTGTTCGCAAACCTGCGCCCGGTCAAGGTCTATCCACAGCTCGTAAACTCTAGCCCCATCAAGCCGCATCTCCTGGAAGGCGTAGATATGATCATTGTTCGGGAGTTGACAGGCGGGCTGTACTTCGCCAAGCCCAAGAAGCGATGGGATACGTCCCGAGGGCGGCGTGGCGTGGATACGCTCAAATACACTGAGCAGGAAATAGAGCGCATCGTGAGGGTCGGATTCGAACTCGCGCAGGCACGCCGCAAGCGCCTAACATCAGTGGACAAGGCGAATGTACTCGAGACCGGCAGGCTGTGGCGAGAGATCGCAACCGAAGTCGCCGAAGATTACCCGGACGTCGAACTCGAGCATGTCCTCGTTGACGCGGCATCCATGCAGCTCATCAATAACCCGGCCCACTTCGATGTAATCGTCGCCGAGAACACTTTCGGCGACATCCTTACGGACGAAGCATCAGTACTCGCGGGTTCGATGGGAATGCTCCCATCTGCAAGCCTATCGGGGCTACCCAAGTCCAATGGTAGGGGCCGACGGCCGGTAAGTCTATATGAGCCAATCCATGGCAGCGCTCCCGACATCGCAGGACAGGGCATCGCAAACCCCATCGGTACGATCCTGAGCATGGCCTCCATGCTTAGGTACTCACTAGGTCTTGATGACGAAGCAGAGGCTGTTGAGCAGTCGGTCGAGGGGGTCCTCGCGGAAGGTTACCGTACTCCAGACATCGCAGGAGATGGTGACGAAGTTTACGGGACAACCGAAATGGGAGGCGTCATAGCCGGTCGAATATAGAGCAGACTCGGACTGTTCCTAAGGTGGCGCAATGACAACAGAACAGCACTATGACGCTATCGTAATCGGACTTGGCGGCATGGGAAGTGCCGCGCTCTATCAACTCGCTCAACGTGGCAAGCGAGTGCTCGGCATCGAGCAGTTCGACATCGCGCACGAAATGGGTTCATCTCACGGAGTAACACGCATCATTCGCCTCGCATATCATGAGCACCCATCCTATGTGCCTCTGATGCGTCGCGCATACGAACTGTGGCGCGAGCTGGAAGCCTCTGCTGGCGAGCAGTTACTGCACATTACTGGTTCCATCGACGCTGGTCCGCCGGATGGCTCCAATTTCAATGGCTCACTCCTTTCCTGCGAGCAGCACGATCTACCGCATGACGTGCTCACAAGCTCGGAGCTTACTGAGCGTTTCCCCGGCTATCGATTGCCTCCCGAGACGATGGCGGTTTTTCAGGGGGAGGGCGGATTTCTGCTGCCTGAACGTTGTATATCCTTGTTCGTCGATAAGGCGCGCGCATTGGGAGCAACCGTACATACGGGCGAGCGTACGCGAGATTGTCAACCAACCTCGAACGGTGTCACAGTGCGCACAGAGACCGGTACCTATGAGGCCGAAACACTCGTCATATCCGCGGGAGCGTGGGCATCAAAGCTCTTGCCAGGGCTAAGCCCAGTCGCAGTTCCAGAGCGCCAGGTGCTGGCTTGGTTTGAGACACTACGCCCCGAACTCTTTACGCCCGAGGTGTTCCCTGTCTTCAATCTGGTAGTGGACGAGGGCCAGTTCTATGGCTTCCCGGAATTCGGTGTAACCGGGTTTAAGTTAGGCAAGTACCACCATCTTGAGGAGAACGTGGACCCGGACACAATAGACCGCGAGCCGAACTCCGGCGACGAGGCCGTACTGCGCGACTTCACAGAAAAGTACTTCCGAGACGCCGCCGGTGCAACCTCTTCAATGAAGGTCTGCATGTTTACGAACAGTCCAGACGAGCATTTCATCATTGACCGGCTTCCCGATTGTCCACAGGTGATTGTTGCAGCAGGTTTCTCGGGGCATGGGTTCAAATTTTCCAGTATCGTCGGTGAAGTGCTCGCGGACCTTGCGGTCGACGGCACGACAAGACACGATATAGGCATGTTCAAACTAGCTCGATTCGACTGAAAGTCGGCTATACGACAAGTGCCATTATCGGCCAGCGACTAATGCGAGTGTAGTGAATCGAATCGATCGAGACGGTATGGTGACAGCACAGAGTCAACGGTTGCGCCATCGCAGATCTCCAACATTGCCAATTGGCTAAGAAGTGGCGCCAGAGTAACTCCACTGTGGGTGAGTGCGATGTACATATTGGGTGCTTCGTTCGCGAATCCCATTATCGGATAGCCGTCTAGAGGCATGGGTCTCCACCCTACCGGCACAGGTACCGCCTGGGCACTCGAAAGTTGAGGCAGAAAAGCCGCAGCGCGCTCAAGCAGGTCGTCGGCATGGGCCTGGCTGTCGTCTTCGGCGAGGCTCTCTTGGCTTCCTTCGCCAATCATCATTCTGCTGTCGGCGCACTGTCGAATATGAACCTCTTGCCCTCCGTCCTCCAATGGAGGCGCATAAACGACTGGCACATTCTTTAGCACGGGCGGCAATGGATTAGTGCGAATCACAACACCCGGACTTCTCTCCTGCGGGACACTTACATTGGCGAGCGATGCGAGTGAAGTCACCCCTGTTCCCGCTGCCAGTACCACGGTGCCGCACTCGATTTCTCCTGAGTTCGTCTCAACAACTGAGATTGAACCGTCACGTCGTAGGCCGAAGCCGATGACTTCCGTCTCAGAAAGGACCGTTGCTTCGAGTTCTGCCAAACGGCGTACACAGGCATCGACTACCATCTGAGGTTCGACCTGGGCTTCGTTCTCGCTGAATTCCACGGCTTCGATTTCTCCTAACGATAGCGAAGGTTCCAGAGCAGAAAGTTCTGAGCGACTAATCATACGAGTCGGGTATCCCCAGGACTGAAGCTGTTTGACTTCCGAGGCGAGACGCTCTGCGCCGGAGGGTTCAATCTCCCACGAGACTTTGCCGCCCCAGCGTAGTCCAACGCTCGCGCTGTCACCATCGTCGGCGATAGCAGAGGCGAAGTGCTCCCACATCTCAAGAGAACGACGGTTCAAATTATGGTAGCCAATCGGCTGTTTGGAGCCAGCGTTAATCCAGGCAAAGCTGTGGCTGGAAGCGCCGCTACCTGGCGTCGCCTTGTCGATTAACGTGACGCGACTTCCACGAGCGGCAAGACGCCAGGCAATGCTTGCGCCAATAATACCCGCACCCACGACGACGATTGAGGATTCGCCGCTCCGCCCACTACTCATTGGCACTTGCCTCCTTCAGCATTCCATTGAGTATTAGAGCCGTGGGCTAAACCGAATGAAGTAAGCATCTACGAGGCCATAGATTTTGGGACTCTCATTGCATCATCGGAAGTTACTTCCCCCCGTTGCTGGGAAATTTGACGCTGACAAATGGAGCATCCGAATTCATGCGCAGCTTCATTGGCGTATGGGGTTTCGGACTTAGACGCCCTACGGCCGGAGATGACCACGAGTGCCTGAACTACCAGAGTGAAGATACTCACGAATATTCCTACGACCAGCGAAAACAAAGCTTGCAAAACCAAGCGTGTCAATCCGACACTGCCTGCGGTTCTCGTATTCACCCTGCACCCCCAAATTCGAATGCCTGTTTGAGAAACTGACTTTAACAATTATAAAACTTCAGTTTGAAAACAAGTGCAGCATAAATTAGCGATCTTCGCTAGCCATTTTGGGGCGCAATTCATCGCGAAATTCTCCTGAATGCCACCCTCGGTCGATTTCATCTGCCTAGCGCCAGAAACTACGGGGGCCAGTCTGTCAATTCTTGAGAGGACTTGCCGCCTAGTGTAGGTAAGCTGTCGAAATTGGAACGAGGTGCAAAATAATGTATCCTTGCAATCCGTAAAGACGTTCCTAGCCTCAAGTCTTGGAAGGTTATGTCATTAGGACGAAAATAAGCAGGAGAAAGCCAATTGAGAAAGCCAATGCTACAAACCGCGGTCGCAAACTATGGTCACACTAACCCCCTGAAGGACGGTAGCATCACGTCCGAAATGTTCGATATGGAGCATCATGAAATAACGCCTGTACCTATGATTTTCCGTCGAATGGTACGCAACCTGGAGTTCGATGTAGCGGAAATGGCACTCGCAACCTACTTATGCTCACGAGCGCACGGTAAGCACTTCACAGGTCTTCCGATATTTCTGACGCACGACTTCTACCACGGCGGCATTGTTGTGAACGGCCGCAGCGGCATTGAGCAACCGAGGGACCTCGAAGGCCGGAAGGTTGGAGTCCGCAGTTATACGCTGACACCCGGAGTGTGGACGCGCGCCATTCTACAGACAGAGTATGGTGTTGACCTTGA
>MPND01000191.1 GCA_002238855.1 SAR202 cluster bacterium bin90
TCCACTTCGGCAGTGTGCCCGGTGCGAGGGTGAACGGAGACACGTTCATCTACTACGTCGAGGGCGACCCCCGCCGCTCGGTGTCACCCGACTGCTACGTGGTCTTCGGGTTAACGGAGGCCGCTCTGCATTCGCTGTCGCTTGAGGAGAACAACACCTACCTGTTGTGGGAGGTTGGCAAAGCTCCGGACTTCATACTTGAAATAGGTTCTTCGAGCACCGCCGGGGCGGATCTGGGGAGCAAGCGAGCTCTGTATGCCGAGCTTGGTGTGAGAGAGTACTGGCGCTTCGACGCCACGGGTGGGGAGTTCTACGGTGAGGCGCTCGTGGGAGAGCGGCTGGTGGATGGTAAGTACGTCCGACTGCTGATGCGAGAAGAGGAAGATGGCAGGGTGGGTGGTCGCAGTGATGTGCTGAACCTGGAGTTGTGGTGGGAGGATGGACATCTGCGTTTCTTGGACCCTACAACTGGCGACAGGCTTCTGAGTCAGGAAGAGGAGCAGGACGGTCGCCTGGCTGCTGAAGCCCGCGCCGAGACTGCCGAGACTCGTGCCGGAGCAGCCGAAAGTCGCGCGGAGGTCGCCGAGGCTCGCTTGGCAGAGCTGGAAGAGGAACTTCGACACCTGCGCGGCGAGTAGGACATTCCGCCAACTGTTGGTCTCCACGGTGCTCGCGTCATCCTGCCGAGCGACCCACACCGCCACAAATACCCTCAGATCCCGTGCAAGAAATTATGGCCATTTGGTGCCTCTTGCCTTCTCTTTCGCACGGGTGGATGATCTGGGCCTGTGCAGACGTTATTCGGGAGCGCAAACGCCGTCCTGAGACCGTTTTTTTAGCCCTCTCTAAATGCATTATAAGTTGAAGTTATCCCTAAGTTATCGTATCGGTAGGAGTGTGCATAATCACCAGCTCTAGGGAGAATAGCTGAGTCGGCTGCGAAAGAGAGATTGAGAAATGAGAAAATTGCTATCGCCGCTATTCTCTAAGTTTGTAAGAAAGAGAAGGCTTAGGAAAGTGGAACGTAAGGTCAGAGACCCTAAGCGCGTCATACATCTCAGTGATATAGACCTTCTGCAGGAGATGGGTTCCAAATTCCTGGAAGATGCCCGAGCGCGGCGGCGCGAGCAGAGACTACAATACTTCCGGAAAATGGAGTCTGTCGCAAGTCAACAGCCGGATGCTGTGCAAGAACTGAATGGCGGAGCGTCGTTCGGTGGTGATCTTGATGACCTCACCATACTGCGGCACCATGCTCTACGCGCTCTTTGCGGCTTTCTAATGGATAGGCATACTGCATGTAGGTCTCCGCACCCATTTTGCGCCATAGTCGGACACCAAAAGAACGAGGAACGCCCACAACAACTGATCGCCGCCGCAATTCCGCAGCGCAGTCCAGTATCCAGTGATCACTCGGACATCATCGGCATCTACTTGTGCCGAGCAATGGACAGCGAACAAACTGGTGAAGAACAAGACATCATGAAGTCCATCACTGAAATGGTTCCGGCGGACCCCGCACCACACCGCAAGCTGGTGGTTTCTGCCCCGCAAGATGACACTTATACGGTCGCCTATGGCCCTATCCTCAATCCCGTAGAGGGAGACTATTTCACTGGCAGCGTCGACCCTACCTACACCAGAGTGTTCAAGTGCAACCCTGAACCCCGACATTGCCGCTGGCAGTATTGGGAGAGTGCTTTAAGCAAGGGGGATCGGAGTATATCAATACTCCATTGTTTGCAGGTGTTTGGTGAGTGGTGGGTCGTCGAAATAGATCCGGGATACGAACTGGCACAACGGGTTGCTGCCCTGGCACTTGCAGACAACCCAGAGCACAACTCTGGCATACACGAGAGGCCGGGCATTTATGCCAGAGTGGACGACGGAAGTGAATTCTCGAAGGTGATTAAGGAGAACCTACCGCCATTACCGCCCTTTTGAGGCGGGTAAGCCCGATGCATCAATTTGCACTCATTTCTTGCACCTCTTCCAGCGGCAACCGCGCTGGCGCTCATAAGATCGAAGGTGTAACCTCACTGAACCGCCTGGCTGCTACGCCGAAAGGAACGCAAGATGCTCGACACGCGACGGACGCTTGAGACAGGACTTCTGCTGGCTCTCCTGCTTACCTGTATGGCATGCGCGCAATCTCCCCCCACCGACGGCGACGACAAACTGGGCAAAGCTCCGGATAGCATAGAATCGCGAGACATCGACGACTCAGAGGAGGAAACGCTGCTGCTCAGATACTATCCTCCACCGAATGAACTGCCCAAGGCGCAGGTCGTCAGCGAAGCGCCCGTCGAGTCTGCTGCGGAGGGAATCATCCTCAGTGCGGATTGGAACTTCGCCTCCGCAACTCCCACGCAGATAGATGGAATTGAACTTCCCTTCTTGTGGCCCGAGGCAACATCTATAGACGCTTCACATTCCGTCATTCGATTTCATACCGACATAGAGCCCAGTGTTGTGTTCGTGGAGGGTTACGTTCTGCTTCGCCCTGACGATATTGGCGAGTCTCCCTCTGTCAGCGGTGACTTCAGCGACATGCAAGAGCCTATTGCCGAGTACGAGTGCTCGCGATTTCAAACTAACCCGTGCATGCACGTAACCTCGGACGGCTTCGTAGAGATTCAAGACGTTCCAGCCGACATTTTCGAACTG
>MPND01000192.1 GCA_002238855.1 SAR202 cluster bacterium bin90
AGAGGTCCTTCCGACGGGCTTCCTCCAACATGCCCAGGGAGAGGTCGATGGCATGGAGATCTCTGTACCCTAGCTGCGCCAGACATTCGCCCACCAGTCCGGTCCCCGCTCCCGCATCAAGTATCTTCGTCCCGGCGGGGACATGCCTGGCGAACAGTTCGGTCGCCGTTTGCGGAGCGTTCCAGGCAAACTCCTCATCCAAGTCCTTATCGTACTGCGTTGCCCACTGGTCGTAGCGCTCCTCCAATTCCTGGTTGGTTGATGAGGAGTACACCCATTGAACCCTGTTATGACTGTCTTGCATGTTACTTCCTGCAGATGAAGAGACCCCAGCCCACTTCGTCTCTGTCTACGGCGGCGGCAGTCTCGATGTAGGCGGTGGTCAGCCACTCGTAGTGTTCGGCGTTTTCCAAAGTTTCATCCTTCGGCGTGCGCTCGGACAAGCAGAGATAGCTCTGTTTCAGGTGTTGGGACACGTTCAAGGCCTCCAACAAATCGAAGCCCTGGTCCTTCAGGGCCTGCTTATACGACTCGAAGGTGAACTCTGTGTCGAACAGCAGCCTGTCGTAAACGTAGGTCTGGGCTTTGTGAGTGATGTCCCGCTTGGGCCTGAATAAGTCGTCGAACACGAAAATCCCGCCGTCCTCCAGAACCCGGTGGACCTCGCTCAGGATCTTGCGCTTATCCGGCACATGATATATCACGGCCTGGCTCCATACGTGAGTGAACGAGCCGTCCGGGAAGGGAAGATCAGCGGCAGAGGCCTTCTCGAAGGCTACCTTGTCCCTGAGTTCGGGGCATAGCTCAGCCCGTTTTTCAAGTGCGTTGGCGACGCGGACTCCACTGAGGTCAATGCCCGTTACCCTTCCGCCGCTCTCGTTAGCCAGCCAGATGGCGATGGTTCCGTTGCCGCAGCCCAAGTCCAGGACCGATGAGTCCTGGCCAATGCACGCCTTTTCGGCCATCGTCCGGTTCAGCCTGTCGCACGCTTCGAGGAAGTCTATATCGCCGCTTTCGTCGAAGAGGCCCCAGTGGACGCTTCCATCTTCGTCCCACACCAACTGGTATGTGCTATCTTGCGAGTCGTAATATTCTTCGGTCTCTTGCTCAGAAAATCTGCTAACCATGTGTTGCTCCCCCGATATGTTCAACGTGTCGGTTGCCGTTGGTGATTCGGGGTCTTCCACGGGACAGATGCACAGCACTTCTGGCGTCACGATTCCCCTGGGCGTGTAGGATAATTCTCAATTGACTGTAAGTAGCTTGACCGCAAGGCCGTCAACAAGCTAAAGCATCATGAAAGCAACTGGTATTTGGTGAATACGCAGGTTGACCCGGCGGTGAGGCTCAGACTAGAGGACCTAGGGGAGAGGGTGGAAAACCCCAGTGATGGGACGGGGCAGCTAAGGCTCGCAGGGATAGTTATACCGCTCGCGGCCACGATGATGCACCGAGATTGGGTGACAATGCCCCGTTTGGGGGCTGCTAGAGGGTGTCTGCATAGAGTACGTTAAGATCCTTGGGCGCGGAGGCCTCGCCAGCCTCCAGCATCAACCACTACCCACCTGACTGCGCCCGAGTCTAGCATCAGATCTGCGACACGGTCAAGGCCGCGTAGTAAGTAGAATCTGTGTCAGTTTGGTAGGTAGCGCAACTGAGGGTCCTCAGATGCTTCTACTCCACTCCGCTGCGCTCAGTATGACAGGGGTAGGCGCAGCATTTGGCATGACAGTGCACCTACTAAAGTGACACAGGCTCTCACCTAACGCGTCACTTTTGCATCCACATCTTGCACGAAACGGCACAGGCATTCCACCATTCACTTCAGTCCCAATGGAGGAAGCGAAAGCAGTGAAAGAAGTCTGGTTGCCATGCCCACGACATCCGCCTGGGTCTCCTCACTTGGGACACCCGGCTGAAATGCCGCCGCCCTCCTTGGACCGATACCGTTGTGCTCCGTGAAGTCTTCTTGGATTATTGATAGGGCACGCGCCACAACAGGGTCCTCTAATAGTGGCGCAAGAAATTCGGCAATCTGGTCCACGCCGAGGGCGCGCCACATGTATGCAAGGTCGTAGGCGTCTTTGTTGGTCCCTCTGTCGCCGAAAGCGAGTGCCTTCAGTACCGTCAGTGAACCAGGGCCGCATACCCAGATGTCGCGGCTCGCGTTTTCCTGCAGAATAGTCTGTCCCGACAGCCGAACCTGCCGACGGTCTTGGAACGCAAGATGTAGCCCGGGAGTCACCACGGCTGCAAGGTCAGACTCGATGTCAAAGAGCGTACCGCCATCTTCCGCCTCTTCACTCGGAGAGATGAGGAAGTCGACCGTAACAGACCAGTCGGATGATGACCGCCAACGCTGGCGTGTGGGATTCCCACTCTCGTTGACGTCAGGTTCAAATCCGACTTCCCGCAGACTCTGGCTCAGTTCCCGGTAACGTTCTTCCTTAAGTAGATCCAGAGCCAACCCGAGATCAAGGTCCATCGTGCCCGCATGGGCGTCCAACCCTACAGGCAGATGTTCCTGGTCGACAAGTAAATTGGGCGCGAATCCGCCGACTATCACAATGTCATCCAGAACATTCCCTAGTATCGTTGCGATATAGAGACAAGTCGAACGAACTCTTGCCAAAGCGACAGGGTCGTAGCCGGCCTGTGAGGTTGGT
>MPND01000193.1 GCA_002238855.1 SAR202 cluster bacterium bin90
AGGCGGGCGTGGTACGGTACGCCGGGCGCTGTATATCTGCGCTTGGGCGGTGCTCAGGATAGATGGCGACCTGCGCGACTTCTACCGGCGTCTTCGGGAGCGCGGCAAACCTGGGAAGGTAGCTACGGTCGCGGTGGCCCGCAAGCTTCTAATGCAGATCAACGCTGTAGCGCGTCGAGGCACTCCATGGGTGAAACAGCACGGGAGCGGCGGTCCATCTTATCAGGCCGATCCGGCTTGACAATTAACACAGATACTCCCTCGAACGCATCCGGGTGCGTTCGCCAGCTTCGCTTCTTCTTCTCCGACGGCAACGGTCCGGTCCTCCACCTGTGTGCGCTACTTGCGCTCATGCCCGCCGCTGCCGCTGATGCCTGTTGACTCTTGCCTTCCATAATCCTCCGCCTCAGTAGTAGTACCTGCTGATCTGTGACCATCCAGTACCTCCTGCACAAGATGGTCAAATCTACTTCATGAAGCGGTCAAAATGAATGTCGTCTACCGGCCATTATAAATGTCGTTGTTCACAAGGCCGCGAGACAGAAGATGGGCTCGAGGTCCAGAGAGAAGGTCGCCGCGCAGCTGCGAAGGCACAGCAACCGAGAGCAAGTTCGCAACCACAACGAGCTGCATCGCATAACTACACAGCTGCTGAAAAAGTACGACTGCTTCGCCGTCGAGGATCTGGAGATCCAGAAACTGACGGCAAGCGCACGCGGCGTTCCGGACATGTCCGGCCTTGCCGTCTACGTTAAGACCGATAAAAATTCGTTGATGAATGTTGCACATCAATGAGTTTCCGAGGGCAGTCACTTACGCGACTGCCCTCACATTTCCGCTGAGACGTGATTCACTCACGCTCGCGGCGCACGCAGAGAGCCAATCTCTCAACGCGGGGGTATCTCCCAGCGCGCGCAGGTATATCCCGCGCGCTCCATTGTAGTCACGGTCCATCCTCTCGCCATCACTACCGGCAATCACAGATGCGCCACCAACGTCATCAAGCACCTCACCGGTCCACGAGACGGTCTTAGTGGTGTAGGCCTCGTTGACACTCAGGACGGTTACGCCATATTCAGCGGCTTTGTGCCGCAGGAACATCCCAAAACGATAGTGTGCCAGGCTCAGCAGGTTGCGGACGGTCTTCGAGCGTATGCGCCTTCTGCCACGCTCCACCATCTCTGAGGTCTCGAAGGTCGGCAGCAATATGACATCGAACCTGCCCACCAGAAACCGTGCCGCCTGCCTGTGCAGCTCGGCGATCAGGTTCTCTATCCTGATACGCATCCTGCCGGCAGCACGGCGCATGTTCCTGCGTCTCCGGGCTGGAGACTTCTGGGCGCGGCTCAGCAGGTTGTCGAGCCTCTCGCACAGAC
This sequence comes from SAR202 cluster bacterium bin90, assembly GCA_002238855.1. Classification (GTDB taxonomy): domain Bacteria; phylum Chloroflexota; class Dehalococcoidia; order Lucifugimonadales; family JADFKI01; genus Bin90. The sequence continues at coordinate 1,377 of MPND01000193.1, forward strand.
GCTGTATCCTGAAGAATGCGCCCTCACCTATCTTCCCCACCGAGTCGGCGCAGTACCAGCTCAGAAACGACCGCACCCCCGGGTCGAGAGCCACCACCCGCGCTTGGTTCTCGCGCTGGGGCGGCAGCTTCTCGTCATAGGGCACGGCCAGATGGTACTGTCCATATCGAAGGGTCAGACGGCAGATGTTCCTGTTGACGGGTACGGGCAGTTCCTCCGCCATCTGCATACCGCCGAGCTTCGTGCGGTAGATGCCGTTATCAGACACGCAGTTGGCCTGCACGGTGAAGGTCTGTCGTGGGTTCTTGCGCGACCGGAAGCGCACACGGGCGAAGTCCTCGTCCTTACGATGACCTTTAGCCTTGTCCCGTGCGAGGTGCACATTGCGCTTCTTGGCTGCACTCACCGCACGACAGGCATCGAAGACAGCGCCTACCAGCACCTCACGGGGCGCACTCCTGTGCCAGGGCGGAAGCGCCGGCAGCACGAGGTCCCGAATCCTGGTCTTGACTGCGGGAGGAGCGTCATCACCAGTCAGAAGCTCGACTGTCTGGTTGTAGGCATAACGGGCAGCGCCGAACCAGCGGCGCAGCTCAGCCCTCTGCCCGGCGTCCGGGTAGAGACGTATCTTCCTTGATTTCCTTACGGTATCGCCGCAGTCCGTTGACCCTGGCCCCGAATACCGTGAGAATGGCGATGAGGTCAGTCGTGAGTTCTTCTGTGGGGCTGAGGTCCCGCTGATTGAGAACCACGAGTTCCCCGCCGTTGCGTTTGAGCAACGTCTCGATGAGTTCGGTTCCAAAGCGCGCAAGACGGTCTCGGTAGGCGACCACAACACGGAGCTTATCTCCTGCGTGTACTTGTATCTTGACGTATAGGGGACAATACAGTGAACGACACGGTTCCGTGTGCGGCAGACCGACCTGTACTAGGTCATCGAAGACCGTGAGCGAGCGAGGGTCGCCGCACACATTCGAGATAGAGCCCGAACGGTTGCCTGGGCTAACCAAGCCCGTATCTTGCAAGTAAGGGCCATCACCAAGTAAGGGCCATCACTGTGAAGGAGAGGATGAATATGAAACAGGAAGAGACTTATGTGGGCATTGATGTGGCCAAGGACCGGGTGGATGTTGCCGTACGCCCAGGCGGGGACATATGGAGTGTCGACTACGACGAGCGGGGTATGAGTGAGCTTGTATCCTGTCTGCAGACTGCCGAACCTGTTGCGGTGCTCCTGGAGGCCACCGGTGGCCTCGAAGTGCCGTTGGTGTCGGCTC
>MPND01000194.1 GCA_002238855.1 SAR202 cluster bacterium bin90
ACCTTTGGTATGGAATCTGCGGCGAGCTGCGCGTCGTAGTTCGTAATCGTGACCTTGTGCGCGTCTGCGATGACGAAGGCTTTCAGGTCGCCGCTTGCCTGCCCCCCGTCGCAGGCGGCAGAGAGGATCAGGACGGCAGTAATGATTAGCAGTGTCAACGGTGCGGGTAGTCTTGCCACTTCAAATTCCCTCCTAAAGGTTCGGTGTCCAGAAAATGCGGCGTGCGCCATCCTCGCGGTGACAGCGAGGGAAAAGAGGGAATCATCACCTTGAACCAGGCGAGAAGATAGGCTCGAAGGCGTCAGCGGTCAGCGGTATCGCGTGCAATGAGGATGCCCCTTCGCGGTACAGGTTGCGAAACGCTAACCCCGCTACCATCTCCTACGGAGCCGCTCAGGGGCACAGAGGCAACCTCTAAACGGCTCGTCCAGAGAAAAGGGACAAGAATTCTTCGTAGGAGTTGTTGGTATATAGGGGTTAGCGTGAATTAGGCTAACACGCGCCCAGAGCCTTCGCAACAGCGATTGGAGCAACAGCATGCGCCGTCAGGCAGGAAATCTCGGACCACAGATGACCGGAGTCGCCTGAGCACGGACGGATAGCTTGGGGACTTGGACTCCAGTCAAAAGGGTGTTACGATATAGGTGGTCAGGCGAAACAGGTGTTTGGATTCCTCTGCCTGACTTTTCAGACGCTACTCCGCGCGTGCGGGGATGCTTTTAACAGAGCAGTCCCGCACGCGCTTTTCTGTGCAATCTTTTCGGCGGGACTATTGAAACCGGAGGTGTGTATATCGGTGTGGCCCAATCCCGAAAGACTCTCATTCCCGGAAGCGAGGCAAGAGAATCTCCGAGCCGCTTCACAGGGAATGAGATACCGCATATCAGCAAGGAGAGACCTGGACAATGAACATCCGGGAAAAGAATCCTCCAGCCGGCCTGGAGATTATCCGGCCTCCGGAGGGCAATCCTGTGACTGGACCCGCCTGGCGAATGCGAATCGCTAACCCCGCTACCCAAATCTAGGAGCCGAGCAGGGTCCGGCAATAGTTGGGGCCGCATCCGTGATCGCCATAATCAGGCGGTTTCGGATGCGGCCCTCTGTCAGTTCGCAGAAACCGCGCTATCGTTTCCTCCCGTTATCTTTGGGAGGCAGCAGGGGTTTTGTACAGAATTGAAGATTTACACAAGAATTAACAAGTTCTGCACAACAATAGAACTGTGCCCGAGAAGTCGCAGAGGTTACTCAAGGCTCTCGATTGCCCTGAAAATGCGGTCTGATATTCACGCGGTCTCTAACGCCGAAGTGGTGTCCCATAAGATGGTGTAAAAGAGAGTGCTGTACAGAGACAGACCATCGCGTCATCCTTAACATCGAGAATAGAGAGATCCGAAGTAAGGAGAACGACGATGGTCAAGGAAAGCATGGACCTTGTATCTTGACATGTAGGGGATAATCCCTATCGAAGCAAGTTCCGAGTGCGGCAGACCGATTGGACACTGGTCGTTGGAGGCCGCCCAAAAGCGATGGTCGCCGCACTCATTCCAGAAGAGCCCGAACGGTTGCCTGGGCTAACCAAGCCCGTATCTTGCAAGTAAGGGCCATCACTAGAGGAGAGGGTGAATATGGAACGGGAAGAGACTTATGTAGGCATCGATGTGGCGAAGGATCGGGTGGATGTAGCCATACGCCCGGGCGGCGACACGTGGAGTGCCGATTACGATGAGCGAGGCGTGAGTGAGTTGGTATCCAGCCTGCGAACTGCCGAACCTGCTGCGGTCCTGCTAGAGGCAACTGGCGGCCTCGAGGTGCCGCTGGTGTCGGCCCTGGCAGCGGCTGCATTGCCGGTGATAGTGGTCAACCCCCGTCAGGTGCGCGACTTCGCCAAGGCTACCGGCAAGCTCGCCAAGACTGATGCGCTGGATGCCCAGGTGCTTGCCCACTTCGCCGAGGCGGTGCGCCCACCCGTGCGCCCACTGCGGGATGAGGACACTCAGGAGCTCAACTCGCTAACGACGCGGCGCAGCCAGCTGATGACCATGCTTGTTGCGGAGAAGAATCGTCTGAGGCGAGCTTCCCACTCCGTGCATCCCAGTATCCGTTCCCACATCAGATGGCTGGAGCAGGAGCTGAGTGACCTGGACAAGGACCTGCAAAAGGCTCTGCGTCGCAGTCCTGTATGGCGTGAGAAAGATGACCTGATGCGCAGCGTACCGGGTGTGGGAGAGCAGCTCTCACTGTCGTTATTGGCATACCTCCCGGAGTTGGGTACGCTGAACCGCAAGCAGATCGCCGCTCTGGTCGGGGTGGCGCCCTTCAACAGGGACAGCGGTCCTCGTCGGGGCAAACGCAGCGTGTGGGGCGGCAGATCCCGGTTGCGCGCGGCGCTCTACATGGGCGCACTCGTCGCCAGTCGATACAATCCGGTGCTACGAGTCTTCTACCAGCGGC
>MPND01000195.1 GCA_002238855.1 SAR202 cluster bacterium bin90
TCCGCCTCAGTAGTAGTACCTGCTGATCTGTGACCATCCAGTACCTCCTGCACGAGATGGTCAAATCTACTTCATGAAGCGGTCAAAATGAATGTCGTCTACCGGCCATTATAAATGTCGTTGTTCACTTGCAGCCATATTCCGATGTGAAACCGTACACCGAGCATGGCCACTTCGTACACGGCAGCCGCGGCGCTCTGCGCTAAGTTGCTCTGCATCGTGTGCGTCGAATGTCTGCTAGAATATACGCAAATGTTGCGGAGAAACTACATTCACCAACAAGTCCACTGGCCGCGCTTTCACTGGAACTGGGAAAGGGTGTCCCCGCTGCTAGCGTCGGTCAGGCACCACCAAGGCCTTCTTCTGGGCAGGCTGGATTCGCTCGGACCTGACACAGTTCAGAATTTGACGGTCGAATCGCTTACTACAAGCGTTGTGTCGAGCAGCCGAATTGAGGGTGAAGTTCTCGACGTAGATCAGGTACGATCCTCCGTGGCCAGACAGCTTGGCTTCGGGAGGGTAGGGTTAGTGAGCGGAGACCGAAACGTTGACGGTGTGGTCGAGATGATGCTTGACGCAACGGAGCGATGCCGCGAGCCGCTTACGACTGAGAGAATCAAGAACTGGCATAGGGCTCTGTTTCCGACAGGCTTCAACAATATGGGTTCGTTAACCGTCGGAGACTGGAGAGATGATGCGTCCGGCCCAATGCGAGTCGTGTCGGGGCCAATAGGGCGGCAGACAGTGCACTTCGAAGCTCCTCCAGCTGAATTGGTCGACGCTGAGGTGGAAGCGTTTATCAGTTGGTTCGAGGCACCGGCTGACACTGATCTGGTCGTCAGGGCGGCCGTTGCTCACCTCTGGTTCGTGACGATCCATCCTCTTGACGACGGCAACGGAAGGATAGCCAGGGCTATAACGGATATGATGCTGGCGCGCTCCGATAGCAGTTCACGGCGAGCTTACAGCATGTCCGAGCAGATTCTGAGCGAGAGAAGCGCCTACTATCGCGTCCTCGAGCAGACCCAGAGGAGCACGCTTGACATCACTGACTGGATGGTCTGGTTCCTAGAATGCCTCAATCGTTCCATCGCCAGCTCTGAAGTGAAGCTCTCGTCAGTCTTGTCAAAGTCTCAGTTCTGGCAGGCGCACCAGCTTATACAACTCAACTCCAGACAGCGGAATATAATCAATCGACTCTTTGATGGTTTCGAGGGAAACCTCACGACTGCACGCTGGGCAAGGATGAGCAGATGCTCGCACGACACGGCGCTCCGCGACATAACAGACCTGATTGACAAGGGCATCCTGGCTCGCAATCCGGGAGCCGGGCGTCGCACAAGCTATCGGCTAAACGACACTTGGCATTAAGTAAAGATCAGAAGGAACAATCGCCAACGGTCTCGGACGGAATTATTCTAGCTTTGGTGGCTTCCCACCACCGTGCACCTTCAAAGCCAATTTCTGGAGCATGCGTAGAAGTGTACGATTTGAGCTCGCTTTCAACCGTCAAATGGAAATTGCGCCGAAACCTGCTGTCAGCATCAAAGCCTGTCGCACGTCCATAATTCGGACTTTCTGGATGTCCCGTGGACATTAAACTCATCGCCTGCATCAACAGTACACTGAACCTGCGTAGCAGTTAATTCAATCAGAGGATCACTGGAAGGGTGCTTCGGTGTGACAAAGGCCTGAATGTCGGGTTAAATGATCGATTGAACTCGATCTGTTGCGGTCGGCGCATCTACTCGGTGATGGAGAGTGCTTGAAGGCGACTCAACCAGGCCCATCTGCAAATCGATTTAGCGTGAAAATGACCAGTACAACCTTCAACTTGCACTTCAGAACATCAAGGTTAGAGTATTGGACGCGGCGCATCTAGTTGCTACGCTCCTTCGAAGCCAATTGAATTCCGTTTTTAGCGAACCGTAATCTTGCCGATCAATGAGCCGGAGCGACTTCACATACTTCGACTCCCGGAGACACCGTGCAACGAACGAAATCCTTGGCGGCCGCCATTTGGGTTCCTCATGTTTCGGCCAGGAGAGCGTTCGATTCTGTCCGCGCGCCGGAAATCGTCAGTCGCGCCTTCTCTATCACCAATTTGCAGTTGCACCTTCCCTCTGTTCCTGAGTGCTTCGACATTTGCCGGATCAAGGCTGATTGCCTTGTTTAGGTCTGTCAGGGCTTGCGGGAACAAACCGTCATTCATATGAGCTTCGCCCCTATTGGCGTATGCCAGCGCATAACGAGGATTCAGCTTGATGGCTGCTTCGAAGTCCTCCATCATGGCGTCGTAGTTTCCCTTGAAGTAGTAGGCTATGCCCCTGCTGTTGAAGTAATGCTCATCCTTTGGGTTGAGCCTGATGGCCTCGTTATAATCGGAGATCGCGCTGTCCATATCGCCCTCGTTACCGTAGGCGAG
>MPND01000033.1 GCA_002238855.1 SAR202 cluster bacterium bin90
ATCTTCGGGGCGGCGACGCTTACGCTGTACCAGCTGATATCCATCTGGCACATATACGGTCTTGCGCTAATCCTGGGGACTATCCAAGGGCTGAACATGCCGGCGCGGATGGCTATTGTGCCGGACCTGGTTGGCAGGGACGATATTCTGAACGCGACCTCGCTGAACATGGCGGTGTTCAACACGGGGCGGATAATGGGGCCGTCGGTGGCGGGCTGGATCATCCAGTATGTCGGGATGGGGCACGCGCTGTACTTCAACGCAATCTGCTATGTGGTGGGCAGCGTATGCCTGCTGATGATGAGCGGTGTGGAGTCTCGCAGCCAGAGCAAGGACGCGAACATGCTTGGCGACTTCTGGGCAGGGCTGAAGTTCGTGTGGGTAACGCCGGTTGCCTTTACGCTGGTGGGCATGAGCTTCGCGTTCGGGTTCTTCGGGGCGGCGTATGTGCAGGTGCTTCCGGCGTTCGGCAAGGAGGTGCTGCGGCTGAATGCGGACGGCGCGGGCTTCCTGCTCACGGTGGCTGGGGTGGGCTCGCTTGTGGGCAACATATACCTTGCGTCGCTGGGGAATACCAAGCATAAGAACTGGCTGCTGCTGGGGATGATAATCCTGTTCGGGATAAGCCTGTTCTTCTTCGCGCTGTCGCCGATATACATCGTTTCGCTTGTGCTGCTGTTCCTCACGGGCGTAGGGTTTACCGGGTTCATCTCGATGGGGACGACGATACTTCAGATGACCACGCCGCCGGAGCTTCGGGGGCGCATGATGAGCTTGTGGCTTATCGGTGCGGCGGTGCATTACATCGGTGCGTGGCCGCTGGGCACGGTGGGTGAGTACTGGGGCTGGGGGATGTCGCTGGGAGGGGGCGCACTAGCGATGCTGGCGCTGGTGTTTCTACTGGGGATAGTGCGCCCTACCCTACGGCAGCTGCGGGTGTGAGAGTTATCAGTTTCCAGTTATCAGTATTCAGTTGGATGGTAGGTGAGTAAATCAGGCTGCGGATATTTCGGTTAGCCTGTGGGATGGCGGCTGACAGGGGATGGACAGGACGGAGGGGGTAGAGTGGGGGCAAGATGCTGGACTTTGGGCGGCTTATCAGGGCACTCAGGTATTCGTACAACGGGTTGCGCGACGCGTTCCTCGATGAGCCGGCGTTCCGGCAGGAGGCGGTGCTTGCGCTGATCCTGATTCCGGTTGCAGTGTGGCTGGGGGAGGACAATGTGGAGCGCGCGCTGATGATAGGCGTGCTGTTCGTAGTGCTGATCGTGGAGCTGCTGAACTCGGCGGTGGAGGCGGCGATCGACCGAATCGGGGCAGAGTTCAGCGAGCTGTCGCGGAAGGCGAAGGACCTGGGGTCGGCTGCGGTGTTCCTGTCGCTGGCGCTGGTGGTGGTGGTGTGGGCGCTGATGCTACTGAATTAGGGCGCTTTTTCGTAGATGGAGATGTGGAATTCGCTGGAGGCTGTGAAGGGGGAGCCGTCCCAGTCGCCCCAGCGGTGGCGGAGGCGGAGGCCGGCGAGTTGTGCCATGAGGTCGAGCTCGGAGGGCCAAGCATAGCGGACCTGCACGGGGTAGAGGCTGATGCCCGATTGGCCGTTGAAGATTTCGTGAGAGCTGACAAGCTGTCTAACCGGGTCGTGATTCACCAGGTCGATTGCGGGGATTTCCTTCCCATTCACCGTTACGGTCGCATTGTCGTCACGCATTCGAATGAAGCGAGTGGGATCCGGGACGAAGGCTTCGACCAGAAAGACGCCGTCGTCGGTGAGATGCGCCGCGACGCTCTTGAAGCAATCTACCTGCGCTTCCTGCGATGTTGCCTGAAAGAGGGTGTTGAAAACGACATAGACCAACGGGAACTTCTTGCCGCCTCCTAAGTTGAATTGCGAAAAGTCGGTGATGGTGACGGAGATGGCTTTGCCGCCGGGCTTGGCGCGCATTTGGGCGACGATGGCTTCGGAGGCGTCGATGCCGTGGACTTCGATGCCGCGAGCGGCGAGGGGCAGCGCGATCCTGCCGGTGCCTATGCCGAGTTCGAGGGCGGGACCGTTGCCTGCGAGCTTCGCGAGGGCGTCCACGGTGGGGCCGACATTGGCGCGCATGGGGTACATGCGGTCATAGACTTCGGCGATTTTGTCGCCGTAGGTTGCGGCGGTGTAGTCGTTCATTGTTTTTTGCGGCGGCATTCTTGTTGTGCCGAGCTAGAGATCTTAATTTCCCACTGAGATGAGAATGGTAGCACAGTTCCATCTACCTTACTGTAACTCGTCAGCCTATGCGAGCGTTCGGGGTAAATTGGCTAGAGGGACGTTGACCGCCAAGAGCGTGAGCGTGTCGGACTTTCTTGCGCAAGTCTCAAATTCGGTATCATTTCCATAAACTGAGGCTTATTGATACTCAGTATCTTGGTTTTGGCGAATTGCGCATGCTATCCTCCTTGGCGGTACTTTAATACTACTGCCAGACGTCCTGCGGCCTCGCGCAGATCCGGAAATTTCGACATTTTGGTTTCTTGTGTCATTTGACTGCTTCACAGTCTCAATAGGCGCGGCAAGGGGGACGTTTGACGCTTGCCTTTTCGGGCAAGCCTGTTGATGACGGCAACTTGTACCGGCGCAGCATCTGAATGCAGACACCAAGCATTATTGATATTTAATATCGTTATTGTAAGGCTCTCTTAGCGTACATTTGGAGAGCGATTCACCCGGTGTCAGCAGCAGGAGCAAGATGCGGAGTCGCTTTCGGGCGCGGGGGTTTTGGTAGCCGGCGGCGAGGAACCAGACACGTCGAGTAGTTAACGGATGGAACGGAAGCAATTAGTTGCTTCCGCGTAAACGAAAGAGAGAGATTGAGAATGAGACCAACTAGCAGAGGATGGAAGATAGGCACTGTGCTGTCGGTTGCGGCGGTATTGCTTGTGTTGTCCGCTGTGATGCTCGTTAGCGGCAACTTCGCCCTGGTGCGCGCGCAGACGCCGGATGCAGATGAGCAGACCTACGAGAATATGGACCCGCTGCTGAATGAGCTTGCTACGCAATTCGCGACGGGTGAGATGTCTGCTGCAGCGGCGGCGGCGAGCGCGCCGGTGAGTAGCGAAGAGTCTGTCGGGGTAATATTCCAAACGGATTCGGGCTCGGCAGAGGATGTGCGGGAGTTTCTGCTGGAAAACGGCGCATCGCCGGGGCCGGCGTTCGACGGTTTCCTCGGAGCGGATGTGCCGGTGAGCCTGTTAGCAGACGCCTCGCAGCAATCAGGTGTTGCCTGGATGCAGGCATCAACACCTAGTCGCGTGCTGGGGACTGATTCCGATGAAGGAGGAACAGCGCCCGAAGACGTGGATATATGGCACGCGAGCGGACTCAAGGGAGAGGGCGTGAAGATTGGGATTGTCCACCTGGGGTTCGACGGCATCCAGGAATTGATGGGCACGGAACTACCTGAGAGGCTGACCGTGCGTTGCTACACTGGCTATGGGCTGTACTCGGATGACATCGAGGACTGTGAGAATGGGATTAGCGGGGGCACCGTCAGGGCAACAAGGATATACGATGTAGCGCCTGAAGCCAGTTACTACATAGTTACGGTAGGGGACTGGGTGGACCTGTATGATGCCGTGGAGTGGATGGTGGAAGAGGAATTGGATGTCGTGAACAGTTCACTCGCCTGGATTTACACAGGGCCGGGAGACGGTACATCGCCTTACGCACTGAGCGATCTGAACAGCGTGGACGAAGCCATTGAAGGCGGTATCACCTGGGTGATGCCCGGGGGCAACGAAGCCCAGAATACATGGTTCGGCGCGTTTCGCGATGAGGACGAGGACGGCTTTCACGAATTCAGTGGGGACGACGAATGCAATAGGGTTGAGCTGGAATCCGGTGAGCGCTATATGGGCCTGATCAGATGGGAGGACAAGTGGGTTGGGCCATTCGATCCACTGGAGTACAGGGACCTGGACCTCCAGATGGTCCATGAGGAGACCCAACTCACGTATAGAAGGAGCTATCGTTCATTCGCGGGAAGAACCGCACCACTAGAATACTTTACATTCTTCCCATTCAGGGAGGGCCCTTACTGCCTGAGGGTGAATCTGAGAGTGGGAACGGCACCTGACTGGGTGCAGGTGCAGTCATTCTTTGGTGAGGACCTGGAGCATCCGAGTCTATTCGGAAGCATCATCAGCCCCGCGGAGAGCAACAACCCGGGCCTGATTTCCGTTGGCGTTACGGCACCTGGCAACACAGACGAAATATGGGAGCACAGCAGTCGCGGTCCGGGGCCGGAGCCGTGGCCAACGGGTAGAATCAAGCCCGAGATAGTAGGAGGACACGGCGATGACTCCGAACAGTTCGAATCGGAGATTGCTTCCGGATGGGAGGCGGCATACATAGCGGGTTTCGCGGCACTGGTGAAGCAGCGATTCCCAGACTTCGGGCCGGAAGATATCGCCGACTACCTGAAATCGCACGCTGAGGACCGAGGCGATCCGGGACCGGACAACACCTGGGGCTACGGGTTCGCGAGGCTGCCGGCTGAGGACGCGGCAGAGCCACCAGAGCCGGATGCCTGCATACAGAAGATATACGGAGATCTGACGATCGAAGGGACCTGGGATGACAGTTGCCTGTCGGAGAACAGACCGGAGGACCAGGCGAGCCCAAGGGGAGGAAGCGACTACTATGCTCGTTTCTACACAATCGGCATCGGCGAGGGGAAGAGGGTGAGCATCAGCCTTTCATCGGCTAACGACACTTACCTTTACCTGATGCGCGGAGTGGGCAGAAACGGAGGGATCGAAGAATACAATGACGATATAACGTCAAGTACCAACCTGAACTCGCGCATAGTGGCCGATAATCTGGAGGCAGGCCAATACACCATCGAGGCAACGACGTATCATCCTGAAACGGGCGGTGACTTCACCCTGACGGTGGAAATCGCGGATGTTGACGGGGGCGAGGCTCCTTCGACGAGCGGGCCATTCAGACTGCTCAGTCGTGGCGCGGACCACATCTGCGCGCTGAGCACGGATGGAACCATATCCTGCTGGGGTGACAACGCTTACGGGCAGGCATCGCCACCATCCGGCGAGTACTCAACCATCAGCAGCAGCGAGCGCGGGAGTTGCGCTCTGCGAGACGACGGCGCGGCCATATGCTGGGGCGCGTTCAGTGTCAGACCATCGTCCGAGGAATCAGCGGAGGGCCCGTTCACGGATATCAGCCGCGGCAGCGACCATGTGTGTGCGCTGGACGAGGACGGCGAAATAACCTGCTGGGGCGACGACAGGCATGGTCAGTCTTCGCCTCCGTCCGGCGAATTCAGCGTAATCAGCAGCCATGAGCGTGGAAGCTGCGCCCTGCGAGATGACGGCGCGCTGGTCTGCTGGGGAAGCGTTACATTGCCGTAGTTTTTTATTGGAAGAGAGGGTTCTAAAGCCAAGCAAGCGCGGCTGTGCAGGAGTAAACCGCTACTATTTGGAGCATTCGTGCGGCACTTTTGCTGGGCTTGTGGACCCTCTCAGGCTTGAGGGCCTTCTCCGAGGCGCGTGTATAATCAGGGCATATCCAAGTTTCTCATAGGTGATTGCCATGACTACTGCCGCAGGCGCTGCGCCACTTCTCGAACAAGATGGAAGTCCGCTGCTCATACTGATAGACGGGCACGCGCTGGTACACCGGGCGCACCATGCGATGCGGGACCCGCTGACGGTGCAGAGCACGGGCGAGGTGGTGTCGGGCGTTTATGGCTTCATGAACATGTTCCTGCGTGCGCTGGAGGAGTGGAAGCCTTCGCATTGCATCGTTACGTTCGATGTTTCCGCGCCTACATTCAGGCACGAGGCGTTCGAGGAATATAAGGCGCAGCGACCACCGACGCCGCCGGAACTGCGGCCTCAATTTGGGCGCGTGAAGCAGTTCATGGAGGCGTTCAATGTGCCGGTGTTCGAAATGGCGGGGTTCGAGGCAGATGACATCCTGGGCACGCTGGGCACGCAGGCTGAGGAGCAACACATAGATACACTGATCGTTACGGGGGACAGCGATATATTGCAGCTTGTTACGCCGTCGGTGCGGGTGCTGCTGGACTCCGGCAGGCAGAGGGCGAGCGCATATGACATCGCGAGGGTGAAGGAGCGGTATGAAGGTCTGGGGCCTGAGTATGTGGCGGAGATCAAGGCGCTGGAGGGGGACAAGTCGGACAACATTCCGGGGCTTCCGGGGGTTGGCAGGAAGACCGCGATACGACTGCTGGACGAGTATGGCAGTATCGAAGGCATTTACGAGAATATCGACGAGGTGAGTTCGCTGAAATTGCGGGGCGCGCAGAAGATTCAGAATACGCTGCGGGAGAACGAAGAGTTGGCGCTGCAGTGCAAGATGCTGACGACTATCAGGCGGGATGTGCCTGTGACGCTGGAGCTTGATGCGGCGCGGTTCGGGGGGTTTAGGCATAGCAATGTGCTGGGGCTGATGCGGGAGCTGGAGTTCTTCAGCATGACGAACCGCATACCGTCTGCCGGCGGGGAGGGCGAGCAGCTGGGGATGATGGGGATGGGGGATGAGGAGCGCGTGCCGACGGAGTATGTCGTGGTGGATACGGAGGCTGCGCTGGAGGAGATGGTGAGGTCGCTGGAGGCATCGGAGTTCGTCGCGTTCGACACGGAGACGACATCGCAGACGGCGATGCTGGCGGAACTTGTGGGGTTGTCGTTCTCGAACGAGGATGGCAAGGGGTGGTATGTGCCGGTCGGTCATGAAGAGGGTCAGCAGCTTGGGCGCGAGGATGTGATTGAGCGATTGAAGCCGTTGCTTGAGTCGGGCGATGTGGCGCTTGCTGCGCACAATGCCAACTATGACATGACGGTGCTGGGGAACTATGGCATCGATGTGGAGATTGCGTTCGATACGATGATTGCGGCGCACCTGTGCGGGCGGACGCGGACGTCGGTGGGGTTGAAGCCGCTGGCGCTCTCGATGCTGAAGGAGGACATGACTCCCATCAAGGAGCTGATTGGCAGGGGGCGCAATCAGACAACGATGGACAAGGTGGAGATCGCGAAGGCGGCGGACTATGCGGCTGCGGACGCGGACATGACATTCCGGCTGATAGATGTGTTCGCGAACGAGCTTGAGGAGAACAACCTGCGGCATACCTTCGACACGCTGGAGATGCCGCTGGTGCCGGTGCTGGTGAAGATGCAGCGGGATGGTGTTGCAATCGATACGGGCGCACTCGCGCCGATGTCCGTTGATATGGGTGAACAGATCGGCGCTATCACCGAGAGCATGTACGAGACGGTGGGGCATGAGTTCAATATCAACTCGCCACGGCAGTTGGGTGATGTGCTTTTCAACGAGTTGTACCTGCCGCCTACGCGTAAGACGCCGAGCGGAGGGTTTACCACTAACGCTGCTGCGCTGGAGGGGCTGAAAGAATTCCTGGACAGCGGGAATGCGGAGGGGGTTGATCCGAAGGCGTACCAGGTGCTGGATATGGTGCTGGAGTACCGGCAGCTGACGAAGCTGAAGTCCACTTATGTGGATGCGCTGCCGACTCTGGTGAACCCGAACACTGGGCGGATTCATACGGAGTTCAAGCAGACGGGATCGGATACGGGGCGGCTTTCGAGCACGGAGCCGAATGTGCAGAACATTCCGGTGCGGACTGAGCTTGGGCGACGGGTGCGGAGCGCGTTCGTTGCGGAGGACGAGGACTGGACGCTGCTGGCGGCGGACTATTCGCAGATCGAGCTGCGGATACTGGCGCACTACTCGCGGGACGAGGGGCTGATGTCGGCGTTTCGCAATGGCGAGGACATTCATGCGGCGACGGCGGCGAGTGTCTATGGTGTGGGAATCGGTGATGTGGACGCGGAGATGCGGCGCGTGGCGAAGATTATGAACTTCGGCGTGCTGTACGGGCTGAGTCCGTTCGGAATACGGCAGCAGACGGGATTCAGCGCGGAAGAGGGAAAGGCGTTTATAGACAGCTACTTCACGAATTATCCGGGCATCCAGAGCTACATTGACGGCATCAAGGAGCAGGTTCGCGCTGATGGGTATGTGGAGACGCTGATGGGGCGACGGCGGCGGATCAGCGAGATTCACTCTCGGAGCTATCACACGCGGGCGGCGGGCGAGCGCATGGCGGTGAATATGCCGATACAGGGGACGGCGGCGGACATCATCAAGATCGCGATGATCAACATCGAGCAGCGGATGGCGGAGCTTGGCATGCGGTCGAGGATGATCTTGCAGGTGCATGACGAGCTTATCTTCGAGGTGCCGCGCAACGAGCTTGAGCAGATGCGAGCGATTGTCACAGAACTGATGCCGTCTGCGGTGCCGCCTGCGGTGGGGTTCGAGGTGCCGCTGGAGGTGGAGATGAAGGTGGGCGACAACTGGGGGGAGATGGAGTAGGTGGTGGCGTGACGATGACTGAGACTTCGCCGAAGTTCGTGGTACGGCTGCACCAGGGTGGGTTCGATTACGCCTACCTGCGGGAGATGTTTCGGGCTGCTGATCGGCTGGGGTATGATGGGGCTTCGCTGTATGACCTGCTGGGAATTCCTACTCTCGAGTGCTGGACTACGCTTTCGGCGCTGGCTGCGGAGACCGAGCGCATACGGCTGATTCCGATGGTGCTGGCGAACCTGTACCGGCATCCGGGTACGCTGGCGAAGATGGCGGCTACGCTGGATGTGATTAGCGGTGGCAGGCTGGTGCTGGGTGTTGGGGCTGGCGGTGGCGAGGGGGACCATAAGGCTTATGGACTGCCCTACCCTTCAACGCGCGAGCGGGTGGCGATGATGGGCGAGGCGGTGGAGGTGATACGGCTGCTGTGGTCAGGGGAGCGAGTAAGCTTCGAGGGGAATTATTACCGGCTGGATAACGCGCTGTGCGATCCGGCGCCTGTGCAGCGACCGGGGCCGCCGATTCTGATTGGTGGGAGCGGTGAGAGGCATCTGCTGCGGGCTGCTGCGCAGTACGCGGACATCACGAATATGCGGGCGGATATGAGCATTGGGGAGCACGGGGCAAAGCGATCGGTGCTGGACGCGCACTGCGCGGCTGTGGGGCGGGAACCGTCGGAGATTGCGCTAAGCCATAATGCGCATGTGTTCATCGGGGAGGATAAGGCGGCGGTGGAGCGCGTGATGGCGGAGCATGCGGGGCGGCATGGGGTGTCGGTGGAGGGATTCAGGGCGTCGCTGGGGAATGCGATTGTGGGAACGCCTGCGCAGTGCGTGGAGCAGTTGCGGCGGTATGTGGACTATGGAATCGGGTGGTTCTTCTTACTGTTTCCGGAGCCGGTGAGCGTTGGGGATTTGGATTTGTTTGCCAAGGAAGTTTTGCCAGCATTTCGCTCCGGCTAGCGGCTGCTGAGGTAGTCGCGTAAGGGGCCGTCTCGCCATTCGAGGGCCGACCTGCAGGTGTTCCTGTGAGGGAGGGAATCTACGATTGCCGTCACCTTCCGAGCCTTCGACCAACGCTGCTCAGTATGCTGCTGTTAAAGAGTACCAAGACCACGGTCACTAATGTCTTGTACAAAGGCTGATCCGGCTGCAACCAAACAGCAACGACTCCAGCAATGAGCACAACAATGACGCCTATGAGTGTGCCCTTCCAAGACTTGGCTCGAACTGCACCGATACTCGCCAGTAATGCAGTCAGCGCGATGGTCGCTGCCAGTACGGCGAGCATGCCTAGTATTGAAATAGATCCAATGGCGAGCAGGACAGTATTTACACCGATGACAATAGAAATAAGAAGCATCTATAACGACTTCTCAATTCCATGCAAGATTCGAATAGTGCCATTCAGAGCTTATGCCACGGCACGGCTCATATTTCATCGAGTGGTGTCCAATCAAAGCATGTGTTTGGCCAAAGGGCAGAGCTAGCGGCTGCCGCGGTAGTCGCGGAAGGGGCCGTCTCGCCATTCGAGGGCTGACTTGAGGCCTTCTTCGGCGGAGCGGCGGGCGAATTCCTTGACTATGGGCGCTTGGTGGGCGATGGCGTCGGTCTCGGCGGCGATGTGCTGGAGAGTGTTGCGTCCCATGAGTTCGAGGGCGCGGTTGACGATGCTCTTGTTGGCGGCGAGAAGTTCCCAGGGGATGCGCGCCATGGTGCAGGCGAGGTCCTCGACGGTGGATTCGAGGTCGGCGCGGGGTACGGACTTCCAGACGAGGCCGATTTCTTCGGCGCGTGTGCCGGATACGGACTCTCCCGTGAGCAGGAACCACTTCGCCCACTGGGGGCCGACCATGTATGTCCACATGTGGGTGGGCGGCGTGCCCATGGAGCGGACGGGCGGGAAGCCGATCTGGGCGTCGTCGGCTGCTATGGATATATCGCAGTGCATGGCTAAGTCGGTGCCACCTGCGATGCAGTAGCCGTGGATGCCGGCGATGATGGGCTTGCTGAGGTTGAGCACCTGCGCCATGGTGTTGGGTGTCTGCTTCATGCGGTGGATGTCGGAGCGGATGTTGTCGCGGCGCTCCTGGGATGCCGCTTGCTCCTCGGGGGTTTCGGGCGGCGTGATGTCGTAGCCGGCGCAAAAGGCGCGTCCGTTGCCCATGAGGGTCAGCACGCGGACTTCGGGGTCGTCGTCGAGGCGCTGCATGCAGTCAACCATTTCATCCTGGAGCTCGCGGCTGAGGGCGTTGAGTTTCTGGGGGCGGTTGAGCCTGACGCGACCTATGCCGTCGGATATGTTGTACTCGATGAATTCGTAGGACATTGGGAATACCTCTGTGATGGGATTGCGCCGGGTGGGTCGGCGGCGGTTGCGCGGTATTGTAGCACAGGGGCTACGGGGGGCTAACATCGATGGACAGGATGGACAGGATGGGATTAGGAGGTCGGTTTTTCGAGGGAGTAGATGATGAAGTTTGGGATGCGGTATTCGTCGTCGAAGGTGGGGTTGGCGGCGAGTTCTTCGGCTGAGGGTATTGGCTCGTGGAGGGCGCGGAGTGTGAAGCCTGCGTCGAAGAATGCGGATATGTAGCTGGAGAGGGTGTAGTGCATGTTGACGAATTTCCTGCCGAACCAGTTGAATTCGCGGGGGCCTTCGTCGGTGTAGTTGTCCACGGGGTAGAAGAGCTTGGTATCGCCCTGCTTGATCCAACCGCCGGGGTTCGGGCTGCGCATGGGGTGGATGTTGCAGACGACGAAGCGACCGCCGGGGCGCAGGACGCGATATGCCGCATTGATGGCGCTGCGGAAGTCGTGCAGGTCAACTAGGACTATGTAGGATACGGCGATGTCGTAGGTGTCGTTGTTGATGCCGTGGAGGGTTTCGGCGTTGCCGAGCAGGTAGGTTTCGTCTGCGCTCAGGGACTTTGCCCGCTCGATGAAGGTTTCGGTGAGGTCAACGCCGGTGACGGTCGCGCCGAGCTGGGAGAGGAGGCGGCTGAACCTGCCGTCGCCGCAGCCGATGTCGATGGCGGACTTGCCGGTGACATCGCCGATTGAGTCGAGCATCCAGCGATCGAGCATGCCGGTGCGGACGGACTGGTCGGCGGCGATCCAAGCCTGAGCTGATTCTGTCCACTGGGTTTGCAGGCGTTGGGGTAGTTCCATGGGTTGTTTCCTGGCCTTTGCTTGGATGAGACGGGAAGGCAATCCTATCGCAATGGTGGAGGCTGTGATGGGGCGGATAGGTCATCAAGTATCAGACCCACCGCCCATTGATACTAATGGACTAGTGTCCAAGTAGCACTTCCACCGCTACGACAAGGCGTAAACCTGTCACCGACGGTGAAGTAAGATGTATCACCACAGATGCTGTCTCGATACGTACCAGCGAAGTATACGACCTCACCAGTTCTACCAATAATATGTGGCATATTGCTGCCTCCTTTCAAAATCTCGCTGGAACAGGAGGCGATCGACCACCGACTTGACTTCACAGGTGCAGGCGCTATACTGCCACTTATCTCGTTTGCAGTGATTGGATAACTACCGTCCCTGTGAGCGTCCCCGTTCCAGCGGGGTTTCGGAAAAGACTCCAGTGTGCTAGCACCGGAGTCTTTTTCTTCCTATTGATAGCACCATACCAAGACATGTCTGGTGAAATCAATGAGAATTGGTGTGAGTTTGAACCTAATTTGCCTTGCGTGATTTAGGCACCTATGGGGCCTTGTGTCGAAAATTGACTGTGATTTCTTCGTATCGCTTAGCTATGTTCGAGACTTCCTATCAAACTCTTACTTGATCACTGATTGAGCGGATCGCTAGGCACCTCTTTCATTGCTGACTTGCAGGTTACTCTCTTTCAGCGTAGTGTGCTATCCTTATCGGGCGAGCGGGAGTAGCTCAGTGGAAGAGCCCCTGCCTTCCAAGCAGGCTGTCGCGGGTTCGAATCCCGTCTCCCGCTCCATCTCCCACAGCACCGGCATACCTCACGATGACAGTTGGAGGTCGCGCAATGCAATTTTCCGGAAGATTGGTCATCATCATCGCGCTGTCGATTACCACGCTACTGGCGAGCAACATCATTGCGATCAAACCGGTGTCGCTGTTCACATTACCCTTCGAGATTTTCGGCGACAACCTGTTCGTGGTGTCTGCCGCGATCATCTGCTTCCCGATCAGTTATATCATCAGCGATGTGCTGACTGAAGTGTACGGCTTCCGGGTGGCGCGCGGGGTGATATGGCTGGGGTTCGTGTGCAACCTGCTGATGGTTATCCTGTTCTGGCTGGGTGGACTGATACCGGGAGCGGTTTTCTGGGAGGCGCAGGACGCTTACAGCGCAATACTCGGCGCTACGGGCTGGATTTTGCTGGGCAGTTTCGTCGCGTACATCATAGGCGAGTTCACGAATGCTGCGGTGATGGTGGTGCTCAAGAACAAGACGGAGGGGCGTCACCTGTGGATGCGAACTATATCGTCCACCGTAGTGGGACAGGGCGTTGACTCGGTACTGTTCTTTGGAATTGCGTTCGGCATTTCCGGCTTGTGGCCGTGGCCTGCGGTGTTCGCGGCGATGATATTTGCGTGGCTTGCGAAGTCGATTTATGAGGTTCTGGCTACGCCGCTGACATACCTGGTCGTGAACTGGTTGAAGCGGACGGACCAGATGGATATCTATGATGCGCCACGCTCGCTGAACCCGTTCGGGATATTCGGAGATGGAGAGGGAGAGAGCGTGAATGCGGCGGCTGGAGCGGCGGATTGATGATCGTAAACTCGATAAGGTTCAGGAGCACAACATGAGGCTTGAAGGTAAGGTTGCGATTATCAGTGGGGGTGCTCGGGGGCTGGGAGCTGCGGAGGCTCGGCTGTTTGCGAATGAGGGGGCGAAGGTTGGCATTGGGGATCTTCGTGAGGAGGAAGGGCGTGCGCTGGAGGCGGAGATCCGGGAGTCGGGCGGCGAGGCGATGTTTGTCAGGCTGGATGTTACGGACGAGGGGCAATGGGCGGATGCGGTGGACGCGGTGATGACCGCTTATGGCAGGCTGGACATACTGGTGAACAATGCTGGGATATTGGAACACGGTAGCGTCGAGGAGACAACCACCGAAAGCTGGGACCGCACGATGTCCATTAACGGCAGGGGTGTGTTCCTGGGCACGAGGGCTGTGATTCCGGCGATGCGTGAGAGCGGAGGCGGATCCATCGTCAATATATCGTCGGTTGCCGGGCTTATCGGCGGATTCATGACAGCTTACAACTCTTCTAAGGGTGCGGTGCGGCTGCTCACCAAGTCAACAGCGGTACAGTATGCTGCTGAAAACATTCGCGTGAACTCGGTGCATCCGGGTCCCACTAATACGGACATGCTCGATGTATTCTTCGCAGACGATGAGGCACGCGAGGCGCGCGCCGCAGATACGCCGATGCCGCGCCTCGGAGAGCCAAAGGATATTGCTTACGGCGTGCTGTTCCTGGCATCTGATGAGGCGTCTTATATGACGGGCAGCGAACTGGTTATTGACGGCGGAAATACGGCGAGATAGGTGATTCAAGGAGCATTTGGCAATGACAACATCGAGGGCAGAAGCGGAAGTAAGGCAGTTCGTGGCGAGCACGCCGAGGTCGAAGGCGTTGCAGGACGAGGCGGCGGAGTACCTGCCGGGCGGTAGCTCGCGGGGGACGGCGTACTTTGCGCCCTACCCTACTTTCGTTGATCACGCGAAGGGGCATTATGTCTATGATGTTGACGGGAATAGCTACCTTGACTTCATGATCAATGCGACCACGCATGTCATGGGTCACGCGCATCCTGAGATCGTTGCTGCGCTGCAGGAGCAGGCGGAGCGGGGGAATTCGTTCAGCGGGCCTACTGAGTCGCAGGTGCGACTTGCTAAGAACCTGTGCGAGCGGGTGCCTTCGCTGGAGACGGTGCGGTTCACGAACTCGGGCACCGAGGGCACGATGATGGCGATTCGCGGGGCGCGGGCGTTCACGGGAAAGTACAAGATTGCCAAGTTTGAGGGCGGGTATCACGGCTCGCACGAGTATGTGTCGGTGAGCGTGCGGCCTCCCGAGGACGCGCTGGGGCCTGACGCGACGACACCCGTGCCAGAGCATCCGGCACAGCCGCCGAGCGTTGCCGAGGATGTCATCACGATGCCGTTCAACGACCTGGAGGCTTGCGAGCGCATCATCAGGGAGCACGGGGACGAGCTTGCCTGCGTGATAATGGAGGCGGTGTCGTCGAGCTTCGGGTACCTGGCTGCCGATGTGGATTTCCTGCGGGGGATACGCGAGATCACCGAAGAGCTAGGTATCGTGCTGATATTCGACGAGGTGCAGAGCTTCAGGGTGTCTTCGGGCGGCGCGCAGGAGATGATGGGCGTGATACCGGATATGACGACATTCGGCAAGATAATCGGCGGGGGCATGCCTGTGGGAGCGTGGGGAGGCAGGCGCGACATCATGGCGCTGTTCGATCCGACGGAGGGACCTCTGGCTCACGCGGGCACGTTCAACGCGAATCCGATGACGATGGTGGCGGGCGAGGTGGTGATGGACCACCTGACGCCGGAAGTGTACGAGCGGATGAATGCGCTGGGCGAGACGCTGCGCGCGAAACTGCGGGCGGTGTTCGACGAACTGGAGGTTCCGGCGCAGGTTACGGGCGTGGCGTCGCTGTTCGGGATTCACTTTACGGAAGAGGAGATCGTTGACTATCGCTCGACGCTGACGGGCGACAGCGATATGACGAAGGCGCTGTTTACGGGATTGCTGAACGAGGGGATACTGATTCAGACCGGCGG
The DNA here is from genome assembly GCA_002238855.1 of SAR202 cluster bacterium bin90. Lineage (GTDB taxonomy): Bacteria > Chloroflexota > Dehalococcoidia > Lucifugimonadales > JADFKI01 > Bin90. The sequence goes on from MPND01000033.1 coordinate 15,234, forward strand.
CGCGGGCGCGCTAAACGTGCTGACGACGGACGAGGAAGTAGACGCGCTGGTGGATGGCGTGCGGAGGGTTGTGCAGCGGGTGAGGTAGATTTCCGTTGGCAGTTTTCAGTAGTCAGTTAGTAGATTAAAGAAATACGGCGTCTGAGAGTTCAGACGCCGTATTCGTTATTAATAGGAGAGGAATAAGTCTCCGACGGTTCTGGGGCGAATCATCCTACCTTTAGTGGCTTCCCACCGCCGGCGGACCTTCTCGCCCAATTTCTGGAGCCTCTGCAGTAGTCGTGGGAATCGAACCCACTTTCGAACCATCCAAGGATTTGGCTCCGAAGCCTGCTGCCAGCATAGTAGCCTGTCACACGTCCAGCGCTCGGGCTTTCTGGATGCCCCGTGGACACCCGACTCATCGCCGGGAACAGCATCACCTTAACCCTGCGTAGCAGTTTGTTCAGTCACAGGACCATCGGAAACTTGTACCCAGTATGCCAAAGACTTTATATCCGTTCAAGCCATAATAAGTGATAGATAATATTCTCTTTGGAGATATATGGTCTAATGCGTTGGCCGAGCATATTTGGTTCGGGACTCAATCTCTGTGCTTGCCGATGAATGCGGCTACTACGCTGTTGAACTCGTCGGGTGTCTCGAAGTAGGGGGAATGGCCGGCTTCTTCGACGATGTGGAGTTGGGCGCCGGGGATGACTTGCGAGACTTCTTTCAGGACTGCGAGAGGGAAGATGCGGTCCTGTGCGCCTGCGACCATGAGGGTGGGTATGTTGTAGTCGCCGAGCGCGTCCGGTGAGACGCCTATGTCGCCTGTGCCGGTGTCGCCGATGGGCGGGTTGAGGCCTGACATCTGGCGGTAGAGAAATGCCAGTGCAGGGTTCCTATCGAAGCCGTCGGGGGCGAGCGCCTGGTGAGGCTCGTTCCACGCGACGGGACGGTCGAGGTCGATGGTACGGCTGCGGGCGCGGGCATCGCGCGCTTCGATGACGCCGGCGGTCTGTACGCCGCCGGGAGTGCCGGATAGCACCAGGCAGGATACGCGCTCTGTGTTGGCGAGTGTGAATTGCATTCCGGTCCAGCCGCCCATGGACTGGCAGACGATGGCAGCGCGCTCGACACGGGCGTCGTCCATCACGGCGCGCATGTCGCTGGCGAAGTAGCGGGCGTGCTTGTGGCCCGTGGCGAACTGGGACCTGCCCCAGCCGCGATGATCGAAGGCGACGACCTTGTAGTCTGCGGCGAAGTGGGCGATCTGCTGCCACCAGACGAGGGTGTTGCCGCCGGCGCCGTGGGCGAGGATGATGGGCGGGCCTTCGCCGTGGGTTTCGTAGTAGATCTTGGCGTTGTCGGTGTTGACGAATGGCATGTTATTGCTCCATCGGGAATGTGTATGAATTAAGTAAGGCTCAGTAGTGCACGAATGTGTGTGCGCACAGGAACGAAGTGAGCCGTTCGCTCCTGCCTGACTTCATCTTCCGACATTGCGACAATCTCGTAGCGAGCATCCAAACTTCTGGCATAGAGTTCTCGATAGCGTGTTCTTATGGCAGCTAGTTCTATCGTCATGGAGACCAATCTGTTGCGGGCATTATGATTGGATGGGCTTGCGCCAAACCGCTGCACAAAGTAGGCATCGACATAGTGCAGTGCAGCATAGAAGAGGCCAACAACTGCCCAATCGTTAAACTCAGTGCCTATAAGATTATCGTAAAGACGCTCGTTCTTCTCCGCTTGCGCGATGTGTTCAGCCGGTTGAGGCATGTTCACGCTTCCACAGCGACACTGACGATTCATTGGGAAGATAGTCCCAAAGATTATCAGACGCAGTCTCCTGCAGGTTAAGGATTCGGAATTCCAGAATGGGCATTTGTGGCACACTCAACAGGTCGCATTCTACATCGTAAATGGGCGACCGGACATCGAAGTTGAAACGCTCAGCGGACACTACTGTCCAGATCACGGGATAGTTTTCAGGATCTCTCACCAAAATCACTTCCTGAACATCCTCAATGGTTTTCACTCTATCCGTGAAGAGATTGCAGGCCTCATTCAAGCTCATGCGCCTTGCCGAGCCAGAGGCGTCAGCGCTCCCATTTGTCGTTGCGTTTGTCATCACTTGCCCCTCGTCCCGCAAGGCATAAACCACTAACGATCTCTCACATCCTGATGCGATTATACAAGAATCAGCCGAGTACGCCCGCATCTTTGAGGGCGGCGATGTCGGATTCCGCGTAACCGTACTGGTCCAGGACCTCTTCGGAGTGCTGGCCGAGAATGGGCGCGGGGGTTCGGACGGACCCGGGGGTGTCGTGGAGCTTCACCGCTACGCCGATGTTGCGGATGCTGCCTGACTTGGGGTGCTCCAGTTCGACTGCCATTTCGCGGGACTGCACATGCGGGTCGGCGTAAACCTGCTCGATATTGTAGATGGGGCCGCATGGGACGCCCGCCTTCTCAAGAGCCTCTACCCAGTGGGCAGTGGTCTGCGTGCGGAATGTCTCTTCCATGATTGGCGTGAGAGCGTCGATGCTGACCATGCGCTCCGGGTTGGAGGCGAAGCGCTCGTCTTCGAGCAGGTCTTCACGGCCTACTGCGCGGCACATGCGCTCCCAGTTGTTCTGGTTGGCTGCGCCGATATTGATGTAGCCGTCCTTGGTGGCGAACGCCTGATAGGGCGCGATCATGCGGTGGGCAGAGCCTAGCGGACCTGCGACCTCACCGGTGGCGAAATAGGTCGCTGACTCGTAGAGTGTGTACGCCATGCCGGATTCCAGGAGGGAGGCGTCAACATGTTGCCCCCTGCCCGTCGAGAGGCGGTTGATGTATGCGGTGAGGATGCCGTAGGCGCAGAACATGCCGGTGTTGAGGTCTGCCATGGGAACGCCTACCTTTGCGGGAGGAGAATCGGGGAAGCCGTTGATGCTCATGAGGCCGCTCATGCCCTGGGCTACGAGGTCGAAACCGGCGCGGCTGCTGTAGGGGCCGGTCGTGCCGAAACCGGAGACGGTGCAATAGACGATGGCGGGGTTGAGCGCGCTGACATCGTCGTAGGCGAGGCCCATGCGGTCGACGACGCCGGGTCGGAAGTTGTGGATCATCACGTCGGCGTCTTCGAGCATGCGTCGCACAATGGCGAGGCCCTGCTCGCTCTTGAGGTCGAGGACGATGCTGCGCTTGTTGCGGTTGAGCGTGAGGAACGCAGCGGATTCTCCTTCGATGAAGGGAGGGCCGTAGCGGCGGGTGTCGTCGCCGCCGTTGGGCTTTTCGATCTTGACGACGTCGGCGCCCATGTCTGCGAGGAGCATGGTGCAGAAGGGACCCGCGAGAATCTGGCTGAAGTCGATTACTTTGATGTCCTGGAGGGGTAGTTTTCCGTTTGGGGTTTGCATTCTCATTGTCTCCGATAATTCAGGGTGTGCTCTTGTCAGCTGCGGCGTCCGACTGTGCCTCTGGATTCCCGCCTGCGCGGGAATGACGATATGAAGTTTCGGGGGACGGGATTTGACTCTGAAGCTTATTCGCCTGTGAAATTAGGTTTGCGGCGTTCGATGAAGGCGGCGCGACCTTCGTGGAAGTCGGCGCTGTCGAAGTTGGTGAAGGGCAGGTCTTGCTCTTCCTGCGTCATGCCTTCGCCTGACGGGTTTCGCAGGGTTATGTCACGGATGCGCTTGTTGCGCTTGTGGCTGAGTGGGGCGAGTTCCGCCATTTCGTGGGCGAGGGTGTAGGTGTGCTCGTGAAGCTCGCCGGCGGTGAGGAGCGTGGTTATCAGGCCGATGCGGTGGGCTTCGTGCGCGTCGATGAGCCTGCCGCTCAGCAGGATGTATGATGCGTTGCCAGGACCTACGAGGTTTACGAGGCGTCGCATCTCGCCGTAGCCGACGAGGATGCCGAGACGCGCTATGGGGATACCGAAGCGACTGTCGTCGGAGGCGATGCGGATGTCGGTCGCCATGGAGAACTCGCAGCCGCCGCCCACGCAGAAACCGCGGATCATGGAGATGGTGGGCTTGGTCATTGCCTCGACGGTATCCATCGCGCCGTCGAATGCGTCGGCATAGACCTTTGCTATCTGGGAGTTTATGCGGTACTGCTCGAAGTCCTTTATGTCGGCGCCGGCAGAGAACGCCCTGTCGCCCGCGCCGGTGAAGACCACGACTCGCACTGAGCTGTCGCGCTCAAGCTCGATTGCGATACGTTGGAGTTCGAGCCAGCCGGCGTAGCTGATGGCATTGCGCTGGGTTGGCCTGTTGAATGTTACGGTGGCGACGCTGCCGTCTTGTTCGACCAGAATGTGGGGTTGTTCGTTGGGATTGTCGGTCAATTTGTTCACTTCAATTCAGGGGTCTCTTGCGGAAATTAGTTAGAAGACGGGCTCCCATATCGGATTCAGGTTGAGAGTGAAGCCGGGCAGCTCGGGGTCGGCGGATATTGATTCAGGGTTGTCCAGAATCTCAGGTTCTGCGTTGGGGCGATATATGTGGGCTTGTCGCTGCAGAGGGTCGAGGAGCCAACCGAGGCGGGCACCATTTGCCATGTATTCTTCAATCTTTGCCTGCAGGACGGTGAGCCCGTCAGTTATCCAGCGCATTTCGATAACAAAGTCGGGGCAGAGTGGAAAGAAACCTCTCTTATCTTCTATCGTCAATCTTGCTAACCGTGACTTAGTCACCCATGCTGCGGTAGGCGCTCGCATTGCGGTATTGGGCAGTATAAAACCTGCATTAGTGACAGCCACGCCGGTTTCGTCGGTTCGCTCCCACATCCCTAAAGCCATAATTACCTGTATAGTTCTTGCACCACCGTCGCCCACCAATAGGGGTGACAACTCCAAAAGGCCGTCCGCACTGCGCTCGATTCTGACTATTTCGTTCATCTCACAGAAGTGAACAAACTGGTCTTCAGTCAACTCGATTATAGGATCCAGCCGTAGGTTGAGCGGAAGTACGTTCGGAAGTACGCGCTCCATTCTCTCTGCCAAAGTAGAGTCGTTTGTTGCCAAGGTGTGACTCCTTGCTTCCCGTCGAACTATTAGTCAATCAGGCGAGGGACGGGACGATGTCGTTTAGGAATGTGTCGAGTTGGCGTTCCTGGTCGAAGGAGGCGAAGCGGACGATGATGGTCTGGGCGCCTGCCTCGTGGTACTGCGAGATGCGCTCGGCGACTCTTTGCGGGTTGCCGAATGGTCCCCAGCGGTCTCCCCAGATGTTGGAGCCGTAGTACTGGTGGAGGAAGGTGTCGGCTTCTTCGGCGGCGGCGGCTTCGTCCTCGCGGAGATTGACGGTCATGTAGTAGGTCGCCTCGGGGGATTCGGGGTCGCCGCCGTACTCTGCTGTGTAGCCGCGTACCCTGTCCACGACGCGGGCGTACTCGTCGGGGTAATCGGAGATGGACATGAAGCCCGCGCCGAGCTTGGCGGCGCGCTGGAACTGGCGCTCTCGGCCAGCTCGCCAGTGGCAGGCGACGAGGAATGGAACGCCGTTGGATTGGACGGCGCGAGGCTGTACGGTTACGCAATCGTAATTGAAGTGCCGTCCTTCGAATGTAACTTCTTCGCCGCTTGTCAGACCGTTTGTAATCTCAAGGACTTCTTCGAAGCGACGGGCACGCTGGGACGGCTTGACTCCGACGTTGAGCCATTCCTGCTGCTGGGCGGGGTTGAATGCGCCGCCTACGCCCGCGCCGAGTATGAGGCGGCCGCCAGAAATGGTGTCAACGGTGGCGGACATCTGCGCGAGCTGCACCGGATTTCGTAGCGCGGCGAGCATAACCGCCGTGCCAAGGCGAACCCGCTGCGTGCGCATCGCTAATGCCGCCAGGGTTGCCAGCGGTTCGAGGCGCGGCTTGGCGGTGAGGCTGTCGCCGACCCAGACAGAATCGAGACCTGCCTGTTCCACCGACTCTGCCATCGAAATGAGCGGCTCAATGCTGGGCGGCTCGTCGCTGTCCATTACCAGACCGCGCGTTGGAAGTAGTATGCCGAGTTTAAGAGTCATCAGTCTTTCTTATCACCTTTTGGGGTTGAGGATACATCCGCCGGCATCATCGTACTAAGAAACCCGGGTTGCAGCCTGTCGCACAGGGCGAGGTCGTCGGGCGTGTCCAAGTCGAGCGCCAGCCCTTCGCTCAAGCATACAGTATATGGGATGCCGAGCGATGCCGCGTGCTGTTTGTGCCTTGCGTAACTGTCCTTGCCGAGCAGCGGGGGGAATCGCAGGCACTTGGGGATGAGCATGGCGTTAGTGCCGCCGTCCTGCTGCGCAGGGGAGAGTGCGAGAGTCTCACCACCGACCGATGCCTGCACAATCTTTTCTATGTCGGCGGCGGTGACGAATGGCAGGTCGGAGGGCAGGTAGATTGCAGCAGATCCAACTCTGCATGCCTTGCTGAACGCGAAACTCAGGGATTCGTTCAGGTCATTGCCGGGGTCTTCCAGCCACTTCGCGCCGAGACCATTCGAAGCCTGCTTCACGGCTTCATCGCCTCCGACTACCCATACAACGCCCAGTGCTTCGTGCGCCGCGCTCACTACCTTGCTGAACATGGCGAGGCTTAGGTCGGCGCGCTCCTGTTCCGATAGCACACTTGCCAGGCGCGTCTTGGACAAGTTTAGCGGTTTCATCGGGACGACCGCGACTATGCTGAGGCCGGTCATGCAGCCAGACCGCATATGTACTTGGCAAGGCGCACTTTGTTGTCGTCAGTGAACATCATCGTGTTCGTGACGGCGGCGCGCATGCCGAGCGCTTCGATGTCCCCTGCCCTGTCTGCGTCAACATCGTCGAGGACGAATATGTCGCAGAGGTTCTTGTACTGTGAGGCGACTCCGACGCACGAGGTTTCGATGTCCAGTTCGTCCATCATCTTGGCTGCGGGGCCCTTGATGGCTTGGCCGCCGACGATGGGGCTGACAGCGATGCGCGTGCCACCGAAGTTTTCGATTGCGTCTCGCACGCCGGGGATGGCAAGGATTGGCGCGACGCTGACGAAAGGGTTGGAGGGGCAGAAGACCAAGACATCGGAATCTTGCAGGGCGCGGGTGAATTTGGGAGCGGGCTGTGAGACTTCTGCGCCGACGAAGCGGATGCGGCTGACGGCGGGTTCGCAGCGGTGCCTGACGAACCAGGTCTGCATGGGGAGTTCGCCGAGGTCGGTCGTCAGCATCGTGCGCACGGGATCGTTGCTCATGGGGACTATTGGATGTTTCACGCCGAGCGCGGTTCTGAGGGAATCCGTGACTTCAGAGAGGGTTTTGCCCTGACGCAGCAGGTCTGTCCTGCGGATGTGGGTCGCGAGGTCTTTGTCGCCGAGGTTGAACCATGTGTCGGCGCCGTATGCGTTCAGCCGCTCCAGCGCCGCAAAGGTCTCGCCCGTGATGCCCCAGCCGGTTTCGGGGTTGGAGAGGCCGGCGAGCGTGTACATCACGGTGTCGACGTCCGGGGAGACATGCAGGCCGTGGAACTCCTCGTCGTCGCCGGTGTTAACGACGATGGTGAGGTCGGATTGCGGCAAGATTCGGGATAGGCCGAGCGCGAGCTTGGCTCCACCTACGCCGCCTGCGAGCGCGAGAAATTTCATCTGGTGTCTATCCAAACTATTAGTTCCTCAGGCGTGTCGTCAAAATCCGGCGCAATCCAGATCTGCCCATTCAGTGCGCCTGACAAGCGTCTAGGCTTCGCCTCAGCAGTCCTATCTGCTTGTCTTCCAGGCACGCTGTAGGGAGCCAGGCGCAGAAAGGGTTTGTCTGCTTTGGCGATTATGACTTCTTCGCCCTGCCATGCGAGTTCGCCCAGCTCAGCGAGTTTCGACTTGGCTTCGTTCATATTGGCCTGCATGATGCCCTCCAACTTCGACCTTCCCATAATTCTACCAACATTGGCGTGGCGGTTTCCAGCGAGGATGCCTCGCAGCGGTATGGGGACGCTGTGATAAAATCCAAGCCGCCTACCCATGAGAGGCAATTTCACGGCGGCGAGGGGCGACATCTATATCTCCCATATCAGCCTGACGAACTTCCGTAACTACGAGCGGCTAGAATTCGACCTGCTGCCGGGGATGACGCTGTTCCATGGTGAGAATGGCGCTGGGAAGAGTAACCTGCTGGAAGCCATGTACATGCTTGCGGTGGCGCGATCGCCGAGGGCGTCGAGCGACAGAGAGCTGATTCGGCGGAGCAACGGTGAGGGCGAGTTTTACACACAGGTCGCGGCGGATGTGGAACGAAGTGGAGACGCGGTCAACCTGCAGGTCAACTTCCGGTCCACGAATGCGCCTGCTGCGGCTAACACACCTGCGATGCTGTCGGTGCAGAAATACTTCCGCGTGAACGGCGTGGCACGGCGTGCCTCCGCGCTCATCGGGAATCTCAATGCGGTGATGTTCAGCGCGGATGACCTGGAGATCGTGTATGGAGCGCCGAGCGTGCGCCGCCGCTACCTGAATATCCTGATTTCGCAGACGGACCGGGAGTACCTGGGGGCGATACAGCGATATGAGCGCGTGGTGCGGCAGCGCAATCACCTGCTGCGGCAGATACGGGAGGGCGCGGCGCGGGTGGGTGAGCTTGCGTTCTGGGATGACGAGCTAGTCAAGGAGGGCAGCCGTATCGTGGCGCAGCGGCTAGACACTGTGAAGATGCTGTCAGAGGGCGCGAGTCCGATGTATGCCGGGTTGAGTGGTGGGAGCGAGAGGCTGGATGTTGCGTACCTGCCGAATGTCGAACTTGTGCCTGATGTTTCGGAGAGCGGGATTGCAGACGCCCTGCGGATGAAGCTTGAGGAGCGGCGAAGGCAGGAACTGGCGCGTGGAATGACGGTTACGGGACCGCACCGGGACGACCTCGCGCTGACGCTGGATGGGTTGGATGCGGCAGGATTCGCCTCAAGGGGGCAGACCCGGACGGCGGTGCTGGCGCTGAAGCTGGCGGAGGCGGCATTCCTCAGGGAGAGACGAGGGCGGGAGCCGGTGATCCTGCTGGACGATGTGCTGTCGGAACTGGATGCGGCGCGGCGAGAGCAGGTGCTGGGGCATGCGGCGCAGTATCATCAGGCCCTGATTACTACCGCGGACGCTGATACTGTCGCCGGGCAGCTGCCTAACGGCACGGCTCGTTTTGGCGTGCGGCGAGGGCAGATCAATTTACTCGACTAGGCGCAGGCGCTGGGGGCTTACACGGGGTATGCGCTCGATGTCGCGCTTCACTTCCAGGTCGAGTTTGACGGTGGTGGTGTACCAGGAGGTGGAGCCGATGTTCGCCTTCTGCTCGGCGCTGAGGCGCGCGTCGATGAGATTCGGCAGGGCGCGGAACTCCACGCCGTCCGCGCTGCCGGCGAGAATGTCGAGGATGATGCCGCGCAGCAGGTCGTACTTCCACATGTGGATGCGGGTTGGCTTCTTGCCGGGTGTGGGCGTGTGGCAGACTACCCTTTCGTCATCGGACAAGTTCATGCGCTTCAACCGATCTAATGAGTGTTTTCAATGCCTAAAACCGTTAAGCAATTGTTCCAACACAGGCAGTTTACGACACCTTCACCCCCATCCTAACCTTCCCCCATCGAGGGGGAAGGGACAAAGCAGCTAGGCGGTCTTGCGGAGGGGGCCGTCGGGGCGGAGGTCGTCGAGAATCGCTGCGGTCTTGGCGGACAGGTCTTCGCCTGAGCTGCGCTTCTTGGCGAGGAGGTCGAGGACGTGGTCGGAGACGCCGGGTCGGATGCGCAGTTCCTCGGGCTTGTAGCGCATGCAGCGGCGCATGAGGACTTGCGCGGGACGGCGCGTCTTTTCGGTGCAGCCGTATGCGTAGGGGCACATGTATGCGTAACAGGTGGTTATTTCGCGGTGGAGGGGCGATACGCGGCTTTCCGAAGGGGCGACGTGGCTGCCGACGAAGTCGTTGAGGGGCTTGTCGAGAGCGCCGGGGGTGGGCGTCTTCTTGTGCATTCGCATGTAAGCAGTGCCTCTCCGGCAAAGGATGAGTCAAAAGGGAATGCACAAATGTTAAACGCAAAATTAGAATTATTCAATACTTATGTACGCTATTTCGGAGATTTGGATAATATAGGCGCGATGTATTTCAAGGGGTTTGCAGTTGTTTTTCCTAGAGCACCCGAGGTAATGCCGCTGACGAAGAATCTGGGACAACCGCAAAGACCGGCTTCTAATTGTTCGAGGGCATCAGGACCCTTTAATTCGTTCAGAGTGAGGGGAGTGAAGGATGCCGCGGAATTAGATGCGTCTTGATTTCAGGCGGCAGGAATTGGCATGCGGCAGGCGCGGGACAACGGGGAACGCCGCTTTAAGGGAGGTTCGGAAGGCGCGGTGAAGTGCTCTGGCCTAGAGTTACGCGGACTTCTTTTCCAGCATGAGAGGCGGCGTTGGCATTGGGACTATCTCGCCGTTCTTCAGGCTGATAGTCACGGGGGCGTCGCCCTGTATGGCGGCGGCGTCCACAATGCACTGGCTGACATCGGTCATGCTGGGAAGCTCGTACATCACGTCCAAGAGGGTGTGTTCAAGGATTGTGCGCAGACCGCGCGCGCCCGTCTTGCGCTTGAGCGCCTGCTCCGCTGCTGCTACAAGAGCTTCCTCCGTGAAGACCAACTCAACTTCGTCCATATCGAAGAGGGACTGGTACTGGCGCACCAGGGCGTTTTTCGGCTCGCTGAGGACTTTGATGAGTGTCGCTTCGTCCCGCGGGGCCCGAGGGGCGGGTTCGGGGGGGGGCGCGGCGGCATCCGGCGTGTCCAGAGTGGCGATTACGGGGAGGCGCCCGACGAATTCCGGTATGAAGCCGTATTCCATGAGGTCGTCGGAGTTTACATGGTGCAGCACGTTTTCTTCGGTCTCCACGCTCCAACTTGCGGAGCCGGTGAAGCCGATGGAGTGCTTACTCTTGAAGACGCGCCTGTTGATGATTTCTTCCATGCCCTCGAAGGCACCGCCGCACATGAACAGGACATTGTCGGTCTTGATCTTCAGGAAGTCCTGATGCGGGTGCTTGCGACCACCCTGGGGCGGGACATTGGCTTCGCAGCCCTCGATTATCTTGAGGAGAGCCTGCTGCACGCCCTCGCCGGACACATCTCTCGTGATGGACGGGTTGACGCTCTTGCGGGCTATCTTGTCAATCTCGTCGATGTAGATGATACCCTGCTCGGCGCGCGCGACATCGTAGTCGGCAGCCTGTATGAGGCGCAACAGGATGTTCTCCACATCTTCGCCGACATAGCCTGCCTCGGTGAGCGAGGTGGCGTCTGCGATGGCGAAGGGGACTTGCAGGATGCGCGCAAGAGTCTGTGCGATGTGGGTCTTGCCGGAGCCGGACGGGCCCAGCATCAGGATGTTTGCCTTTTGAATCTCCACATCCGACTGTGTCTGTGCGGAGCTGATGCGCTTGTAGTGGTTATAGACGGCGACGCTGAGGATTTTCTTGGCGTGGTCCTGTCCTACCACATACTCTTCGAGGTGCTGGTAGATGACTTTCGGGTTCAGCCCGTTTGCCATAGGGTTCGCTATGACGGTGGACTGGGCGGGACCGTCCTCGGCGATAATCTGATCGCACAGCAGCACGCATTCGTCACAGATGAAGACCCGGTCAGGTCCTGCGATGAGTCGCTTGACCTGCGCCTGTGCCTTGTCGCAGAAGGAGCAACGATAGTCGGTGCGGCTAGTCATAATGCGGAAGCTCCACGTCAGTCATCGTTTAGGCATCGATTAGGATTTGGTCTGCAGCATCGGGACGCGGCGGCGTGACCGACACTGCGTATAGGTTCGGGTTGTCGGTGTTACGCACCGCTGGAGGACGTAAGAACTTCGTCAATCAGCCCGTAGTCCAGGGCCTGATCCGCGCTCATGTAGTGATCGCGGTCAGTGTCCTGCGTAATCTTGTCAAAGGGCTGACCGGTCGTGTCGGCCAGGATGGTGCGTATCTTATCCTGCAATCGCAGAATTTCACGCGCGGCAATCTCGACATCGCTTGCCTGACCCTGCGCTCCACCCATTGCCTGATGCATGTGGATGGTTGAGTCCGGGAGGGCAAAGCGCTTGCTCTTGGCTCCCGCGGTCAGCAGAACCGTGCCCATGCTTGCCGCCAGTCCCACGCAAATGGTGGAGACATCAGGGCGAATGAGGTTCATGGTGTCGTAGATAGCGAGGCCGGCGTAGATGACGCCGCCCGGCGAGTTGATGTACAGGCTGACATCGCGCTCGGGGTCTTCCCTGTCGAGGAATAGCAACTGAGCGATGATGGCGTTGGCAACCTGGTCGTTGATCGGCGTACCGAGATAGACGATGCGCTCTTTCAGCAGCATCGAGTAGATGTCGTATGCGCGCTCGCCACGCGGTCCCGACTCTACAACCATAGGGATGACGTTCTCAGGCCCACCGTCCTGCAGCAAGTCTCTCGCGCTTAAATCTTCGGGCCTAAACAGCATTAGTTTATCTCCTTGAGTTGGGGGGATCCCCCGTGAGTAGTCTTAGTTAGTCAGACTTAGGTTCGCTGGATTCGGTATCAGCGGACTCGTCCGGTTCAGTCTCCGGCTCCGCAACATCGCTGGATTCGGAGGTGTCGGGCGCTTCGCCCTTCGCGATTTCAATAAGGCGTTCCATTACCAATTCAGAGTGCATCATGCGCCTTATGGAAGTTCGCATGTCTTCGGTTATCTCAGGCGATTCGGGGGCGTCCGGGTACTGCTCGCGATTCTCTTCGAGAAGGGTCTGAATGCGCTCGTCGAGTTCTTCGTCCGAGACTTCAATGCCCTCGGCTTCGCCGAGCTTTTCGAGAGCTACGGCGCGCTTGACCCGGTTTATCGCCTCCTCGCGCAACTGCTCACGAAGCTCCTCCTCGGAACTGCCGACGGAGCGCATGTAGTCGTCGAATCTGATATTTATTCGCGCAAGAGTCTGCATCTGCTCATTCATCATATGCTCGACCTCGTGCTCGATAATCACGGGCGCGATGGTTGCGGTCGCGCCTTCAAGCAGGCTGTTAATGGCGGAATCGCGCAATTCCTGCTCTCTGGCGTTCTCGAACTCGGTTTTGAGTTCCTCCTCAATCTGCTCGCGCAGGGCTTCAAGGGAGTCGTAACCTTCGCCGATGCCCTGGGCGAACTCCTCGTCCATCTCGGGCAGGACGCGTTCCTTGACATCGCTCACCGTAACGGACACCTGAACGGGCTTGCCAGCCACTTCCTCCACGGGAAAGTCTTCGGCGACCGTCAGCTCGAATTCCTTGGGCGTATCCACTTCCGCGCCTACCAGCGCCTCGGGAAATCCGGGGAAGGGTCGTTCTGCGTCTTCAACGAGGAGGTACACGGTGTCGGTTTCATCAAGGATGGGGTTGTCTTCAACTGTGCCCTTAGCGGTCATAGTAACCATGTCGCCCATCTCTACCGAGCGTTCCACGGGTTCCCATGATGCCATGCTGTTTCGCAGGCGTTCCAGCCTCTCCTGGACATCTTCTTCGCCAACTTCCGACTCTTCGACCTCAACGCGAATGTCCTTGTATTCACCAAGTTCCACTTCGGGTCTGAGTGGGACGGTTGCCTTGAAGGTTACGGGATCGAGGTCGATTACTTCCATGTCGGGCATGCCGCCGGGCTGCAAATCTTGTTCATCGATTGCCCTGCCGGTAACTTCGGGGAGCATGGTGTCGAGAACTTCGTTGAGGAGGGCTTCCTTGCCTACGAATTGCAGGACTATGTGGCGCGGAACGCGGCCCTTGCGGAAACCGGGGTAGGAGATGTGCGGTTTAACTTTCTGGTAGCCGATATCGAGATATGGGCGAACATCTTCATCTTCCATCTCGATATGCAGCACGGTCTGAAGGTCAACGATTTCCTCTTGAGTAATTCGCACAAAAGTCTCCTGAAAAGCAATTACGACACTAAACTGATTATAGCACGTCGATTGTGCGCTAGAAAACAATCAAATGCGTTGTTGATTTGGCGAGTTTTCCGCATAATAATGATGTTGACACGCATTGAGCAGTTGTTTACGATGCAAGAAATGGGCTTTATCACTTACCGACTTAAACACAGGGTTATGCAATTATTCAGGGGCTGCAAGGATGCCTGACCAGTACCAGAAAGAGATCGAGGACATACTGAAGAAAGCGGAGGCGGAAGCGCCTCTGCCGTCCGAGCAATCTCGCCGGAGCCTTCGCGGGATGGTGTGGCAGTACGCGCGGCAGTCTTTGAACAGCAAGGCGTGGGGCGTTTCGCCGGGCAAGATCATGCTGGCGGCGCTTGCCATCCTTCTGGCGGCGTTCCTGCTGCGTCCGGTTTTGCCGGGGATGTTCGGGTTGCTGGCGTGGGCGGGGCTGATCATTTTCATCGTGGCGTACGGAATGGTGTTCCTGAGGCCGTCGAAGTCGAAGGTGGACCGCAAGATGTGGCGGGGTCGCTATATTGATGAGGACGAGAGCGGCGAAGGTGGCGGTTCCTGGTGGCAGGGGCTGAAGGGGCGGTTCAAGAAGTAGCCTAGAGAAGTATTGCAGTATTAAAGATAAGGGGCAGGCGTTGAGCCTGCCCCTCTTTCATTCCATTCGCCTAAGGCTTTAGTGCTGTCAGCTAGACGGCGCACTCGCCTTCGCCGCGCTCAAGCACATACTTGACCGTCTTGTCCCAGTCGATGTACTGCTCAAGGGTGTCCCTGTTGAGGTCGGGCAGTTCCTTGAAGCCTGCCATCAGTTCCTCGAAGTAGCCGGCACCCTGCCGCAGCACGTAGTCCTTGAACAGCTCGCCGTCGCCGTGGCTGTCCTTATAGTCGGTCACGATCTTCTGGAGAGCCTCGGGCGCGCGCTTGGCGGGAATCTTCGCCTTGATGCGCTGACCGAAGCGCGGATCGTCCTGGTCGTAGCTACCGCCGAGGAACAGTTCATATGCGGGCACCTGCCCTCCCGGTCCCCTGGCTGCCGCGCCGTGGAAGCCGATGTCTGCGATGTGGTGCTGGCCGCAACCGTTGGGGCAGCCGCTCATCTTGACATGCATCTGGCGCACTAGCGGGTCGGACTGGTCAACATGCTGGACGGCATCGCTCAACGCTCTGCCGAGACCCATTGAGGAGGTTATTCCGAGCTTGCAGCTGTCGGTGCCGGGGCAGGAGACGATGTCCGTTATCTCGTGCGCGCCGGAGTCTCCGAAGCCGATGTCGCTCAGTCGCTGCCAGACCTCGTAAAGGGCGTTTTCCGGCACCCAGCGGAATGCGAGATTCTGCTGGTGGGTGATGCGAGCGCGACCACCTGCGTACTTGCGGGACATGTCGGCGAGCTGGTGGAACTGGCGGGCGTTGATGTCGCCGAGGGGCAGCTTGACCGTGACGGCCCTGTAACCTGCCTGCCTCTGGGATTCGACATTCGTGTTCACCCAGCGGTCGAACTCAGGGTCGCTGCCGAATGCGGCGTACTTGCCATCGAGCGCGGGAGCATCCACTGACTCGTCTTCGACGAACATGAGGTCAGCGGGGTCGAAGGAGCGCTGTGCCCAACTCTGCTGGATTTCCTCTTCGATTTCCTTGCGGAACTCGTCGATGCCAATGCGGGCGACATAGAACTTGATGCGCGCCTTCATGCGATTGCGGCGCAACTCGTTTGTGCGGTGGAATATGCGAAGCAGCGCCTCAGTCATCTTCAGGTAGTCTTCGACGCCGACAAATTCATAGAGCGTGGGGGCGATGCGCGGCATGATTGAGGTGCCGCCGCCGACCACCATCTTGAAGCCCTTCTTGCCGTCCTGTACACGAGGGATGAATCCCACATCGTGGATGGGAGTGATAGCGCAGTCGTTGTCGCAGCCGGAGAAGGCGCTCTTGATCTTGCGCGGCAGAGCCTGGCTGAACGGATGGCGCACGAAATAGCGCGCGTAAGCTGCCGCGTAGGGGGTAACATCGAACGGCTCGTTGGCGCATACGCCGGCGATGGCGCAGCCGGTAACATTGCGTACGGTGTTGCCGCATGCCTCGCGGGTGCTTAGTCCGACATCGCCGATGAGCCGCATGATGGCGGGCCCATCTTCAAGCCTGATGTGGTGGAACTGGAAGTTTTCGCGGGTAGTAACGTGACCCTTGTTCAGGGGGGCGTACTTGTCTGCCATGACACCTAGTGCGTCGAGCTGGTCAGCGTTGACGCCACCGAACGGGCACTTGATGCGGAACATCTGGGAGTCGGGTTGGCGCTGGCCATAGACGCCCTGCCGCAGCCGGAACGCCATGAAGTCGTTCTCTGACCATTCGCCCGCCCGGAAGCGAGCGACCTGTGTTTCAAAATCGCTAATCTCTTCAGGAAGTATCTCGATGATACTTTGGGATCGAGGCTTCCACTCCGTCTGGGTCATTCTGTTCGCTCTCCTTCCGAGGCTGATTATGAGTGCTGTATGTAGTGGAAATTCGCATCAAACAAAAAGCCCCACTCCAATGTGTTGAGCGGGGCAACATTCCTATTCGACACAGCCTGCCTGCGCGACCCCTAGTGGTCGTTCATACAAGGGCATGTGATGTCAAAAGCGCAATGCGACATATCGCGTCAACTCTATCAATCAAGCCTCCTAATGTCAACTTAACCAAGTACCTAATGGTCGTCTCAAATTAATGTTCTCAGGCCATGTCGAGACGGAATTATAGTGGAGTCGTCCCACCTCCACAGGAGTTGCAAATGCTCATGTATATTCTCACTGGTTGCCGCAGACACGGGAGCAGTATGGCTGGTAGGGCGTTTGACGAAATAAGGTCAGGATTATACAATAACGGCAGTACTTTGTGCTATTTAACACAAAGTATAGAGCAGTCCAATACGCAATAAGCAGGAGATGTGAGGTTCGGATGTCCATGGACTCTGTCGAGGTCCCTGAAGTAGTTGTTTTGAGGCTGCCCTTGTATGTGAGGGCATTGTCACAGCTTGTTTCTGAGTCTATTGATGTGGTCAGCTCGCAGCAGCTCGGCAGTCTGTTGCAGATGACGCCGGCGCAGATCCGGAAGGACCTGAGCTACTTCGGTCGCTTCGGCAAGCAAGGCAGGGGCTACGATGTGCGCTTTCTGCTGCACGAGCTTCAGGAAATCCTAGGGCTTGACCGCGAGTGGCGGGCGTGCCTTGTGGGAGTCGGACGGCTGGGCAGGGCTATCATCAACTACCCGGGATTCTATCGCGAGAACTTCCGCATCGTGGCGGCATTCGACGGTGATCTGGCGCAGGTCGGCAATACGATAGGCGAGTTCAATGTGCAGCCGATGGCGGAGTTGAGCGACACCGTCATCGAAAAGAAGATCAGCATTGGCATCGTGGCGGTGCCGGCGCAGCAGGCGCAGAACGTGATAGATGTGCTGATCGCTAACGACATAAAGGGGATTCTGAATTACGCGCCGGTTGCGGCTAAGGTGCCGATGAATATCGTAGTGCGGAATATCGATCCGGTGCTGTCGCTGCAGTCGATGACTTTCTACCTACGGGACTTCGAATGATGCCGACGGCGCAGCGGATACAAAGCTGAACCAAGACAGCGAAATCAAGGCAATTGCAATGGGCGACCGGTTGGTCGCCCCTATCTTTTTGCTAAGTAAGTCCTTCAACCATGCTCAGGACGAAGGATTGTATATTGCCCTATGCCCTATGACGGCTGCTGTGGAGCACCACCGCGATCGCGCCTGGGGCGGCGGCGCCTTGCCGCAAGCAAGCGAGCCTGTGAGCGCCTGAGCGAGAAGACCGCGCGCTGCAGGTCGGCGTCGGATGTGCCTACCGCGATGCGCTCTTCGGCGCGGCGCACGGCTGCTTCGGCGCGCTCGATGTCGATTTCTTCGGCGCGCTCTGCGGTGTCAGCGAGTATTGTTACCCGGTTCGCCAGGACTTCGAGGAAGCCACCGCTGACCGCCATGTAGTTCTCTTCGCCTTCCTTGTCCACGCGAATCTCGCCGGGCTGCAATGCCGTCAGCAATGGAGCGTGGTTCGGAAGGATGCCGAGCTGCCCGTCTATTCCGGGCGCGACGAGCATGTCCACTTCCTCGGAATAGACCATCCGCTCGGCGGTTACAATTTCAAGTCGCATAGTAGCCATTCAGCCACTCCCAAGGGATAGGAGAAATCTCCCCCATCCTCACCTTCCCCTATCGAGTGGGAAGGGACATTATGCCTTTTGCAGTTATCCGGATTAACTTACTGCCGCCATCTGCTCGGCGCGCTCGACCGCTTCGTCGATTGTGCCGACCATATAGAAAGCCTGCTCGGGCAGGTCGTCGTGCTGGCCGTCGAGAATCTCGCGGAAGCCGCGCACCGTCTCGCGAATTGGCACGAAGCGGCCGGGTGAGCCGGTGAATACTTCGGCAACGAAGAAGGGCTGCGTGAGGAAGCGCTGAATCTTGCGCGCCCTGGCAACAGTCTGGCGGTCTTCATCGGAAAGCTCTTCGATGCCCAGAATCGCGATGATGTCCTGCAGGTCCGTGTAGCGCTGGAGTACCTGCTGCACACCGCGCGCCACATCGTAGTGCTCCTGCCCTACTACGGCAGGCTCAAGGATGCGGGAGAACGAAGTCAGCGGGTCAACCGCCGGGTACAGACCCTGTGCGGCGAGAGAGCGCTCAAGCGCGACAACGGCGTCGAGGTGACCGAAGGTCGTTACGATGCCGGGGTCGGTGTAGTCGTCGGCGGGCACATAGATTGCCTGGAAGGAAGTGATCGAGCCGTTGAGCGATGATGTGATGCGCTCTTCTAGGTCGCCCATCTCGGTTCCGAGGGTGGGCTGGTATCCGACTGCGGAGGGCATTCTGCCGAGCAGCGCGGAGACTTCCATGCCCGCGAGGATGTAACGGTAGATGTTGTCAACGAAGAGCAGGACATCCTGTCCGCGCTCCTCTTTGAAGTACTCAGCCATGGTGAGGCCGGTCAGGCCCACACGGGCGCGAATTCCGGGCGGCTCGTTCATCTGGCCGAAGACGAGCACTGTATTCGCGAGAACGCCGGATTCCTGCATTTCGCGCCAGAGGTCGTTGCCCTCGCGGGAGCGCTCGCCCACACCGGCGAAAACGGACACGCCCTCGTGCTCCTCGCTGATGTTACGAATTAGCTCCTGGATGATGACCGTCTTGCCGACGCCGGCACCGCCGTACGCGCCGACCTTTCCGCCCTTGGTGAAGGGGGTCATCAGGTCCATCACCTTGATGCCGGTTTCCAGAATCTCGACCTGCGTCGCCTGATCCTCGAAAGTAGGCGGCTTGCGGTGGATCGGCCAGGTATCGCCGGACTCGACTTCTTCAAGGTCGTCCAACGTCTCGCCAAGCGCGTTGAAGAGCCTGCCGAGGGTGGGGTCGCCCACGGGAACGGAGACGGCGCTGCCGGTGTCAACGGCGTCAACGCCGCGGATCAGGCCTTCGGTCGCGCCCAGTGCGAGGCAGCGCACCCAGTTGTTGCCAATGTGCTGCTCGACCTCAAGCACAAGACGCTCTCCGGCGATGCTTGTCTCAAGCGCGTTGTAGATTGCCGGCATTTCTTCCGCGGGGAACTCTACGTCCACCACGGTGCCGATGACCTGGGTTACCTTTCCCGTTGCCATGGTTCCTCCAAGTTAGTAGTTTTCAGTTTCGAGTTCACAGTGGTCAGTTTTCAGGCTCATAATTGCGGGCTGACGTTTCTGCCCTCACCCTAACCCTCTGAGAGAGATGGGACATAGGGGGCTGAAAACTCCCCTCTTACTCGACTGCTGCAACACCGCCAACGATGTCTAGCAGTTCCTTGGTTATCGTTTCCTGTCGCGCCTTGTTCATCACCAGCGTCAGGTCATCGACCATCTCGTTGGCGTTGTCGGTGGCGTTGCGCATAGCAACCATGCGCGCCGACTGCTCGCTTGCGATGCCCTCGAGCAGGTAATGGTAGAGCTGCATTTCGACATAGCGGGGAAGCAACTGGTCCAAAACCGGGCGCTCCTCCGGCTCGTAGATGTAGCCTACCGCCTGGGTCGCCTCAAGCTCCGCAGGGACGACCGGGAGCAGCTGCACGACGGTCGGGTTTTGTTGCGTGGTGTTCACGAAATCGGCGTAGGCGACGAATACGGCGTCCACTTCTTCATTCGTGAATGACTCGATGACGATACGGGCGACCGGCGTGACCACATCAATGCCGGGACGGTCGGGGATATCGGTGAAGACGGCCTGTACATCCTGGCCTGTCCGGACCATGAAGTCCCTGCCCTTCTTGCCCATAGCGATGACACTGACACCTGCGCCCTGCTGATCGACGACGAACTGCCCTGCCGTGCGGTTGATGTTGGAGTTCAAGCCGCCAGTGAGTCCCCTGTCGGGGGAGATGACGACAAGTCCGACATTGTTGCGGGTACGCTCTACGAGCAAGGGATGGTGGTCTTCGTCATCCTGCGTCTGCGCGGCGAGATGCGAAAGCATGGTCTGCATCAGGTCGGCGTATGGCCTGCCACGAAGGGCGGCTTCCTGAGTGCGGCGCATCTTGGACGCGGCGATCATGGACATCGCCTTCGTAATCTTCGCGGTGTTTTCGACGCTGCGAATACGCCGCCTGATTTGTCTTACGCTTGCCATTTCTTTGTCCTGACTGCGCTACAAGGATGCTTGGATATTTAACTCAAGAATCGGATGGAGGGTACACCCCAATCCTAGCCATCCCCCATCGAGGGGAAGATACTATTGCTTTCTAGTAAGGCACATTCGTCTTGAAGTCGTCGATTGCAGCCTTAAGGGCTTCTTCGGTATCGCCGGTGATGTTACCGGTCTCGGATATCTCGGAGAGGAGGTCTCGCTGGTTGGACGCGAAGTAGCTTCCGAACGCGGCTTCGAATGCCCGAACCTTCTCAATTTCCACATCGTCAAGATAACCGTTCGCAAGCGCGTACAGGATTGCCGCCTGCTGTTCCATCGAGATAGGGGCGTTCTGGTCCTGCTTCAGGATTTCGGTGGCGCGCTGGCCTCGTTCGAGCTGCTGTCGCGTTGCTGCGTCGAGGTCTGCTGTGCCGAACTGCGCGAACGTCTGAAGCTCGGCGTACTGCGCGAGGTCGAGGCGGAGGCTTCCTGCCACGCCCCGGATAGCTCGCGTCTGCGCTGCGCTGCCCACGCGGGAGACGGAGAGACCGGCGTTCACTGCGGGGCGGATGCCGGAGTTGAACAGCTCAGGCTCAAGGTAAATCTGGCCGTCAGTGATGGAGATAACATTCGTTGGCACATACGCCGACACGTCGCCAGCGAGTGTCTCAATGATGGGTAGGGCTGTAATGGACCCGCCGCCGTTCCGCTCATCGAGCTTCGCTGCGCGCTCAAGGAGCCGGCTGTGCAGGTAGAATACGTCGCCGGGGTAGGCTTCGCGGCCCGGTGGGCGGCGTAGCAGCAGCGACATCTGGCGATATGCCCAGGCATGCTTGGAGAGGTCGTCGTAGATGATGAGGGCATCCTTGCCCTGCCACATGAACTCTTCTGCCATCGCGCAGCCCGAATATGGCGCGAGATACTGCATCGCCGCAGGGTCGGAGGCGTTTGCCGCGACTACGATGGTGTGCTCCATCGCGCCGTGCTGTTCCAGCAGCGCAACCGTCTGCGCGACCTTGCCGACCTTCTGCCCGATGGCGACATAGATGCAGACCAGGTCTCCGCCCTTCTGGTTGATGATCGAGTCGAGTGCGATTGCGGACTTGCCGGTGGAGCGGTCGCCAATTATGAGCTCGCGCTGCCCGCGTCCGACCGGAATCATTGCGTCAATCGCCTTGATACCTGTCTGCACAGGGGTGTCAACGGAACTGCGGATTGCCACGTTTGGGGCGACAACCTCGACATCGCGGGTCTTGCTCGTACCGAGCGGGCCCTTGCCGTCGATGGGCTGGCCGACACCGTCCACGACGCGGCCTACAAGCTCGTCGCCTACGGGAACGACTACGACACGGCCGGTGCTCCTGACCTCTGAGCCTTCCTTAATGGATAGGGGGTCTCCGAGAATCACCGTACCGACGCTGTCTTCTTCGAGGTTGAGCGCCATGCCCATGACGCCGCCCTCGAACTCCAGCAGTTCGGAGTAGGCAACGCCGGACAAGCCGTGAACCTGCGCGATGCCGTCACCAACTTCAACAACTGTGCCGACATCCACCATGCTCAGGTCGCGCCCGAACTCTTCAATCTGGCGCTTGATTACCGAAGCAATATCTTGTCCTCTGACTGCCATGCAGCTCCTCCGTTTACAGACTATACCGCCGGTTGGCGTGTCGCCTGATGATTTTATGCTCTAATCGCCTTCTCAGGCTATGCGCCCTGCACCAGCTCGCGCCGGAGTTCGTCCAGCCTCGTGCGGGTGCTGCCGTCAATGACCTTGTCGCCGACTCGCGCGACAAATCCGCCGAGTATCTGCGGATCAATTCTGGATGTCGAAGTTATGTCCTTGCCGACGATACCTTTCAGCATCGTTTCGATGCGGCCCTGCTGCTCGTCGCTAAGGGCGACAGCGGAGACCACCTCTGCTCGCTCGATGCCGTTATGTTCGTCAAGCATCTGCTGATACGATTCGGTGATGCTTGGCAGTAGCCGGGCGGAGTTTCGAGACGCGAGCAGCGAGATTAGATTGAGTGCAAGCGGACCGATCGAATCACCGAGTGACTCTTTGATCATATCGGTCTTCTGGCTCAATGTGAGCTGCGGGGCGTCGAGGAAATTCGCGAACTCCTCATTCACCATAGCGTCGGAGAGCAAGGCTAGGTCGTCGAGCCATCTGTCAGGCTCGCCCTGTTCCAATGCAATGGCGAAGACCGCCTGGGCGTATCTGCGCGCGGATGCTCCTCTTGCCATTTACCTCTACTCGCTTCGGATTACTGCGCTCGTTTCCTGCTTCAGACAGGAGTAGCGAAGTGTCTTTACCTGTCTAATTTCGGTTGATGCGGGAGTCGCTCTCTTCGAGTACGCGGTCGATGATGTCCTGATGCGCTTGCTCGTCGAGGGACCGTTCCACCACGCGCTCGGCGGCGGTAATGGCGAGGCCCGCGAATTCGCCTCGGAGCTGCTCGATTGCTGAATCACGCTCGCGCTGGATATTCGCCTCGGCGCGGGCTCGCTCAGCGTCGATTTCCTGCCTGACCTTGGCGGTTTCCTCTTCGCGGAATCGCTCCGCGACCTCACGCGCCGATGCGATGAGTTGCTGGCCCTCGGCACGGGCGGCTTCGAGTTGCGACTCAACCTCAGCCTGAGACTGGGCAGACTCTTCCCGGGCGCGCTCTGCGGCTTCGAGGCTCTCCCTGATGCGCTCGGAGCGCTGGTCGAGCATGTTCACGATGGGCTTGTACAGGAACTTCATCAGCACGAACAGCAAGATCAAGAAGCTGATGATGTGCGTTATCAAGCCGGGCAGGTTAATCCCCAAGGCTTCCATGCCGTATCCCCTATTTCTCTAGCGGATAAGGGCTTTCACCCCCATCCTGGCCTTCCCCCAATAGAGGGGGAAGGAACATTTGCGATTATTTGATGGCTAGACGAACTTGATGATGATCGCCACGACCAGCGCGTAAATTGCGATAGCCTCTGTGAACGCGATGGCGAGAATCATGTTCTGCTGGATGATGCCGGCTGCGTCGGGGTTGCGACCCAGCGACTCCATCGCCTTTGCTGCCAGCAGTCCGATACCGATACCAGGGCCTAGCGCGCCGAGTCCGATAGCCAGACCTGCGCCCAGACTTGCAAAATCCTGCATTACTTCCATTTCCTTTTCTCCTTTTTGCTTCTAGATTTCTGCGTACCCTGTACTTTTCAGGTCCTACGCATTTCTAAGCTGAGATGTGTGAATT
Source organism: SAR202 cluster bacterium bin90 (assembly GCA_002238855.1). GTDB lineage: Bacteria > Chloroflexota > Dehalococcoidia > Lucifugimonadales > JADFKI01 > Bin90. The sequence goes on from MPND01000033.1 coordinate 38,987, forward strand.
CTAGTGGTGTTCTCCACCGTGGGCGGTCGTCGCCATAACTGCGAAGACCAGAGTGAGCATAGCGAAGATGAATGCCTGAATCGCGCCCACGAACAGTTCCAGTCCCAGGAACGGGATCAGCCCGATGAGCGGGAACAGGAACGCCATAGCTATCAGCAGCACCTCGCCGGCGAAGATGTTGCCGAACAGACGGAATGTGAAGCTGATGACCTTGGCGACCTCGCCAATGGCTTCGAGGATACCCACGAAGAACCCGACGGGGCCCTCCTTGAAGTTTATGAACTTGCCGAGGTGACCGAACCCGAGGGCTGAGAAGCCCCAGAAGTGGATCGTCACCATCGCGATGAGCGCGATTGCGAGCGTGGTGTTCACATCGGTATTCGCGCTGCGGAGGAACGGAACCAGCAGACCTGCCTGCCTGCCCTCTTCCACGCCGTGATGCTCTTCATACTCGGCGGCGGTGATGTCCTCGCTGACGGAGCCGAAACTGAGGAAGCCGAACGCGCCATCGCCTTCGAATATCTGCATGTGAATGCTGTCGAGGTTGACAACCTCGCCGGCCTTTTCGGCCTTCTCTTCGGCGTGGTGGATGATCTCTTTCGGCGTCTCAATCCAGCCGATGGTTCCGAATCCGGGCAGAATGCCTATCCAGTTGGAGACCATGATGAAGAGGAAGATGGTCATTACGAGGGGGAAGAAGCGGCGGGCGCGCTCACGGCCCGCGATGCGCTCGCAGAGGTCGAGGAAGAATTCGATGAATACTTCGACAAGATTCTGCAAGCCGCGCGGAACCTGGCTCATGCGCCGGGTGGCGAAGAAGGAGATGACAATCAGGGTGATGATGGTAATCCAAGCGGTTACCATCGTGTTCTTCAGCGTGAAGCCGAGAATCTTGGTGGGAATGAACGGCTCGGCTGGGATCTGGATGTGCGCCAGGGGTGCGCCGAGGAAGCCGAGTCCGAAGGCATTGCCGAGAGCGCCGCCCAACAGACTGACTACAAATGCGATAAGCGCGATTATGAGTATTGCCAGAGTCTTAGGATTGCTAAGCACGCTCTACGTTGTCCCCTGTTTTCCAATGTCAGTCGTTGTCTGGACTGTCAGAAAAGATAGTTGTTAGTCTTCAGTGTTTGCGGCAAAGACCGCCAACAACATCCTCATCATCCCAACAACCGCCACCGCAATGCCCAAGCCCAGCCCTATCAGGGTGAGCAAAGGACTCAGTTCAAGCTTGCGGTCGAGCAGAAAGCCGCCGTAAGTTCCGCCTGCAATGCAGACTGCCACAAACCATCCGATGCCCAGAAGACGGAGCACCAGCGCCAAT
>MPND01000196.1 GCA_002238855.1 SAR202 cluster bacterium bin90
TGATGAGGAACCTTGAATACAGATGCTCTGGAGTAGGGAGTCCGATCAGAATCGAGAATATCCAGCCAACCCGGTCTCTCAAGATCCGCGCCAAGCAAGAGCACATTATCATCGACCTCAATCAGCAACACTACCGACGCGTCGTTGGGACGCAAGGAGGGGATCCGTCCCTCCGTTTCCAACTCTCCAGGCAAAAGCTGACTAACCCGACGTAAGAAAATCTCATATGCCCTATCCGAAGGTGATAGTGCCCAGACTGAAAGGTCAGACTGACTGTATATGAGGCGGTCGGAGAGCGCGTATGCTCGCGATTGGGATCTATTCCTGAGCAGAGCGAAGACGCCGTAGAGTTCCTCAGCGCCTGAACCCGCCGGCGTAGCCGTGTACTGGTTCAACACACCGATGAGCGCCAGAAACTCATCGTTCACAAGAGCAGAGGCACAACAGAATGTGGCGTTTTCACAGACCTCGACGAGCTGTTCCATTCCAAGGATATGATCGTCATGCCAGTGGGTGGCGACTATCAGGCGAACCGCTTCAGAAGGATCAACTCCCATCCCCATCAGATATGAGAGTGCTATGGGCTGCCCAGCTTCATCCAGGTGCGAGTCAACAACCGCCCATCTCTCGTAGCCGAGATGGACAAGTACGCATTCCCCATATCCGGGACCCAGCAGGCTGACCTCGATCTCGTCGGAATCGGGCAGGCTGATGAACGACACTACTCTTTCAGGGCCTCAGCGGCACTTCTGGCCCATTCCTGCCCCAGAGTTATCTGTTCTCTCGTCACTACAGGCAGGTCGCGAAATACAATCTGGGAAACTCGCCGTTTCGTTCCGCTGGCTGAACGCTCGTAACCAATGACCCAGCGAAATATGCTGCCCTCACGCATCTTCTTACGATCGTCGTCCGAGATCTCGGAGAACGGAATGACAGCTTCTTCCATCCCCGAACCGCCAACTGTAGTGGGCGCCGCAGTAAGGTCCAGCAGGCGAGCCGTGAAATCCTCACCTCCGATTTCAGTGACCCAGCCCTCCCATTCTTGTAGAGGGTGTAATGTAGTCACGCGCCGGCGACTTCTCGTCTGGGCCGGGAAGCTGATTACCTCCGCTTCACGTGTAACAAACGTCGTAGAAGGAGCCTGGGCATTTTGCTCCCTGACTTGCACCGACTCGCCTAGGAGCGCCGCTACCTGTCCCAAGCTGGTTCGGAAATGAACGTGCTCCGTATAACCGTCGTCCACCAGCTGCGCCGGGGTACGTTCTTCCAGAGCGTCACTTCCGGGGCCCGAGGAGCTGGCAGGGTTGTTGGACGTGAGAGTAACCGCAGTCTCCGGCATACTCATCCCTCTCTTAGTGACATTACATGGTCGATGATCTCATCTGATTGACGAACTGATTTCTCGAAGTGCTCTTCCAGTATGCTGATGATTTCACTGGATGCTGTCAGGCCCTCTGGATCTTCGACGACGTAGTGGTCGTTTACGCGAACGTAAATGCCTCTCTCATTGTCGCCTACTCGAGTTGACGGTTCAACAGTCACGTTTATCTGCCCTCCCAACGGTCGGCCACGTGGATTTCGCTGCGTCATCGTAAGAGACGCGACGCCTCCGGCGGTACCGTCAGGATCCAGGTTCTGACCCCAGTCACCCCAGGGTTCTGTTGGAGCCAGCGTTCTGCCGATCTTGTCACGCTCTCCATAATTGTTGACCAGGAAGTGGACATCACGGTTAATCCCAAGGGCACGAAGACGAGTATGGGGAAGTTGTTCCCGGAATACCCGTATGGTCAAATCACGCAGGCGGACGAAAGGGGCCTGTGCAGAGCTCGCGGAGTAGCGGTCGGGTACCACCTGCAATTCAAGCCAGTCTGCCCGAAATACCACAATCTGCCTCTGGGCTATCTCCAGCTCCGCATTTTCAACCATCTCCTCAGAAAGCAAGCCCTGCCACCCAAACCAGGATGGAGTGAAAATCGGGGGATTGAAATCCCCAAGCAGCACAAGAGAGACGCCTGTAATCTCGGGTTCAATCCTCATCTTCTCTGCCTTCTATTGCCTTATGCGATTCGAAGTTAGTCACAATGCACTGCACTGGAGAGTCAGCAGCCGGGACCGCAAACGACCAACGTGCAAGCATTCCGGCAGGTATCTCTCCCCTCAGTAAACACTGGCAGACGCGGTGGATTTTATCACATCGAGCCAGATAGCAGTTGTCCAGCTTCAGACACACTGCTTCCGCTCCTCAAAGAGGTCAGAAATTGGAATGTAAACTGATGGAGCGAATCTTGAAGGCGTCCTATGATCCGTGTCATGGGACGAATCCGCTCGCTCAGTCCGAGCCGTAGAATCTCGCTATCGCTCCGCGTCCAGCCTGCTCGGCACGAGTATATCTCGCGGGCATCGTCGGCGACT
>MPND01000197.1 GCA_002238855.1 SAR202 cluster bacterium bin90
ACGGCGGCGGCAGTCTCGATGTAGGCGGTGGTCAGCCACTCGTAGTGTTCGGCGTTTTCCAAAGTTTCATCCTTCGGCGTGCGCTCGGACAAGCAGAGATAGCTCTGTTTCAGGTGTTGGGACACGTTTAAGGCCTCCAACACGTCGAACCCCTGGTCCTTCAAGGCCTGCTTATACGACTCGAAGGTGAACTCGGTATCGAACAGCAGCCTGTCGTAAACGTAGGTCTGGGCTTTGTGAGTGATGTCCCGCTTAGGCCTGAATAAGTCGTCGAACACGAAAATCCCGCCGTCCTCCAGAACCCGGTGGACCTCGCTCAGGATCTTGCGCTTATCCGGCACGTGATATATCACGGCCTGGCTCCATACGTGAGTGAATGAGCCGTCTGAGAACGGAAGGTCAGTGGCAGAGGCCTTCTCGAAGGCTAGCTTGGCCCTGAGTTCGGGGCATAGCTCAGCCCGTTTCTCCAGTGCGTTGGCGACGCGGACTCCGCTGAGGTCAATGCCCGTTACCCTTCCGCCGCTCTCGTTAGCCAGCCAGATGGCGATGGTTCCGTTGCCGCAGCCCAAGTCCAGGACCGATGAGTCCTGGCCAATGCACGCCTTCTCGGCCATCGTCCGATTCAGCCTGTCGCACGCTTCGAGGAAGTCTATGTCGCCCCTCTTGTCGAAAAGGCCCCAGTGGACGCTTCCATCTTCGTCCCATACCAACTGGTATGTGCTATCCTGCGAGTCGTAATATTCTTCGGTCTCTTGTTCAGAAAATCTGCTAACCATCTGTTACTCCCCCGATATGTTCAACGAGTCGGTTGCCGTTGGTGATTCGGGGTCTTCCACGGGACAGACGCACAGCATTTCCGGCGTTACGAATCCCCTGGGCGTGTAGGATAATTCTGAATTGACCGTACGTAGCTTGGCCGCGATGTCGCCAACAAGCCAAAGCATCATAAAAGCAACTGGTATTTGGTGAATACGCAGGTTGACCCGGAGGTGAGGCTCAGACTAGAGGACCTAGGGGAGAGGGTGGAAAACCCCAGTGATGGGACGGGGCAGCTAAGGCTCGCAGGGATAGTTATATCGCTCGCGGCCACGGTAATGCACTGAGATTGGGTGACAATGCCCCGGTCGGGGGCTGCTAGAGGGTGTCTGCATAGAGTACGTTAAAATCCTTGGGCGCGGAGGCCTCGCCAGCCTCCACCATCAACCACTACCCACTTGACTGCGCCCGAGTCTAGCATCAGATCTGCGACACGGTCAAGGCCGCGTGGTAAGTAGAATCTGTGTCAGTTTGGTTGGTAGCGCAACTGAGGGTCCTTAGATGCTTCGACTCCGCTCCGCTGCGCTCAGCATGACAGGGGTAGGCGCAGCATTTGGCATGACAGTGCACCTACTAAAGTGACACAGGCTCTCACCTAACGCGTCACTTTTGCATCCATATCTTGCACGAAACGGCACAGGCATTCCACCATTCACTTCAGTCCCAATGGAGGAAGCGAAAGCAGTGAAAGAAGTCTGGTTGCCATGCCCACAACATCCGCCTGGGTCTCCTCACTTGGGACATCCGGCTGAAATGCCGCCGCCCTCCTTGGACCGATACCGTTGTGCTCCGTGAAGTCTTTTTGGATTATTGATAGGGCACGCGCCACAACAGGGTCCCCTAATAGCGGCGCAAGAAATTCGGCAATCTGGTCCACGCCGAGGGCGCGCCACACGTATGCAAGGTCATAGGCGTCTTTGTTGGTCCCTCTGTCGCCGAAAGCGAGTGCCTTCAGTACCGTCAGCGAACCAGGGCCGCATACCCAGATGTCGCGGCTCGCATTTTCCTGCAGAATTGTCTGTCCCGACAGCGGAACCTGCCGACGGTCTTGGAAAGCAAGATGCAGCCCGGGAGTCACCACCGCTGCAAGGTCAGGCTCGATGTCAAAGAGCGTGCCGCCCTCTTCCGCCTCTTCACTCGGAGAGATAAGGAAGTCGATCGTAACAGACCAGTCGGATGATGACCGCCAACGCTGGCGTGTGGGATTCCCACTCTCGTTGACGTCAGGTTCAAATCCGACTTCCCGCAGACTCTGGCTCAGTTCCCGGTAACGTTCTTCCCTAAGTAGATCCAGAGCCAACCCGAGATCAAGGTCCATCGTCCCCGCATGGGCGTCCAACCCCACAGGCAGATGTTCCTGGTCGACAAGTAGATTGGGCGCGAATCCGCCGACTATCACAATGTCATCCAGAACATTCCCTAGTATCGTTGCGATATAGAGACAAGTCGAACGAACTCTTGCCAAAGCGACAGGGTCGTAGCCGGCCTGTGAGGTTGGT
>MPND01000034.1 GCA_002238855.1 SAR202 cluster bacterium bin90
TCGACCGATGGCTTTGGCCATAGGATACGGGGGAATGGAAGAACTCATTCGAACGACATGTCATCATCTCAAAAAAGCGAGGGCACTGACCAAGAGTCGTGGAAACCTAGGCTTTTTCAACAGGTCGTTTCATTCGACATTGACAATTATGGTGAATTCTCGGAGATTATGATTAGATTGCGCCGTACTCCGCCATACTAGGCAGGCGCCCAGAACTCCGCAGGCGGTCTAGTGCCTGCCGCTCAAGTTGCCTCACGCGCTCCCGCGTCACTCCCAGTTCCTGTCCAACCTCTTCGAGCGTCCTCGGACGATCGTCGAAGAAGCCGAAGCGAAGCGTTAGCACAAGTCTCAGGCGAGGCGGCAGGTCCTGCATAGCCTCCACTACATTCTGCCTCGTAACCATGCGGATTGCCATCTCGTCTGTAGCCCAGCCGCCCGTATCCTGGATGAAATCCTCCAGAGTGGACTCCTCCTCACCGACGGGCGTTTCGAGTGATACCGTGTGCTGTCTCTGCTGAAGGAGAACTTCAACATTCTCAGATGTCCAGCCTAGCTCATCCGCTACTTCACCCGGTGTCGGCTCCCTGTCCAATCTGCGATGCAACTCTCGCTCTGCCGATCCAAGCTGCTGCAGGCGTTCCACGACGTGAACGGGCAACCTAATCGTGCGGCCCTGGTCCGCCAGCGCGCGCGTGACCGCTTGCCTGACCCACCATGTAGCGTAGGTGCTGAACTTGAACCCGCGGTGCGAGTCGAACTTCTCAACCGCGCGCATCAATCCCAGGTTGCCCTCCTGAACCAGATCAAGCATGGGCAGGCCCCGATTCTGGTACTTCCGTGCGATGCTGACGACGAGCCTCAAGTTTGAGTTCGTCAGATCCTCGCCTGCGTCCCTGCCTACATTCTCGATGGTTTTCCACCACTGCTCCGTCTCATGCACGAGTTCGCGAGGAAGTTCGCCATCAATCCCGCCATCCAGTGCGGCTATGACCTCGAGCGGTAGCAGCCAGCGCAGCCTCGAAATGGCAGCGACTGCTGCGACCGCGTCCGCTTCCTTCACTTCGAGGGCGAGCGCAACCGCTGCCTTCGTGCCGGCGTTCATGGGGAGGTCCAGCGCTTCCCTTACTTCGTCAATAGCCAGCGCATCGCTTATCGTCGCATCTTCGTCCATATTGAAGCTCAAGATGCCGGCGAAGGTTAGCAAGGTGGGCAGGCGCTCTCGCAGCGCCATGTAAATGTCGAAGACGAGCTCCTCCGTGGACGGCTGAAATCCGTATTCGTCGCTGAATCTCTCACGCCGCAGTTTAAGCTCCATCCGGCGCTCCACAGCCAGTCCCAGGCGAATTTCGTCGGACTTCTGGAGCAGAGGGTGCTGCCCAATCGCGGTAAGATATTCGCGAATGGTGTCCGTGGTCTCTCCCGCGTAGTCCCTAGGCTTATTTTCTTTCTTCTGTGCAGTCTTCATTGTCTTACTTCCGGCGCCTTCAAAGCCTGCGCCCCGTCTATCGGCACGGCCTTCCATGATTGCCTCCACAGTCGTCATTTCATCCTTCCAAGTAGCGCACAATTTTCTCGTCTTCGGTTCATAAGACGCATCTCTTATTGCACATAATTTATATAATGTCTGATTTATATCACAGGCCTTTGGGAAATGCAAGGTTTAATGATGACTTTACACGAAAAATGCTCATATTCGCAGTAAATTGTCTCCCTTGGCGGCCCTGCATCAATACAACGCCCGTGGTAAGTGAAAGGTTAGCATTCTCTCGCAATCTCTTCTAGGCATATTGCATGACATATTATATCTCTCACTTTGATAAAGTCGGCCGGGGAAAGGTCCTCGGCCCCGAGGCTGGTAAACGGCGAGCACTGTCGTAGTTGACAAACCGCAGGCTTGGACTTATATTCGGGGGCAATTCAGACTATTTCGCTATTGAATAATCGCGTGGAGTTGGACGGTATATATGAACAGGTAACGTACTGGCGGAGCCCTACAAGGAGGAGCCGAATGAAGAGATACGTAGAGATTCTGTTGCCGCTGCTGGCAAGCCTCGCACTCGTGATGGCACTGGCTGCGTGTTCGAGCGCTGACGAAGAAGCGCCCGCAGCACCGGCGGCACAGCAGGCAGCACCAGCGGCTCCGACAGCGGCACCCGTTGCCAAGCAGGCAGCTGGCGCCGGCACCACAGGACAGCAGCCGGCACTCCCTGCAGCCGCCACTCCTGTTCCCGTACAAGAGGCGGAGCTGGTATATCTGATGGCTCCGGAGGATGGCCCACAGCGTGGTGGCTGGCTCGAGTATGGCTTTGCCGCCAACCCTCCGCACCTCGACCTGCATCAGTCAGGTACAACAAACAACTGCACTCCACAGTGCCCCTTGTTCGACCTTCTGGTTATGAACGACCCCACCGACCCCGACAGAGGCATTATCGCACAAGGACTAGCTACATCCTGGGACGTCTCATCCGACGGCAAGACCTTCACCTTCCCACTGCGTGAAGGCGTTAAGTTCCACGATGGCGCAGATATGACCTCGGCTGACGTGAAGGCAACTTTCGACCGCATCATCTTCCCGCCGGACCATGTGTCCAGCCGACGACAAGCCCTCTTCTCCGCCGTGGCGGCGGATGGCGTCCAGGCGCCGGACGACTATACCTTCAAGCTTGTGCTTGAAGAAGCGCGCGCTGCAGACTTCATATTAAATGCCTTCGCCACAGGCTTCAACGTCATCGTTCGGAAGCAGACCCTCGATGACAATAACTCTGACCTGCGTACCATACCCGACTATCCGGGCACTGGTCCTTATAGATACCTAGAGCACAGGGACGCCGAATTCTGGAAGATCGAGGCGAACCCCGACTACTGGAATCCAAATCTCCCCTACCTCGACGGCATCAACGTATATCACATGCCGGACGCACAGACCAAGATAGCGGCGTTCCTCGCAAAGAAATCCGACTACGCGCGTGTTCTCGACCCCAAGTCGTACCATGACTGGCTGGCAGACACGCCCGACGGAATGAAGCTTCACCGCTATGCACAGACTACAGTCCAGGGCATCTGGATGAAGCAGGACGCTGGCGGTCCATTGAGCGATGTCCGTGTTCGACGGGCAATCAACCTGATTATTGACCGGGACGCCATGGAGGACAGCGTGTTCAAGACGGTGTCGCTCAACGGCTTCGGCTGTGGCTATGTATTCAGATGGAGCCCATGGGCCTCCCCTTATGAGGACCTGAGGCAGCGTCCGACCTGCGTACCCACTGCGGAGAAGGGACCATACCTGGAGGAAGCCCAGGCACTCCTTGAGGAAGCAGGCTACGGCGATGGACTGGACATAAGCATCAAGTACTCGGTCGAAGGCCACTACGCAGTTTGGGGGCCGCTGATTGCCCAGCTTCTCAGCGAACAGGGAATAAACGTGGAACAGATTCCACTAGACGGTCCAGTGGCGATTCAGAGCATTCAGGACGGCAACTTTGAGCTTGCCACATCGTATGCAGTATTCCCATTTGGCGATCCGTCCTCCTACATGAGGGCATGGTACGGCTGCGGCTCGACTGAAAACTATGGCGGATTCTGCAATGAGGAAGTGGACGCCCTGCTGGACAAGATTGACAACGAGTTGGACACGGCCAAGCGCAAAGAGTATGTCACTGAACTTGACGCTCTGCTCGAAGAAAATGTCCCATTCGCGACCGCTGCCTGGGAGGAGTTCGCTGACGCCTACTGGGACTATGTGAAGGGGCAAACCGGCGAGTACAGCGTGGGCATCTACAACGCTGAGCGCCGCGGAACCTGGTGGCTCGATCAGAACAGCCCACATTTCCCGCGCTAAAAATTTCCGAAATCCCTCCCCCTCAGCGGGGGAGGGTAATGGTGGGCGTCGGGATACCCTCACCATCGTGTCCATCCTGTTGGATTCCGGAGGATTAGACAATCGGAACCTACCTAATACGAAGGCTTCTGTACGCCATTCCCACCCTGCTGGCAATAACCGTAGTTATCTTCACTATGACGAACTTTTTCGTTGATATTATGTATGGATGGTTAGACCCTCGAATACGTTACTCATAGTCCGACAGCAGCAAATATGATGGACAATAGACTTACATGCAGACAGAAGCAACTCCCCTCTTAGAGGAAACGCTACCCGCCAGAAGCGGCGCACTTTGGCGAGGACTGCGGCGATTCATCGTACAGAATCCGCTGGGCGCAGCAGGAGCAGCGGTGCTACTTATGTTGATTTTGATGGCGCTTGCCGCACCTCTGATCACACCATGGCCGGAGCATAAGGGTGACTTCACCCACATGTCAGGCGAGCCCAACGCGGATCACTACTTCGGTACTGACCAGCAGGGGCGCGATATTCTGAGCAGGGTTATCTTTGGGACCCGCACAACGCTTACCGTCGCTATCGTAGCGGTCTTATTCGGTACCACCGGTGGGTCACTTATTGGGATTGTGAGCGCCTATTTGGGCGGCAAAGTTGACCTTATAATTCAGCGCTTGCTTGAGATACTTCAAGCATTCCCTGACGTTATCTTGGCTTTGCTTCTGCTTTCGGCCCTGGACCCGAGTCTTGGAACCGTAATTCTGGCAATATCGATAACGCGCATCCCATTTGGCGGTCGTGTAATCCGCTCCGTCGCCCTGCAGATACGTGAAATGGAGTACGTGACATCTGCACGCGCAATCGGCGCGAATGACATACGCATCATGTTCCGCCATGTCGCGCCGCAATGTGTCGCACCCTACCTCATTCTGGCGACCGCCCACCTCGGCGTTGCGATCCTCATCGAGTCCGGGCTGGGCTTCCTTGGAGCGGGCGTGCCGCCGCCAACTGCGACTTGGGGCAACATGCTCGCCTTCGCCAACTTCTCCTCGTTCAAGCCGCTCTGGTGGATGGCGTTCTACCCGGGCTTGGCGATTACCATCACGGTGCTGGCATTCAACTTATTTGGTGATTCACTGCGCGACGCCCTTGACCCTCGCCTACGCAACAGGTAATCTGCATCCCATCCTCTTAACCCAAATTGCTATAACCCCAAATAGGAGGGTCCGATGAGATTCGGAATGTTCGACATTCTACGATGGCACAAGGACTGGACCGCTGAGCGGGCCTTTGACGCGTCGCTGGAACAAATTGAGTTTGCAGACAAGCTGGGCTTGCAGGACATCTGGCTCGGCGAACACCACTTCTCCCGGCACGGCATGCTTTCCGGTATCTTTTCGTTCCTGGGCGCAGTCGCCGCAAAGACCGAGAACGCACGCATCGGCACCGCCATCGTCGTGCTGCCGTTCCACAATCCCGTGCTGGTAGCGGAAGAAAGCGCGATTATCGACATCATCTCAAACGGTCGCTTCAACCTCGGCGTCGGCGCAGGCTACCAGGCGCAGGAGTTTCACGGTCTTGGCGTGGACATCGCGCATTCCCGTGAGATGTTCAACGAGTACCTCGATGTCGTGCAGGCATGCTGGGAAGAAGGCACGACCACATTCAAGGGCAAGTTCGTTGACTTCGAAGATACATGGGTGATTCCCAAGCCCATTCAGAAGCCTGGCCCGCCCATCTACATTGCAGTGAGCACCAGCCCGGAGAGCGTGGACAACGCTGCAAAGCGCGGCCTGCCCATTATTGTCGGTGGTCCCACGACTACACTGGGGCAGACCCCCCAAGTCGTCAGCCTATGGCACGAGCGCATGGAGCACTATGGGAACCCGCACGAGCACATCGACCTGCCCGTCAGCACCAACATCTACGTCGCGCCCACGATGGAGCAGGCTGAGAACGACATTAAGGGCATGGAAGACCATATCAACGATGAGTTCTACCGCGTCGGCAACCCTGCCGACAAGAACGGCGTCATCCCCGAGAACTACAAGCACTGGGTGCATCGCGACCGCGACCGCCTCGAAGCCGGAAAGCGCGCCCGTGAAGAAGGCATCCTCCCTCTCATCGGCACACCCGAGGTCGTTTGCGAGCGCATTGAAGCACTGCGATCCAAGGGCATCAACCGCATCTTCGGCAAGTTCGGCGCAGCCGGCCTCGACCTGGACAAGTCACTGCGCTGCATCGAGATGTTCGCAAGCGAAGTGATGCCGGAGTTCGCTGAGGATACGGTGGCAGTCGCGGACTAGTCTCGTAGTCGGCAAAGACCTTATCCGGAAGACAAAGCAAAACGCCCGTCATTCACATAACGGGCGTCTCTCATTTCTGGTTGCGGGGGCAGGACTCGAACCTGCGACCTTTGGGTTATGAGCCCAACGAGCTGCCGCTGCTCCACCCCGCGTTGTTAACTACGTCACAGGCAGTTGCCTGCCCGAATCAATACCTATTTCACTGAATCCTGTCAATTCTGTGATATCCCGCGTAAATGACCCTTAATGTGGGTCAAGTCCTCGGTTTATTAGTACCGCTCAGCTGAAGTGGTTGCCCACCTTACACCTGCGGCCTATCAACCCGGTAGTCTACCGGGAACCTTACTCCCTACTTAAAGGGATGGGAGATCTAATCTTGGAGTTGGCTTCGCGCTTAGATGCTTTCAGCGCTTATCTCATCCGGACTTGGCTACCCGGCGATGCTCCTGGCGGAACAACCGGTACACCAGAGGTCCGTCCTTCCCGGTCCTCTCGTACTAGGGAAAGCTCTCCTCAAATCTCCTGCGCCCACGACGGATAGAGACCGAACTGTCTCACGACGTTCTGAACCCAGCTCGCGTGCCGCTTTCACCGGCGAACAGACGGACCCTTGGGACCTTCTTCAGCCCCAGGATGCGGCGAGCCGACATCGAGGTGCCAAACCACGCCGTCGATGTGAACTCTTGGGCGTGATTAGCCTGTTATCCCCGGGGTAGCTTTTATCCGTTAAGCCACGGCCCTTCCACTCGGAACCGTAGGATCACTTTGCCCGACTTTCGTCTCTGCTCGACTTGTAGGTCTCACAGTCAAGCTCCCTTATGCCAATGCACTCTATAGGTGATTTCCATCCACCCTGAGGGAACCTTTGGACGCCTCCGTTACTTTTTAGGAGGCGACCGCCCCAGTCAAACTGCCCACCTGGCAGGGTCCTCCGTTTTTGACGGAGTTAGGGCCGAAGATATAGAAGAGCGGTATTTCAAGGTCGACTCCACCCGAACTGGCGTCCGGGCTTCACAGTCTCCCGCCTATCCTACACATCCATAACCCCAGTCCACTGCCAAGCTACAGTAAAGCTCCACGGGGTCTTTTTGTCCTGTCGCGGGTAGCCAGCATCTTCACTGGCCTTGCAATTTCACCGAGTCCCTCGTTGAGACAACGCTCAGGTCGTGACGCCATTCGTGCGGGTCGGAACTTACCCGACAAGGGATTTCGCTACCTTAGGACCGTTATAGTTACGGCCGCCGTTCACCGGGGCTTCGATTTGAAGCTTTGACTTACGTCGAACCTCGCCTCTTAACCTTCCGGCACTGGGCAGGCGTCAGCCCCTATACATCGCCTTTCGGCTTAGCAGAGACCTGTGTTTTTGGTAAACAGTCGCCTGAGCCTCTTCACTGCGACCCGCAAGGGCTTAGACAGCAAGTGCCATCACCCCACGGGTACCCTTTCTCCCGAAGTTACAGGGCTAATTTGTCGAGTTCCTTAACGAGGGTTCTCCCGTTCACCTTGGGACTTTTACCCCTGCCCACCTGTGTCGGTTTGCGGTACGGTCACTGAAACCCCTGTCAGCGAAGCTTTTCTTGGTGGCATAGGTTCAACAGGATTCCCCCGGGTATTATCCCTGGAGTTTTCACCCCCCTCAGCTCCGGGAACGGATTTGCCTATCCCCGTCGACGCCTACAAGGGCAAACGTGCCATGTCCAATGGGCACGCCCTGCCTACCTTCCCACGTCCCTCCTCTGATTTAAAACGGAATAACAGTGGTGCAGGAATTTTGACCTGCTGTCCATCGCCTTCGCGGTGCGCTACGGCTTAGGACCGACTTACCCTACGCCGATCAACGTTGCGTAGGAAACCTTGGGCTTTCGGTGTCCTGGATTCGCACCAGGATTGTCGCTACTCATGCCGGCATTCTCACTTCTCAGCGCTCCACCAGACCTTACGGTACTAGCTTCGACGCCCTGACAACGCTCCCCTACCAATCTGCTTAAAGCAAATTCCGCGGCTTCGGTGGTGAACTTTAGCCCCGTTACATTTTCGGCGCAGGAGCCCTCGACTAGTGAGCTGTTACGCACTCTTTAAAGGGTGGCTGCTTCTAAGCCAACCTCCTAGCTGTCTGGGGATTCCCACTTCCTTTCACACTTAGTTCACACTTAGGGACCTTAGCCTGCGGTCTGGGCTGTTTCCCTCTCGACAATGGAGCTTATCCCCCACTGTCTCACTCCCAAGCAACATTTTATGGCATTCGTGGTTTGGTTGGGGTTGGTAAGCTCACGCCCCCTAGCCCATCCAGTGCCCTACCTCCACAAAACTAACTTGAGGCTGTACCTAAATACATTTCGGGGAGAACCAGCTATCTCCGAGTTCGATTGGCATTTCACCTCTACCCACAGCTCATCCCAGCATTTTGCACCATACACGGGTTCGGCCCTCCACTCAGTACTACCTGAGCTTCAGCCTGGCCATGGGTAGCTCACTCGGTTTCGGGTCTAATCCAGACAACTGCACGCCCTGTTCGGACTCGCTTTCGCTTCGGCTCCGGAACTTATGTCCCTTAACCTTGCTGCCTAAATTAACTCGCCGGCTCATTCTTCAATAGGCACGCAGTCAGCCGGGCCGAAGCCCCGCCTTCCACGGCTTGTAAGTCTACGGTTTCAGGTCTATTTCACTCCCCTCCCGGGGTTCTTTTCACCTTTCCCTCACGGTACTGGTTCACTATCGGTGGCCAAGGGTATTTAGCTTTGGAGGGTGGTCCCCCCAGCTTCCCACAGGATTTCACGTGTCCCGTGGTACTCAACAACTTGCCAGGAGCCCAAACCCTTTCGCTTACGGGACTATCACCCTCTTCGGTCGTCCTTTCCAGATTCGTTCAGCTAAGGTTCGGGTTTCTTACTCCTTGCTCTCGCTGGGGCTTAAGCAGGCAGTGTTACAACCCCCATCGGACATAGGACCCCAGTCCACTAACTCCGACAGGTTTGAGCTCTTCCCCGTTCGTTCGCCACTACTAGGGGAATCTCTTTTGATTTATTTTCCTCAGGGTACTTAGATGTTTCAGTTCCCCCACTTACCTCCCCGCATTCGCGGGGTATCCTGGTATGAGCCAGGATGGGTTTCCCCATTCGGGTATCCTCGGCTAAGCTCGCCAGACAGCTCACCGAGGCTTTTCGCAGTCTTGCCGCGCCCTTCATCGGCCCTTGGCCCCAAGGCATCCACCGTAGACTCTTAATAACTTGACCCACATTAAGGATCATTTACTCGGTCTATTGTTAGACAGGATTCAGTTGTTAAGGTACACAAAAAAACGGCTGGCAGTCCCCAGCCGTGCTGTAGGCTTGCCTGAATGCTGTATGTCAGAATGTAAATGTCATCTTTGCACTCAACCGTCCTGCTAGTCTAAAACAGGGAAAGTCACAAGTCAAGCATTACTGACAGAGTTTTTTTGCGGCGCATTCTTGCAACTCAGCGGCTCGTACAAGCATAGCGTACTCACACAGCAGACGACCGGTAACAGCTTGCGTGATATACTTCCTCTGCGAATCTTCTGGATTCCAGATCCTCGGGAGCTAATAGCGATACATTGCAAGACCGAGCTTTAGAGGGCGTGCGAGTACTCGACCTGACGCACCATGTCGCCGGTCCTTACTGCACCAAGCTCCTCGCTGACTTTGGAGCCGACGTAGTCAAGGTGGAGCGACCTCCGGGCGACCCCGCCCGTGGCCTGCCTCCTTTTGCAAACGACGAACCCCACCTTGAACACAGCCTTCTGTTTGCATACCTGAATACGAACAAGAAGAGCATAACTCTCGACCTCAAAGCCTCTACCGGCATGTCTTTGTTCCACCAACTGCTGGCAGACGTTGACATCCTCGTGGAGAATTTCGCGGCACGCGTGATGCCTTCTCTCGGTCTGGACTACTACACGCTCTCGGCCAATAATCCTTCGCTGGTGATGGTCTCGATTTCCAATTTCGGGAAGACCGGCCCTTACAGGGATTACAAGGCAGCCGACATCGTACACTACGCCCTTGGCGGTCTGATGTATATATTCGGATCGGCTGACCGCGAACCTCTGAAGCACGCGCTCCGTCAAACTCAGTTCAAGGCAGGAACGAACGCCGCCACCGCCGCGCTTGTGGGCTGGTATCATCAACAATTCACTGGAGAAGGTCAGCACATCGATGTCTCCATCCAGGAGTGCGTTGCGTCCGCCCTCCGCGACACCACCTCCCTGTACACCTACGCGGGCGCCACAAGACAGCGACAGCCCTCATACACCGGCGACATGCCGCGCAGTCCGGTTCCAACCAAAGATGGTTACATCGTACCAATACATTTCGGCGGCGCGGTGGACTGGGATGGCGTTGCTGACTTTATCGATGCACCCGCACTAAAGGATGAAGCGTTCGACACGCCCGATAGCCGTTTCAATAATGCACAGGCTCTTCAACAGGCTCTTGAGCATGGAATGACACAATGGCGTAAATTCGAACTGATGCGCGAGGCGCACAGACGACGCGGCCACATCTACGGCGTTGTCCACAGCCCTGAAGAGGTTCTCGCAAGTGAGCATTATAGTGAGCGGGGTTATTTCACAAGCTTTAGTCATCCAACGATTGGCGAAGCAGTGTATCCTGGCGCGCCGTTCATTATGAGTGAGACGCCATGGCAAGCCCTTAGTCCAGCTCCATTATTGGGCGAGCACAACCACGAAATACTCTGCGGGAGACTGCGTCTTTCCCCCGAGGAATTGAGCATGCTGACAGCTTCAGGAGTCGTGTAGTATGTCGCTGCCATTGTCTGGCGTTCGCATAGTCGAAATGGGCCAGCTCATTGCCATTCCGCACGCCATCAAGCTGCTAGGAGACATGGGCGCGCAGGTAATCCGCATCGAGTCCTGCAGCCGTCTAGACAACTATCGCACCAGCTCTTTCTACGAGAACAACGGCGAAGGGCGCTGCTGGGATCGTGCGGCAAATTTCTACGAGCAAAATCGCAACAAATACAGCCTTACGCTGGAACTGAATGACGAAGATTGTGTCCACGCCCTGCGAGAATTGATTAGCATCAGCGACGTATTCGCCGAGAACTTCACGCCCCGCGTGATGCGAAATTTCAAGCTGGAGTACGAGGATTTGCGCCAGATCCGGCCGGACATAATCATGGTTTCCTCAACCGGTTACGGCTATACCGGTCCCTGGGCCAATTACGGAGCGATCGGCTACACAACCGAAGCAACCTCAGGCCTCTCCCACATCAGCGGATACAAGGGCGGGCCGCCAGTACTTCCTGAAATACCCTACGCCGACTATACCGCGGCAGAACACACGGCGTTCGCGATTATGGCCGCCCTGGCCTATCGGGCGCGAACCGGCAAGGGGCAGTTTATCGATGTTTCGCAGTCTGAAACTCTTACCTCGACGATACCCGAGGCGATGCTAGATCGCTCAGTCAATGGGCGTACTTCGGAGCGCCAGGGAAATCAAGACACACTAATGTCCCCGCACGGGTGCTACCCCTGCAAGGGCAACGACAAGTGGATAACCATCGCCGTGTCAACAGATGAGCAGTGGCGGGCGCTATGCGATGTGCTAGAGCAACACACTTGGCCCAATGATGAGCGATTTGCGGATGCCTTGTCTCGTCAGAAGAACCGCGACCAGATCGACGCCTTACTTTTCGATGCAACTTCTCGGCTGGAGCAATACGGGCTCATGAACGCATTGCAGTCGAGAGGCGTCCCCGCAGGCGCCGTGCTTGACGGAAAGGATCTACTCTTCAACCCTCACCTTAATGATCGTGGATTCTACGAGGTTGCCGAGCACCATCCGAGTACGGGCATGCCTCCTCTGCCCTATACCAGCAGGCCGTGGAAATTCTCTGGGACGCCAGGTAAGTTACGCTCGGCGGCGCCAACACTGGGCCAGCACAATCGGTACGTCCTTTCGGAAATGATGGGCGCAACAGTTGCACAAATTGAGGATATGGAAGCTCGTGGTGCGATTGGTACTGCGCCTCCCGCTCCCAGGCCTCCACGGGTAGTATCCGTCGAAGAGCAACTGCGCCGAGGTCAGGTAATCTCGCAAGACCCGGACTACCGCGAAAACCTCGCGCAGCGATACCGCACTATGAGTTAGGAGCTGAGGCAAGAGCATCAACCCGAGCGTAACCGTCCCAGATATGGTGGGACAAGGAAACGGCTGGGGATCCTGATAAGTTTCTGGAAGCACACGCCAATATCTGTTAGGGGTCCCAGCCCATGCCAAGAGTACGATTTACGCTGCCAGAGGTCAACAAGTATCCGGATGCTCCTCCGTTGAACTGCCCATATTGCGCCGGAGTCGCCTTTCACAAGCAGGCCACAGCCTTGAGAAGCGGATAAATGACCCCTACATCAAGCGTGTTACGGCCGTCAGATTCAAGTGCGCCGACTGCGGCAGGACAGTCAGGCGCTTACCCTTCGGGCTTGGACGGACACGCGCAGAGCAAGCTCTTGAGGGCAGTGGCGGCGCTGAGTTGGGAGCTGGGACTGTCGCACAGGTCTGTGGGACACTTGCTGACTGCGCTGGGTGCGAGTTGGCGAGGATAAGCAGTTGCGAGATGTACAGGAAGCGGGAGTCGGCGCGATTAGGGCGCTCGGTCGCAGGGTGAGGGAGCGTGTAGAGGTTGTGGGAGCGGACGAGACGATGCTGAAGTTGAATGGCGAGAAGGTAGTGGCCGGGTTCGTGGTGGACGCCAGCAGCGGCAGGCTGGTGGGCATAGACCTGCTGATGAAGCAAGACAGCGCGGGCTTTGTTGACTGGCTGAGTGGGTTTGTGCAGGAGTTGGGAGTGAAGGCGATAGTCAGCGATGACCTGAGTACATACAAGCCTGTGGTAGAAGAGTTGGGCTTGGAACATCAGATATGCTTGGCGCATGTGAGGAAGAATGTCTCTAGACGCCTGAAGGAGATAGAGGGATGGGAGTGGCACAAGGCAAGGATATGGTTGTTGCTGAATGAATTGCCGGAGGGAGGAGGCGGGGAGTTGATGAGGATGGAGCGCAAGGTGAGGGGGAACGCGGAGCTGAGGCGGTTAGTGGTGGAGTTAAGCAACAAGTGGAGGAGTCTGACCGGATACAAACGGATAAGAACTCTTCCTGCGACGAACAACTGCACAGAGAGGGTGATAGGAAGGAGCAAGGCATGTGCCTGACTTGATCAGGTATAAGGTACAAGACGGTAAGGGGATAAGAGCGTTGAGGGGATGCTGAACGGATTAGGGTTGACACAATGGATTTGGACCGGTGATGACGGTCTGTCGCTGAGTGAGTTGGTGGCGGCATAAAGGCACAGCGTAGTAAGCCGCACCTCTTCGATTGCTTCCACAACTCCACACCGCCTTTGGGACGGTTACTGGGGACCACAAAACTTGCGTGTCAAGCGACTATGGCGATACAATGGAAGTCCTAGTCTATTAGGCATAATTCAAGTAGGAATCTTCTTATGGAAGCACATCAGTTAGTTCAGTTGGAGCCCAACCCAAATATTGAAGAGTTTCAACCGGGTGATACGGTGCGCGTCGATATCAGGGTTACTGAGGGTGAGCGTACGCGCTTACAGGCGTTTCAGGGCGTTGTCATTCGCAAGCGAGGCGGAGGCCCAGGGGCTTCCTTCACCGTTCGGCGCGTTAGCTACGAAATCGGCGTAGAGCGCACTTTCCTTATGCACTCCCCCAATGTGGAGTCCGTCAAAGTCACGCGCCGCGGCAAAGTTCGACGATCCCGCCTATATTACCTTCGCGGTCTCTCAGGGCGCGCGGCCAGGATCAAAGAACGCCGCTAATTCTTCTTGCTTAACTAAGTAATAGCTGAGGGGCAGACACTAACAGGTCTGTCCCTCTTGCCATAACGAGCGAACTATATACTGCTAGCATGTCGGTCAGAATGGTACTGTGGAGACTTGAATGGTCGATTCTGCCAACATGAGATTTGCCGAAGTGGCCGTGGATGTTCCGACCGCTCCAGGTCGGACGTTCAGTTACCGGGTGCCTAATGGAGTCAACATACTACCCGGGCAACTGGTGCGCGTTCCATTCGGCGCTCGCACTCTACAGGGAGTAGTATTTTCGCTCGGCAGGCACTCTCAGGTGTCCGAGGCTGAAACGAAGGACATCGCTGGACCTGTGTTCGACGAGCCACTTCTTGACGATGTTCGGCTTCAACTTGCCAGCTGGGTGAGCGACTACTACATTTGCTCCCTCTTCGAAGCAACCGCGCCTATGCTGCCGCCCGGGGGGCGTGTCCGTGCCCGCATCCACCTCACTCTGGCAAAGCCAAAACCAGACCGCACTTCACTCACTCCACTCCAGATTCGCATCGTTGATTACATCGCCAAGCGCAACTCCGCGACGCAGGACGCTTTAGTCCGAGCAGTCGGCGACAGCGCGGCAGCGTCCATAGCAAGCCTCGTTCGCAAAAACATCCTCATTCGGGAATACGCCCTACCCGACCCGGCCATCAAGCATCGCTATCGCACATTGATAAGCATAAATCCCGACGCCGCCTCTAAAATAAATGGGTGGCTCTTAACTCTAGGTCGCCGGGCAAAGAAACAGTCCGCATTTGTCGAACACCTACGCGATATTGACAAGCCTCTCGACATCACTGAGGCCCGCCAGGAGTTCGGTGGCAGCATAGTCAAAACAATAATGGACAGAGGCTGGCTGACCACCAGAACCGCGCTCATAGACCGCGACCCGCTTGAAGGAAGGATTTTTGAGGACGTAGGTCCGCTCCGCCTGACCGTGGAGCAGTCCGAGGCGGCAACGGCCATACACGGCGAATTCGAGCAGTCGTCCAACCTTGGTAAGACATTCCTCATAGAGGGAGTAACCGGTAGTGGAAAGACTGAAGTCTATCTCGACGCGGTAAATTGCTGCCTGGAAATGGGCAAGCAAGCCATCGTTCTCGTCCCGGAGATTGCCCTTACATACCAGACGATAGAGCGCTTCGCATCTCGGTTTCCCGGTAATGTGGCAGTTCTGCATAGCGGACTTACTGATGGCGAACGATTCGACCAGTGGTGGAAAATCAGTCGCGGGCAATACGGCCTCGTTGTCGGATCACGCAGCGCGGTATTCGCCCCAGTTCCTGATCTCGGTCTCATCGTCCTCGATGAAGAGCACGAATGGACTTACAAGCAACAGGATGCCCAGCCCCGTTACCACGCACGGCAGGTCGCCCTGAAACAATCGGAATTAAGTGATGCTCTGGTAGTTCTGGGAAGCGCATCTCCCGAAGTGGGGACATGCTATGCAGGGATGCAAGGAAGGCATCGCGTCCACAGACTCACTAAGAGGTTCGTCAGCAGCGCAAGCAGGCCGGAACATTCAGGCGCTTTACCATCAGTGGACATTGTTGATATGAAAGAGGAACTGCGGGATGGTAATACGGAAATGTTCAGCCGGGCTCTCAGCAAATCTCTGGAAGCTTGCCTAGAGGCAGGTGAGCAAGCAATGCTCTTCCTTAATCGACGCGGCACATCCTCGCACTTGCGCTGTTTCAATTGCGGATACAGTTTGCGCTGCCGAAGCTGCGATGTAAGTGTTACCTATCACTCAGCATCGAAGAGCTACGTGTGCCACTACTGTGGTAGGCGTCGCAGAGCGCCCCAAATGTGTCCCCAGTGCATGAAACATCGCCTTCGGAATTACGGCATCGGTACGGAGGCGGTAGCAGATGAGGTTGCTACGCGCTTCCCAGATGTGGGTGTGTTGCGTTGGGACCGAGATGTTGCCACATCCCCGAAGGCGCATGAGGAATTGCTTATGAGATTCCGCTCAGGTGAGGCGCAGGTTCTAGTGGGCACGCAGATGATTGCCAAAGGACTACATTTCCCATCTGTGTCCCTGGTGGGAGTAGTCTCTGCCGATGTCGGGTTGACGATTCCAGACTATCGCGCAGGCGAGCGCACTTTTCAGTTACTGCATCAGGTCGCAGGGCGCGCGGGACGAGGGAGCAGCGAGGGCAAAGTCATCATACAAACCTTCCAGCCTGACAACTACGCAATACAGGCTGCTGCTGCACAAGACTACCAAGCATTCTATCTTCGTGAAATGGCGTATCGCAGACAACAGCAAAATCCACCCTACAGCCGTCTGATTCGCCTTATATACACCCACACTAGCCAGGCAAAGTGCGAGGCGGAGGCATCAAGGCTTTCGGGACAACTCCGAAAGCAACAGGCCGAGTGGGACATCACGGAAACAGATATATTGGGACCAATTCCCGCATTTCCGGCTCGGCTGCGCGGGCGCTACCGCTGGCACATCATCTTGAGAGGCGACGATCCACGGACGTTGCTTGATAAAATCGATGTCCCCAGGAACTGGTCCGTTGACATTGATCCCGTTGTCCTGACCTGAATGCCTGCAGCAAAATAGAAGGGACGCATCTGAACAGATGCGTCCCCTGTGTCGTCTAGTCCAGCTTTGCCGAGCTAGAGATTGAATTGCGGGTCCATGTAGTCCTTCTCTTTGGCATAGACTTGAAGGCGACCGCGTGTGCTGTCGGTGACAATTAAACGGTCTTCCTCGTCGACTGCAATTCCAACCGGTCGCTCAAACAGACCGAGCGGCCTGGTGTCGCTTACTCTCCGGTAGGCTTTCACCACGTCCGGGTTAGACTCTACCACCTCTTTAGCCCACTTAGAAAACTCGACTGCGTCCCCTTCGAGCTGCGTGAGAACAGGGCCGTCGTTCTCGTATATCTTGACGAGCTTGTTGCCCCAGTCCGAGACATAAACGTCGCCCTCGCTGTCCACCGCAACATCTGAAGGGTGGTTCAGGGCGCCCGCCGGGCCACCGGTCTCTTCGCCATAAGTTACGCGGTGCTCACCGTCGGCGGAGAACTTCTGCGCGCGGTTGTTGCCCCAGTCGGCTACATATACGCATCCATCTGTGCCTACAACAACGCCCCACGGCCTGTTAAGTTGGCCAGGCGCACTTCCCGCGCCGCCGAACGAAATCAGGTGCTTACCATCGCTCGTGAATTTATGCACTTCGTTTGAGGCGGCGTCAGTAACATAGAGATTGTCCTCAGCATCGCAGGCGATCCCAGAGGGGCTGCCCAACTTGCCGTCGCCGTCCCATTCGCCAGCGCGCTGTCCGTCGGCATCGTAGACTTTTACTTGCTTGTCAAATTCGTCAGCACAGTAGATGTTGCCGTGGGAATCAACGGCGATTCCCATTGGCCATACAAGCTCTTCACGGGCGAAATCACCGATGAAATCCTCTTCAATGGTGACTTTACCTATTCGCTTGTTCGGCGCCTGAACGCCACCTGCACCTTCCTGGCCTCTACTTAGGACGTAGAGTACGCCGCCTGGAGCCACCGCTACATCGGTCGGCTGAGTGAAGCCGTTCCCAGCCGCAGCATTCCTTCCGATGGCGTGACTGAAGTTCCAGGTCCGGCCTGAAACAGTTGTCGTTAGCATCTTTTCACCTTCCGATTCATCCCGAAATACGCTGCTTGCCCCGCAGTCCAGTGTAGTCTAGGACTGCGGGGATAATTAGCGAGCGAATAAGTTCTAACGCTTCGGCTTAGTGCCCGTTACCGTTGGTATGGATGAATCCAGGCTGCTCGAAGTGACCGTTAACCACACTCGGCGCGTCCAGCTTCATCCAGTCCTCGAGGATAGTCGAGTAAACGCCACGGAAGTCCTGGTTAGGTACCAGGTCACCCTGTTGCAGAGCCTCTGCACGCGTCTCAGGGTATTCGCTGTAGAAGCCGCCATTTACGCTCGGCCCCATTGCGAAGGCAACCCCTGCCGCGCCGTGGTCTGTGCCGGAACCGTTGTCCCGTACCCGGCGACCGAATTCGGAGAACAGGAACATTATGACGTTGTCATCGGCATCGTGCTCTCGGAGGTCATCCCAGAAGTCCGCGACCGCCTCAGAGACATCTGTCCAGAGCTGGGCATGAGTTGTCGCCTGTGCCGCATGGGTGTCGAAGCTTCCATGGTCGGTGTAGAACACGCGCGTGCCCACATCTGCTGTGTGGATCATGGCTATGTCCCTAAGCTTCTGGGCAATCGGGCTTGCACCGTATTCCACACTGGACTCATACTGCTGCGGTGCAACCTTCAGAATGTCTGCGCCCTTGAGCGCGTCCAGCCCTGTCTGCCCGAGATACTCCATCACCTGACCCGTACCCACTGCAGGGCCGTACATGTTGGCGAAGCGCTCAAGTACCTGCAATCGCTGCTCTTCCTGCTCGATGTTCGTGAGCAGGCCATAGGTAGAGACATCGGCAACCGACGCGACTGACACGCCGGGGGCGACCAGTGCGCGAGGGAGAGCCTGCCCGACATTGACGCCGGTTACAGGATTTTCAGACGCGGGATCAATCTGCTTCATTGCGCGTCCCAGCCAGCCTTCTGTCCCGACCTTATCCGGCTCACAGGTGTGCCAAATGTCCATCGAGCGGAAGTGGGAACGTGGAGAGTTCTCATAGCCGATGCCATGAATAACCGCCATGTCGCCGCTCTCGAAGATTCCCTTCATCGGCGCCATCGCAGGGTGCAGGCCAAGCTCGTCGTTGAGCTTTAGCACACGGTTCTCCGAAATGCCAAGCGAGCGCCTGCTGTCGTAATAGTTTCCGTCCGTGTACGGAATCACCGTATTGAAGTAGTCGTTGCCGCCCGTGAGCTGCAGTACGACCAACACCGGCGGTTTGTTCGTATTTGCCATTTTTTCCTCCTGAGGATAATTCCCTGTAACAAGCCGTGGCTCTAACCGAACTGATACTCTCGGGTTGCGCCGATGAGGGCAAGCATCTCTCCAGCGCGGCGCGCGGAATCGTCATAAGCGTCTTGCCAGTTGACAGCGCCCTCGCTCTCCGCCTGGCTAATCAGCTCTTTAAGCGTCTGGTCCGACACGGACATCGGTCCCATCTGGTCAAGGCAGTTTTCTACCAGTTCCTCTGGTGTCATGGTCGGGCCGTTGGCTGATGCAATTCTCTCAACGATTCGCTTCACTCCCGGCAGGTTCGTGTCGCTTATCCTATCTGCAACGAAATTGACGCGCTTTACAAGAGAACCGCTGTTAATCCACTCGTGACCGGTGTGCCAGCCTTCCACGCTGGGAGGATCGAGGATGTCCTGCCCCATATAGCCGGGCTCCCTCGCAACGGACTCCAGTCGCGGATCCGGACCTTGCAGGTCGCCGGTGAGTCGCAACGTTCCAACAACAACCTCAGTCGGGTTCTTGACCTTTCTGTACATCGCATCCTTGAAGAAGTCCGAGTTGAAGAGAACGCGCAATACAGGCTTTATGTCGTAGTCGTTCTCGACGAGGGTCTCGGAAAGCAGACGAATTGCCTCAGGGTTGCGCGGCTGCTCAATATTCCATGCCGGAACCTGTGGTTCATCCTCAACGAAGAAATTATACAGGTGCCGGGCGATGAACCTAGGGCAGGCGGGCTGCTTCAGGATAATTTCGATGATGTCTTCGCCATTGAAATTCCCCGTGTAACCCAAGAATGACTTGTCGGTCTCGTCATGGTCTTCTGAACGATACTCGAACCGCCACGGATGCCTACCATAGGGATATCGAGGCATTTTCGCCGAGATTGTCCAGCCGGTGAAGGCCCGCGAGCACTCAAATACGTCCTGTTCGGTGTAGTTGCCGACGCCTAGCGAGAAGAGCTCCAAAAGCTCGCGACCCCAGTTCTCGTTGGGGGCGACTTTGTGGTTCTCATTGTTGTCCAGCCAATAGATCATGGCGGGGTTGCTCGCCAGTTGTAGCAGCAGGCCACGATAGTTCTTCATTCCAACATCTCGGAACATCTGAATCTGTTCGAGAAGGTGATTGCAGTTGTCAACCTTGGAGTTGCCTGTGGCGAAAACATGGTGCCAGAAGAGAGCCATCTTCTCATTCAGCGGCCTCTGAGTATTCACCATGAAATACAGCCAATTCGCCTGCCCCGGAGCGGCTGCACCGCCGGGCACCTCGGTTATTGGGTGGTACCTGTATAGCGTGTACTCATCTACGGGGGGTTGACTTTCGTAGTCAAGCAGTTGCTCGACTGTTGTCTCATATCCCTGCTCTGCCATCGCCTCGAGCTCGTCGCGAGTCGCACCAAAGCCGGCACGCCTCATAAGGTGGGCTAGCAGGGCAATTTCCTCTCTATTGGACATGCGCATACTCCTTTCGCAACATGTGATACTAACGCTGGTGACAATTGAAAACGGTTTGATATCGCCAGAACTATAAGCACCCCCTTTCGCCCGAAAGCAAAGGTGATGCGGAGAGGCACTCGGGGCATGTGCCATAGTAATCTGTGCGGAGTCTGACGATTTCGTATCCGGTAGCCCGCGATACACGGTCTAACGGGTGGTGTTGTGCCGCGCCATCCATAGCTCCATCCATGTCCTCTACCTTCTCGCATTGCAAGCAAACAAGGTGTGGATGGGAAACAGGTATCCTGCCGTCGTATCGATTGGCGGAGGCACTGAATTCAATCTCCAACACCTGACCCGTTTCCTTTAAGATCTCAATAGTGTTGTAAATTGTGGCGAGACTGGTGCCGGGGTATGCCGCTCTGACACCTTCGTGAATCTCGCTCACGGATGGATGGCGATCGCTGGCAAGTAAAACTTCTAGCAGTTTAGCCCGCTTGCGCGTTACCACCACGCCCCTGTCTCTGAGCGCGGCCTTCATCTCAGCAAGGCGCAATTCCAATCCGCTTTCCCGCATATTAGATCCTGTGGCTTGTTCGGATGATTGGGTAATCACAATTAGGACAATAAAATGTGATAATTAGAATGATTCTAAATGATATTGCGTGTAAGGTAAGTCAGACCGAGCGATATGTCAAGTGCAATTCCGTGAATTGATGGTCGACATTGCACAGTTCCTTACGATGCTCTAAAAGAGGCCCGCGTTGACCTGTCGATTTTGTGGCTCATATAATAGCATCCACCTTCAATCAACTCTGCGGTTACACCACGGAACCATTCATGAGGCCAGACATGCCCCTGCATCCAGTAATATTGGCCGGAGGTTCTGGCACTCGGATGTGGCCGCTTTCCCGAGAGGCACACCCCAAGCAGTTCCTACGCCTCATGGGCGAATATTCACTGTTGCAGGACACAATTCGTCGCCTGGACGGGATGCAGGACATCGCAACTCCGCTCGTAGTTTGCAACGAAGAACATCGCTTTTTGGTGGCGGAGCACCTTCGACAGTTGGACAAGGAAGCGCTGGCAATCGCGCTAGAACCCGTTGGGCGCAACACGGCTCCCGCCTTGACACTAGCGGCACTCATGTTGCTTGACGAAGATGCCGAATTTGCAAGTGGCGACCCAGTGATGCTTGTGCTGCCTGCCGACCACGTTGTGCGGAACACGACAAGATTCCAAAAGCTTGTCGAGGACGGCACCGCGGAGGCAAGAAAGGGCAACATAGTTACATTCGGCATTCTTCCTGATTCACCCAAGACCGGATATGGGTACATCAGAAAGGGTGATCAACACTTGCCCAAGAATGGCGTCGAATCATTCGAAGTGGCAGAATTCACGGAGAAGCCGAGCGAGAGCGTCGCCAAGCAGATGGTGGAGTCCGAAGCTTACCTATGGAATAGTGGAATGTTCCTGATGCGAGCATCAGTCTGGATGGGGGAGATTCGTCGCAGACGACCCGACATAGAAGGTGCCTGCATTCAAGCGCATTCCAAACTAAGACGCGATGGAGAATTCTATCGACCGGATGCGACACATTTCGCGCAGTGCCCTAGCGAGTCAATCGACTATGCTGTAATGGAACATATGGGTAAAGGCACAACAGCGGATGAAGGGGCGAAGTGCCTCGTACTTCCGATGGACATAGGCTGGACCGACCTTGGAGCCTGGTCGTCGCTGTGGGAAGAGAGAGCGAGGGACAATGGAGGGAATATCATTGAGGGCGATGTTTACGCCAAGTCAATGTCAGACTCACTCGTAATTAGCCAGCGGCGCCTAGTCGCGGCAGTTGGCTTGAAGGATGTGATAATAATAGAGACCCCAGACGCCGTATTGGCGACTCACAAGGAGCATGTTCAGGAAGTGAAGGAGTTGGTGGAGCAGCTTAAGCTCGAAGAGCGACCGGAGCAGGAGAATCATCTCGAGATAAACCGGCCGTGGGGCTCGTTCGAGACGGTCGATGCCGGAGATCGTTTCCAAGTCAAGCGTCTCACGATTTCTCCGGGGGAAGCGCTGTCACTGCAGATGCACCACCACCGGGCGGAGCATTGGGTTGTGGTCAAAGGAACTGCCAAAGTCACCCGGGGAGACGAAGTGTTTCTGCTAACCGAGAATCAGTCAACATACGTGCCGGTAGGTGTTGAGCACCGGTTGGAGAATCCAGGCACACTTCCGCTCGAAGTCGTAGAAGTGCAGACAGGTAGCTATCTTGAAGAAGACGACATCGTGCGATTTGAAGACAGGTATGATCGACACATCCGCGACAATACCTAAAGGGCTGCTGCCGATATCTTATGAGGAAAAGAAATTAAGGTGAATACATGACTCAGAGTTGCGTACCCGGATCGAAAATGCCGGCCGTTCCCTCTCGCATTCTGCTGGGACCCGGTCCAAGCAATGTCAGCCCTAGGGTCCTGCAAGCAATGATGCAGCCAATGATTGGATACCTCGATCCCGACTTTATGTTGATCATGGACGAAGTCCGGGAGTTGCTGAAGGCAGTATTCGAGACTGACGATGCGAACACCTTAGCAATCTCCGGCACAGGCTCCGCTGGAATGGAAGCCGGTCTGAGCAGCCTGCTGGAGCCCGGTGATACCGTTGTGATGTGCATTTACGGCTTCTTTTGTGAACGAATGGTGGAGATGGCTACTCGCATCGGAGCAAATGTCGTGCCGATACGCGCGCAGTGGGGGCGCCCTTTCCCAGAAGAGAAACTGGAAGCAGAACTGAGAAACCGGACGGATGTGAAGCTGGTAACAGCCATACACGCGGAGACATCGACGGGCGTGCGTCAGCCAATGTCAGAACTTGCCCGCATTGCGAAGGACCACGACGCGCTCTTCATGGTTGACACTGTCACTTCACTTGGCGGCAATAGAGTGGAGTTCGACGAGTGGGATGCAGATTACGCCTACTCCGCAACACAGAAGTGCCTCGGATGTCCTCCAGGCCTCTCTCCCGTCGCGATGAGCCGGCGAGCGATTGAAGCCATGCGAAGCCGAAAGCAGGCACCATCGTCTTGGTATCTTGACCTAGCACTTTTGGGCAATTATTGGGGCTGGGAGGAGCAGCGCGTATATCACCACACAGCGCCGGTCAGCATGATACTGGCGTTGAGGCAGGGGTTGCGAGATGCGCTGACGGAGGGCCTGACAAATAGGTTCCAGCGCCACACGCTAAACGCTAAGGCTCTTGCTGCCGGGCTGGAGGCTCTGGGTCTGGAATGCGTAGTGCCTGAGGACCACCGCCTTGCTCAGATTACCGTTGTAAGTATCCCCGACGG
Organism: SAR202 cluster bacterium bin90; assembly: GCA_002238855.1. Classification (GTDB taxonomy): domain Bacteria; phylum Chloroflexota; class Dehalococcoidia; order Lucifugimonadales; family JADFKI01; genus Bin90. The sequence goes on from MPND01000034.1 coordinate 23,640, forward strand.
AGTTGACGATATTCCGGTCAGGCAGAGGCTTTTACGCGGCTACGGTATCGAGATTGGTGGCGGGCTGGGCGAACTGGCCGGCAACGTCTGGCGCGTCGGCCTTATGGGAGAATCGAGCAAGGCAGAATATGTGCTCGCGCTACTCTCTGCTCTCGAGAATGTACTCCCGAAGGAAGGTTACGAGGTGGCTCGTGGTTCTGGAGTCGCGGCAGCAAGTGCTCAATTTGGAGCGGCAATACCACAGGGCGACTAAGTAGATCTAATTTTGCTTGGCACTTAGAAAAAACGGTTCAATTCTGTATGCGAAGGGGCGGAGTTTTCAACTCCGCCCCCTCTTTTTCGGTGCAGAAGACATTACAGTTATGACCGCTACTATGCAACGAAGTCGCGCAAATCGTCCGAATGTCGGTTTTCATCTGTATTTGCGTGCCCGATGTCGGACATATATCCGCACTGAAGGCAGTGCAAATACCTACCATACTGGTCACTGCCGACTCCCACATCGCCATTACAGCGCGGACATTGTTTCAGGTAGATGGTTCTATTGTGGCTCGCTATATGCATATTAAGTACGTCCTCCTAATCCAAGAATCAGTTGATGTTGAAAGATTAGAACAGTCGTACTTAGACGGTCAAGGTGTTTTCTGAGCCTTTAGATAGTTTATTCCAAACACTTGTGTTCCTACTCGGCCTCTGCCAGTGCATGAAGCCCCTAAAAAGGAAAGTGGACCGGTTTAGCCGGTCCACTTAGAATTGCCCTGATGAATTGTGATCGCTCTGCTATTGCTGAGCAGCCTTACTGAGTTCAGCTCCAGCGGAAAAACCAACGCGCTTATGGGCAGGCACTTCAATTAGATCGCCCGCCTTACTGCCTCGTATGGGCCGAACCTTACGAGCCTTTACATCTCGCAACTCGAAAGAACCGAAGCCAGTAAGCACCACTCGATCCCCGGCTGCAAGCGCTTCTTGAATGCTCCTCAAAACGGCGTTCAACGCCGCCTCGCCCTGCGAATGAGTGCCGCCTAACTTTCTAGCCACATCCCTCGAGATGTCATTCTTCCTAAGGGTCGCCATTTATTCCCTACCTCCCTTGTCATTGTGCCAGTCATTACCGATAATGACCGTGGCCCTCACGTACTGAGCCAGTTTCTGTGGTGTTTCTTAGCATTCATCGCGCCGCAGCACATCCGAAACATGGCTTGCAGCTCACTCTATACTTCGATTTACAGACTCTGAAACAGCATCTCACCTGTAGATGCAATGAATATATCCCAAACGACAAGGAATTGTAAATACTTAGTTCGCAAATTTGCAGCAGGAGCCGTAAATGAACCTTGAGCTTATAGCAGATTACAATTGCATCGTGGGCGAGGGTCCTATGTGGCATCCCATCGAGAATGCGGTCTATTGGGCCGACATTCCGCAAGGCAGGATTTTCCGATACGATCCAAACACAGGTGAGCACGGTCTCTTCTTCGAAGGCGGTGAAGTGGGTGGATTTACGGTGCAGGATGACGGCTCATTGTTGCTCTTTATGGAGAGCGGCACGGTCGCATCCCTGCGCCAGGGTAAGCTCGAATATCTCATAGACGAAATTGCATCGGAGCGCGACACACGATTTAACGATGTCATCGCCGATCCGGCGGGTCGCGTGTTCTGCGGCACAATGCCTTCTGACAGTCATCTGGGTAGTCTCTACCGCCTCGATACAGACGGGTCGATAAGCCACGTCCTAGGCGGAATCGGCATTTCGAATGGAATGGGCTTCACTCCGGACGGCAAGCAGATGTACTACACGGATTCGCCAACTCACAACATTTACATTTTCGATTACGACATTGCCACAGGCGAACTCTCTAATCAGCGTGTGTTTGTAAACACGGGGGAGAATGATGGCATACCAGACGGCATGACTGTGGACGCTGAGGGGTATGTCTGGTCCGCCCGGTGGGACGGCTCATCACTGGTCCGCTATTCGCCCCAAGGCGAGCAGGTCAATCGAATCTGGTTCCCCGCCCGCAAGGTGTCAAGTGTCATATTCGGCGGCGGCGACTACACGAACATGTACGTTACAACAGCAGGGGGGCAGGATAAGACCGGAGAGGGGCCCGGCGCCGGATGCCTATACAGGATCAACTTAGGCATCGCCGGCAAAGGGGAGTATCTGTCGAAGGTCGGACTCTAGGAAGGCGGGCAAGTACGCCCAATGGATGACCTATCCGGTGTTTTGACCGACCATGAAGCCCATGCTAAAATGAAGCATCCTAACATACCCGTAGCTCTGTAGAGGTTGCCTTATGTCAGGTCATTCCAAATGGTCCACGATTAAGCACGCCAAGGCGGTAACGGACGCGCGAAGAGGCAAGTTATTCACCAAGCTGACTCGCGAGATAATCATCGCGGCGCGACAGGGCGGTGGCGACGCCAGCATGAACATTCGGTTGCGGATGGCCGTGCAAAAGGCTAGGGACGCCAACATGCCCAACGACAACGTCGACCGCGCCATTAAGCGAGGCACCGGCGAGTCGGGTGAGCAAGACCAGATGGTAGAGTTCACCTACGAGGGATACGGCCCGGGCGGTGTTGCAATAATGCTGCAGACACTGACAGACAACCGCAATCGCACCGTATCCGACATCCGTTCTACCTTGACGAAAGCAGGTGGAAATCTTGCACAATCGGGCGCGGTGGCATGGCAGTTCGAGCCAAAGGGAATAGTGGTGGTCAATGCGGAACCCGACGACGCTGAGGAGTTCGCGCTAGTCGCCATCGACGCCGGCGCAGACGACTTCGAAACATTCGATTCGACTCTGCAGATCTACTCACCAGTGGAGAATTTGGAAGATATAAGACGAACCCTAACCGAAACGGAAGCCGCTGTCGTATCTTCTGAGTTGTCCATGATTCCCAACAGTACGATCACTCTCGATGCTAGGGCTGCTAATCAAACGCTCCGCCTGCTCGACCAGCTTGAAGAATTGGACGACGTTCAGAAGGTGTACTCCAATGCGGACTTCCCGGATGAAGTCCTGGATCAGTACCGCGACGAATAGCAGACTGTGCGTTCACTAGGTATCGATCCCGGCACGTACAACATGGGCGTAGGCGTGGTGAATGTGGATCGAGATGTGCTTTCACTTGTGGATGCGAATGTGCTTAAGGTACGGAGAGGCATTGCCCGCCCTGAGCGACTCCATAAATTGTACTCCGAGTTGCTAAAGTACATCGCCCTCTACGAGCCTGACGAAGTCGCCATTGAAGAACCATTCGTCGCGCGTAATGTTCAGTCAGCAATTGCAGTTGGACAGGCACAGGCCGTAGCGATGATTGCCGCCGCTGCCTCGGGTCTGAATGTGGCGTCATACGCCCCACGCGAGGTCAAGTTAGCCGTCACTGGCTTCGGACATAGTTCCAAGGAACAGGTACAGGAAATGGTTTTCCTCACGCTCGGTGTAATTGAACAGCCGATGTCCCTCGATGCCTCCGACGCTTTGGCTGTGTCAATATGCCACATCAACTCTCGGCGGGTACAAGATCTCACGCTGGAAGAACGGCTGTAAAGTTATGACCTCTCTGATTTCGTCAGTGCGCGGCACACTCGAAGGCACGGGCCCTGACTGGGCGGACGTTTCTATTGGAGGCATCACTTTGCGACTGAATGCCCCCTCCCCTTCAGTTGACGCAATGGGACAAGTGGGCAGTCCAGTCCGGCTGTTTACCTCGCTGCAGGTCAGGGAGGACAGCCTAAGCCTGTATGGTTTCGAATCAGAAGAGGCTCGACAGACCTTTGAGACACTAATCGGAATCAGCGGAATCGGGCCGCGCGTTGCATTGAGCATTCTCTCCATATTCAAGCCCGAAGACCTCGCAGGTGCAGTTGAGGCCGGCGACATCAAGAGCTTCACGGCGGTGCCCGGAGTTGGACGCAAGACAGCCAGTCGTATCGTCCTTGAACTAAAGGGCAAACTCGAGCTTGACTGGAGTAGCGCTGGCACATCGACACTCGATGCAGACGCTCTGGATGCCCTGACCGCACTGGGCTACACACCCGTCGAGGCACGGGAAGCTCTATCTGCGCTGCCGAAAGATGGAAGTCCTACCTCTGAAGACAAGGTTCGTCTCGCGCTTCAGCAGTTGGTCGGTTAACTGCCGATATGGCTTTTTCACCATACGACGACTGGGCAGACACTTACGATGCCGTGTTCTCGTATGTTATGGAAGACATCCCCTTTTATGTGGACGAAGCTAAGAAGGCGGAAGGTCTTATTCTCGAACTGGGATGTGGCACAGGGCGAGTGGCAATCCCGATGGCGCTCAACGGCGCAAGAGTTATAGGCATTGATTCGTCGGCAGCTATGCTTGAACGCGCGCGAGAAAAGGCCTATGAGACAGACGCGTCGAACCTAACGCTTGTACAAGCTGACATTCGAGACTTCGAGCTGGAGGAAAAGTTCAGTCTGGTAGTAATCCCCTTCAGGGGCTTTCTTTCCCTGCTCTCCGTCGAAGATGAGCTACGCACTCTATCGAATATCAAACGCCACTTGGAGCCAGGCGGGAAAGTGGCACTGGACATATTCGTGCCCGACATTAATATGTTGGTGCAAGAAGGCGATGTGCCTTACCACTTTCAGGATGTGACCGACCCGGCAACTGGACAACGCCTGGTTATCTGGAACCAGGCAAGCTACGATCCTTTCAGCCAGATAATGAGCATCCGGACTACAATTGAGAAGCTTGACGATGTAGGATATGTGTCAAGCAAGATGTACCGCGACTTCTCACTTCGGTATATTTTTCGGTGGGAGATGCACCACCTCCTCCGCGCCTGCGGATACGATGTACTTGCGCTCTACGGTGACTTCGAAAGAGGAGATTTCGACGAGGGCAGTACTGATATGATCTGGGTCGCGACACCAGCGGATTAGCCTGAGTTTTTGCCCGATCTACATTCCGTCACGAGAATCGGAATGAGCGCAATCGGATGTCGTCGGCGACCCACTCTTTCTGCCTTGTGGGCACATGCTATCCAAGAGCCTAGGTTCCTCGTTATATGCTATATGAATAGCGTCCATCCGCTTGCGCAGGATGGCGTTTCCAGAATGGAAGCTGTCACGGACTGAAATTGGGGCTGACACGACATGACAAATACGCATAGACGCTCATTGCCTCTGATTCTCGCCGGGCTGCTAGCCGGATTGGCGGCTATGCTGGCATGCGCTGTCACCCCAGCCACCTCGGTCAGGGACGACAAAGCGCGGGAGAGCATTTCCGCCGCACACGATTCTGACTCGGTGGAGATTCAGGAAACCTCATGGCAAGCGCCTGCCAGCAGTCAGGCTTCTGTTGAAACACTAAATGACGCGGGAACATCAGAGGATCGAAGCCCTTCCGACAGTACTGAACTAGATGCTGACAGTGTCGTCGCCGCTTACGAAAGGGTGATCGGCGACGTTCATGAAAGTGTGCTGCCATCCGTAGTAAGCATCTTCGTTCTCAATCGCGTTGAAATTTCCGGAACTCTACCGGGTTTCACAGTTCCATTTCCATTCAACCAAGGCACGTCACCTGACGGCAATTCACAGCGAGAATTCTACTACCAGAATGGGCAGGGTTCGGGATTCGTCTGGGACAACGAAGGCCACATTGTAACAAACCGCCATGTGGTTGCAGACGCCGAGCGCATCAGAATCGTGTTCTCCGACGGAAGAGATGCTGACGCCGAGATTGTCGGCATGGACGAAGATTCGGACCTAGCCGTCCTCAAGGTTGACAAGGACGTTGAACTTCTCACTCCTGTAAGCCTTGGGGACAGCAACGAGGTACGTGTTGGACAGCTCGCGATTACTATCGGAAATCCCTTCGGTCAAGAATTCTCCACGACAACAGGAATTGTCAGTGCCATAGGCCGCACCATTCGCACTGGAGATTCTCACTTCTCATTGCCGAAGGTGATTCAGACTGACGCCTCGATGAATCCAGGCAATTCCGGTGGACCATTACTTGACCGTAAGGGAAGGGTAATCGGAATCGACGCGCAGATAATTTCCCGCGGTGGGGCAAGCACGGGAATCGGATTTGCCATACCCGTCAACATCGCCAAGCAAGTTGTGCCTGAACTAATCAGTAGTGGCACATTTACATATTCGTGGCTTGGCATTCGAGGTACGACCATCTCACCGGAAGCAGTTGAATTGATGAGCGCTCCGGAAGGTACCCGTGGCGCTCTGGTAATAGCTCTTGCAGATGACGGACCTGCCGACAATGCGGGTCTTGAGGGGAGCACAAAGACGAAACAGACGGACGAAGGCGGCATAAGATACGGTGGTGACGTAATCACGGCAATCGACGGCAATGAAATTTCCGGTATGAATGAACTAATAATATACCTGTTGGAAAACACCCGGCCCGGAGATGCGATTTCGGTCAGTGTCGTGCGCGACGGAGGCGAAACAGCTGAAATAGCGGTTACGCTGCAGGCCCGCCCCGAGTAGGTTAATTGGTTTGTTCTCCACTGACTTTTCGAGTATGCTTTCCTCCACCAGCGGAATGGCTTGCTTATGCTCATTGCGTTGCGCCATCAAGAGATTCAAGGCTGAGAGATGAAAATCAGAAATAGGCTGCCGTTGCTAGGGCTCGCCGCATTCACCGTGGTACTCTTGGGCTGCGGCACAGCACCCGCAGCTCAGACAGCCGAAATAGAAACAGCCTCAGTTGCATCAAAGGTTGCCAGCGTGAACACCCAGCCGGCAGAGTCTGCTCCTGCTGCAAATGTGCTCAAATCAGAATCCTCGCCCCATGAATCTACGCAGGCCAAGGAGAGCAAGCCTGAGCCTGAAGTTGTGGAAGTCGGTTACAAAGTAGGAATGCAGGTGCCGGAATTCGGAATGAGCCTGCTGGAGGGCAACAGGGTAACATCGGCCAATCTCCTTGAGGAAGGTAAGCCGGTGTTCATCTACTTTCACGCGACTTGGTGAGGAACGTGTAGCTTCGAGTTGCGACGCATAAAGGAAGATATTGGCGACAGGTATAATGATCAAGTGGCTTTCTACATCGTAGGCACAGACCCGTCCGAGAGCTTAGAGATTCTGGAAGCTGACAGGAAGCGCCTGGATCTGCCGTGGATCACTGCATCCGCTGAAGAAGGCATGCTGGACACCCTTCAGATTTACACGCAGGCGTCCAAGATGGCAATCGGAAGCGACGGGAAGATCATCCACCGCTACGGCTTCGGCAAAGGTGACTTCGAAAGCTGGGCTGACCTGTTCGAGGATATTGCGGCCAACTAGGAGCGCGGTCACATCACGCCTATCTCTGGCAAACGGAGAATACTAAATGCCCGTATATCCTCCTCAGTCATGCTTATCCGGTTCGCACGGTTCTTTAGGCTCCGTTCCTGCCCTCATACAGGATTGTATCGGGCTTGAACACCGCCCACGCAAACCAGAAGTGGTTGCCATGTACAACCGGCGAAAGACTCTGACCGGCAAGAGGTCCATCGATGGCAGTGCCGAGAATGTTCCAACTGCTGCCCGTTTGGTCATCGACAATCCCTTCATCCTGGATACTGAAGGTGAGCAGTTGTCCGTCGAGCACCGCGTCAAATACCCCAGCCGATCCTACATCGCGCGACTCGGCGATTACAGTCGCGTCAAGTGCAGAAGTCGTCCCAAACTTGTGAAACACGGCAATCTGGCGTTTTCCAATCTCGTAATTTATAACGCCTTCCTCCTGCACTACGCCAAGAGGAAATGCCACATCTACTTCGTCCACCGTCACCGCGATGACGCGGTCAACCGGAAGCAGCCTGCCATCTAGGTCTCCTGTAAACAAGAACGGATTGCCGTCCGCAGTGTCGTAACCCGCATAGGGATTTCGGCCATATTGCCGTGCAAAGCCCGTGTCACGCGACAGCACCTTTCCGTCTGGTTGCGCCTCTTTGAAATCAGCAAATGAAACGATAGACGCCGATAGATGCTCCAGGTCTCGGCCGGCGTGTTGGCCGACGATCCCCTCACCGGTGAACTGCTGCCACCAGGAGTGCGTTTGCCTGTCATACATAATCAGGTCAGAATTGCGAAGGTTGCCAGATACGCCGAATTCAAGCACCTCGCCATCCAGTCGCCTGTCAAACGCGATCGCCGAGTTGCACAGGGGACAGAAGGTAACCGCTACAGGCACGCCACCGACGCTATCATTCACTATTTCATGCCAGGTCAGAATCTGAAGCGGGTAGGCACGAGCATCGCCGAATATCTCTAGTGCGACTACAGGCTCAACATCTTTCAGCCACGCTGACGCCTCTGAAGGTCCGATGAACTCAGGGGAGTCGATAGAGGGAATATTGTCGCGTGGAATGACGAACCTTATCTCGCTGTAAGGCACTGTATGCAGCCTGAAATCAGTGTCCCACCCGCGGGTGTTGAGTCTGGCGGCATTCAACGCGCGTTCAAAGTCAGCATCAGGCATAACACCGCCTTCATTGACTTCCGAAGCCGAAAGGGGCACAGATGTAGCGGTGGCGGACTGTACGGTTGCCGTCGCAGCAAAGGGTGTCGCACTAGGCGCTACGACTGTTGTACTCTGCGGCGCCGGCTCAATCGTCGGCGCAAGCATGGGCGAAGCATCCGACGCATCGGACTGAGGCGTAACTTCGAGGACAGGAGTAGCCGGCGCCTGCTGGCTGGGAGCACCGGACGACTGAGTTAGCTGTTGCTCGGACTCTGGTTCGGGTGCCACGCTACTGCAGGCAACCGTAATCGCGAAGACGAACAAAACTCCAATCAGGAGGATTCCTGCCGACAATGATCGTGAAAGTCTGATTTGCAAGTGATCCTCCAATTGAACTATGGCCTATGTAAGAACAGATTATGTCCGCCCTAAGATGCCCGGACGTTGCCAAGTTCTTCAGGCTCCAGCCCCATATCTCTGTCATAAGATTAGATGCTGGACGAAATGGAAGGATGCGGAATCTCCACCCACGCACTTTGAAGTTGTGGGAAACGCCAAGGAAAGATGTGCCCAACTCGCACTATCGTCAGAAATCTGCAGCGACTAATCTCGGCGCAGCCACTCCCTACCGTCTCTGGCGAGTAGTTCGTCAGCTGCCGCAGGCCCCCAGCTTCCGGGCTCGTAGATATGCAGAGGTGATGTGTCGGCTTCAGTCCACGCCTCTATGAGAGGGTCAACTATTTTCCATGCCTCTTCAATATGGTCGTTGCGAATGAAGAGGCTAGCGTCCCCAAGAAGTGCATCTTGAAGCAGGCGCTCATAGTCCTCAGGAATGGAGAGGTCTCTGAATGCGGATCTGTAGTGAAACTCGAGATTAGTCCGCTCCATCGATCCCATGTCGGTATCAGGAGTCTTGGTCTGGAATCCCAGGTGAATTCCCTCATTTGGTTGCAGAGTGATCCTAAGGAAGTTGGACGGAATCTCTTCGCCGAATGTAAAGGGAAACATAGAGTGAGGGGGCTTCTGAAACTCGATGACAATCTCGGATGTCTTCTCTGCCATAGCCTTTCCCGTTCTCAGATAAAACGGCACGTCCCTCCAGCGCCAGTTATCGACGTCGAGCCGCAAAGCCGCGTATGTCGGCGTGATGGATCCCTCGGGCACTCCATTCTCTGCAACATAGCCTCTGTACTGGCCCCGCACGGCATTTTGGGCCATTTCGAATCCGTCATGTCTGCGAATGGCTTGCAGGACCTCGACTTTTTTGTTTCGAAGCGACTCCGAGTCTGCATTGTTCGGCGGCTCCATCGCCACCAGCGTAAGCAGCTGTAAGAGATGGTTCTGGACCATATCGCGTACGACACCCGACTCGTTGTAATAGCTCCCTCGATCTTCTACCGTTAACGATTCGGCGACAGTTATCCGCACATTATCAATGTAGTTCCGATTCCAGAGTGGCTCGAAAATGGCGTTGGCAAAGCGGAACACCAATAAGTTCTGCACCATGTGTTTGCCGAGATAGTGGTCGATGCGAAATACCTGTCTCTCGTCAAACACCTCGCCTACAAGACTGTCCAGCTCAACAGCCGACTTCAGATCGTTACCAAACGGCTTCTCGATGACTACCCTGCGCCACCCGGTCCGTTTCATCAGCGAGCCCCTTCTCAGACATGTTTCTCAGTGCCGGCTCAAATAGCCAAGGGGCAATGGAAAGGTAAAAGAGCCAATTCGCAGGAACATCATCGCCACCATCCAACTTATGAAGCCCATTCTTCAATATGCCAAGCCCTTCGGGATCACCGAGGTCTCCGCGAATGTAGTGAATGCGCCGTGCAAATTCGCTCCAAGCGTCCCGGTGCGCCGCAAGGTCAAGGAATTCACTCACCTTGTTCCACATGAACTCCCGGTACGACTCACTGGTGTAGTCTGACCTGGCAAAGCAGACCACCCGAAGGTCATCGGGAATTCGCTTGCGGTATGTAAGTTCAAAGAGCGCGGGAATCAGCTTACGTTGGGCCAGATCCCCTGTGCCGCCGAATATGACAATGCTCGTGCTTGCGCTGGTCATCCGTCTGTCTTCCTGACACTGTGCCCACCGAACTGGTTTCGCATTGCTGCGAGCAACCTAGCTCCGTATGGCGAGTCCTGCCTCGATCTAAAACGCGCCTGAAGCGACGCAGCAATTACAGGAATGGGCACCGCCATATCAATGGATTCTTCGAGCGTCCATCGGCCCTCGCCCGAGTCTTCCACATACGCCTGAATGCTATCCAGGCTCGCATCCTCATCCAGAGCGGCCGCCGTGAGATCCAGCAGCCAAGACCGCACAACGCTCCCATATCTCCAGATGTGAGCGATCTGCGCGAGATCTAGTGCCAAGTCAGTCTTTGCTTCCATGAGTTCGAACCCTTCGGCAAAGGCTTGCATCATGCCGTATTCGATTCCATTGTGAACCATCTTAACGAAATGCCCAGCGCCTGAAGGCCCAACACGACCATATCCGATGTCTTCGCCGGGAGCCAGCGTCTTGAAAATAGGTTCAAGTCGAGAATACGCCCCGTCGTCGCCCCCAATCATGAGGCTATACCCTTCGGTTAGTCCCCAGATACCGCCGCTTGTGCCGACATCGAGCATCGAAATGCCCTTAGCCTGCAAGGCGTTGGCGCGCCGTATCGTTTCCTTGTAATTGGAATTTCCACCGTCGATCACGGTATCGCCGAGGGACAAGACCTCGCTTAGGTTCTCTATCGTGTTGTCGGTAATCTCACCGGCTGGAACCATTACCCAGACGGCTCGTGGGATCGACAATGCATCGACGAGTTCCGCTACGGAGTTTGACGCTACTGCGCCCGCATTCGCAGCTGACCGGCGTGCCTCATCATCATGATCGTAAACAACAACCCGATGGCCGCCTCTCAGCAGGCGTAGCGTCATATTTCCGCCCATCCGTCCCAACCCAATCATTCCCAGTTCCAATTGTCACCTCCCCGGACGGTGAATACCGTATCAAGTCAGTCAAGACTGTTCGCCAAATCGTAAATTACAACTCCGGCATCGTGGCGAAGGTCAATCCGGGCAACCGGACGGCCCAACGCAGACAGGGCATCCAAGTCGCCCTTAGCCTGTGCTGCGGCGAGCACGCCGAAAGTGAATGCCTCGCCCGGTATTGTAACATCGCTGTCCCCAGTCTGGACCAGTTGGAGAAACAACCCGGAATCGGTTCCACCCTTGTGTAACTGACCAGTGGAATGCAGGTAACGCGGACCATACGCGAATGTCGTGGGTATGTGGCTCTGATTGCTGATACATGCGCGCAAGACAGCAATTGCCTGCTCAAACTGCGGGCTTGGCTCAACGTAGGCAGTTAAGGACAGATAACAGCCCGGCTTCACTTGAGCAATCAGATCGTCCAGGGAGCCGACGGGATTCAGCAATGGACGGACTCCTCCAGTCTGGTACTCCTCCAGCAGACGAGCGGTGTTATCTTTCGCCCTCTGCACATCAGGTTGGTCGAATGGGTGAATGCCCATCAGGCTCCCCACAACTGCCGTGGCAAACTCCCATCGAAAGAACTCCGCACCGATTTCGTACTTGTCGGAGAGGCTCAATCTTATCGTAGGAATGCCGGAAGCCTCGATCTCATCCATATATGCATCAATCTCGTCTGCATTGTCGCCGTCAAGTCGCACATAGACACAGAATCTGTCGTTGCCAAGGACATCTGGCGCAGGCCGCGGTTCTCCTATGATAGGGATAATCCCCCTGCCCTCCTTGCCAGTGCTCTCAGCCAAGAGCTGTTCAACCCATAGGCCGAACCCAGCAAGAGATTCTGTAGTAACCAGCGTCAGCTTGTCGCGTCCCTGTTTGTATAATCCGGCAATCGCGGCGCCAAGCCACGCGCCGGGATTGTCCTCAGAGGCGACCGTAGCAGCGCACTTCGCTCCCATGTTTTCGACCTGCGACAGAAATGCCTCAATATCGATTCCAATCAACGAAGATGGCACCAACCCGAAAAGGGATTGAACTGAGTACCGTCCGCCTATATCGGCCGAGTTGATGAAAGTTTCGCGGAAGCCCTGCTCTCGAGCCAGGCGCTCAAGCTCCGTGCCTGCGTCGCAGATGGCTACGAAGTCTCTGCCGGCATTCTCAGTCCCGACAGACTGCTCAACGAGTGCCCTGAAGTGCCTGTAGAGCATGTTCGGCTCGATCGTTGTCCCAGACTTGGATGCGACGATATACAGTGTCTTTGTGTCACGGCTAGCCGCTCCCACGCTAGCGACCATATCCGGAACAGTCGAGTCTAGTACGACAAGCTTCGGATACCCAATGGCGCTGCCAAAAAGCATCTCTAAAGCGAGTGCGCCCAGGCTACTGCCCCCCATGCCAATAAGCACGACCTGTTCGTAGCCCTCGTTCCGAATCTCTTCAACGAAGGCTCTCAGTTCAGCAATCTGCTGGTGCATTTCGCTCGCGACCGTGAGCCATCCAAGCCTGTCGCTGATCTCGGTCGGGTCGGAATCCCAGACCGAATGGTCGCGATCCCATATCCTGCGTACAACTTCACGCTTTTCAAGCTCCGCGATTGCAGCGGCGACATAGCTTTCCCAACTAGGCACCGAGCACCTCCCTCCTTACAACCCGCCGGCACTAGTACCAAAAGCACTATTGCATCAATGATATCAGGCGGACGAGAATCAGGAGGAAGTCTTCTTAACCAGTCCGAGTGACACTTTTGCCGTATAGACGCGGAGAAAGTATAATTCTGCACAATGAATAGACTGATTTCTGTACTATTTTCTGCGAGAGACCGTTGGCATTAGGCGGCCCTCCCCGTAGAGAAAGTTCGCAACTTCGAGGCAAAGGTCTCCCAGCCGGCAAGAATCCACGACCTTGGTCGGCGCTCGCATTCCGAGACTATCGCATGCTCTGGCTGTCTGGTGTTGCCCAGATGGTTACCATGCAGATGAGAACGCTGATAAGCATCGTCTGGCTTTACGATGTAACTGGTTCTGGACTGCAGCTTGGCCTACTTGGAGTTGTGCAACTGGTCATGCAGTTACCGGCGATCCTCTACGGCGGAGCTCTTGCCGATCAGATCGACCGCAAGAAGCTAATGGCTTATGCCCAGTTGGTCAGTCTGATACTCATTGCAGCAATGACAGCACTGGCAGCTACAGACAGTCTCAAGCCTTGGCACATTTACGCAGTCACCGCAGTCCTGAGCGTAGCTAGCACACTTGGAAGTCCCTCACGCTCTGCCCTCACTGCAAACGTGGTGCCTCGCACCCACCTGATGCATGCCGTAGCGCTGAACACTGCCACATTTCAGGTCGGTGCTGTCGCGGCGCCACTGGCTTTTGCTGCCGCTATCGAGCTATCCCAAGGGCAATATGTCTATATCTTCGCAATAACAACTCTGATCGCGATACCAAGTGTCGTGCTGCCCCTTATGATTAGGGTATCCGGCATTCCCGCCGATCGACAGCAGGGCGCCTCGGTTCTCAGGCGCATGTGGGATGGCTTCCTCTACGTCCGGACACACCCAATCCTGCCTGGACTGTACACTATGGACATTGGCGTCACCATCGTAAGTCACTACCGCCAGATATTGCCGCTGTTCGCTGACAGGCTGTTCAAAGGGGGGCCCGCCACGGTTGGAGTTCTAACGGCAGCGAATTCCGCAGGTGGCATCCTTGGCACATTCTCCGTCCTGTTTCTTACGAGGTTTCGCGCTAAGGGTATGCTAGTCGTTTACGCCACCTTCCTTTATGCGATTCTTCTCATTGCATTCGGCTTCACAACCGCACTGTGGCTAGGAGTTCTTATCCTGGCGGGCCTAGGAGCATCCGACGCCGTAGGCATGGCGACGCGTCAGACAACAGTGCAGCTTACGACTGCGGACAACATGCGTGGAAGAGCAGTCAGTTTCTCGTCGGTTTCTGCAATGACTGCGAACAACCTCGGGACCTTCGAGGTGGGGTATATGTCCGAGGTAATCGGCGCGGATAACACGCTGATTCTTGGAGGAGGTGTCGGGATCGTTGTTGTGCTCATAGTTTGGCTGATGGTACGTGGCATTCGAGAGTATCGGTATCCGTAGAGTTCGCAACCGGTCCTAGCCAGGGTGAATTCTGATATAGTTAGATGTACTGAAAACTCGGTTGTAGTCTGAACGAACAAGGTGACAGAAATGACGACCCAGGGATATGTCAATCCGGAGCTTCTGGTTGAAACCGACTGGCTCAATGCGAGGCTTGACGACCCCAACCTTCGCATTGTCGATTGCGACCCATACGACGCCTACGGTCGCGCTCATATTAAGAACGCGATCGGAATTCCGGTTCACCACTACATCAAGGAATCGGGCTACGATGACGATCCTCGCGGCAATCCGCTAGTCGCCCCTCCCGACACGATGAAGGAACTCATGGAGAGAATGGGAATCGGCGACGATGACCTGGTAGTGGTGTATGACAGCAACGGGGGCCTTTGGTCAACGAGGTTCTGGTGGGTTCTGAACCATCACGGACACACCAACGTTAAGGTGCTCAACGGTGGTTGGAAGAAATGGTATGACGAGGGACGCCCAACATCGATCAGCGTGCCCAGTCCGGCAGAAGTGACATTTACGCCAAGGGGCGATGACAGCCTTGTTTGCACCCTCGATTATGGAGTTGCCAATGTCGGGAATGACGATGTTGTGTTCCTAGATGTTCGCTCGGACGGCGAGTGGGACGGCAGCAACTCGCGAGGCAACTCCCGCGCAGGACGCATTCCCGGGTCAGTTCATCTCGAATGGTTGAATTTCATAACAGATGACAGCCATCAGACGATTAAGCCGGCTGACGAGCTGAGAGAAATGCTGGAGCAAGTAGGAGCGACGCCGGACAAGGAAATCATAACCTATTGACAGGGAGGCATCCGTGCGGCGCACGGTGTATTTGTACTGAAGCTGCTAGGCTATGATCGGGCACGAAACTACGACGGATCAATGGGCGAATGGGCAAACAGAGAAGGAACGCCGCTCATCGTGTAGTTGCGTTATTGCAGTAGAGTAATCAGACAGCTGTCACCAATCCGAATCAACAGCGTTTCCTTTCAGATGTAGAGGAAACGCTGTACTGATATTAGACACTCCTGCCGAATGACTTCCAACAAACTTGTGGATGGATAGTGAAGAATTGATAAAGCATGAGATTAAGGACCGCACATCGGAGCTTGAGCGGATTCTTGAGCAGCGAATAATGGTT